>NZ_SJER01000001.1:728844-1457689 GCF_004785955.1 Halostella litorea | reverse complement strand
CGGAGCTATTCGCCACGAGTATGAACTCGTGCGACTAGCATGGCTAAATCGGACCCCGATAGCAATGGCCTCCGGCAGGATCAACCGGAATGTTCCCGGCCACAAGGGCCGGGGGGCTTGGCGGGTATACTCAGAGAGTATACACCATATTGCGTGGTCCGTGCTCGGTGCCCACCGAGCCGCCGACCGGCCGGGTGGCACCGAACTACCAAGGCTAACATCAGATCCCATCGTGTACGGCGGACCGCAGGGGTGGAATCCTCATCTCCTTCCGGACTTAGGTGTAGCGCCCGGAGGGCATATAAGCCCTTCGGACCCGTTCGAAGTCCGGGTGACGGGACGAGTTGAACGTCCCGCCGATCGCGTTGTGCTTTGTCCGCATCACATCCGAGCACCCTTACACACTTAAGGGCATCGGAAGTCGGTCGGCGCGCGAACAGCGCACCGAACCGAACGACGACGCCGGGGTGTTCCGGACGTGTACACCACATCGAACGACCCTATCACACTTAAGGGCGTCGGTTCGTCGAAGCGGCGACGAACGACGCCGGGCGTCGAGTGGTCGACGTGCCTGCCTCCGTGCCGGCGAACGGCCGGAGGGGGCCACCGATGTGGCGTGGATGCGACGAGCGGTCGGTGACCGCCGCCGCCTTCGCATTCCATTCCGATGGCCGGGGTACTGAAAAGGCCGTCGAAGCGATCCGGCAGCGGGGACCGCTACCATGCGACTGAGTTCCACCGGCGAGCAACGGAGCCGGGGCTGCCCGGAACGGAATATCGCACGGCAGGAGGCCGGCCTGTCATCCCGCGCTCGCACGTCGGGTCGGACCGGGTGTCACCGCGCACACGACGCTGGCGGTGCCGACGGGCATAGGGGTTGCGACTCGCGTACGCGTGCGACGCGCGTCAAAAGACGTGGTAGGTTTCGGTGACGACCGACGTCACTCGTCGAGGTGTTCGATGCCCTTCTTCGAGACGTTCGCCTCCGTGATCTCCTGGGGCATCCAGTCGGGTTTGTCGTCGGGGGCCTCCTCCTCCCAGGCCCAGCCGTCGTAGATGTGGACCTTGTCGGTCCCCTTCTCGCGGAGCCGCAGCTCCGTCTCGTCGGCCGAGTCCTCGCTGGACGCCGGATCCAGTCGGCGGGCCGCCTTCAGCGCGGCCTGCCGGGGTGTGTTCCCCGAAAACACGCTCGGTTCGTCACCGCTGTCTCGCAGCGCGAAATTGCGCTTACCGTCTTCACGTACCATGGTTTTGCCTCCGTGTCAATCCAGCCCATTCCCCAATATAAATATATCCCCGACAGGAGGGGGATCGGCGGGGATCACTTATAAACGAAGATCTGAATCCGGGCGAAAACGGGGGGGAAAGCGGCGGAAACACCCCCCGTATCAGGGCCCTGTGATGTCGCGCGCGGAATCGGGCGAGGGGAACCGGGCGGCGGTTTCCGGTTCGCGACCGTAGAAAACACTTAAGTATGTCGTGTGGCGACTGTCGGGATAGGATACCGCGATGGTACGGAAAAAGAAGCTCAGCCCGAGTGGTGCGAAAGACGAAAACGGCGAGTACCACAACGTCCACATCAACATCCACGAGGACGAACTGGCCGTGGCTGGCATGGAGATCGGGGACGAGGTGTTCGTCCGCGTCCGCGAGGACAAGATCATCATTCAGAAAGCCGACAAGGACGAAGTCGAACACGAGTTCTGAACGGCCGTATCGTCGCGGGTTTTCGGACGCGGAGCGACCGCTTCGCGGGGTTTATACCGTTCGTCCGCCCTGATCACGGCAGATGGACCTCTACGACGCCGCCAGGCCGCTGCTGTTCCGGCTACCCGCCGAGACCGCCCATGGGGCCGTCCACGGCGGCCTCAAACTGGCACAGGGAACGCCGGCGGAGTCCCTCCTGGCGTCCCGGTACGGCAGCCCGGACGACGACCGTCTCGCCGTCGAGGCGTTCGGCTGCCGGTTCCCGAACCCGGTCGGCGTCGCGGCCGGCTTCGACAAGAACGCCGAGGTGCCGAGCGCGCTCGCCAGCCTCGGCTTCGGCCACGTCGAAGTGGGCGGCGTCACCGCCGAGCCGCAGGCCGGCAACCCCCGACCCCGGCTGTTCCGCCTCCGGGAGGACGGGGCGCTCGTCAACCGGATGGGGCTGAACAACGAGGGGGCCGCGGCCGTCGGCGAGCGACTCGCCGCCGCGTCCGTCGACGTGCCCATCGGCGTCAACGTCGCCAAGAGCGAACGGGTAGCGAGCGAGGACGCCCCGGCCGACTACCGCCGGACGTACGAGCGGGTCGCGGAGGGGGCCGACTTCTTCGTCGTCAACGTCTCCTGCCCGAACTCGGAGGGGTTCCGGGAGCTACAGAACCGCGACGCCATGGCGGCGATCCTCGGGGAACTCGTCGACGCCGGCGCGTCGCCCCTGCTGGTGAAGCTCTCGCCGGACCTCCCGGAGCCGGCCGTCGAGGACGCCCTGGAGATAGTCGACGAACTCGGCCTCGACGGCGTGGTCGCCACCAACACGACGACCGACCGCCCGGCGAGCCTGCGAAGCCCCAACCGCGTCGAGGAGGGCGGGCTCTCGGGCAAGCCCATCGAGAAGGAGGCGACCGGGATGGTCCGGTTCGTCGCCGAGCGCGTCGACGTCCCGGTCGTCGGCGTCGGCGGCGTCTCCAGCGCCGAGGGGGCCTACCGGAAGATCCGCGCCGGCGCGTCGCTCGTCCAGCTGTACACCGGCCTCGTCTACGAGGGGCCGACGCTTGCCCGCCGGATCAACGAGGGGCTGCTCGACCTGCTCGACCGCGACGGTTTCGACGACGTCTCGGACGCCGTCGGCGCGGACCTGTAGCCGCGAAAACCCCGCGACCGCGCTACTCCAGCGCGTCCAGCCGGAACTCGAAGGCGGCCACGGGCAGTTCGAGGTCGTGTTCGACGAGCACGGCGGGGTGGACCTCGCCGACGACGCCCGCCGTCTCGCCGTCGATCACCACGTCCGCGACCCGCCCGCCGACGAACGTCGGGTGGTCGGTCGGCGGCGTCTCCAGTTCGACGTCGAAGTTCCGTGCGATCGCCTGCAGCCGGGCCTTCGCGTCCTCGTAGGAGGCGTCGTGCCGGGCGAGGACGCCCGCGACCGTGCGGCGCTCGGCGACGCCGGTGTTCTCGGCGTCGTCGACGTGTGCCGCGAGCCCGATCTCCGCCAGGTCCTGGGGGTACGAGCGGTGGGTGTTGTTCTCCAGGACCATCAGCAGCGAGGGGAGCGCCCACGTGCGAAGCATCGTGTAGTCCTCGCTGTAGGGCTCGCGGATCGTCGCCGGCTCGGCCGCGCCGACGGCGTCGTCGCCGGGCGCGAGGTCCATCCGGTCGAAGTTCTCGGCCTCGCTTATCATGTGGAAGTTCAGCAGGTCCTCGAAGCCGAGCCCGACCAGCTGGTTCCGCGCGGCGTCCTCCAGCCGCGAGCGGTCGTGGCGGCCGCCGACCGTGCTCACCTCGGGGTACTTCGGTTCGAGGTCGTTGAAGCCGTACGCCCGCCCCACGTCGTCGACCAGGTCGAGCGGGTGGAGCACGTCGACGCGGTAGGAGGGGACCTCGACCTCGTAGACGAGGCGGTCGTCCTCGTCGTCGGTGTCGGCGTCGAGCCCGGAGCGTTCGAACAGGTCGACGACCTCCTTGGGGTCGAAGTCGACGCCGATGAGGCTCTCGATCCGTTCGTGGGCGACGGACTTCTCCCGGGTCGAGAGGTCGGGCCGGACCAGATCGCGGTCGGAGTACTCGACGGCAACCTCCTCTATCGTCGCCCCGCGCGCGTCGAGCGCGTAGCAGACGATGGAGAGCATCCGGTCGATGGTCCACTGGTCCGTCCCGGTCATCTCGACGAACAGCTCCCGGGAGTCGGTCGTCACCTCCGTCCGCTTGCCGTTGATCACCGGCGGGAACGAGAACAGGCCGATGTCGTCGTAGATCGCCGGATAGCGGTCGTACTCGCGGACGAGGTCGGCGTACGTCTCGCCGGTCGGGTGGTCCGTGAGCACGTCCGCGGGCGTCATCTCGCTGTTGCTGTCGAGCGGGACGAAGCGGTCGCCGTCCGGCTCGACCCCAGTGTAGCGGATCGACTTGCCGCCCTCGCTCCCGGGTGAACCCCCCTTCAGCATTGCGAGGTCGTGGATGCCGATGGCGCCCTTCGCGCGCTTGCGGCCCATCGTCGCGTGGAGCTTCTCCTGTAGCTGGATGAGCGACTCCAGCGCCGCGTCGTCGAGGTCGACGCCGCGGACCACGGCACCGGTGACATAGGGGCGCTCGTCCGGGACGCTTTCGTCCACTTGGATCGTCCAGTCGGCGTCGTTGGTGTTGGGGACGTACACGCCGCGGTCGTCGCCGTACTGGTAGCGCAGCGAGCGGGCGACGCCCTCGACCGACAGGCGGTCGAGGCGGTCCGGCGCGAACTCCAGTTGGAACTCGTCGTCCTCGGTCCGGCCCTCGAACTCCAGCCCGAGGCCGAACAGGTCCTCTTTCAGCTCCTCGTCCGACTTCTCGTCGTGACCGGTCAGTTCGCGCAGTTCCTCGGGGTCGACGTCGACGACTGGCATCAGTGGATCACCTCCGTGTCCCGCAGCAGTTCGAGGTCGGCGAGCGTCCCGTGGACGTCGCGGATGTCCTCGAAGCCGTACATCAGCATGAGCAGGCGCTCCAGCGAGAGCCCCCAGGCCATCACGTCGCAGTCGACGCCGAGCGGCCGGAGCACCTCCTCGCGGAACATCCCGCTGTTGCCCACCTCGACCAGTTCGCCCGTCGTGGGGTGGGTGCCGAACAGTTCGAAGCTCGGCTCCGTGTAGGGGTTGTAGTGTGGCTTGAACTCCAGGTCGGTGATGCCGAACTGCTCGTAGAACTCCGTGAACGTCCCCATCAGGTCGCGCACCGAGAGGTCCTCGGCCATCACCCACCCCTCGATCTGGAAGAACTCCAGCAGGTGCGTCGGGTCGAGCGTGTCATTGCGGTACACCTTCTCGACGCTGAAGAAGCGCTCGGGCGGTTCGAGGTCGCCCTGCGCGTGGCCCGAGAGGTAGCGCATCGACAGCGACGTGGTGTGGCCCCGCAGGTCGATCCCCTTCGCGACCTCCTCGGTCCACGGGGAGTGGTACCCCTCGCCGTCCTCGCCGACGCCGTGCAGGTGCGCGTCGCGGACGCGCTCGACGAGGTCGTCGGGCAGGTCGTCTATCTCGGCGGGGTTCTCCAGCGCGAACTGGTCCCAGTGGGTCCGGGCGGGGTGGTCCTGGGGCATGAACAGGCAGTCGTTGATCCAGAACTCCGCGTCGGCGTGTGGCCCCTCCATCTCCGCGAAGCCCATCCCGACGAGGGTGTCCTTCACGCGGTTCGCGGTCTGCCGGAGGATGTGCTCTTTCCCGCCGGCTATCTCGGCGGCGTCGGCCTCAACGTTGTACTCCGCGAACTCGGCGTCCTGCCACTCCCCGCTGGTGATCAGTTCGGGCGTGATCTGGCCGACCGCCTCCGCGTCGGCCGCCTCGACGCCCTCCATCAGCGCGGTGACGCCCTCGTCGGTGATCGTCACCGAGCGGGCGGTCGATTCGCTGCGTTCGACTAGCTCCCGGCGCTCAAGCTGGTCGACGTCGTCGCCCTCGCCCGGGAGCGCGGCCGCGTCGGTCTCGCCGTCGGCCAGCGCGGCCAGCGCGGCGGCCTCGGGGTCCGCGTCCGGGTCGGCGTCCGGGTCGGCCGCGATCTCGCCGCCCTCGACGGTCCCGTAGCCCTTCCGGGCGTAGTTCGCCAGCGCGATGTCGACCTCGCCGCCCTCCAGTCCGGACTCGCCGATGACTCGCCCGAGTTCGACGGGGTCATCGGCCGCGCCGGCGTCGCGGGCCGCCTCGTACAGGCGGACCTCTGGCAGGCCCTCGGCGACGTACGTCTCGCCCTCGTCGGTGAGCGCCACGCGCTCGTCGGTCCGCTCGTCGACGGCCACCAGCCCTGCCTCCGCGAGTTCGAAGGCGGCCCCCGTCGCCGTCTCGACGGCGAGGCCGGCGTCCTCGGCGATCCGTCCTATCGTCCGTGCCTCGTTCGCGCTCGCGGCGTCCAACACCGCGACCTGTGATCCTGGTAGCTTCATTTGGTAGAGTTACCTCGCGTTCGTCGGATACCGATTCCGGTTCGGGACGGGTCGTTTCGTCCGCCGCGGCCGTCCGGCCACAGTCGCGGAGTCCGCGGCCCGGTCAGGCCGCGAAGAAGAAGCCGAACCCCGGTCCGTCCTGCGGCTGGCTGGCGGGACGCCTCGCGTGGGGTTCGGATGCCATGGCGTTAGATCGTGACACGGGCGGTAAAAACGTTGCGTGCACCGGTCAGGACCCCCGCGCTTTACCTCCCCGGGGCGCGGATCCCCGGGCGATGGACTGGGAGCGGTTCTACCGCGAGGCCGACTACGACCGCTGTGCGTACCTCGCCGGCGAGGAGATGGCGGACCTGCTGGCGCGGTTCGTCGAGCGCGTCGCGGACGGCGACGCCGCGGGCGGCCGCCCGGCCGACCTCGCGTCGTTCGGCTGCGGTCCGGCCGTCGTCCCGTTCGCGCTGGCCGAGCGGTTCCCCGACCTCGACGTGTACGGCTACGACCTCTCGGAGACGGTCGTCCGCGACAACCGCCGCCTCGCGGCCGAGCGGGGCCTCGACAACCTCTCGTTCGCCGTCGACGAACTGCCGGACCTGACGACCGACCGGCGGTTCGACGTGGTGTACTGCGTCGCCACGCTGTACTTCGTCGCCGGCCCGGAGGCCGCGCTCCGGGCGCTGTACGACCGCGTGCGCCCGGGCGGGCACCTCGTCGTCAACTACCCGACCGAGGAACTGCAGCGGGTCGTCCGCGAGGAGTTCGACGAGCGAAAGCGGGAGGCGTTCCACCTCGTCCGCGACGGGGAGAACCTGCTCACGCGCGAGGAAGTCGCCGCGGTGCTCGGCGCGGAGCCGCGGGACTACTGGGAGGCGGTCGACGCCGACGAGGTGATAGAGGAGCGCCCGGAGTGGCCGACGGTGTACGTCGAACGGCCCGCGTCCGACCGGTAGCTCAGGCGCGCTTCCGGTCCGAGTCGAGGTCGATGTCGATCCCGTCCAGCTTCTCCGCCCACTCCTCGCGTTTCTCCTGGTGCTCTTCGAGGAACTCCTCCATCAGCTCCGCGGCCTGCTCCTTGCACCCCCCGCAGAGCCGCTCGCCGCCGACGCACTCGTCGTACACCTCCTTGGCGAACTCGTCGTCGTCGCCCGAGAGCAGGTAGGCGTACAGCTCGTAGACGGGACACTCGTCGGCCTTCCCGCCTTTCTCGCGCTGTTCCTCGGCAGTGGTCCGGCCGCCGGTGGTGGCGGATTTGACCTTGTCGTAGCCGTCCTCGGGGTCGTCGAGCAGCGAGATGTGCGAGGCCGGGACCGACGACGACATCTTCCCGCCGGTGAGCCCGGTCATGAAGCGGTGGTAGATCGACGACGGCGGCAGGAAGCCGTAGCCGCCGTGGTCGAGTTCGACTTCGCGGGCGAGTTCGTCCGCCTCCGCGTGGTCCAGTTCGAAGGCGTCGACGTGTTCGTCGTAGACGCGCTTTTCGCCGGGGACGGCCTCGACCAGCGCGTCGAACGCCTCGCCGGTCGCCTGCCGGTCGAGGAACCGGGTCCGGGGCCGGAGCGGTTCCTTGCCGGCCGAATCGAGCTTTTCGGCGACGGAGTCGCGGGCGTCGGAGGGATCGGCTTCGGCGCGGAGCCAGTCGGCCGCCTCGCCGCAGCGCGGGCGGTCCGTGTCCTCGGCGTACTCCCCGCGGGCGTCGTACGCCCGCCGGAGCAGGACGCGCTCGGCGTCGTCGGCCTCGAAGCTGGCGAACGCCTCGGTTACCTTGAAGAACCGCATCCGCGCCGCGAGGTCACGGGCCAGCCGCATGTGCGGGTCCTGGTCCGGGCCCACGGGGATGACGGTTGGCTTGGGCTCGTCCAGTTGCGGGTAGAGGATGTCGGCCATCTGCGTGACGACCGACTGCATGTGCGAGACGTCCGTCTCGCCGTCGAAGTCGTAGATGGCCTGTAGCTCCGAGAAGTTCGCCTCGGCGCCCAGTTCGAAGGCGAGGTCCTGTAGCTCGCGGTTGTCGGACTGGCGGTACAGTTCGCCCTCGTCGGGGTCGAAGCCGAGCGCGAGCAGGGAGAGGATGTAGTCCCGCGCGTGCTCGTCTATCTCGTCCCAGGTCAGCCCGCGGGCGCTGTGGGCCTCCAGGTCGGCGATCAGGGCGTGGGCGTCGCCGCCCTGTTCCTGGTGCCAGATGATCTCGTCGAACACCAGCTTGTGGCCGATGTGGGGGTCGCCCGTCGGCATGAACCCCGAGAGCGCGGCGAAGGGCTCGTCGTCCCGCATCGCGTCGGCGACCGGCCGGTAGTCGCGGTGGCCGAAGATGACCCCCCGGCGCATCAGGTAGTGGGGGTCGGGCACCTCGGGGAGCACCTCGTCGAACTCCTCGATGCCGAACTCCTCGAACAGCTTCCGGTAGTCCGACACCGTCGAGGAGCCCCACGGGTCGAGCGCGACGTCGTCGGCGCCTGCGGCCTCGGTCCCGCCGTCCGGGCGAACGTCCGCGTCGGGAGCGTCGTCGGTCATTGTCGTCACAAGGCGGCGGCGTGCGCAAAAACCGTTCGCTTCGGAGCGTTACGGGCGGTCGCCGAGCGCGTCGGCGACCAGCCGGGACTCCGCGCGCCGGAGGAGCGTCGACGCCGTCGAGACGGCGCAGTCGAGTTCGGTCGCGACGGCCTCGACGCCGCCCTCACGCGGGACCTCGTAGTAGCCGACCCCTCGCGCGGCGACCAGCGCCTCCCGCTGCCGCTCGGTGAGCGACGGGCTGAGCCCCCGCGTGAACGGGCCGACCGAGCGGACGTCGACGTCGAGCGCCTCGGGGAGCGAGTCGAGCAGGTCCCGCAGGTCCGGCCCGCGGCCGACGACGGTCAGGCGCATCGTCCGGTCGGCCCTGAACTCGACCGGCGGGACGACCACGACGGCGTCCCCGGCGAACGCCTCGATCAGCGTCGCTTCCCGGTCGCTGTTCGACGAGCTGACGTACACGAAGAACTCGCCGTCGCTGTCCGGCCGGACATCGTATTCGGCGACCGCGTCCTGCGCCGCGAGCGTCGCCTCGTACGCCTCGTGGTCGCCCTCCACGTAGAACAGCAGCGTCCGCTCGCCGTCGACCGTCTTGCCCTCCAGCAACACCTCGCGCTCGACGGCCGGGGACTCGCAGACGAACGCGTGCATCGGGTGGATCGTCTCCGCCGCGTGTTCGACGACCAGTTCCAGCGACTTCACGAGCCCGACTACTCGCCGCGATAACTTAAATCCGCGAAACATATCGGGAGTAGACCTCTCGCCCGGGCCGACCGACGTTCGCGTATGAGTGAACCGTCGCGGCGAGCGGACGGCGGGACCGCGCGTCGACCGACCGGCGCTGGGGACGACTCAGAGCGCCGACACCTCGAACGGAACCGCCGGGTGTGGGACCGCTGGAGCGACCATTACCGTCTGAGCGAGAGCGACTTCGAACCGATGCGCGAGGACGCCATGGACCGCCTCGGCCTCGAACGGGGCGACGCCGTCCTCGACGTGGGGTGCGGCCCGGGCGTGAACTTCGATCGGTTGCGTGAACTGGTGGGGCCCGAGGGGCGCGTCGTCGGCGTTGACTACAGCCCCGGGATGGTCGAGAGCGCTCGCAAGCGGGTCGCCGACCGGGGCTGGGAGAACGTCGCAGTGGTCCGCGCGGACGCCGCGAGCGTCGGGCTGGACAGCGAGTCGTTCGACGGCGCGATAGCGTCGCTGTCGATGGGCGTGATGCCCGACGCGCGGGCGACGGCCGAACACGTCCACGCCCTGCTCCGACCGGGCAGCCGGTTCGTCGTCTTCGGCCTCCGGCCCGTCCCGTCGGGGCCGCTCCGGGTCGTCAACCCCCTGCTATCGCGGTGCCTGCGATGGGTCGCGAACTGGAACCCGGACAACGACGTGCCCGGCGCGCTCCGGGCCGCGTTCGACGGCGTCGACGTGGCGCGGACCTACGGCGCGGGGACGGCGTACACGGCGGTGGCGGCGAAGGCCGGCGCGCCGGATCGCAGCGGCTGAAGCGGGCGCGGCCCGAGGGCGTCACGGCGTCAGCCGCTCGACCGAGAGCCAGCGGACGTCGCCGGCGGCCGCCGTCTCCGCGTCGCTCGCTCCCTCGTCGCCCACCAGCGCGAACGTCATCGTCTTGCGGACGCCGCCGGCCAGCCGCACGTCCAGCGCGAGGTCCCGCGGCGCGAACTCGTGGCCGGGCGACAGCACCCGCACCAGCCGCTCGGAGTGCCCGAGGTCGTCGACGCTCTCGACGGCGGCGTACGTCCGGAAGTCCGCGCCGAACTTGAAGCCGGTCTTGGGGACGACGCCGCGGTCGCGCAGGGCGGCGTACGCCCGCAGTCGGCGGTCGAACCGGTCGCCCTCCACGGCCCGGCCGCGCTCGACGACGGCCGCGCGCTCGACCGCCAGCGCGCCGCGGTCCGCGAGGTACGCCGCCTCGACGAGCGACAGCTGGACGGCGTCGCGGTCGTCCTCGCGCCCCGAGAGCGGCTGCCCGTAGAAGCCGCGCTCGTGGAGGGCGGCGGGCGGCGTCCAGCAGACGACGCGGTCCGACAGCAGGGCGGCGGGGACGCCCTCGGGCAGGTCCGTGCCGCTTTCCCCGTCCACGTCGGGGCGGCCCGTGTCGAAGTACGACACCTCGCTCTCCTCGTCGACGACCGCGAGCACGCAGTCGCCCAGGTCGGCCGCGGGGACCGGCTCGCGCTCCCCGACCGCCCGGACGCGGTACGCCACGTCGCCGTCGCCGGGCCCCGATCCGCGGGCGTAGACGTGAAAGTCGGCCTCGCCCGGGTCCGGCACCCAGTCCTCCCGGGCCGGAGAGAGGTAGAACCCCCGCTCGCGGAGGTCGGCGTACACGAGGAAGCGCACGGCGAAGCCGGGGTCGTCCGCCGCCGCGAGGAACTCGCGGAACGACGCGCCGTCCACGGCGTCGAGGTCGCCCCGGAAGAGGAGGTGGGCGGCCTCGACGCGGGCGAGCGCGACCTCGTTGCCGCCGAGCGGGCGGCCGTACCCCCGCGAGTCGTGGAACCGCTGTCTGGCGTCGCCGCCGACGCGAACGACGCCGTCCCGCATGTGTCCGTCCATGCGGGTGGATCGGCCGCCCGGGGGGATATGGACTGCGGTCGGGGACGGGGCGTCTCGGGCGAGCCACCGCGTCGACGGCCGTCACGCCTCGCAGGTCCCGTCCAGACAGCGCCGGCCGCCGCCGGTCTCGAACAGCGGCAGGCCGCAGTCGCAGTCGCCGACGACGGTGCCGGCCGGGAGGGAGAAACTGGCGTCGCAGTCGGGGTAGCCGTCGCAGCCCGCGAGCAGGCCGCCCCGCCGGAGGATCCGCAGGTCGTCGCCGCAGTCCGGGCAGTCCCACGCGCGGTCGAAGGCGTTTTTCACCGCCTCGTCCAGCGGGTCGCAGTCCCGGTCGAGGCAGACGTCGAACGGCTGGCCGCGCTCGACCCGAAGCCGGGGGAGCCCGCAGTCGCAGCGCTCGTCGGTGACGGTCGCGCCGGTCGGCAGGCCGTAGCGGTCGCCACAGCCCAGGCAGGTGACGGCACCGCCGGTGCGGACCAGTCGCTGCCCGCAGTCCGGGCAGTCGCCGACGGGCGTGCCGGCCTCGCTGGCCGGGTAGCGGGCGAACCCGTCCTCGGCGTGGGCGACGACGCGGAGCCGCCGGTCGCCGGCCCGGGCGTCGACCGCGAAGTCGCCGTCCCGCGAGCAGGCGACGGCGTCGGCGCGGGTGAGCCACGCGACGGGCTGGTAGCCGTCGGCGTCGTGGACCAGCACGGTGTTGTCGGGCTTGACGACCACGGTGACGCGGCCGCGGTGCTCCTCGCGGCCGTCGCCGTCGTAGACGACGGTGCAGTCGCCGGCCAGTACGCGGATCGGGGCGTCGGGGGAGTCCGTCGCGGACATGGCCCCGGTTGGTCGCGTGCTCCGATTTAAACGCTCGGACGGCGCGACGTACGCGGCCGGGCGCGGGGCGACCGTCGCGAACGCCCGCGTCGACCGCTCGTTCGACGCTCCACGAGTGTACAAAACTTAATAAGTATTCGTTGACCTTTATTGGAACATATGTCCGGAAGCGAGTCCGAGCCGACGGTCCTGGTCGTCGACGACGAGCCGGAAGTCGCCGACGCCTACGGGATGCGGCTTGAACTGGAGTACGAGGTGGAAACGGCCTACGGCGGCTCGGAGGCGCTCGAAACCGTCGACGAATCGGTCGACGTGCTGTTGCTCGACCGGCGCATGCCCGAGGTGTCCGGCGACGAGGTGCTCGAGGAGGTCCGGTCGGCCGACCTCGGGGTCCGGGTGATCATGGTGACCGCCGTGACGCCCGACTTCGACGTGATGGAGATGCCGTTCGACGACTACCTCTGCAAGCCCGTCGAGCGGGACGCGCTCTACGACGCCATCGACCAGCAACTGGAGGCCGCGAAGTATCAGGACGCCGTCTCCGAGTACTTCTCGATCACCGCGAAACAGAGCATCCTCGAGGAGGACAAGTCGCCGGCCGAACTGGAGCGCAACGAGGAGTACCAGAAGCTCGAGGCCCGGGCCGACGAACTCCGGGAACGGATGGACGACTCGCTGGACGAGTTCGACGACCTGAACGTCGCGTTCAAGGACATCGACCGCGTCTGACCTTCGCCGCCCCAACCCGGGCCGAGCCTACGCCGTCGGCTCAGTAACGCCGCCGAACTCGAATCGCGCACCCCCGAGTTGGTCGTCGCCGTCGGCGAGTTTCACCGTCCACCCGTGGGCCTCGGCGATCCGCTCGACGATCGAGAGCCCGAGCCCGGTCCCCTCCCGGCGGGAGGAGACGCCCGGTTCGAACACGGACTTGCTCGCTTCCCCGTCGATCCCCGGCCCGTCGTCGACCACGTAGAACCCGCCGTCGGCGTCGCCGACCGCGACCGTCACGTCGTCGCCGACGTGGACGACGGCGTTGCGGAACAGGTTGCCGAGCAGTTCCCGGAGGCGCTTCGGGTCGGCCTCGACGACGGCGTCGGTCCGCACCGAGAGGGTCGCCCCGTCGGCGGCGACCGAGTCCCACGCCTCCCGGGCGACCGCGCCGAGGTCGACCGCTTCGACCTCGTCGATGACCCGGCCCTGACGTGCCAGCGTCAACACGTCCTCGATGATGCGCTCCATCCGTTCGTGGGCCGTCTCGACCTTGCGGAAGTGGACCGACTCGCCGGTCCGTTCGGCGGCCTCGAGCCGGACGTTCGCCACCTCCAGCGGGTTGCGCAGGTCGTGGCTCACGATCGACGCGAACTCGCCGAGGCGGTCGCGCTCGGCGCTCAGCGCCCGTATGCGGTCGCGTTGCTCGGTCACGTCGGTCAGGACGACGTAGCCGCTGGCCCCGTCGGTCGGGACGGTCCGCAACAGGTAGTCGCGGGGCGTCCCGTCGCGCCGCACCTGAACGACCGTGCGGTGGGGGTCGCCGTCGGCGGCGGCCGCCGTCGCGGCTCCGACCGGGTCCTCGTCCCCCGCGGCCGCCCCGTCGGACGACGCCGCGAGGTCCGTCCCGAGCCGGTCCGCGAGCGGCTCCCCCGCCGGCTCACCGCCGAACCGCTCCCGGTAGGCCCGGTTAGCCGCGGCCACGGTCGGCGTCCCGTCGCACACCGCGTACCGGACGGCCGGGTCGGGCAAGGCGTCGAACAGCGTCCCGCCCGGCTCGCCGCCGTCACACCTGACGACAACGCGGCGGCGCGACGGTTCGCCGGGGGCCGACAGCCTGCCTGTCATCGTGTGACATATTCAGGCTGTCTTATTTAAATCTCCGCCCTCCGGAGCTCGGGAGGGGAGCGGTTCCGCGCCGAAGTCGCCCCACTGACGGCGGAAACGATCGTCAATCGGCCAAACGTTTTTTGTAAAATGTTTACAAATAGCACTGCATCGACAGGAGCGGCGATAGCACATCGCGGGAGCACTATGAGCAAGGGAACACCTCGAACGATGGCTTCGAACGGAGGCGGCCGGGGCGCGATCACACACAGCACAGTGACCGCAGTGGCGCTGGTGCTGCTGATGGTCGGGGCGGCGTTTGCGCCCCCGGCGGCGGCCGCCGGGGCGACCACGGCGGCCGAGGCGAACAGCGCGGCAACCACCGGGAGCGTCGACGCGGCGGCGACCGCGAACGTCAGCGGGACCGTCGTCGGTCCCGACGGAACGGCGCTGTCGGGCGACGGACTGTCGTTCTTCGCGAACCGGAGCGACAACCCCGACGCGCAGACCGACGACACCGGGGACTACTCGGTGTCGGTCACCGCGGGGACGACGTACGAGGTGCAGTACTACCAGCTCAACGGGTCGGGCGGTCTGTTCCCGCGGGACGGCGTCGCCGACATCTACGCGGTCGCGAACAGGTCGTACGCCGACGGTGACGTCCAGAACGTCACCGTCCCGAGGGGCAACCAGCTGGACGTCACCGTCGAAGACGAGGCCGGCGACCCGGTCGAGAACGTCAGCGTTGACGTGGTCCATCTCCGGGACGGTGCGTCTGTACCGATCTCCGGCACTACCGACGCGAACGGCGTCTGGACGCCCGACGACGCCGCGACCGCCGGCGTCGAGGTCAACGGGAGCGTCTTCGTGGTGGGAGGTCCTGAAAACGACACCTACGAGACGGCGTTCAGGGAACTGACCGTCGACGCCGACCGGAGCGTCACCCTCACGCTGTCCGAGAGCAACAGGGTGACCGTCAACGGGTCGGTGACGTACCCGAACGAGTCGGCGGCGGTGAACGATTCGGTGCTCCTGCTCAACCGCTCCACCGGGGACACGGTGTCGGTCACGACGGACGACGCGGGGTCGTTCTCCGCCTCGGTGCACCCGAACACGACGTACCGCGTGGCCTACTGGCAGGGGCCGGTCCAGCGGGACTCGACGACCGCGTTCCCGCGGGACGGCGTGGCCGACTTCGCCGTGCTCGACACGGTCACCACGGCCAACGACACCGCGCGGAGCTTCACCGTGCCCTCGGGCAGCGTCCTGAACGTGACCGTCGAGGACGGAACCGGGTCCCCGCTCGAGGACGCCCGGGTGGGACTGCGCGACGTGAACGTCGCCCCGGGGATATCCTTCTACGGCTACCGGTCCGAGACGGGGCCGCCGACCGACGCGATGGGTCGGATGGTCCACCCGCCGAACGGCCGCCCCGGCGTCGAAGTCGCCGGCGAGGTCCAGGTGAGCGTGACGCCGCCGCCGAACACGAGTTACGACGGGAACGGAACCTCCCTGACGGTGGACGGTCCCCAAGACGTGACGCTCACGCTCGAACGGCCGACGAACGTCACGGGGTCGATCGTGGACGCAAACGGCGATCCGGTGACGAACGGAACGGTCGTCGCCGGCGGCGAGAACCTGCCGACGTATACCGCCCGGCTGAACGACAGCGGCGGGTTCACCATCCCGGACGCCGAACCGGGCACGTACAGCGTCGGCCTGATCCAGACCGAGACAATCGGCGTCGTGAAGGACGGCGTCCCCGACGTGTACTTCTTCGCCCGGGTCGACGCCACCGGCGAGGTCACCGACGTCGGCGAGCAGTCGCTCCCGGCCGCACACGTCGTCAACGTGAGCGTCGCCGACGGGGGCGGCGATCCGATTCCCCGGGCCACCGTTCTGGTCGGCCACAGGATCGCGGAGGGCGTCGGCGACGGCCTCCCGATCCCGGCGAACGAAAGCGGCGTGTTGCGCGCGCCCAACGCCACCACGCCCGGGATCGAACTCGCGGGGAACGTCTCCCTGGGTGCGACCCGGCCGCGAAACAGCACCGCCTACGCGCCGGAGCGCAACCTGATCAACGACACGGTTGAGGGCCCCCGTGACTACGAGTTCACGGTCAACCGGACGGCCGTCTCGCCGCGGTCGGTCTCCTTCCCCAGCACGGCCGCCGGTGGCACCGCGACGGAGACGGTGACGGTGACCAACAACGGCGACGGCCCGATGGAAGTCGCCGGCGCGTCCGTCGACTCGCCGGCGTACACCGTCACGAGCGGCGGCGGGTCGTTCGTCCTGGAACCGGGTACGAGCCACGAGGTGACCGTCGAGTTCGCCCCGTCGTCGACCGGGACGTACGACGGCGAACTCGCCTTCGAGAACCCCGAACCGTCGAACGGCCCGCCCCTGACCGTGTCCCTCGCCGGGACCACCACCGGATCGAACGTCACGGGGTCGATCGTGGACGCAAACGGCGATCCGGTGACGAACGGGACGGTCGTCGCCGGCGGCGAGAACCTGCCGACGTACGACGTCCGGCTGAACGACAGCGGCGGGTTCGCCCTCACCAACGTCGAACCCGGCACGTACGACATCGGCCTGATCCAGACCGAGACCATCGGCGTCGTGAAGGACGGCGTCCCCGACGTGTACATCATCGACCGGGTCAACGCGACCGACGACCGCGCCCTCGGGTCGGCGCCGGTACCGTCGGCGTCCGTGGTCGACGTGAGCGTCACGGACGGGCGCAACGAACCGGTCCCCGGCGCGACCGTCGTGGTGGCCCACACGCCCGCGGAGGGCGTCGGCGACGCCATCCCGCTCCCGGCGAACGAAAGCGGCGTGTTGCGCGCGCCGAACGCTTCCTCGCCCGGCATCGAACTCGCCGGCAACGTCAGCGTCGGAGCGACTCGGCCGCGCAACAGCACCGCGTACGCACCGGAGCGCAACCTGATCAACGACACGGTCGATGGGGCCGAGAGCTACGAGTTCACGGTCAACCGGACGGCCGTCTCGCAGCGGTCCGTCTCCTTCCCCTACACGGGAACGAACGACACGGCTACCGAGACGGTGACGGTCACCAACAACGGCGACGACCCGATGAGCGTCGCCGGGGCGTCCGTGGACTCGCCGGCGTTCGCCGTCGAGAACGGCGGGGCGTTCACCCTGGCCCCCGGCGAGAGCCACGACGTGACCGTCAGGTTCGACCCGGCGGAACCCCGGACGTACGACGGGGCGCTCGTCTTCGGGAACCCCGAACCGTCGAACGGCCCGCCCCTGACCGTCCCCCTCTCCGGGACCGCAGCGACGGCGAACGTCACCGGGTCGCTGCAGGCGGCCGACGGATCGCCGGTCGCGAACGGGACCGTCATCCTCGGCGGCCCCGAGGTGCCGACCTACACGGCGGCACTGAACGACAGCGGCGGCTACGCCGTCGCCGACGTTGAGCCGGGGACCTACGCCGTCAGCCTGCTCCAGAACGGCACCATGGGAACGCCCGACGGCGTCCCCGACTTCTACATCACGGGCCCGTTCACCGTCGGCGACGGGACCGCCGACCTGGGCGTCCAGACGCTGCCGCAGGGCCACGTCGTCGACGTGACCGTCGAGGACGGCGTCGGCGCGCCCGTCGAGAGCGCGCTCGTCGCGGTCGCCCACACGCCCGAGTCGGGCATCGGCGACGGCATCCCGTTCCAGACCGACGCGAACGGCACGCTACAGCCGTTTTCCCTCACCGACGACTTCGAACTCCCGAACGACGTGACGCTGGCCGACGCCGAACCCGGTGACGGGGTCGAACTCGCCGGCAACGTCACGCTCGCGGCGGAGCCGCCGCTCAACAGCACGGCCTACACGCCCGCGCCCGCAGTCAGGAACGCGACGCTCTCCGGCCCGGCCAACTACACGCTCACGCTCGCCCGCACGGCGGTGTCGCCGGGGTCGGTGTCGTTCCCCGACACCGACACGGACAGCACCGCGACGGAGACGGTGACCGTCACCAACGACGGCGTCGCGCCGCTCGCGGTCAACGACACCGTCGTCGAGGGCTCGTCGGCGTACGCCGTCACGAGCGGCGGCGGGCCGTTCTCGCTGGAACCCGGCGAGAGCCGCGAGGTGACCGTGGAGTTCGCCCCGTCCTCGACCGGGACGGCCGAGGGGGAACTCGTCTTCGCGAACCCGGAGCCCGCATTCGGCCCGCCGCTGACCGTGCCCCTCTCCGGTGAAGGGGTGGAAGCCGGCGGCGGCGGTGGCGGCGGTGGCGGTGTCGTCGTGGACGACGACGACGGGACCGACGACACGACCACCGAGGAGAACGTCACCGACGACGGCAACGCGACCGACGGCGGCAACGACACCGGAGAGACCGGTGCGTCCTCGGTCGGGGTCGACCAGTCGGACGTCGACTTCGGCACGACGACCGTCGGCAACGCCACGACGGCGTCGGTGACCGTCACCAACGGCGGCAACGCGACCGGCACCGTCACCAGCGTCGGGACCCGGGGCGACGCCGCGTTCGTGACCAGCGCCGGGAGCAGAACGCTCGACCCCGGCGAGACCAGCACCCTCCGGGTCAGGTTCGACCCGAGCGAACCCGGGACCTTCGACGGGGAACTGGTCGTCAACACCGCCGATGGCGGGTCCAGCACGGTCGGACTGTCCGGGAGCGCGGAGGGCGTCCCCGCGGTGGCCGTCGAGCCGACGGGCGTCGAGTTCGGCAGCGTCGCCACCGGGGCCGAGGTGCAGTCGACCGTCGTCGTCCGGAACGTCGGCACCGGCCCGCTGTCGCTGGCTGCCGCGGCGTCGGGCGACAACGGGACGTTCGCCCTCGCCGACGACACGCCGGACGCGCTGGCCCCCGGTGAGAGCGCCCGCACGACGCTCACGTTCAGCGCCGATGCGCCGGGCGCGTACGAGGGCGCGGTCGAGTTCGACACCAACGACACGGACCGCGGTACGGTGACGGTGTCGGCCGCCGCGACCGCCGTCGAGAGCGACCTCGGCATCGAGCCCGGGTCGCTGTCGTTCGAGGACACCCGGATCCGGAACGCGACGACGCTGTCGGTCACCGTCTCGAACACCGGCAACGCCCCGGCGAACCTGACGGAGGTCGACGTCTCCGGGAGCGACGCGGACGCCTTCGCCGTCGTCGCCGGCGGCGGGGCGGGGACGCTCGCCGCCGGCGAGAGCCGGACGGTGGAAGTCGAGTTCGCGCCCGCTTCCACGGGCGCGAAGGCGGCACAACTCGGAATCGAAACCGACGCCGGCACGCGGCTGGACGTGCCGCTGTCCGGGACGGCCACGCGGCCCCGGCTGGCCGTCAGCCGGAGTTCCGTCGACTTCGGGAACGTCACGCTCGGCGACGCCGTGACGACGACCGTCACGCTGTCCAACCGGGGCGACGGGACGCTCCGGGTCGCCAACGCGGACGTCGTCGGGGCCGACCCCGGCTCGTTCGAACTCGCCGGCCCGACGACGCCGGTCACGCTCGAACCGGGCGAGCAGCGGACCGTCACGCTCGGGTTCGAGCCGACCACCGCGGGGACGAAATCCGCCATCCTGAAGCTGCGGACCAACGACCCGCGGCGGCCCGTCACCAGCGTCTGGCTGTCGAACACGAACACGCGCGTCGAGATAGACGCGACCGAGGAGAACGACACCTCGCAGGTCTCGATCGACGTGAACAACGCGAGCGCCGACAGCAGCGTCGCCGTGAACGTCTCGACGCCCGAGTCGCGCGACGACAGGGCGAGCGTCGACGAGGTCAACCTGAGCGTCGAGCGCGGCGGGAACTACTCCCTGAACGTCACCAGCGACGACGAGCGCCTCGACACGACCGGGGAGTTCACCCCGAACGAGACGAACAACACGGCGGCGGTCGGCTACGTCAACGTCAGCCACACCGTCGCGGACGAGAACATCTCGCGGGTGTCGTTCACCTTCCGGGTCAGCAAGGCGTCCGTCGAGGCACGGAACGTCAGCCCCGAGGACGTGGTGTTACACCGGAAGGTCGACGGCGAGTGGACCCGGCTGGAGACCACGCTGGTCGGCGAGACCGCCACCCACTACCGCTACCGCGGCGTCTCGCCCGGCCTGTCCGACTTCGTCGCCGCCGTCAACCAGCCGCAGTTCGAACTGGTCGACGCCGCGGTGTCCATCTCCGAGGTGCGGGTCGGCGAGGCGGCCGGCGTGGAGGTGACCATCGACAACACCGGTCGGGCCGACGGCGCGTTCACCGCGAACCTGCTGCTGGACGACACGGTCGTCGACCGCAAGACGGTGACCGTCGCCGCCGACAGCAGGCGGGTACTGGTGTTCGAACAGGAGATCGATCAGGCCGGCACCTACTCCGTCGAGGTCAACAACGTCACCGCCGGCCGGGTCAACGTCACCGACCCGAACGCCGACGGCGGAAACGACACCGGCGCTGACGGCGGCGGAAGCGGCGACGGCGGCGGGAGCGACGGCGGCGGGAGCGACGGCGGGTCGTCGACGGCGCTCGACGGGTTCGGGGCGTTGCCCGCACTGGTCGCGCTCGTCGCGTTGGCGTTCGCCGCACTCCGGCGGCGCGGGCGGGGCTGAGACGGGACCGCGCCGCGACCGCACGCGGGGGCGACGGTCGACCGCAGTCAGTCGCCGGTCGTCCCCGCGGTGCCGTCGTCGGTCGTGACGTCCGGCGCGGAGGGGGAGTACTCCTCGGGCTTGCTCGCCGGGAGGTCGATCGTGACGACCGACCCGCGGGGGTCGTTCCCGTCGAAGGCGAGGTTCCCGTGGGACTTGTCGACGACCCAGTAGACGAGCCACAGCCCCAGGCCGCTGCCGTGCTGGAGCGACGTCTCCTCGCCCTCGACGAGGACGGCCTTCTCCTGGTCCGGGATCCCGGGGCCGTTGTCGGCGACGGCGACGGTGACGCGGGTCCCGCCGTCGCGTTCCTCGGTCCCGACCGTCACGTCGACCCGGGGCTCGTCGGCGTCGTTGTGTTCGAGCGCGTTCTCACAGACGTTGCGGACGGCGATCCACAGCGACCCGATGGCGGCGACCTGCTGCCGGGCCGGGGCCGACAGCGTCACCTCGGCGTCGGGGTACTCCTCGCGGAGGTCGTCGAGGACGCCCTCGACGATCCGGACCACGTCCTGCGATTCGAGGCCGAGGGACTCGTCGTCGAGCGCCGCCTCGATCTGCCTGGCCTTCTCGCTCAGGTCGGTGAGGTCGTGGCCCGCCTCGACGATCGCCGCCGCCGCCTGCTCCATCCGGTCGCGGTCCGACAGTTCGCGGAGCAGTTCCGCGTAGTTGAGGATGACCGTCATCTCGTTGCGGAGGTTGTGGCGCAACACGCGGTTGAGCACGCCGAGGCGCTGTTCGCGCTCGCGGAGTTCGGACTCCCGGACGGCCAGCCCCTGCGCCAGGTGGTTGAACCCGTCGCTGATCTGTTCCCATTCCTCGGCCGACGCCATGTCCAGCCGGTAGCCGTACTCGCCGTCGCGGATGCGGTCGAACCCGTCCAGCAGCCGCTCGGTCTGCCGGAGGTTCGCGCGGTACTGCCAGGCCCCGAAGCCGACGACGGAGCCCACGATGACGAGCAGGCCGAGCCCCTGGATGAGCGCGAGTTCGCGGAGCGTCCGGTTGAGCGGCCCCTGGTTTCGCGTCACCGTCACCGTCCAGCCGAGGTCCTCGACGGTCGCGGACGCGCCGACCGTCCGGTCGAACTCGTACAGCGGCGAGACGAGGGTCCTGCCCTCGCTATCTGTGACCTCGACCGCCTGCTGGCCCTGGTTCTGCAGCGCCGGCAACATCCCGAACAGCGTCCGGTCGTTGACGACCAGCCGCGCCACCACGACGCCGACGACCTCCAGTTCGTCGTTGCGGACCGGGGCCGCGAACGATACCGAGGGCGCGTTCCGCGTCGGGACGGACCGGGGCTGGGAGGCCGCCGGCGCGCCCGTCCGCTGGGCGATCCGGACGTACCGCTCGTCCGAGACGTTCGAGCCGAGCAGCGCCGACCGGTTCTCCTCGGTGTAGGGGCCAAACACCGAGACGACCGTGCCGTTGGCGGCGACGACGTGGGCCGCCCAGTACCGGCTGGTGTCGAACGTGCGTTCGAGGAACTGGTCCGAGTCGGCGAGGCGGTTCGGGTTCGGATGTTTCGCCGCGAGCAACTGGACCTCGTCCTTACGGCTCTCTATCTGTTCGTCGATGGAGCCGGCGGCGTCGCCGGCGGTCCCCTCGACGTTCTCCCGCTCCTGCTGAACGAGTTGGTCCTGGTAGAACAGCAGCGCGCCGACGTTGACCGCCCCCAGCACGACGACGATGGCGAGCAGGAGGAGCGCGGACCGGGTCCGGAGCTTCATCGGTCGCCCCCCTCGGCGACCCGGAAGCCGCCGTCGAGCCCGCTGTACCGGACCCCGGCCCCAGCCTGTCGCCGCCGGGTCCCCAACAGTCCCGACCGGACGGCGATCGTCACCCGTCTCCTGTCGGGTGCGGTCCGGTCGGTATCGCCGGCGTCACCGTTCGACGCCGCCTCCTGGCTGTCGTCGGTCATGGGGCCTTCGAAGCCCGCGGCGTCGCCGCCGCGGACCACCTGTCATACGTCTGTAAACTGAACGGACATAAATCGCCCGTTGGTTCACCCTTACCCGTCGGCTTTAGTCGCTCGCCGTCCTTGCCCCCGACGTGTACGGATCGACCGATAGCTGGCTGTGCGACGACGAACCGGACGCCGCCGGACCCGACCGGACGACGCCCCACGCCGGAGGCGAGACGACCGACGCGAGCGAGTCCCGGGGTGGTCGCTGATGCGCGCCGTCTGTTTCGACATGGACGGCGTGATCGTCGACTCCGAGGACTACTGGGTCGAACTCGAAACCGAGGAGATACTGCCCGCCGCGGTCCCCGACGGCGACGTCTCGGAGCAGGAGATCACCGGGATCAACTACCGGGAGATCCACGACTACCTGACGGACAACTACGACGTGGCGATGTCCCGCGAGGAGTGGCTCGACCGCTACGAGTCCGCCGCCGAGGAACTCTACACCGAGAAGGTGAGCCTGATGCCCGGCTTCCGCGACCTCGTCGGGACGCTCCGCGAGCGCGGCCTGCGGGTCGCGGTCGTCTCCTCGTCGCCGCCGGAGTGGATCGAACTGGTCGTCGACCGCTTCGACCTGGGCGACCTGTTCGACGAGGTCGTCAGCGCTGACCACGTCGACGGCGACAGCAAGCCCGCCCCGGACGTGTACGAACACGCCGCCGAGCGGGTCGGCGTCGACCCCGCCGACTGCATCGCCGTCGAGGACTCGAAAAACGGCGTGCGCTCCGCGAAGCGCGCCGGGATGACGGCCGTGGGCTACCGCACCGAGACCAACGCCGAGATGGACCTCTCGGCGGCGGACGCGGTCGCGGACGGCCCCGACGAACTGCGGGACGACCTGCTTTCGCGGACGGCGTAGCTACGCCACCCGCACCGTCCGGTGTTCCTCGACGGGCACCAGCGGCAACTCCGGGAACGCCACGCTGACGGTGAACTCCATCTCGTCGGCGTCGCCGCCGAACACGCCGACGGGGACGGTGCGCTCGCCGTCCAGATACCCCTCGGTCGCCGTCATCTCGACGCCGTTGACGGTGACGCGGACGCCGGCCTGGGCCGCACCGCCGACGTTGCGGACGGTCACCTCGCACAGTTCGTTCTCGCCGCGGGCGACCGTCTCCGGGAACGACCCCCACTCGACGACGACGCGGGGCAGGTCCCGGGCGGCCTTCAGCACGCGCTCGGCGACGCCCTCGGAGAGGCCGGCGGCCGCGAGGCCGTCGACGCCCGCGTCGACGACGTCGGCGGGCGTCTCGACCCCCTCCGACGCGAGCTTGCTCGCGCGGCCCGAGCCGACGCCGTCGATGGCCGTCAGGCCGACGGCACGCTCGCCCACGCCGTTCTCGACGCGGGCCTCGACCCGCCGGGCGAGGGCGGCGGCGTGGGGGTCGGCGAACCGTTCGAGGAACGACCGCAGCGCCGACAGCAGGCGGACCGCGTTCTGCCGGATCACCCACGCGTCGCTGCGCAGTTCCGAGGGCGTCGAGCCGGTCATCGACGACCGGAGGATCGCGAGCACCTTCCGCGGGCCGGGTTCGAGGTCGCCCGCGTCCTGGCCCGTGAGGACGGCCGACACCGCGTCGCGCTCGGACTGCCGCGCGCTGACGCTGTCGAACTCCGTCGCGCCGGCGACCGCCCGGAGGACGGCGTCGGTCGTCACCTCGTCGCCGGTCGCGACGCGGTGGAACCGCTCGGCGGTCGCCAGCCGGAGGTAGAACTTCGAGGCGAGCACGCCAAGCCCCGTCGCGGAGACGCCGAGCGCCTCGTCGGTCTCGACGAAGCCGCGGTCGACCAGCCGCTCCAGTTCGTCGCGCACGCGGTCCCGGAGGTTCTCGAAGTCGTACGCGACGGGCTCGCTCTGGGCGCGGACGTAGTAGAACGTCGTTTCGAGCCACGTCATCACGTCGTCCAGGTCCTCGATGGTGCCCATCGCTATCTCGGCGTTGAGGTGGGCGTCCAAGTCCTCCGCGAGGCGGGACTCGATCTCCTTGCCCTCCCGCAGCAGGCGGCGGTACTTGTCCGCCTCCGACCGGTCACAGACCACCCAGCCGTACCCCACGTCGTCGTACCCCGGCCGCCCGGCGCGGCCGAGCATCTGGAGCACGTCCAGCGGGCTCATGTCGACCTCGCCCTCCAGCGGGTCGTGGAGCTTCGTGTCCCGGATGACGACACAGCGCGCGGGCAGGTTCACGCCCCACGCCAGCGTCGAGGTCGAGAAGAGGAACTGGATCCGGTCCTCCTTGAACCACTCCTCGACGAGGTCCTTGTCGTTTTTCGAGAGGCCGGCGTGGTGGAAGGCGACGCCGTCCAACACGGACTTGCGGAGCGTCTCGTTTTCCAGTCGCTTCGTCTCGGTGTGGAAGTCGTAGTCGCCCCGCGCGCCGACCGGCACGTCGCGCTCGGCTATCTCGTCGCGGGTCTTCTTGGCGGCCTGGACGGTGTCCTGCCGCGAGGAGACGAACACCAGGGCCTGCCCGCCGTCGCGGACGTGGGGTTCGGCCAGGTCCAGCGCGCGGTAGAGCCGCCGGTACTTGTCGGCGAAGGAGTTCTCGCCGTGGGAGTACGTCTTCACGTCGGCGTTCAGTTCGACCGGGCGGTACTCCTCGCCGAACTCGAACGTCGATTCGGGGGGCGCGTCGAGCCACGCCGCCACGTCCCCGGCGTTGGGCATCGTCGCCGACAGCGCGACGATCCGCGGGTCACAGAGCCGGCGGAGCCGCGACACCGTCACCTCCAGGACGCTCCCGCGGCGGTCCGAGTCGAGCAGGTGCACCTCGTCGATGACACAGCAGTCGACGTCCGTGACGAAGGAGTAGCGCCGGGTGTCGTGTTTCCGGGTCGCGGAATCGGCCTTCTCGGGCGTCATCACGAGGATGTCGGCGTGGCGGGCGCGCCGCGGGTTCAGGTCGCGCTCGCCGGTGACGACGTACACCGAGTAGCCCAGTTCCTCGAAGCGCTCCCACTCGCTTTCCTTCTCGTTCGTGAGCGCGCGCATCGGGGCGATAAACAGCGCGGTGCCCCCCTCGGCGAGCGCCTTGCAGATCGCCAGTTCCGCGAGCGCGGTCTTGCCGCTCGCCGTCGGCGCGCTGGCGACGACGTTCTCGTCGCCGTCGACGATCGCCGGCAGGGCCTCGCGTTGCATCCGGTTGAACTCGTCGAACGAGAACGCGTCGGCGAATTCGGGGACGACCTCGGCGACCTCCATTTCGTGTGGGTGGGAGCGTTCGGGGGGCAAAGGCGTTTCCTTCGCGGCACGCCGGCCGGCCCGCGGGTCATCGCGCTTGCGCTCAGTCGTCGGCGACGGCCTGCGAGACGGCGCGGTCGAGCATCCCGTCGGCGGTGCTGTAGCGGTAGTACGCGGCGAGGCCGACCGCGACCGCGACGTTCGACAGCGTCACCGCCCAGAAGACCGCGTGGACGCCCGCGTCGAGCAGGACGACGCCGCCGACCGCCAGCGGCAACCGCACGCCCCAGTACTGGAGCAGGGAGGCGACCATGCTGGTCCGGGTGCGCCGCGCGCCGTTGAACCCGGCACGGAGGACGTACGTCGCGCCGATCGCCCAGTAGCCGTACGCGAGGATCCGCAGGTAGTCGACGGTCAGCGAGAGCGCCGCGGGCGAGATGTCGGGGACGAACAGCCGGGTCAGCGCCGTCGGGACGAGCCACTGGACCGCGCCGACGACCGACAGCGCGCCGGCCGCGATGGCCACGCCGACCCACGTCGTCCGGCGCGCCCGGTCGGGCAGTTCGGCCCCGAGGTTCTGGCCGATCACGCTCTGGGCGGCCTGGCTCAGCCCGCTGGCGGGGATGAACGAGACGCTCGCGATCCGCGCGCCGACGGTGTAGGCCGCCAGGCCGGCCGCGCCGCCGACGGTCGCGACGAGGCCGACGACGACGATCCGCACGCTGTCCTGTGCGATCCGCCGGCCCGCGGCGGGCGCGCCGACGGTGACCAGTTCGCGGTACTCACCGAGGTCGAACGACACCGCCGCGCGGGAGAGGGTAAACGAGTCCCGGAGGCCGAGCGCCATCGCGAGCGCGAGCAGGAGGCCGGACGCGTAGCCGACGACCGTCGCCAGCGCCGCGCCGCGGATCCCCATGGCGTCGACCGGCCCCCACCCGAAGATGAGCACGGGGTCGAGGCCGACGTTGACGAGGACGGCGGTGACGTTGACGTACAGCGCGGCCCGGGAGTCCCCCCACCCGACGAAGCCGCCCTCCAGCACGTCGCTGGCGGCCATCGCCGGCACGCCGAGCGCCCACGTCGCGAGGTAGGTCGCCGCAAGCGGCGCGACCGTCGGGTCGGCACCGAGCAGGGAGACGATCCGGTCGGCGCCGACGACGGCGACCGACGCCACGAGCAGGGCGAGCGCGACGCCGAAGGAGAGGCCGTGGACGGCGATCCGCCGCGCGCCGGCGCGGTCCTCGGCCCCGACGCGCTGGGAGACGATCACCTGCGTGCCGATGAACGGGGCCATGATCGCCGCGGAGGTCAGCATCGCCGTCACGGGGTAGTTCAGCCCCACGGCCGCGACGGCGTCCTCGCCGATCCGGCCGACCCAGAACGTGTCCACGACCTGCTGGACGACCTGCACGAGGTTCTGGACGACGAGCGGGAGCGCGAGCGCGATCAGCGTCCGCCCGATCGGACCCTCGGTGAGGTCGCCGTCCGCGTTCCACATCGTTTTTCGTATCGTTATCGCATACCACAAATAGTTTTATGACTCACCGGCGAAAAATAGCCCCCGACCGGCGGGGACGACCCCACCGCCGAAACCCCACCGCTTTTCACCGGATAGTCCGTCAGGATCGTCCATGAGTCGCCCGCGAAAGCCCGACTGGCTGGCGGTCCAGCCGCCGGCGGGCAAGGAGTTCACGGGGATAAAGGAGACGCTGCGGGACCACGACCTGACCACGGTCTGCGAGGAGGCCAACTGTCCGAACCTCGGGGAGTGCTGGAGCGGGCGCACCCGCGGGTCGCCGAACGGGGCGGACGCCGCCTCGTCGGACCGTCACGGCGACGGCGGCGGGACAGCCACGTTCATGCTGATGGGCGACTCCTGTACGCGCAACTGCGGCTTCTGCGACGTCGACACCGGCGGCGGCCAGCCGCTCGACCCCGACGAGCCGGCGAACGTCGCCAGCGCCGTCGCGGAGATCGGTCTTGACTACGTCGTGCTCACGTCGGTCGACCGCGACGACCTGGACGGGCAGGGCGCGGGGCACTTCGCCGAGACGATCCGGGAGATCAAACGGCGGGACCCGGGCATCCTCGTCGAGGTGCTGATCCCCGACTTCCAGGGCGAGCGGCGACTCGTCCGGAAGATAATCGACGCCGAACCGGACGTGCTCGCCCACAACGTCGAGACGGTCCAGCGCCTGCAGGGGCGGGTGCGGGACCCCCGGGCGGGCTACGAGCAGAGCCTGCGCGTCCTCGAACAGGCGGCCCGCGAGTCCGACGCCTACACGAAGACGTCGGTCATGCTCGGCCACGGCGAGTACGACCACGAGGTGTACCGCACCCTCGCCGACCTCCGGGAGGCCGACGTCGACGTGGTGACGCTGGGGCAGTACCTCCGGCCCTCGCGGGACCACCTGCCGGTGGAGAAGTACGTCCACCCGGACAAGTACGACACGTGGCGGCGCGTCGCCGAGGAGGAACTCGGCTTCCTCTACTGTGCCTCCGGCCCGATGGTCCGCTCCTCGTACAAGGCCGGCGAACTGTTCGTCGACGCCCTCCTCCGCGAGGGCAAATCCGTCGAGCAGGCCCGCGAGGAGGCGCGAGCGTCGGCCTGAGCCGGCGGCGACGGCGGCGAACGTCGCGGCGGCCCGCGGACCGACCGATCGGTCACCGACCGCAGTCTCCGCCCGGATCGGTGGGAACATCTCGAACTCCGCGGCGGATTTCTGTCCTTTCGTAGCGAAACGCCCCGCTTTGCCACACGGCCTTGCGAACTGGTGGCAAGAATGGAGTTGATAGTAAAATATTTACGAAAACCATATAACCCGAGCGATCGTCCATGCAGGTATGGTACGGAGGGTCCGACCGTGAGCACGCTACAGCACGATCCCCAGGACCGCGTCCAGGTGCTGGACGACGCCGGCCGGGTACTCGACGGGGCGGAGGTGCCCGACCTCTCCGACGAGGAGCTGGTGGAGATGTACCGCGAGATGCGGCTTGCCCGGCGGTTCGACCAGCGCGCCGTCAGCCTCCAGCGGCAGGGGCGGATGGGGACGTACCCGCCGCTGTCGGGCCAGGAGGGCGCACAGATCGGGAGCGCCCACGCCCTGAGCGAGGACGACTGGCTGTTCCCGAGCTACCGCGAGCACGGGGCCGCCCTCGTCCGGGGGCTCTCCCTGAAACAGACGCTGCTGTACTGGATGGGCAGCGAGGAGGGGATGGAGATCCCCGAGGAACTGAACGTCTTCACCTCGGCGGTCCCCATCGCCACGCAGATCCCCCACGCGACGGGCGCGTCGTGGGCGTCGAAGCTGCAGGGCGAGGAGCGGGCGTTCCTCTGTTACTTCGGCGACGGCGCGACCAGCGAGGGCGACTTCCACGAGGGGCTGAACTTCGCCGGCGTGTTCGACACGCCGACCGTGTTTTTCTGTAACAACAACCAGTGGGCCATCTCGGTGCCCCGCGAGCGCCAGACCGCCAGCGAGACGCTGGCACAGAAGGCCAACGCGTACGGCTTCGAGGGCGTTCAGGTCGACGGCATGGACCCGCTCGCGGTGTACAAGGTGACCCGCGAGGCCGTCGAGAAGACGAAAGACCCCGGACAGGGCCAGCTCCGGCCGACGCTCATCGAGGCGGTGCAGTATCGCTTCGGCGCACACACCACGGCTGACGACCCGTCGGTGTACCGCGAGGAGGCGGAAGTCGAGCGCTGGAAGCAGAAGGATCCCATCCCGCGCATGGAGACGTTCCTGAAGTCGACCGGCCGGCTCGACGACGAGCGGATCGACGCGATCGAGGCCGAGATAGAGGAGGCCGTCGCCGACGCCATCGACGCCGCGGAGTCGATCGAGCGGCCGGATCCGGAGGAGATATTCGCACACGTGTACGCCGACATGCCGAAACGGTTACAAGAACAGCTAGAGTGGTTCCAACGCGTACGCGAGACGCACGGCGACGACGCGCTACTGGAGGAGTGACTATGGCAGCAGGATCACAGACGCAAGACCTCACGCTCGTACAGGCGGTCAGGGACGGACTGGAGACGGAGATGCACCGCGACGACGACGTGCTCGTCATGGGCGAGGACGTCGGGAAGAACGGCGGCGTGTTCCGCGCCACCGAGGGGCTGTACGACGAGTTCGGCGAGCACCGCGTGATCGACACGCCGCTTGCCGAGTCCGGCATCGTCGGCACCGCCATCGGCATGGCCGCCTACGGCCTGCGCCCGGTCCCGGAGATCCAGTTCCTCGGCTTCATCTACCCCGGCTTCGACCAGATCGTCTCCCACGCGGCGCGCCTGCGCAACCGGAGCCGCGGGCGGTTCACCTGCCCGATGACGATCCGCGCGCCGTACGGCGGCGGCATCCGCGCGCCCGAGCACCACTCGGAGTCGACGGAGGCCTTCTTCGTCCACCAGCCCGGCCTGAAGGTCGTCATCCCGTCGACGCCGTACGACACGAAGGGGCTGCTCACCAGCGCGATCCGCGACCCCGACCCCGTCGTCTTCCTCGAACCGAAGCTCATCTACCGCGCGTTCCGCGGCGAGGTGCCCGAGGAGTCCTACGAGGTGCCGATCGGCGAGGCAGCGGTCCGCCGCGAGGGCAGCGACATCTCGGTGTTCACCTGGGGCGCGATGACCCGGCCGACGATGGAGGCCGCGGAGGACCTCGAGGGCGAGGTAGACGTCGAGGTCGTCGACCTCCGGACGGTGTCGCCGCTCGACCGCGACGCCATCGTCGAGTCGTTCAAGAAGACCGGCCGCGCGGCGGTCGTCCACGAGGCCCCGAAGACCGGCGGCCTCGGCGCGGAGATCACGAGCATCATCCAGGAGGAGGCGATGCTGTACCAGGAGGCCCCCGTCGAGCGGATCACCGGCTTCGACACGCCGTTCCCGCTGTACGCCCTGGAGGACTACTACCTGCCCGAGCCAGCGCGCATCAAGACGGGTATCCGCGACGCGATGGAGTTCTGAACGATGGTACGCGAGTTCAAACTGCCCGACGTCGGCGAGGGCGTCAGCGAGGGCGAGATCGTCCAGTGGCTCGTCGACGAGGGCGACGCGGTCGAGGAGGACCAGCCGGTCGCCGAAGTGGAAACCGACAAGGCCATCGTGGAGGTGCCGTCGCCGGTCGACGGCACCGTCCGCGACATCAACGCCGAGGAGGGCGAGGTCGTCGCCGTCGGGAGCGTCATCATCACGTTCAACGTCGAGGGCGAGGCCGAGGAACCCGCCGAAGCGTCGGGCGACGCCAACGAACCGGACGAGCCGGCGGCCGACCCCGCGGGCGACGCGGGGAGCGAAACCGCCGTCGACGCCGACGAGGCCGTCGAGACGCCGGAGGGCCGCGTGTTCGCCGCGCCGAGCGCCCGGCGGCTGGCCCGCGAACTCGGCGTCGACATCGCCGCCGTCGAGGGCAGCGGCCCGAGCGGCCGCGTGACCGAGGGCGACGTCCGCGCGGCGGCCGAGGGCGGTGACGACGTGGCCGAACCGGAGCCCGCGGCCACCGGGACGGCGGCGGGCGGAGCCGACGACAGCGCGGCCGCCGAGGCCGACGCCGGAGCGGAGTCCGCGAGCGCCGGGACCACCGGGGCGGCGGGCGGAACCGCCGCGTCGGTCGGGTCGGCCGACCGCGACCGCACGCTGGCCGCGCCCGCGACGCGAAAGCTGGCCGAGGAGGAGGGCGTCGACCTGAACGCCGTCCCGGCCACCGAGGAGCGCGACGGGCAGCCGTTCGTCACGCCCGAGGCGGTCCGCGAGTACGCGGGGGCCCAGCAGGAGGCCCAGCGCGCCGACACCGAGGCGCTGGCCCGCCGCGAGGAGCCGGCCGAGCGCGAGGTGCGCGAGCCGTACCGCGGCGTCCGCAAGTCCATCGGCGACCAGATGGAGAAGTCGAAGTACACCGCGCCCCACATCACCCACCACGACACGGTCGACGTGACCGAACTGGTCGAGACGCGCGAGCGCCTCAAGGGCGAGGCCGAGGACCGGGGCATCCGGCTGACGTACATGCCCCTCGTGATGAAGGCGGTGACGGCCGCGCTGAAGGAGTTCCCGGTCGTCAACGCCAGCCTCGACGAGGAGAACGAGGAGGTAGTCAAGAAGCAGTACTACAACATCGGCGTGGCGACGGCGACCGACGCCGGCCTGATGGTGCCGGTCGTCGACGACGTCGACCGCAAGGGGCTGCTCCAGATCGCCTCGGAGATGAACGAGAAGGTCCAGAAGGCACGGGACCGCTCGATCAGCATCGACGAGATGCAGGGCGGCACGTTCACCATCACGAACATCGGCGGCATCGGCGGCGAGTACGCGACGCCGATCATCAACTACCCCGAGGTCGCCATCCTCGCGCTGGGCACCATCGAGCAGCGCCCGGTCGTCGAGGACGGCGAGGTGGTCGCCCGGCACACGCTGCCGCTGTCGCTGTCGGCCGACCACCGCATCGTCGACGGCGCCGACGCCGCACGGTTCACGAACCGCGTGAAGGAATACTTGAAACAGCCGGAGCTACTGCTACTAGAGTAATGGTCGTCGGAGACATCGCAACCGGAACTGACGTACTGGTGATCGGCGCGGGGCCGGGCGGCTACGTCGCCGCCATCCGCGCCGGTCAGCTCGACCTCGACGTGACGCTCGTCGAGAAGGAGGCCTACGGCGGGAGCTGCCTGAACCACGGCTGCATCCCGTCGAAGGCGATGATCACGGCGGCCGACGTGGCCCACGAGGCCGGCAACGCCGAGGAGATGGGCGTCCACGCCGACCCCGCCGTCGACCTGGCGAAGATGGTCGAGTGGAAGGACGGCGTCGTCGACCAGCTCACCAGCGGCGTCGAGAAGCTGAACAAGGGCAACGGCGTCAACCTCATCGAGGGCCGCGCCGAGTTCGCCGACGAGAACAGCGTCCGCGTCGCCCACGGCGGCGAGGGCCAGGGCAGCGAGACCGTCGAGTTCGAGCACGCGATCATCGCGACCGGCTCGCGGCCCATCGAGATCCCCGGCTTCTCGTTCGACGACGAGCCGGTGCTGTCCTCGCGGGACGCGCTCGCGCTGGATTCGCTCCCGGACAGCATGGTCGTCGTCGGCGCGGGCTACATCGGGATGGAGCTGTCGACGGTGTTCGCGAAGCTCGGCACCGACGTGACCGTCGTCGAGATGCTGGACGACGTGTTGCCGGGCTACGAGGACGACGTCAAGCGGATCGTCCGCAAGCGCGCGGAGTCGCTCGGCATCGACTTCCGCTTCGGCCGCACGGCGAGCGGCTGGGAGGAGGCCGACGACGGGATCCGCGTCGCGACGGAGGCGATGGAGGAGGAGGCCGCCGCGGAAGCCGACGGGGGAAGCGAGGCGCGGAGCGCCTCGGACGAGTCGAGCGGCGACGAGCCGCGAGGCGCGACCGAGACGTTCGACGCCGACAAGGTGCTCGTCGCGGTCGGCCGCCAGCCGGTGACCGACACGCTGAACCTGGAGGCGGCGGGCATCGAGCCCAACGACGACGGTTTCATCGAGACCGACGACCGCGCCCGAACCGAGAAGGAGCACATCTTCGCGGTCGGCGACGTGGCCGGCGAGCCGATGCTCGCCCACAAGGGGAGCAAGGAGGGCGAGGTCGCCGCCGAGGTGATCGCCGGCGAACCCGCCGCGCTCGACTACCAGGCGATCCCCGCGGCGGTGTTTACCGACCCCGAGGTCGGCACCGTCGGCCTCACCGAGGCGGAGGCCGAGGAGGCGGGCTTTTCCCCGGTCGTCGGCCAGTTCCCGTTCCGCGCCAGCGGGCGGGCGCTGACGACCGGCGACAGCGAGGGGTTCGTCCGCGTCGTCGCCGACGAGGACAGCGGGTTCGTCCTCGGCGCGCAGATAGTGGGGCCGGAGGCCTCGGAACTGGTCGCCGAGATCGGTCTCGCCATCGAGATGGGCGCGACGCTGGAGGACGTGGCGTCGACCGTCCACACTCACCCCACGCTCGCCGAGGGCGTGATGGAGGCCTGCGAGAACGCGCTCGGCCACGCGATCCACACGCTGAACCGCTGAAAGCGGCCAATCCGCCTTTTTCGCCGTACGTCCCTTACCCCACACTCCGTAGCAGGTCGACCAATTCCAGCCAGTACTCTTCCCGTGCAGGCGGCCCTCGCACGCCTCAGGCCGACCCGGCGGGCGGCGACCACGCGCGCCGGGCGTGGGCGAGTTCGCCCACGCCGACCGCGAGCAGCGCGCCCGCGCCGACGGCGACCACGGCGACCCGGGACGCCGTCGGCACCGCGACCGCGAGCGCGTAGCCGGCCGCGACGCCGGCGAGGAAGCCGACCTGTACCGCGAGGACGGCGGCCGCGGCGCGGCGGCGGCCGTCCGGGGGCGTACATCGCGCCGACGGCGACGGTTTCGACCGTCGCGTGGGCGGCGATGAGGGCGGCCCCGGCGAGCCCCACGGCCGACCCCGCGATGTAGACGGCGGCGAGCGCGACCCCCTCGACGGCGCGGTGGCTCACGACGGCGGCGGCCGCCGCGTGGTCGCGGGTCGCGCGGTCGCCCCCGCGGGCCGCCAGCCGCGCGGCGACGAGGCCGACGGCGACCCCGCCGGCGGCGAGCACGGGGGCCGCGCCCGCGACGGACGCGGCGTACGTCGCCCCCAGAACGACCAGCACGACGCCGACGAGCGCGTCGAACGCGGCGAGCGCCCCCGCCCGGAGGGACGCGTTCGCGGCGACGGCCACGAGGCCGCCGCCGACCCCCGCCAGCGACGCCGCGGCGACGACGGCGGACAGCGTCACCGCCGGGGCGTCGCCGGCCGCACCGGCCTCGTGCGCCCGGGCAGCGCCGGCGAACGCGACCGTCGACGCGGCGAGGGCCAGGAGCAGTCGGCGACGCCAGCCGGGGGCCGGGGCGAGGGCGGTCATGCCGACCCGCGGCCGTCGAAGGGTGTCATAACGAACGCAGGCAGGTGCGCCGCGGGCAAAAAACCGATCCCCGTCGCGGACCGTCACGGACGGACGGCCGGCCGGCGTCGGCCGCCGCGACCGGTGGCCTTTTGTCGTCGCCCGGAACAGAGAACGGCAATGCAAGCAGTCACGCTCGGTCCCGAGGGGACGTACTCCCACCGCGCGGCGAGCGCCGTCGCCGACGAGGTGGAGTTCCGCGAGTCCGTCGCGGGCATCGTCGAGGCCGTCGCCAGCGGTCGGTTCCCGCGGGGCGTCGTCCCGATAGAGAACAGCATCGAGGGCAGCGTCACCGAGACGCTCGACGCGCTGGCCGACCACGAGGTCGCCGTCGTCAAGGAGATCGTTACGCCGATCCGCCACGGCCTGCTCGCGCAGGGGCCGGAGTTCACCGTCGTCGCCAGCCACTCGCAGGCGCTGGCCCAGTGCCGCGAGTACCTGGACGCGGAGTACCCCTCCGTGAAGCTGGAGGCGACGGCGAGCACGGCCCGGGGCATCCAGCGCGCCCGCGAGAACCCGGACGTGGCCGCCATCGGCCACCCCGACAACGCCGACGACGAAGTGCAGGTGCTCGCCGAGGACATCCAGGACCGCACCTCGAACGCCACCCGTTTCTTCGTCCTCGCGCCGGTCAGCGACCGCTCGGAGGCCGGCGGGAAGAGCTCCGTCATCGTCTACCCGAACGCCAACTACCCCGGCCTCCTGCTGGAGCTGCTCGAACCGTTCGCCGAGCGCGACATCAACCTCACGCGCGTCGAGTCCCGGCCCAGCGGCGAGCGCCTCGGCGACTACGTGTTCCACATCGACGTGTCGGCGGGCCTCTACGAGGACCGCACCCAGGAGGCCCTGGAAGTGTTGGAGGCCATCGCCGAGGACGGCTGGGTCCGCCGGCTCGGCTCCTACGACAGCGAGCACGTCCTCTACTGAGCGGACCGGCGACGCCCGCCCCGACGCGACGTTTAAGCCCGCGAGCGTCGTACTCCCGGCCGAGGGCGCGAGCCCTGGGGAGACCATGCAACGCAACCCGTTCGACGACTTTCAGGAACTGCTGGACCGGATGAGCCGACAGGCCGAGGAGGGGCTGCTCCGCGGAGCCGGCGCGGACCTGCGGGGGGTCGCGGTCGACGTGGCGGAGCGCGACGACGAGTTCGTCGTCACCGCGGACCTGCCCGGCTACGAGGCCGACGACATCGACCTGACCGTCGCCGACGACCGCCTCCACCTGTCGGCGGAGCGCTCCGAGGAGCGCGCGGTCGAGGGGGACGACGGCGCGCGCTACCACCGCCGCGAGCGCCGGCACCAGTCCGCGAACCGGACCGTGCGGCTGCCCGACGCGGTCGACGAGAGCGCCGTCACCGCCGAGTACGAGCACGGCGTCCTCACCGTGACGCTCCCGAAGCGCGAGGAGCCCTCCGGCGGCCGGCGGATCGACATCGACTGATACCGGCAGTTTTTACCACCGGCGTGGAACAGGGCCGAGTATGGACATCACGCGCGAGTTCACCCGAACGGAGCTCGCGGGCCTCGCGACGGTCGCGGCGACGATACTGGTCACCTCCTGGCTGCAAACGCCGGTCGACGGCGTTTCCCGGGCCGCGACCGCGCTGCTCGCCGGGAGCGCGGCGCTGGCGAGCGCGACGCTCGGACTCCGGATGATCAAGCGAGCGTAGCGGCGACCGCCGCCTCCCAGCCGGCCGGCAGGTCGCCGCCCCGCTTGAGGGGATCGACCGTTAGGTCGTAGTACGCGGAAAACAGCTGACGGACGACCACCCGCCGGTCCCCGTCGGGCGCGCCGGGGCGCTACTCGACGATGTCGATCGCCGGACGGCCGGGTTCGGCCTTGTTCGCCACGCCGTCGTCGGCCTCGGCGGCGCGGACGACCCGGACCGGCGCGTCGAACTCGCGCTCTATCAGCCACGCGGCGGCCACGAGCGACTCGTACTCCGTCTCGGGGTCGAGCGTGCGCGACAGCGCCTCGCGCTCGGCCTGCAGGTCCTGTCCGTAGGACGCCGCGGCGTCGCCCTGCTCGCGGATGTGGTCCTCGCCCATCAGCTCGGAGATCAGGTTGTCGGCGTCGCTCTCGACGGCGATCTCCAGGGCGTCGAACTTCCACTCGGGCGTGACGACCACGTCGATCCGCTCGGGGTCGTCGATGCCGGCGACCTCGACGATCTGGCGGACGTCCTCGCGGGTGTTCTCCACGAGATTCCGGCGCTTCCGGGCGGTCCCGCGGTCGACCGCGGCGCTCGGCCAGTCGGCCTCCGCGACGAACCCGTCGCCGCCGAGTTCGTCGTACAGCTCCTCGGCCAGGTGGGGGACGACGGGGGAGAGCAGGCGGACGGCGACGTCCAGCCCGCGCTCGAACGTCGGGCCGTGCACGTCGTCGGCGTAGTCGCGGTAGCCCCGCAGCGTGCCGACCAGGTCCTGGGCCTGCCGGAGCGCGACGTTGAACGTCAGGTCGTCGTACTCCTCGGTCGCGACGGCGACGGCGGCGTCGGTCTCGCTTTCGACGTACTCGGCGACGGCGTCGCGGTCACCGTCGGCCGCCCCGCTCTCGAAGTCCTCGACCAGCTCCTTGAGTCGGGTCAGGAAGCGGTACGTCGAGCGGACGCCCTCCTCCGTCCAGTCGAAGTCGCGCTCGGGCTGGGCGGCCTGCATCATGAACAGCCGGGCGGTGTCCGCGCCGTACTCCTCGACGATGCGCTGGGGCGAGACGGTGTTGCCCTTGGACTTCGACATCGCCTCGCCCTCCAGCTGGACCATCCCCTGGGCCAGCAGGTTCGTGAACGGCTCGCGGTGCTCCAGGCCCTCCTCGTCGGCGACCACCTTCGTGAAGAAGCGGGAGTACAGCAGGTGCATCACCGCGTGCTCGATGCCGCCGACGTACTGGTCGACCGGCATCCAGTCGTTGGCCTGCGCGCGGTCGAACGGCGCGTCGTCGAGGTCGGGGGAGACGTAGCGCAGGAAGTACCACGAGGAGTCGACGAACGTGTCCATCGTGTCCGTCTCGCGGACGGCGTCGCCGCCGCAGTCCGGACAGGTCGTCCGCTTCCACTCCTCGGCGGCGTCCAGCGGGTTGCCGGTCGTGTTGACGAACTCCGGCAGTTCGACCGGCAGGTCGTCCTCGGGCACCAGCACGGGGCCACAGTCGTCGCAGTGGACGACCGGGATCGGCGTCCCCCAGTAGCGCTGCCGGGAGATGCCCCAGTCGCGCAGGCGGTACTGGGTCGCCTCCTCGGCACCCTCGGTGTCCGCGGTGATGCGCTCGCGGGCGGTTTCGCTGTCCAGCCCGGAGTACTCGCCGGAGTCGACGAGCACGCCGTCGTCGGTGAAGGCCGACTCGGAGACGTCCGGCGCGTCGGGGACGCTCTCGCCGTCCCAGCCGTCGGGTTCGGGGGCGACGACGGGGTCGATGTCGACGCCCATCTTCTCGGCGAACGCGTGGTCCCGGTCGTCGTGGCCGGGGACGCCCATCAGCGCGCCGGTGCCCACGTCCGAGAGCACGAAATCCGCGACGAAGACCGGCAGTTCCCCGCCGGTGACGGGGTTGGTGGCGACCAGGTCCGTCTCGACGCCGTTTGGCTCGTCGCCGTCGGGGTCGGCCTCGTGGTGGACGAACTCGTGGACGGCGTCGTCGGCCTCGACGAGTTCCTCGGCGATGGGGTGGTCGGGGGCCAGCGCGAAGAACGTCGCGCCGAAGACGGTATCGGCCCGCGTCGTGAACGCCTCGACGGTGCCGTACCGTTCGGGGTCGTCGGCGTCGCCGACGGCGAAGGGGAGGCGGGTGCCGTACTGGCGGCCGATCCAGTTGCGCTGCATCTGCCGGACGGAGTCGGGCCACCCGTCCAGTTCGTCGATGTAGTCGACCAGTTCGTCGGCGTATTCCGTGATCTCGAGGAACCACTGGGAGAGTTCGCGCTGCTCGACGGGATTGTCACACCGCCAGCACAGTTCCTCCTCGCCCTCGACCTGCTCGTCGGCAAGCACCGTCTCGCAGGACGGACACCAGTTCACGTCGGCGTCGCGGCGGTCGACGAGGCCGGCCTCGTGGAACCGCCGGAAGAACCACTGGTTCCACTTGTAGTAGTCGGGGGTGCAGGTGGCGACCTCGCGGTCCCAGTCGTACCCGAAGCCCATCGACTCCATCTGCCCTTTCATCGTGTCGATGCAGTCGAAGGTCCAGTCGCGGGGGTTCGTGTCCCGCTCCTTGGCGGCGTTCTCGGCGGGGAGGCCGAAGGCGTCCCACCCCATCGGGTGGAGCACGTCGTCGCCGCGCATCCGCCGGTACCGGGCATACGCGTCCGTGATCGTGTAGTTCCGGACGTGGCCCATGTGGAGTTTCCCGGACGGGTACGGGTACATGCCGAGGACGTACGTGGGGTCCTCGACGTCGTCCGGCGTCCGGTACACCTCCGCGTCGTCCCACGCGTCCTGCCAGCGGGCTTCCACCGCCGCGTGGTCGTAACTCTCGTCGCTCATTCGCTTACCTACCGTTCCGCGAGTCGTCACCCTATACCTTTCCATCCGACAGCGCCGCCGCGGCAGGGTCTGGGACGCGGTCGCTGCCGCCGCAGTCGGCCGCCCGCGGCGGGGCGACGCTTTAGCCCCCCGGCGTCGTAGAAGCCGGCATGAGCGACGCTGACGACCCCGGACTCCCGCGGAAAGCCCTGCGTACGGTGACGCCGCCGTTCGCCGGCCACGAGGACCGCGAGATGAACCTCATCGGCTGGGGGTACTTCCTCGGTCTCCTGATACTGCTGGTGCCGCTGCTGCCCTTTATCGTGATCCTCTGGGCGCTGACGAAACTGCTCGACAGAACGGCGGGCGGGGAGTGAGGCGGCCTCAGATCAGTTCGAACGGGTAGCCGTTGCCCTGCTCGTCGGCCGCGGCGTAGACGACGTGGGCCGCGGCGACGTCCTGGATGGCAAGGCCGGTCGAGTCGAACACCGTGACGCCGTCGTCGTCGGTGCGGCCCTCGCGGTCCCCGACGACGATCTCGCCGATCTCGCCGTAGATGTCGTCGTCGTCGATCGCGCCCTCGCTCCAGGGGACGTTGACCTCGCCGGAGTGGGTACACTGCTCGTGGTCGTCGATGACGACCTTCGCGGACTGGAGGACGGCGGTTTCGAGTTCCTGCTTGCCGGCGGCGTCGGCCCCCATCGCGTTGACGTGGGTGTGCTCGCCCAGGTCCTCGGCCGAGACGATCGGCTCGCGCACCGGCGTCACCGTCGACAGCACGTCGCAGGCGGCGGCGTCGGCGATGGAGCCCTCGCGGACGGTAAAGCGGTCCGCGAACTCGGCGCGGAACGCGTCGACGCGGTCCGGGTCCTTGTCGGCGACGACGACCTCCTCGATGGGGCGGATCTGGGCGATCGCCTCCAGTTGCGTGTACGACTGGACGCCCGCGCCGACGATGCCAAGCGTCGTCGCGTCCTCGACGGCGAGGTGGTCGGTGGCGACGGCGGCGGCCGCGCCGGTCCGCTTCATCGTCAGTTCGGTGCCGTCCATGATGGAGAGGGGGTACGCCGTCTCGGGGTCGGAGTAGATCATCGTCCCCATCACGGTCGGCAGGCCGTGGTCGGCAGGGTTGTCCGGGTGCACGTTCACCCACTTGACGCCGGCGGCGTCCCAGTCGCCCGCGTCCATGTACGCCGGCATCGACCGGAAGTCGCCGTTGTACCGCGGCAGTTCGATGTACGACTTCGCCGGCATCTGTACGTCGCCCCGCTCGTAGGCGGCAAACGCCGACTCGACCGCCCGGATGACCTCGTCCATCCGCGCGTTCTCGTCCACGGCGTCGCCGTTCAGCAGTAACGTCTCCATGCGCGAACCTCCAGGCGCGCAATACTTAGTTGAACCGGAACCGCTGGTTTCGCGGAGTCCCGCCCGGCAGCGCCGCCGCTGGCGAGTCGGCCAATAAAGAATACGGGGTCAGTCGGCGCGCGGTGCGGGGCGGTGGGTCGAACGCCTGCCGTGGCCGGGAGCGCGTCGCGCCGCAATAGGCGGCGGGGCGCGCGACCCGGGGAAGGGCAGGCCGTCTGCAACGTCTGCACCCGTGAGCGAGGGCCTCAGCCCGAGCGAACGGTCCGAGGAACCCTCGACGGGACGCCGTCGGCGTCCCCGAGGGGGTGACGACGTGATTTTGATCGACCTTTTACCGAACGAGGGCGCGAAGCGCCCGAGTGCAGCGTAAAAGGTCGGCTTACATCGCGCCGCCCATGCCACCCATACCGCCCATGCCGCCCATGCCGCCGCCCATACCGCCGGGGCCGCCGGCACCGGGGCCGCCGTCGTCGCCGCCGTCGTCGGGGTCGACCTGACCGCCGGAGAGGTCGCCCGCCGCGATGACGTCGTCGATGCGGAGGATCATCACGGCCGCCTCGGTGGCGGACTCGATGGCCTGGGTCTTCACACGGAGCGGCTCGACGACGCCCTCGGACTCCATGTCGATGATGTCGCCCGTGTAGGCGTCGAGGCCGGCAGCGGTGTCGCCGGCGTCGTGCTGGCTCCGCAGGTCCACCAGCGAGTCGATGGGGTCGAGGCCCGCGTTCTCGGCCAGCGTGCGCGGGTTGACCTCCAGCGCGTCGGCGAAGGCCTCGACGGCGAGCTGCTCGCGCCCGCCGACGCTGTCGGCGAACTGGCGCAGCTGCAGGGCGAGCTCGGTCTCGGGGGCACCGCCGCCGGGCAGGACCTTGCCGTCCTCGAGCGTGACGCGGACGACGCCGAGCGAGTCCTCGATGGCGCGCTCGACCTCGTCGACGACGTGCTCCGTGCCGCCGCGCAGGATGAGGCTGACGGACTTGGCGTCCTCGACGTCCTCGACGAAGATGCGCTGGTCGCCGCCGACGTCCTTCTGGGCGACGCTGCCGGCGAAGCCGAGGTCGTCGGCCTCGATGTCGTCGAGGTTACCGACGACGCGGGCGCCCGTCGCGCGGGCGAGCTTGTCGGCGTCGCTGGACTTCACGCGGCGGACGGCGATGATGCCCTCCTCCGCGAGGTAGTGCTGGGCCATGTCGTCGATGCCGTCCTCGGCGAACACGACGTCCGCGCCGACGTCGGCGAGCGTGTCGACCATCTCCTTGAGCTGCTCCTCCTCCTGGTCGAGGAACTGCTGGAGCTGGTCGGGGTCGGTGACGTTGACCTCGGCGTCGATCTCGGTCTCCTTGACCTCGAGCGCGTCGTCGAGCACGGCGACGTCGGCGTCCTCGACGAAGTAGGGCATGTTCTCGTGGACGCGCTCCTTGTCGACGATGACGCCCTCGACGAGCTCCGAGTTCTCGATGGAGCCGCCGACGACCTTCTCGACCTTGATGTTGTCCGTGTCGATGCCGTCCTCGTCGGCGACCGAGCGGACCGCGTCGACGACGAGCTCCGCGAGCACGTCGCGGGCGCTCTCCGCGCCCTTGCCGGTCATCGCCGTGGAGGCGATCTGGGTGAGGATCTCGGTGTCGTCCTCGTCGACGTCGATGGCGACGTCCTCGAGGATGTTCTTGGCTTCCTCAGCGGCCTGACGGTACCCCTGGGCAAGCGTGGTGGCGTGGATGTCCTGGTCCAGCAGGTCCTCGGCCTGGCTCAGGAGCTCGCCGGAGACGACGACGGCGCTCGTGGTGCCGTCGCCGACCTCGTCCTCCTGTGTCTCGGCGACCTCGACGATCATGTTGGCCGCCGGGTGCTCGATGTCCATCTCCTTGAGGATGGTCACGCCGTCGTTCGTGACGACGACGTCGCCCGTCGAGTCGACGAGCATCTTGTCCATCCCTTTCGGGCCGAGCGTCGTGCGGACGGCCTCGGAGACGGCCTGCCCGGCCGTGATGTTCATCGACTGCGCGTCCTTCCCGGAGGTTCGCTGGCTGTCCTCGGAAAGTACAATGAGTGGCTGGTTGCCCATCTGCTGTGCCATAATCAAGCTACAGGTTGAATGGGATTCTATATAAAACTACCGGACACGGCGTGGGAAACCGCCGCACGAACCCCCACGGGGTGTCGTGTTACGTCGTCACAAGGGAGGGGTTTAAGTGTGGTTTCCGTCCCGCTATCCGGGGAACTGGTGGTACTCCATACCCCGGCGCTTGAGTTCGTTGTGCTTGCGTTCGAGGAACGAGTAGACGGAGCCGTGGGGCGCGCCCTCCAGGATCATCTCGGCGGCCTCGCGGACGATCTCGACCTGCTCGGGGTCGCCGATGACGCCAAGCGTCGAGCCGTAGATGACGACCGACGCGCCGGTGAGCTCCTCCATCAGCTCGCGGGTCCGGCCGTTCTCGCCGATGAGCCGGCCCTTCTTGCGCTTCAGGTCGCTCTTGTTCCGGGCCGCCGCGTCGATGTCGACCAGGTCGAACATCATCATCTCGTCGTCCAGAAGCGTTAGCGCGGTCTCGGGCTTGAAGCCGCGACCGATGGCTCTCACGATGTCCGGCCCCTTCAGGCCGCGGATGGGGTCGCCCGTCTTGTCGATGCTGACCGAGCCGTTCTCGGAGTCGATGTCGAGTCGCACCTCGGCCCGGCTCTCGATCTCGCGCATCGTCTCGCCGCCCTCGCCGATGAGCACGCCGATGCGGTCCTGCGGAATCTTCACGTGCTGCATGCACGGCGGTAGGCGATACGCCGGTTTAAGCGTTCGCCACCGCGGACGGGGACGGTCACGCCGGCCCCGTCAGCGACACCTCGTGGACCGGGGGGATCCGGCGCATCGAGGGCACGGCGGCCCAGTACAGCGCGAACAGGCCCATGAACGTGCCGCCCGCGGCGAGCACGACCCCGGGGCCGATCGCGCCGGCGACCGCCCCGCCCGCCAGCGATCCGACGGGGGTTGCGACCTGCGACGCGCTCCCGAGGACGCTGCTCACCCGCCCGACCATCCCCTCCGGGACGCCCGACTGGACCAGCGCCGCCAGCAGGACGTTGACGACGCCGACCGGCACGAACGCGAGGCCGAACAGGACGACCGTCGCCGGAAACGGCCCGGCGAGGACCGAGGCGGTCCACAGCACGCTGCTGACCGACAGGCAGGCGACGCTGAGCCGGCCGAACGGCAGGTGCTCCAGCCGCGAGGCCAGGAGCGCGCCGCCGAAGTTCCCGGCGGCGAGCGCCGCCGCGAGGACCCCGTACGCGCCCGCCCCGCCGACCGTGTCCGCGTACGCGGGCAGGACCGCGAACGTCGCGCCGGCCGCGAAGTTGACGAACGCCGCGCCGAGGACGGTCAGCGAAAGCACCGTCCCGCGGAGGAAGTCGATCCCCTCGCGGAGCTGTGCGAGGTAGCCGGGGTCGGTGCCGCCGTCGGCCACGGGCGTCGCGTCCGGGTCGGCGTCGTCCGCAGCCGTTCCCTCGGCTGGCGCGCCCGCCGGCTCGTCGGCCGTCGCGGCGTCGTCGCCGGCTTCGGGCACGGTCAACGTGGCGAACAGCGCCGCCGCGACGGCGAACGTGACGGCGTCGACGAGGAACAGGGAGACGGCCCCGACGAGCGCCACGAGCGCGCCGCCGACGGCGTTGAACACCGTCTCGGTCCCCTGGTAGGCCAGCGAGAACGCCGAGTTGGCGTCGACGAGTTCGTCGTCCTCGACGATCCGCGGGAGCGCGGCCGTCTGCGCCGGGTAGACGAGCTGGTTCAGCAGCGCCAGCGTCGGCATCACCGCGAGCACCAGCGGCGCGGACAGCGCGCTAAGCGCCGCGGCCAGCGGGACGACGAGCACCAGCACGCCCTGCGCGACCTGGGTGCCGACGAGCACCCGCCGGAGCGGCCAGCGGTCAGCCAGCGGGCCGAACAGGAACTGGAGGGCCGCGGGGGCCATCGTCAGGAAGCCGGCGACGCCGGAGTACAGCGGGTCGTCCGTCAGGGCGTACACGAGCCACATCGCGGCGACGTAGTAGACACTGTCGCCGACGTTCGTCACCAGCCGGCCGGCGAACAGCCGCGCGAAGTCGCGGTTCCGGAGCAGCGATCGCATGTCCGGATCGGAGCGCCCCGACCGGCATAACTGTAATCAGAATTATGTTTCTGTTTCGTCCGAAACAGATGCGCGTTTCTGTAAGGATTCATACACGACGGGGCGCTCACGCCGACCGCCGCTCGTACCCGTCGACGGTCGCGTCGGCGTCGACGTCGACGAGCAGCGTCTCGTCGTCGAGGGGGACAACCACCCGGACGCGGGACGGGTCGGTCGACAGCAGTTCGTGGCGGTCGGAGATGAGCCAGTCGAGTTCCCACAGCGGCGTCTCGCGGAGGTCGACGCCGTGGTCGTGGTGGAACGCCACGACCGCCGGGTGGTCGATGACCGCCGAGCCGACGACCGACACCGACGAAAAGGTACAGCGGTCGCAGGCGTGGGTCAGCCCCGGGAGGCCCAGGTCGTCGTCCGGTTCGTCGTCCACCGTCGTCCGCATCCGCCCGAGGCAGCGCGGGCAGAACCCGGCGAAGAACTGCGACATCTGGGTCCGGATCCAGCGGTCGAAGGCGTAGGGGAGTTCCTCGCGGTCGTACCCCTCGACCAGCCCCGGCGGGACGCCGAACTCCGTCACGGACAGGCCACAGTCCCGGCAGCCGATCCGGGCGCGCTCGTCGCGGTAGGTCGCTTCGAGCCCCCCGCCGCAGTCGAAGCAGCGCCCGTCGACCGGGACCGGGTCGACCGTCAGTTCGCGGGTGTACGCGCCCGAGAGCACCGCCCCGATCACCCGCCTGCCGGCGTACCGGAGCGCGTAGCCGTCGTCGACCTCCCCGACGAACACGCCGACGAGCTTGCCGAGGTGGTAGTTGAACTGGCCGCTGTCCCGGACGCCGGTCCGCTCGCGCAGCTCCGAGAACGACAGCGACCGGTCGTCGGCGTCGTACAGCGCCCGGAGGATCGCAAAGCGGGTCTCGTTCGACAGCAGTGAGAACGCCGCTTCGGGGGAGCGGGCGGCGTCGTCGTCGGTCATGCGTGACGGCTCGCGGCGGCCCCACTTGAACCCTACTCCGGCGTGTCGGCCCGCAGGCGGGCGCGCTCGGCCTCGCGAAGCCGGTACGGCGCGAGCTCCTCGCGGAGGTCGCCCAGCGCCGCGCGCCGGCGCCGGTGGGCGTCGAGGAAGTCGGCGATGCGCTCGATGGCGGCGGCCTTCAGTTCGCCCGAGAGCAGGTCGCCGGCGCGGTACTCATGGGCCAGTCGCTCGACCTCGGCGTCGTCGGGCTCGAAAAAGGCGTGGAGGTAGCGGAAGGCGACGTCGACCGCCGGGTCGCCGCCGTGCTCGCGGTGCTCGGCGACGCTCCCACGGCCCCCGGAGTGGGCGTGGCCGTTCACCTTCTCGGCGACCGTCTCGCGGTCGTCCGTCAGCCGGATCGACGGCGCGTCGTCGGAGCTGCTCATCTTCCCCGGGCCGCCGAGACCGGGCAGGAACGTCGACAGCAGCGCGCCGGGCTTTCGCACGTCGTACGCCGCCTTGCCGGCGACGTCCCGCGCGACGCGGACGTGGGGGTCCTGGTCGACCGCGATGGGGACGAGCGTCGGGTGCTCCCCGCGGACGAGCTGGGGGAGCAGCAGGTGCGTGGCCTGCATCGCCGGGTAGAACGACTCGCCGGCGTTCCGGGGCTCGCCGTACGTCGCCTCGACCGTCGACTGGGTGATCCCGGCGGCAAAGCGGGTCGCCTGCGGGTACAGCGCGCCGGCGTCGGCGGTGTCTATCACGATCCGCGTCCGCTCGGGGTCGAACCCGACGGCGAGCAGGTCCCGCAGGTTCTCGCGGAGGTGCCCGCGGACCTCCCCGGCGGTCAGGTCCCGCGTGAACAGTTTCTCGTCGTCGGAGACGGGGACGTACACGTGCGCGCCCGTCCGCTCCTGCAGCGCCTTCGCGAAGTAGAAGGGAAAGACGTGGCCCAGATGGAGCGGCCCGGAGGGGCCGACGCCCGTGACGATGGAGTGGGGGTCGCCCCGCTCGGCGGCCGCCAGGAACGGATCGAGGTCCCGCCCGGCGTAGAACACGCCGCGCCGGACCAGCGGGTGGTCGGGGAAGCGGCCGACCTGCTCGGCGGTGACGGGGGTCGCCCCGAACTGCTCTATCACGCGGTCGTACTCCTCGTCGCCGACCGCGCGGGGCCGCACCCCGGCGACTGCAGGCGGAAGGCTCCCGCTCGGCGCGTCCGCGCCGGTCCCGTCCGCGTTCGGCTGGTCTGCTGGCTGTGCGTCGTCGGTCGTGGCTGTGTCGTTCGGCATCGTGTCGGTGGCGTCGCGGCTGGTCGGACGGCGGTTCGCGAGAGAAAGCGAGTGAGCGCCGGCCGCCCGGGCGGCGGGTTACGCCGCGCCGACCGCGCCGCCGACACTGTCCGCTCCCGGGGGCTGCCAGCGCCAGCGCGTCGCGGGAGCGGACTGCATCGGGACCCCGTAGCCGGCGCGCCGAAAAAAGCGTTTCGAGGGAGGGCGACGTCGCGAGCGGCGTACGCGCCGCGTCGAACGGGCGGGGACGGGGGATCGCGCCGTGGCGGCCTCCACCTTTATCCCACACCCGGACGAACCGAAAGCAGTACCGAAACATGGTCCCCCGACCCCTCCGTCGGACGGTCCCGGCGAGCGATAGCCCCGCCGTCAGCGCGTACGGGCCGGTGTTCGCGCTGTTGGTGGCGTCGCTTCTGTTGCAGCGGTTCCTCCCGGCGGTCGTGAGGACGGTGGTCGACCGCCTCTCGGCCGTCGCGGGGCCGCAGGCCGTCGGCGCGGCCGTCTACGCGGTCCTCGCGACCGCCGCGTACGTCGCCGTCGCCGGCCATTGGGGTCGCGGCGTCGAGTGGGACGCGCTGCTCTCGGTGGGCGGGACGACGGCGCTGGTCGGGTTCGCCGGGGCGTACCGACTCCTCGGCGCCGCGGCGCTCCCGGCGTTCCCCGACGACGCGGTCTCCGCGCTGCTGGTCGGCGGGGTGGCGATGGGGGCGCTCGGCGTCGGCTACGCCCGGTTGCGGGGCGTCGGCGTGCGGTTCACCGGCCCGGCCCGCGACGCCCTCCCGGTCGCCGGCGCGGTCGGCCTCGTGGCGGCGGTCGCCTGCCTGGGGTGGGTCGCCGCGTTGGCGGCCCGCGGGAACGCGGTCTTTCTCGGCCCGGTCGGCGGGGTGTTCGGCCCGCGGCGGTCGGCGGCGGCGCTGCTCGCGGACGCGGCGCTGCCGGCCGCGCTCGTCGGGAGCGGGACGGCCGTTCTCTACAACGGCGCGGTCCAGGCGGACCTGCGCGGGCGCGTCGGGCCGAACGGGGCCGTCGCCGCGGTCACGGCGCTGGTCGGTCTCGGCGCGGTCCAGATCCGCGTCGGCGGGCGGGCCGACCCGGTCGCGACGGCGGCGACGGTCGGGGCCGTCGCGCTGGCGGCGGTGTTCTGTGCGTTCGTGGCCGCGCGGGCCGCGGCCGCCGGCCCGCTCGACGCCGACCGGCCGGCGGTCGCGGCGGCGGTCGGCGTGGTCGTCGTCGCGCTCGTCCTCGGCGCGGTGGCGTCGGTCAGGCCGGCCGATGGGCTGTTCGTCGCTTACGGCCTCGCGCTGACGGTCGTCGCGGCCGCCGCCGGCGTCGGGTACGAACGGACGCGGTCGGTGTGGGTGCCCGCACTCGCCTTCGCCCTCCAGCGCCTCCTCACCGACGCCGGGGTGGCGCTGGCCCTCGCTTCCGCGGTCGGGTGAACCCGGGCCTCGCGTTCGAACACCTCAGTCCGTCGGCAGTATCGACCCCTTCGGCGTCACCGTCTCCTCGACCTGCGTCCACACGAGGACGACGCCGACCGCCGCGAGCGCCGCGCCGAACGCGAACGGCACGACGAAGCCCAACTGGACGAGAAAGCCCGACGCGAGCGGGCCGAAGGCGACGCCGAAGCCGAAGGCCATCGTCAGCACGGACAGCGTCGACCCGGAGCGGCCCGCGGGCGCGATGTCGCCGGCCAGCGCGAGCGAGGGGGCAAACACCAGCGCGCCGGCGACCCCCTGGGCGAACCGGGCGACCACCATCAGCCAGGGGTCGAGGATGATCCCCTGAACGAACGTCGTCGGCACGAGCAGGACCAGCCCGGCCACGATGAAGTTCTTGCGGCCGTAGAAGTCCGTCGCCCGGCCGATCGGCGTCTGCAGGAGGACCTGGGCCAGGATGAACGCCGCGAACTCCAGGCCGAACAGCGTCGGCCCCTGGTCCAGCCGCGCGTTGATGATGTCGCCCAGCGTCGCGAACAGCGCGATCCCGACCGCCATGAAAAACGAGGCGACGCCGAGCGTGAACACGGGGTCAAGGGTCCCCCGGCCGCTCCGGTCGAAGACGGCGATGCCGCCGAGCGCGTCGTCCCCGCCGCCGGCGACGTCGTCGGGGTCGCGGATCAGCGCCGAGACGAGGACGAAACTGAGCGTCGCCGTCGACGTGGCGAAGTAGAAGGCGGCGTCGAAGCCGCTCATCACGACGTCGAGCGGGCCGAGCGCGACGGCGTACGGCCCGCCGGCGACCATCGCGCCGGCGGCGATCGGCCCCGCGCCGAACCCGACCAGCCGGAACGTGTTGTACGTCCCCATGTTCCCGCCGCGGTTCTCCGCCGACGCGAGGTCGTTGACCAGCGCCACCGTCGTCGGGATGATCAGCGCGCCGGCCAGCCCCTGGAGGCAGCGCAGGGCGACCAGATGCCAGTACCGGGTCGCCAGCGAGTAGGAGAAACTCGCCACGCCGATAAGCACCAGTCCGACGAGGACGAACACCTTCCGGCGGCCCGTGCGGTCAGAGATCCGCCCGGTGAAGGGCTGGAGCGGGCTGTTGACGAATCCGAACAGCGAGAGCACGATGCCCGTGACAGCGACTTCCGTGAGCCCGAACGTGGAGCCGGCGAGCACGTCGCTCCCGATGAAAAGCGGGAGCACGACGATGAGAAAGGAGTTGCCGATCGACTCGGTCATCCGGGCGATGGCCAGCGTGAGCACCTGCGGGTCGATCCCCAGTCGGTCCGCTACGCCCATCTCCCCACCGGCACTGACGGCGCCATACCCGGCCATTCCGTAGCGACCGCCAAGATACTGTCGACGGCCCGGGATATCGCCCGGTTCTGCCTTCGTCCGGCCGCCCGCGGGGCGCGGCGGCAGGTCAAATGGCCGTTTGAGTCATGACGAGACATTTACCGGTCGCCGCCCACGGGAGCGTATGCACAGACGAACGCTGCTCGCGGCGACCGGCGTCGCCCTCGGCACCGCAGTCGGTGGCTGTCTGAGCGGGTCCGACTCCGACGACTCGACCGACGACCCGACCGACGACGCGGCAGGCCCGACGGACGATACCGCGGAGACGACCGGCGACCCGGACACGACCGAACACACCGACACCACGACGGACGGCTCCGGCGGCGTCGTCGTCGAAGACGTCGTCGTCAAGAAGGCCGTCACGTACACGTCGATAATGGGGTCCGGCGGCGTCCTCGTCGGCCCCGACCGGCAGTACGTCGTCGCAACGGTCCGGGCCGACGAGAAGCCCTCGGCGTCGGAGTTCGCGTTCGAGGCCGACGGCGAGTCGTGGGAGCCCGGGCTACCCGACACGGAAGGGGCGATCAACTACGCCGTCGAGGGCCACGAGGGCGGCCCCGTCAGCCGGAGCTTCGAGGACGGGACGTCGTTTCTCGCGTTCACCGTCCCGTCGCCGCTGTCGGCCTCGGACGCCCGGATCCGGTACACGGGCGACGGCGGCGGGGAGTGGGCGCTCTCCGCGGACGCGCTCGACCGGCTGGCGGCGGCCGGCCCGCGGTTCGAACTCGACGACCTGACGGTCCCCGGGGAGGTCTCGCAGGGCGAGCCGCTGTCCGTGTCGCTGACGGTGACGAACGTCTCCGAGACGGACGGGCGGTTCCTCGCGGCGGCGTACTGGCCGACGAAGACGATCGCGGACGACGACGAGTCCCACGTCGTCGAACGCGAGATGGCGGCCGGGGAGTCCGTCGCGGCGATGGTCGATATCGACACTGCGTACACGACCGACGAGGACGAACCGGTGACGCTGTCGCTCCGGGGTCACGTGACCGCCGACCGCGAGGTGCAGGTGCGGGACGCGTCGGGGCCGGAGTAGTTCGGCCCGGCCCCCGGCAGTTCACGCCAGCGGCGCGCGGGTCGCGGTGCGCGGTGCACACCGCGCGGCCCGCTCGACGGGGTCGGCCATACTCCGTGGGTGGAGGTATCGCCCGTCAAATGCTCACTAAGCGGGGTTTTAGTCGGGCGACCCCGACGCCGCCGGCTCGCCGTCGCAGCCGGCCCCTTCCGTCGCGGTCGGCCCGCGGCTCAACTGGAGGTCGTCGCGTTCCCACAGCGTCGCGTCGAGGTGTTCCGTGAGCGATTCGAGCCGGTCGATCGCCGCCCGGTGGGTGTCGCTCCCGGCGAACCGCGCCCACTCGCGCAGGGATTCGAACTCGAAGACGAGCTTCGTCTCCGGCGAGAGGCCCTGCTCGTTGTGAAACACCTCGAATCCCGCGACCGTGTAGTGGGTGACCCAGCGCAGCGCGTCCGCTTCGAGCCACGCGTCGTACGCCTCGCGGCACTGGCCGGGGACGTCGAACTGTACCTCGTAGACGTGGGATATCCGCGTCAGTGGTGTCATGGGGTTCGTGGCGTGTCGCGGTCGTTCGGCGGCGGTCGCGTTCGCCGCCGGTCGGTGCGCCGGTCCGGGCGGGTGCTACTCGCCCTCCGTCACCTCCGTGACGGTCGTCCCGCCCGTTTCGACGGCCCGCTCCGTCAGGTCGAGCAGCGTCCGGTAGAACCCGTCCGGGTCGTGGTCGCGCACCCGGGCGGCGAACGTCCCGACCCAGCGCCGCGGGTGCTCGTCGAGGAACTGCTCGACGACGTCCGGGTCCTCCGTCTCGGCCAAGTGGGCGACGAACTCCAGTTCCGTCGCGACGTGGTCCGCGAGGGCGGGCCGCTCGGGGTCCGGGCGGGTCCCGAACTCCCGGTACCAGCGCCGGACCGCGTCCGTCGACGGGCCGCGGACGGGGCCGAGTTCCCCGTCGTCGTCGCCGTCCCGGTAGACGCTCTCGTAGGGTGGACACTGTCCCGTCCCCGGGCCGAGGAACAGTCGCGTGTACTCGACCCGGAGCTCCCGGAGCTCGACGTCCGCCGAGAGGCCGGGCGAGGCCTCGCGTAGCACCCGGATCAGGTCCTGCGTCGGGTACTGCCAGTACCGCGACAGCCCCCTGAACACCGCCGCCCGGTCCGGCGGCTCCGCCTCCGCCTCCGGATGTTCGGTGACGGTCACGGGGACCCCTCCTCCGTCTCGGTGCCGCCGTCGGGCGCGGCGCGGCCGGCCGACGGGAGCTGGGAGCCGCTCTGGATCGGCAGGTAGCGCAGCCCCAGCGTGAGGATCAGCGCCCCGATAGCCACGATGCCGAGGGTGACGATGACCTCGACGAGCGTCGGGGTGTACGCCCCCGACGTCGCCCAGATGTCGCCCGCCAGCCCTCCAGCGGGCTCGCCGACGGAGACCCCCGGCGGCGCGTCGACGTTCACCTGGTCGTAGCCGACGAATATCAGGCGCACGCCCTCGAACACAACGCCGAACACCGCGAGCGCGGCGGCGGCGAACACGACCCGGGTCCGCCGCCGGAGCGACGGCGTCACGAGCAACGCCAGCGGGACGAGCCCCCCGACCACCGTCCAGATCCAGAAGAAGACGGTGTCCCCGAGCAGGAACCCACTGGTGATCGCCCAGAACCCGAAGTGCTCGGCCCAGGCGTGGGGCAGCCGCTCCGCCCCGAGCAGGTAGACGACGTGGAACGCCAGGAACACGCCGAGGAGTTTGCCGAGGCCGGGCACCAGCGACTCGTCCAGTTCGAAGCCGGTGAACCGGTCCGCCAGGACGGCCGTCACCAGCAACAGGCCGAGCCCGGAGACCAGCGCCTTCGCGATGAACACCGGCGCGACCAGCGGGCTGAACCAGTCGCCCCGGCCGACCTGCGTCGCGAAGATCCACCCGGTGACCGAGTGCAGCATCACGGCGGCCGGCAGCGCGACGGCGGCCGACCAGAACGCCAGCCGCCGGTCGCGCTCGCGGCCCTCCCGGGTGTCCTCGACGCCGAGCGCGAGCCGCGACCCCGCCGCCGCGAGGTCCCGCCGCGTCAGCAGCCAGAGGTACCAGACGTTGAACAGCCCGTACAGCACGATGATGCCGAAGTCCCAGACCATCGGCGACCGGAGGTTCGGCGAGGTGACGAACTGGTAGAGCCGCTCCGGCCGGCCGATGTCCGGGACGATGAGCAGCCCCGCCACGACGATACACGCCAGGCTCAGCAGGACGCCGAGCCGCGAGAGGTTCTCGTAGCGGTCCGAGTGGAAGAACTTCGGCGCGCTGCTGACTATCATCCCGCCGGCCGACAGCCCGACGAACAGCACGAACATCATGATGTACAGCCCCCACGTGAAGACGTTGCGCATCCCCGTGGCGGCCAGTCCGGCCGTGAGCTGGTACGCCCACGCCGCCGCGCCGGCGAGTATCAGCAGCGCCAGCAGCCCAAGCCACGCCTTGCCGAGGCTCCCGAACTCCGGGATGGCAACGATCCAGTCCCGCTCGCGGGCGGTCGCGTCGGCCATCAGTCGCCACCTCCGGCTTCGGGCACCTGCGGCTGTGGGTCCGCGTTCGCCGGCTCGCCAGCCACGTCGGGCTGGGGGTCCTCCGGGAGTTCGCTCTCGAGTTCGTCGCCCTTCCAGGGCCGCCCGGGCGACATCTCGCCGCTGATGTAGTAGGTGCTTGGCTCGGTCCCCTTCTCGTCGAGCAGCCGATGGGTCTCGTACTCGGCGACGTACTGCGACACCGTGCTCGACGGGTCGTCGAGGTCGCCGAAGATGCGGGCGTCGGCCGGGCAGTTCGACACGCAGGCGGGGTCGAGGCCCTCGTCGACGCGGTGGCTGCAGAACGTGCACTTCTCGACGACGCCCTGCGGGCGCTCGGGGACATTGCCGGTCCCCTCTTCCGGGCGGTGTTCGGGCTCGTCCCAGTTGAACACGCGGGCGTTGTACGGGCAGGCGGCCATGCAGTACCGGCAGCCGATGCACTTGTCGTAGTCTATCTCGACGATGCCGTCGTCGCGGGTGTACGTCGCGTTGACCGGGCAGACCTTCACGCACGGCGCGTTCTCGCAGTGCTGACACGCCGTCGGCTGGTACGACATCTCCAGGTTCCCGTCGTCGCCGTTCTTGGGGTACCGACCCGACGGGGTGTCCACGTGGTCGCCGCCCTCCGTCAGCACGCGGTTCCAGTAGTTCCCCATCGCGACGTTGTTCTCCTGTTTGCACGTCACGGCACACGCGTGACAGCCGATACACCGCTCCTGGTCGATGACGAGTCCGTAGTTTGTCACTGTCAGTCACCTCCCGCCTCGGCCCCCGCGCCGGTGGGGGACCCGTCAGTGTACTGGCCGGTGTCGACGTCGTCCGGTGCCGATTCGACCTGGACGCGCACGTCGTAGTACGCGAACGTTTGCCCGACCTCGGCAGTCTCCTCCGAGATGAGGTCCTGCAGATGCCCCTGCACGAAGTCGCGGGTGTACCAGCCCTGGTCGGTGTTCACGAGACCAGGGCGGATCCCCTCGTTGTACTTCGCCTTCACGACCATCTCGCCGCGGTCGTTGAACACCCGGACGTACTCCCCGTCGTCGATACCGCGACGCTGCGCGTCCTCGGGATGGATGTCGAGCTGTGGCTGCGGGTTGATCTCCCTGAGCCACGGCTGGGATTCGTACTGTGAGTGGATCCGCCACTTCGAGTGCTTCTGCATGAAGATCAGGGGGTAGTCGTCGGCCGTCTCGTAGTCGTCCGTGGTTCTCCCCTCGATCGGTTCGGGGAGTTCGAGCGAGACGCCCTCCTCGGGGAGGTTCGGACCGCGCTCGGTCGGCGCGTCGTCGTCGTACAGTTCGATGCGGCCCGTGTCGGTCCCGAACTCGCCGGTGTAAAACGGGGAAGGCGTTTCGTCCGTCGCGACGGTCCCGTTCTCGCGCAGCTCGTTCCAGGAGAACCGGTCGTCGTTCTCCACGAACGATTTGAGGACGGTCCGCTTGTCCTCGGGGAACTGGTCCCCGTAGCCGAACCGCTCGGCCAAGCCACGCAGGATGTAGTAGTCGTCCCTGCTCTCCCACAGCGGCTCCTGGGCCTTCTCCCGGTACCCGATGTTCGGATGCGTGTAGCAGGTCATCACGTCCTCGGTTTCGAACCAGTGAGCGGCCGGGAGGATGATGTCCGCGTGCTGGGTCGTCGGGGTGTGGTGTATGTCGGCCCAGGCGACCATATCGACGTTCCGTATCGCCTCGATCCAGGACTGGCGCTCGGGATACTGGTTTATATCGTTGCACTGCATCCCGTACATCGCCTTGTACTCCCCCTGCTGGAGCGCGTCCAGCTTGTCGGCTTCGCCGACATACGACGTTTCCTTCGCGTTCTCCGGCGACCCCCAGTCGCCCGTCTGGAGGTACGATCCGCTGTAGTTGGCGTACTGCGAGTGGATGTTCCCGTGGTTGCCGTAGTCGCCGGTGAGCGCCATCAGCGTCGCGTACGCCTGCCCGAACACGTGCCCGTAGAGGTAGCGTCCGACGCCGTAGCTTGGCATGATGCCGCCCGACCCGCGGGACGTGAACCACTCGATCGTGGTCCGGATGTCCCCCTCGTCGAGGCTGGTGACAGAGGCGACCTCGTCGAGCGGGTAGTCCGCGGCGTGGTCGCGGAGTTCGGTCAGCCCGGTCCTCGTCTCGACCCCGTCGACCGTGTACTCGCCGAAGAGGGCGAAGTCCCCACCGGTCTCGGGGCCGACCGCGGTCGGCTCGCCGGTCGCCTCGTCGATGACGACGATGTCGCCCTCCTCCGCGTCGTCGAACACCTCGGTCGCCCGTAACAGTTCGCCGGTGTCTGTGCGCACGAGCGCCGGGGCGTTCGTGCGCGTCCGGAGGAACTCGGCGTCGTAGGCGTCGTTCTCGAACACCCAGTGCATCATGCCGAGCGCGAGGTAGACGTCCTTCCCCGGCTCGATCGGGAGCCAGAGGTCCGCCTTCTCGGCCGTGTTCGTGTACATCGGGTCGACGACCACGAGCTTCGCGCCCGCGCGCTTCGCGTCGAGGATCCACTGGGCGTCCTGCTGGAACTGGCTGGCGAAGATGTCGCTCCCCCAGATGATTATCGTCCCGGCGTTCACCCAGTCCTCGTTCGGGTTCGTCGGCGGGAGGTACGTCGAACCCTCGCCCGTGACCCGCAGGAAACCGCGCCCGACGTTCGTGTCGATGCCGGGGGTCCCGTCGACCGTCCCGCCGATCAGCTGTGTGAGCCGGGAGAACCCGGTCGTGCCCGAGTCCCCGGACCCGGTGTGCCAGAGCATGCTCTCCTCGCCGTACTCCCGCTGGGTCCGCCTGATGCCCTCGGCGACGAGGTCCAGCGCCTCGTCCCAGGAGACGCGCTCGAACTGCGCGTCCTCGCCGCGCTTCTCCGGCTGCGGGTCGTCAACCGACCAAGACGACCGCACCATCGGGTACTTCAGCCGCGTCGAGTTGTACACCCGCTGGACGTGGCTCAGCCCGAGGGTACAGCCCCGGCGGAACTGCTCGTTGGCGGGGACCTGCTGTTCGACCGCGCGGATCTGCCCGTCGCGAACGTGCACTTCGAGCGGGCATTTCCCCCGGCAGTTCGGCGAGCAGACGCTGTAGTACGTCTCGTTGTCCCCGAGGTAGCTCTCGCGGTCGGCGTCCGCGCCGTCCGTCTGCTGGAGCAACTGGAGCGCGCCGCCCCCGCCAGCCGCCATCGCGAGGGACGCCGCCCCGCTGGCCTTCAACACGTCGCGGCGCAGGAGGGGGTCGGTGTCGCTCATCGAACCCCCCCGTCATCGGCGCGGGTGACGCCGTCCGGACTGTGCGCTTCCGTCTTTTGCCGTTCGTCGGAGTCGGAGCCTGTCCGACGGAGTGGTTCCCGGTTCACACGGGAAACTCGTCCGTCCAGCCCCCAATCTCCGATGCGGGATAGTTCAGGCGTTTAAGAGGTGGAGCCGCGACGCCGGTCAGCCGGTGTCGGCCGCCTCCGCGAACGCCGCCGTCGCGAGCGTCGATTCGACGGCGCTGAGCCGCTGTGAGAGCGCGGACTTCGAGATGTCGAGCTCCGCCGCGAGCTCCCCGAACGAGCTCTCCCGGGACGGCGAGTAGTAGCCGGACGCCACGGCCGCCGCGGCCGCCTCCCGCTGTTTCTCCGTCAGCTCGCGGAGGTCGAGCGTCACGCGCTCGGCCGGGCCGTCGGTCTCGTCGGGGTCGACGCGCCGCAGCCGGCGGAGCGAGAACCCGTCGAACACGTCGTCGAGCCGGTCGACGAGGTCGGTGAGCTGGTCCCGGTCCGGCAGGTACGTCCCGATCGTCACTCGGTTCTCCGCGACGTCCAGCACCCGGGGGACGCAACCGAGGTCGCTGAAGACCGTACACGGGCACGCGCCGTCGACGGCGCTGGTCGTATGGACGACCCGGGCCCCGTCGGCGTCCGGGCGGTCGTCGACCCAGACCGTCACGTCGGCGTGGCACTCGTCGTCGACGAGTTGCTGGCGCACGTCGACGAACTCCCCGTCCAGGTCGCCGAGCGGGCAGGCTCCGGGCGCGGGCGGGCGGACGTCGAACTCGACGTGGAGGCGACGGCTCGACGAACCGGCGTCCAAAGCGTTCTCCCCGCTCATACCCGTGCGTACGACCTCCTCGCATAAATTCCCCAACGCGTTTCCCGGCGCCTGGCAACCGGACCGCGCCGTCGACGGCATCGGCGGGGCCCTGGAACGGGCGGCTCGGCCCGCCGAGAGCCCCGTTTCGCCGCCCGTACGTCCGGGCCCCGACGGCGGCGTGGCGGCGGACCTTCCCGTGCCCTGAGAAGAGCGCCCACATATTTGGCCCCGCCGATGCGAGTTCGATTTAGGTGACCCTAAATGACGGTGCCGCTCGCGGCCGTCCGTCGCGGGGAAACGTTCGCCATCGAGACCGTCCCGGACGCCGAGGTCCGTGCGAAGCTGTTGCGGGTCGGGCTCCTCGACGGGACGGTGGCGTGTCGCCGCCGCGTCCGGAAGGGGCCGGTCGTCATCGAACGCGGGGGGACGGAACTGGCCCTCGGCTCGTCGCTCGCGGCCGAGATCGAGGTGTCGCGGGTCGACTGAGATGGGCCGCGAAACCGCCGACGGACGGGACGGCGCGGAGACGGTCGCCCTCGTCGGCTGCCCGAACGTGGGCAAGAGCGTCGCGTTCGGCGAACTCGCCGACGACTACGTCGACGTCTCGAACTACCCCGGCACGACCGTCGAGACGACCGTCGCGACCCTCGACGGCTACCGGCTGGTCGACACGCCCGGCGTCTACGGGATCTCCTCTTTCTCCGAGGAGGAGGCCGTCACCCGCGGGATCGTGCTCGACGACGCCGACGCGGTCGTCAACGTCGTCGACGCCACGCAACTGGAGCGGGATCTCTTCCTGACGCTCCAGCTGCTCGACATGGGGGTGCCCACGGTCGTCGCGGTGAACATGCTCGACGAGGCCGAGGCCGACGGGCGCGAGGTCGACGTCGACGCGCTGGCGGAGGCGCTCGGCGTCCCCGTCGTGCCCACCGTCGCCGTCGACGGGCGCGGGATCGACGAGATCCGTTCGCGCGTCGGGGACGCCCGCGCGCCGGCCGAGACGGGGGTCGAGCGGTGGTACTCGGCGCTGCCGGACGACCTGTCGGCCACGCGGGCCGAGCGGACCCTCCTCGTCGAGGCGGACGAACCGACGGCCGCCCGCGTCCGGGACCGGGGCGACGTCGTCGCCGACGGGGGGATGCCGACCGTCGACGACGACCTCCGCGAGGACGTGTACGCCCACCGGCGCAGCCGCGTCGGCGACGTGGTGTCGGCGGTCGTGGACGACGGCGGCGCCGGCCGGCGCTGGGGCGACCGGATCAGCGACCTGCTGATCAGGCCCGCGACGGGCACGCCGATCGCGGTGGGGCTGCTCGCGGTCATCTACTACGTCATCGGCGACCTGGTGGCACAGCGGCTGGTGGACTTCGTCGAGGGGGCCATCTTCGCCGAGCGGTACAACCCCGCCGTCACGGCGCTGGTCGGGGAGGCGGTGCCGGTGGGGCCGTGGGCGCGCCCGTTCGAACACCTCCTCGTCAACGGGAACCTCGGGCTGCTCACGGTCACCGTCCAGTACGTCGTCGGCGTGTTGCTCCCGCTCGTGACGGCGTTTTACCTCGCCATCGGCCTCCTCGAGGACGCCGGTATCCTGCCGCGGCTGGCGGTGCTGACCGACCGGGGGCTCGACCGGATCGGCCTGAACGGCCGGGCCGTCGTGCCGCTCATCGTGGGCGTCGGCTGCGTGACGATGGCGGTGATCACCACCCGGATGGTCGGGTCGCGGCGCGAGCGGCTGATCTCGACGGCGCTGCTCGGCCTGGCGATCCCGTGTTCGGCCCAGCTCGGGATCATCATGGGGCTGCTCGCCGGCCTCGGGATCGGGTGGTGGTTCGCCTACCTCGGCGTGCTCCTGTTCGTCCTCGGCGTCGCCGGGACGGTGCTCGACAGGACGCTCCCGGGCCAGCAGGAGGCGCTCGTGACCGAACTGCCGCGGCTTCGGGTCCCCCGCGTCCGGAACGTCGTCCGGAAGACGGCCGGCCGGGCGGGGATGTTCCTCCGGGAGGCCGTCCCGCTGTTCGGCGTAACGGCCGTCGCCGTCTCCGCGCTCGACTACGTCGGCGGGATCGCGCTCGTCGAACGCGGGCTCGCGCCGCTGACCGGGTTCCTCGGCCTTCCCCAGCGGTTCGGCCGGGTGCTCGTGCTCGGGCTGATCCGCCGGGACTTCGCCGCGGCGGGGATGACCGACCAGGCGCTGGCCACGGCGGAGACGTTCGTCGGGCTGGTCGTCATCACGCTGTTCGTCCCCTGTATCCTCTCGATGACGATGATCCTCAAGGAACGCGACGCCCGGACCGGGCTGGTCATGTGGGTCGGCTCGTGGGTCGTCGCGTTCGCGGTCGGGGGCGCGGTCGCCGCGGCGCTGGGGGTGGTCGGGTGACCCCGTCCGACCCCGACGCGGAGGCGGTGACGCTTCCCTGCCCGCAGTGCGGGTACGACATCGACCCGACCCGGCGGATACAGTGTCCCCGATGTGGCGAGCGCGTCGACTGCTCGTCGGTCGACTGCGGCGAGTGCGGCTCCTGTCCGTCGGTCGGGGGCACGCTCAGCGACTGGCTGAGACGCTGACCTGGAAGTCGTCGCCGTTCCGCGACCGACCTACCCGCCGGACTCGGGGAGCTTGTGCCGGAACGCACGCAGCGCGTTCCGCCCGGTGTCGGTCAGCGACACCTGCTTCGTCCGGCCGACGGACTCGATCCGGAGGTACCCCTGCTCGGTGAGCGGGTCGACGATGCGGTTGTTCAGCAGGGCGAACTTGGCCTTCTCGTTCGCGGGGTCGGCCCGGGTCATGAACGCGAGGTCGTTCTCCTCGGCGAAGGCGATCAGGTCGCTCTTCTTCGGCGTGTACGCCGCGTCGGTCGACGACTCGACGTAGTCGAGGACCTGGACTTGGTCGGCCGTCGGCGTTTCGAGCGGGTACGACGGGAGCTGTTCCGCCACCGCCATGCCCTCGGTGCGGGGGGTCTCCTCGACCGGGTGCGACCCCGACTCGGGGTGGACGTGGTAGCCGCTCGCGTCGGTCGCCATGCACGCGAGCGCGGCCCCCACCGCCGCGAGCTTCGGGCCGCTCGACACGTTGACCCTGACGATGTCGTCGTCGTACCGGTCGGCGATCGTCGTGATCTCGCCCAGGACGTCGTACACGTCGTCGAGGTCGACCGTCCGGGCGTGCACGGTCACCCCGCGGTCCGCGAGTTCGGACTCCAGCCGGTCGTGGTAGGCCGTCCGCTCGGACTCCGGGTCCCCGAGCAGGTAGAGGGTGTCGGCACCGTACTCCAGCACCGGCTCCCTGATCCGGTCGAACTCGTACCCGAGGGGGGCGACGTGGACCTCCTCTATCGTCCGCAGGGCGGCGTCACCTGACATCGTATTTAGTAATGATAGTATCGATACTATAGTTGTAGGGGTTGTATAGATAGTATTCGGATAGTCGATAAATACTGACCGGCGCAACGTACGGACGACGAAACACGCCCATGACGATGCAACCGCCCTCCAGCGAGCAGTCCGAGCGTACGACGGAAACGACGGGCCGGAGCGACGCGACGTCCGGGTCCGACGAGTCGACAGTCGACCCGGCGACGGTGCTCGAACTGATCGGCGACGCGAACACCCGCGCGGTGCTGGGTGCGGTCGCCGGCCAGCCCAGGAGCGCCCGGGAGATAGCCGAGGCGACGGACGTCTCCAGGGTGACCGCGTACCGCCGGCTGGACCGCCTCGAAGCGCTGGGGCTGGTCGACTCGACGACGGCGTTCGACGAGAACGGCCACCACCACGAACAGTACCGGGCGACCTGTGAGCGCGTGGTCGTCCGGCTCGACGCGGACGGGCTCGGCGTCTCGGTCCGAACGTCGCCCGAGGGGGACGAACCCGGGGAGTAGCGTCCGCACGGCCGGGAACCGTCGGTCCCCGCGCTTCAGCCCTCGCCGTCCGACCCCGAGACGCCCCCGACTCGGAGATACCTGCAACTGTTGCCGGAGAGCGGCCGGGCCGCCCCCGCCTGGTGCCCGGGACGGCCCACGACGCGACGCGGGTCCCGGCCGCCCGGGGGCCACCGGACGAAGCTCCCGGATATCGCCGGCAACATGATCCGGGAGTTCGGCGGGAAGGCGGTACCTGCCGAATGTGTAGTTTCTTTAAGAAGGGGACCCGTACGTGACCGTGTATGAGCGACAGCGACTACGCGAACGACGTGCTCGTCTCGGCCGACTGGGTCGAAGAGCACATCGAGGAGTTCGAGAGCGACGACCCCGAGTACCGACTCGTCGAGGTCGACGTCGACACGGAGGCCTACGAGGAGAGCCACGCGCCCGGCGCGGTCGGCTTCAACTGGGAGACACAGCTCCAGGACCAGACCCAGCGCGACATCCTCGAGAAGGGGGACTTCGAGGACCTGCTCGGCTCCCACGGCATCAGCGAGGACTCGACGGTCGTCCTGTACGGCGACAACTCCAACTGGTTCGCCGCCTACGCCTACTGGCAGTTCCAGTACTACGGCCACGACGACGTGCGCCTGCTCGACGGCGGCCGCGAGTACTGGGTCGAGAACGACTACCCGACGACCGACGAGGAGCCGGACTTCTCGGCCGTCGAGTACGAGGCCGGCGGCCCGCGCGAGTCCATCCGCGCGTACCGCGACGACGTCGAGAAGGCGATCGACCGCGGCGTGCCGCTCGTCGACGTCCGCTCGCCCGAGGAGTACAGCGGCGAGGTGCTCGCCCCGCCGGGACTCCAGGAGACCGCCCAGCGCGGCGGCCACATCCCGGGCGCGAAGAACATCTCGTGGGCGGCCGTGACGAACGACGACGGCACGTTCAAGACCGCCGAGGAGCTGGAAGAACTGTACGCCGAGGAGGGCATCGACGGCGAGGGCACGACCGTCGCGTACTGCCGCATCGGCGAGCGCTCCTCCGTCGCGTGGTTCGCGCTCCACGAACTGCTGGGCTACGACGACACCGTCAACTACGACGGCTCGTGGACCGAGTGGGGGAACCTCGTGGACGCGCCGATCGAAACCGGCGAGTAACCGGCGAGACGGTTCATCGTCGAGCCGTACTCGCGGTTTCGTAGTGTTCGGCGAGTAACCGGCGAGGCGTTCATCGCCGCGCGACCGTTCCGATTTTCTTGCGCAGCCTCGGCGAGAGCGCCGCAGCGACCCCCTTCGTGTCGGTGTGGCCGCCCGTGATCCCGTCGGGGCGGTGACCGCCGAGGCGGGCGTTGTCGGAATTTATAACGTGGCGTCGTCTTGTAGCACGGTATGGTACGCATCGCGGCGGTCGAACCGACTGCCACGGCGGACGCGGGAGCCGGACACGACGGCCCCGTCCGGTCGTGGCCGGCCCACGCATGGGTGGGTCACCCGTAGGTGTTCTTGCCGAAGATGAGTGGACACACGACGCGTAAGGCACGGTCCCCCGACGCCCGTCGGACTCCAGTGACACGTTTCGCGGACAGCGGAAGAACCGGTGGTGATACGTTTGGCGACGGACGACGCTGAACCCGTCGAGTCGACCGACCTCGACGACGTGTCGCCGATGGCGTGGCGGCTCCTCCGGGTCGCCGCGGGCTACGAGCAGCGGGAGGTCGAGCGGGAGGTCGACGACCTGATGCAGGCGCACCTCTCGATGCTCGAAAACGGGAACCGGGCGCTCTCCCGGCCGCGCCGGCAGTTGCTGTTGGACCTGTACGCCGCGGAACTCGACGGGGACCAGGTCGCCGCGATCGTCGGCAATTTCTGAATCTGTCATGGTTTGTGGCAAACCAAAATAATTAATAACGACACCGGGAAAGACGCCTGTATCAATGATACACCGTCATTTGAGCGACGTACAGCAGCGAGTGGCGAAGTTCTGCGTCGCGTGTCTGGGGGCGTTGCTCATCGGGCTCGCGCCGTCCCCGTCGGGGCTCTCGGTGGCCGGCCAGTACGCGCTCGCGACCATGTTCTTCGCCGGGTTTCTCTGGGTGACCGGCGCGCTCCCGCTGGCCGTCACCGCGTTGACGATCCCGGTGTTACTCACCGGGACCGGCGTGTACGACGACATGGACACGGCGCTCGTCGGCTTCTCGGACCACCTCATCTTCCTGTTCATGGCGGGGTTCATGCTGGCAAACGCCATCCAGAAGTACGACATCGACCGGCGGATCGCGCTGTACACGATGGCGAAACTGGGCAGTTCGCCCCGCCGCCTGATCGGGGCCGTCATGATCTCCACCGCGGGGCTGTCGATGTGGGTCTCGAACACGGCGACGGCAGCGATGATGACGCCGATCGCCGTCGGCGTGCTCTCGCAGGTCCTCAGCACCGGCGGCACCGCGGCCGCCGGCGAGTCGACCCCGGGGAACGCGGCCGCCGAGTCGGTCCCGGACGGCGGGGTGGTCGGGGGCGGTGACGAGTTCACGAACATGCAGATCGGCATGCTGCTCGGGACGGCCTACGCCGCCAGCATCGGGGGCGTCGGGACGATAATCGGCACGCCGCCCAACGCCGTCCTCGTCGGACAGCTCAACGCGACGCTGGGGTACGAGATCGGGTTCGTCGACTGGCTGCTGATCGGGTTCCCGGTCGTCGTCATCACGCTCCCCATCGTCTGGTATCTCCTCACGTACGTCCTGTACCCGCCGCAGGTCGCGAACGTCGACGACGCACAGGCACAGGCGCAGGCGCTCCTCGACGAGGAGGACAGCCTCGGCACGCGGGGTCGGCGCGTCGCGGTCATCTTCGGGGCGACCGCCGGGCTCTGGGTGGTCGGCGGGCTCGGGACCTTCGTCGAGCCGTACCTCCCCGACGTGTGGATGACCACGCTGTTCGGCGGCAGCGGGGCGACCGTGTTCGGCCTCGACGGCCACCAGGGGCTGCTCTACTACGTGATGGTCGGGGTGATGGCGATCCCCGCGCTCGTCCTGGCCGACACCATGGAGTGGGACGAACTGGTCGACATCGACTGGGGGACGCTGCTGCTGTTCGGCGGCGGCATCTCCCTCGCGCGGGGGCTCGCGGACACCGGCACGACGGGGTGGATCGCGGACACGGTGTTCGGCGGCCTCACCGGGACGCCCGTGGTCCTCGTCATCGCCGCCGTTGTGTTGCTCGTCGTGTTCCTGACCGAGATGACGTCCAACACCGCGACGACGAGCGTCATCGTGCCGATCCTCATCGGGCTGGGCAGCGTCTTCGCGGCCACGCTCGGCCTCACCGAGTTCAAGACGGCCATCTTCCTCTCGGTCGCCGGGACGATCGCCGCGAGCTTCGCGTTCGCGCTCCCCGTCGCGACGCCGCCGAACGCGATCGTCTTCGGGAGCGGGTACATCCGGCAGCGGCACATGCTTCGCACCGGCGTCGTCCTCAACGTCCTGATGACCGCGGTGCTGACGGGGCTGATCTGGGTGCTGTTCACGTTCGTCTGGCCGCACCTCCTCTGGTGAGCGGCCGATCCCCTGCGCTGGCTTCTCTCTTGCTGCATTCGGCCACCGAAACGGCGCGCCGTGAGACGTGCGATCATTAATACTACGGCAACACAACGGTACGACACCCGATGTCACTGGAAGACGACGCGCGCGAATACCACCGGCGTTCGCCGCCGGGCAAAGTAGAGATATCGACGACCAAGCCGACGAGCACCCAGCGTGACCTCTCGCTCGCGTACTCGCCCGGCGTCGCGGCACCCTGCCGGGACATTGCCGAGGAGGAGACCCGGGCGTTCGACTACACGGCGAAGGGGAACCTCGTCGGGGTCGTGTCGAACGGCTCGGCGGTGCTGGGGCTGGGCGACATCGGCGCGCAGGCATCCAAGCCCGTCATGGAGGGGAAGGGGGTGCTGTTCAAGCGCTTCGCCGACATCGACGTGTTCGACGTCGAACTGGACCTCGACGACACGGACGCGTTCGTGCAGGCGGTCGCGGGCATGGAACCGACGTTCGGCGGGGTCAACGTCGAGGACATCGCCGCGCCCGAGTGTTTCGAGATCGAGCGTCGGCTCCGCGAGCGAATGGACATCCCGGTGTTCCACGACGACCAGCACGGCACCGCGATCATCTCCGGTGCCGCCCTGCTCAACGCCGCCGACATCGCCGACAAGGACCTGGCCGACCTGCAGGTAGCCTTCGCCGGCGCGGGCGCGGCCGCGACGGCGACCGCCCGCTTCTACGTCTCGCTCGGCATCCCGCGGGAGAACATCACGATGTGCGACGTCGACGGCGTCCTCTCGGAGCGCCGCGCCGAGGCCGGCGAACTGAGCGAGTTCACCGAACCGTTCGCGCACGGGGTCGCGGACGGCGAGTTGGCCGACGCGATGGAGGGCGCGGACGTGTTCGTCGGCCTCTCTGTCGGCGGCATCGTCGACGGGGAGATGGTCCGCTCGATGGCCGACGACCCGATCATCTTCGCGATGGCCAACCCCGACCCGGAGATCGATTACGAGGAGGCGAAGGCGGCACGCGACGACACGGTCATCATGGCGACGGGGCGGTCGGACTACCCCAATCAGGTCAACAACGTCCTCGGGTTCCCGTTCATCTTCCGCGGGGCGTTGGACGTCCGCGCCACCGAGATAAACGAGGCGATGAAACGCGCGGCGGCGGAGGCGCTGGCGGAACTCGCCCGCCAGGACGTCCCCGACGCCGTCGTCAAAGCCTACGGCGACCAGCCCCTCCAGTTCGGCCCCGACTACCTCATCCCCAAACCCCTCGACCCGCGCGTCCTCTACGAAGTGACGCCCGCCGTCGCACGGGCGGCGATGGAGAGCGGCACCGCCCGGCGCGAACTGGACCTGGACGACTACCGCGAGGAACTGGAGGCCCGCCTCGGGAAGGCCAGGGAGATGATGCGCGTCGTCATCAACAAGGCCATGTCCGACCCCAAACGCGTCGCGCTCGCGGAGGGGGAACACGAGAAGATCATCCGCGCGGCGAGCCAGCTCAGCGAGGAGGACATCGCCGAGCCGGTCCTCGTCGGCCGGGAGGCGCGGATCCGCGAGACGGTCGCGGAGCTCGGCCTCGACTTCGATCCGGTCGTCGCGGACCCTAGCGACGGCAGGTGGGAGCGCTACGCTGACGGGCTGTACCGGCGTCGCCGGCGGAAGGGGCTCACCCGGAGCGAGGCGGCCGACCTCGTCCGCGACGACCCGGACTACTTCGCGAGCATGATGGTGGAGACGGGCGACGCGGACGCGATGCTCACCGGCCTCACCCACCACTACCCCTCGGCCCTGCGGCCGCCGCTGCAGGTGATCGGCACCGCGGAGGACGCCGACTACGCCGCCGGCGTCTACATGCTCACGTTCGGGAACCGCGTCGTGTTCTGTGCGGACACGACGGTGAACCTGGACCCCGACGAGGCGGTGCTCGCCGAGGTGACGAAACACACCGCGGAACTGGCCCGCCGGTTCAACGTCGAGCCCCGCGCGGCGCTGCTGTCGTACTCGGACTTCGGCAGCGTCGACACCGAGGGTGTCAGGAAACCGCGGAACGCCGTCTCGCGGCTCCGCGAGGACCCGGCCGTCGACTTCCCGGTCGACGGCGAGATGCAGGCCGACACCGCCGTCGTCGAGGGGATGCTGACCGGGACCTACGACTTCGCCGACCTCGACGGGCCGGCGAACGTGCTCGTGTTCCCGAACCTCGAAGCGGGCAACGTCGGCTACAAACTGCTCCAGCGGCTGGGCGGCGCGGAGGCCATCGGCCCGATGCTGGTCGGCATGAACAAGCCGGCCCACGTCCTCCAGCGCGGCGACGAGGTCAAGGACATCGTCAACCTCGCGGCCGTCGCCGTCGCCGACGCCCAGCAACGCGACCGGGACGGCTGACGCGGTCGGCGTAGCGCCGCGGGGTCACTCCCGGCGGACGAACGTGACCGGGCACGGCGCGTTGAGCATCACCTTCTGGGTCGTCGAGCCGAAGATGGCCTTGCCGGCCGGCGACCGCTTCCCGCCCCCGATGACGACCAGGTCCGCGTCGGCCGCGAGGTCGACGATCGTGTCGGCGTGGGGGCCGATCGACGTGCGCAGTTCGTACTCGACCCCCTCGGCGTCGAGCAGGTCGACGACGGGACCGAACGTCCCGTGTTGGTCCGCGATCCGCTCGGGCGTCAGGTCGGCCTCGTCGACGCCGAGGCTCGCGGCGGTGCTGTCGTACTCCCCGTCCGTGAACACCTGTGCGACGACCACCCGGGCGTCCGCCGGCTTCGCGATGTCGACGGCCGTCTGCGCCAGCCTGGTCCCCTGCCCCTCGTCGCCGGGTTTGCACGCGAGAAGTACCGTTTCGAGTCCCATGTATCAATGATACGCTATGCGGGACTTAAACCTACCCCCGCGGCGACAGGAAACCGAAGCCGTTCCCCCGGCGTGTTCCGCGTGCAGCGGAAACGATATCGTCGGATGGAGTTGATACCGCGACGGACCAGCCCTTTTGGCCGTGTGCGGGGAACGGCCGCTATGGCGAACTCCGGGTCCGCCCGATACGTCTTCGGCGTCTCGTTCCGAATCGAACCGTCGACGCCCGGGACGACCGTCGAGCCAGCGACGTTCGAAACCGACCTGTACCGCGAGGCCGACGCGCCCGGCCGGGAGGGGTGGCTGTTTTTCCGGGACAACCTCTGGCACGGGGAGTTGAGCGACCCGGCGCACTTCCGCGACCGGACCGAGGACGCGCTCGGCGTGCGCGTCGACGACGTCTCGTTCAGCGAACTCCGGACCGACGGGGCGTATCTGGACGCGCTACGCGACGAGGTGGGGTCGTCCCTCGGCGAGTTCAACGCCGACACGGTCGACGAGGCGCTCTCGAAGTACCTCGGGAGTTCGATCAGGGTCGTCGACTGAGTCGGCCGCCGAGGTTTAGGCAATACGAAAAATTGTTTCAATATTGAGAAATTATAAGTGGGTAGCGCCACAACTACCGAACGTGATGAACACGCAGAAGACGACCCGGCAGACAGCGGGCACGGTCGAGGAGAACGCGCTCAGGCTCGACACGGAGAAGGCAGAGCAGATCATCGACGCGCTGAACACCGACCTCGCGGACGCGTACGTGCTGTACCACCAGCTCCACAAGCACCACTGGAACGTCGAGGGCGCGGAGTTCCTCGATATCCACGTGTTCCTGCAGGAGGTGTACGAGGACGTCGAGGACGCGGCCGACGAACTCGCCGAGCGGCTCCAGGCGCTGGGCGGCGTTCCGCACGCGAGCATGCCGACGCTCGCCGAGAACGCGACGGTCGAGCCGGAGGACGAGGACGTGTACGACGTGCGCACGTCGCTGGCGAACGACCTCGAGATGATGGGCGACATCATCGAGAGCTACCGCCAGCACGTCGAACTGGCCGAGGGGCTCGGCGATTACGCGACGGCCGAGATGCTCCGCGAGCAACTCGAAACCGTCGAGGAGCACGCCCACCACATCGAACACTACCTCGAGGACGACTCGCTGGTCGTCGAGGCCGCGACGAACTGAGCCGGCGACGCGTCCCGCTATCGTGACGGGCGCTCCTCGGCGGGCGCGTCGAACTCGCCGAGCAGCGTCGTGACCAGTCGGTCGGCGACCGACGGCCCGACGAGGCCGGCCATCTCCATCGCCTCGCGCTCGTGGGAGTCGAGGTCCAGAACCCGCCGGAAGAACCACGAGAGCGCCACGTACGCCTCGTGTAGCTCCGCGGCCCGGTCCCGGCCGGCGTCCGTCAGCGTGGCCCCCTCGTAGCGTTCGTACGCCACCAGCCCGTCGGCGTCGAGCCGCTGGAGGGCCTCGGTCACCGTCGCCGGCGAGCGGTCCAGCGTCTCGGCGACCCGCCCGGGCGACACCGGCGGCGAGGACCGGTGTTCCGCGATGTAGAGCGCGAGGAGGTACTGCGGGGCCCGGCTCACGCGGACCGCCCCCGCGCTGTCCGCCCCCGATCCGCCGTCCGTGCGGGCCGCCGAAGCGGTGGGGTCCCGGCCATCGGTCACACCCGCCGGACGAGCCGCGCCCGCAGGCGTCGCTGGCGGTCGGCCAGGGCGTCGTCGAGGCGGGCGACCGCCGACAGCACGGGGTGGGTCTCCGCGAACTCCTGGTACAGGTACTCCACCAGCGCCAGGTGAGCGAGTTCGGACCCGTGCCCGCCGTCGGTCGCGCTCCGGAGGGTCTCCTGCCGGTCGACGGCGACCGCCTCGCACGTTCGCCGGTGGTCCGCGAGGGCCTCGTGTCGCCGCCGCAGGGCCGGAAACCCGAGGTCGGCGGGCGACCGCGCGTCCGCGGACCGGAGGCGCTCGATGGCCGACGACAGGCCGCGTCGCGCCGACCGGACCGAGTCGGCCTCCCGGTCGAGCGCGTCCGCCATCGTGGCGAGCGTCCGCCGGCGTGCGGCCGCCTTCGACCGGACCGTCTCCCGGAGGCGCGGCGTGAACTCGTTGTCCGTGTCCGGGGCCAGCGCGAGCGCGACGGCGTCGCCGAACTCCGCGCGGAGGGTCGCTAGCAGCGACTCGTCGCCCTCGACGTCGGCGACGCTGTGGGGGCGAACCGTCTCGGCGAACGCCTCGCGCACCCGGCGGCACCGCGACCGTCCGGGGCGCTCCCCGCCGGACGCCGCGGCCGGAACGACGCCGCCGGCGGCCGCCGACCCGCGGCGGTCGACCGGCGCGGCCGGGACCGACTCGACCGCGTCGCGAAAGCGGTCGTACGCCCGCCGCTCCGCCGCGACCCGCTCGCGTTCCTCCCGTACCCGCGACCGCGCGCGGTCGAGACCGGATTCGACCCCCATCGACGGTCACCTCGTGACCGCCGGTCGCCGACGGAGCGGGGTCGTCCCGCCGAACCCGTCCCCACGCATCGCTACCGCCTCACCGCCACGGGGCGTTCGGCCGAGATGAACGGCTCGCCGTCGTCGCCGGCGAGGACGAGTCCACCACACCGCAGCCGGGTCACCCGCCACTCCGGAAGCTCAGGGATCCCGTACTCCGCCGGCGCACCGTAGGAGCCCGCGATGGCCCACTCCCGCGCAAGCATTCAGACCGCCCCCGCGGAGCCGGCGGCTCGGAACGCGTTTCGATCGACGGAACAGCCGCTTCGTGACGGGGTCGACCGTGTCGGCCCGCCCGCCACGCGGTCGCCTTGCATACGGATTAGGCCAACCTAAAACACCAAAAACGTGGCGATTTTTTAGGCTTGCCTAATTACTGGTAGGGCGCGGGCGAACACAACGCCTACACCCGAACCAGCCGCCGCTACTCGGTGGATTTATCAGTCACGCATATAACAAGCCAACGTATGTCAGCTCCACAACAGACCAGGCAACGCCGGACGAACACCGAATCCCCGAAGGACGGGTTCCGACCCGTCGGCGGGGCGATCTACGGGTTGTTCGCCTTCATCGGCGCGTTCGTCCTCACGGGGGTCTACTTCTTCTACCGCATCGACGAGATCACGAACGGTGGCATCGACGGGGTGCTCCCGGAGGACCCGGTCGCGCTCGCGTGGCCGTTCTACAACGCCCACCAGGTCGAGATCACGTCGTCGATGGGGCCGCAGTCGGTGAACTACCTCGAGGAGATCCCCCAGCTCGACCCGCTCGTGTTCAACGCGATCCCGGCGGTCGTGCTCCTGCTGGCCGGCTTCTCCGTGGCGCGGCGGGTGCAGGAGCCGCTGTCGGACCAGGCCAGCGCCGTGGCCGGCGCGAGCGTCGCGGTGGGATACCTGCCGCTGTTGGCCGCGGGGACGTTCGTGTTCAAGTACGAGGAGATGGGCGTGAGCTTCGGCCCGGAACTGGGCGGCTCGCTGGTGATGTTCGGCCTCATCTTCGCCGTCGGCTTCGGCGCGCTCGGCGGCTATCTGGGCGGGTAGCGGGCGAGAATACGGCTCCGGAACGGCACCGGAGGCAGTTCGATTTCCGTCCCGGCGGCCCCGAGGAGGCCGGCGGGGCGCCGTTACGCCGAGGCGTCGTAGCCGGCGTCGGCGACGGCGTCGACGAGCGCGTCCGGGTCCGCGGACCCCTCGACGGTCGCCGACTCCGCCTCGCGGTCGGCGCTCGCGTCCGTGACGCCGTCGACGCCTTCGAGGGCCTCCTCGACCGTCCGCTCGCAGTGCTCACAGCTCATTCCCTCGACGGAGATGGTGCGTGGCATACGGTTCGAAGGTACGGGAGCCGGGTCTTTGTCGCTTACTGCTTCGAACCCGAACTACGAGCGCCACATGGGTTGGGCTTCGAAAGCGAAACGCGGGAAACAGTATTGTGGTTCGGGGGCCTACGCGACGTATGCGCGACCTGGACGAGACGGACATGGAGATCCTCTCCCTGCTGGCGGAGGATGCACGTCGGCCGTTTAGCAGCATCGGCGAGGCGGTCGGCCTCTCCGGGCCGGCCGTCTCCGACCGCGTCACGCGGCTGGAGGAAACCGGGGTGATCAACGGGTTCACCGTCAACGTCGACCGCGGGCAACTGCGGGCGGGCGTCCCCGTGTTCGTCCGGATCGAGAGCGGTTCGGACGAGGTCGAGACGCTCCGGTCGCGGCTCAGCGGGGCCGACGGCGTCGAACACCTCTTCGTCACCGCCGAGGGCGAGGTCTGGTTCTACGGGCGCGCCGAGGGGGAGAACGTCCGCCAGTGGATCGACGGCCTGCTGGAGGCGGTGCCGACGACCGACTACTCCGTAACGCTCGTCGACGACCTGGAGTGGGCCCCCTCGCTCGACGGCACCGAGTTCGCGATCACGTGCGCGGAGTGTGGGAACACGGTGGACAGCGAGGGCGAGTCGAGCCGGATCGACGGGACCGTCTACCACTTCTGCTGTCCTTCCTGCCGGAGCCGCTTCGAGGAGCAGTACCGGAAGCTCGAGGAGGGGGCGTAGCGCGGGGTTTGGAACGCGAAGTCCCGCCCGCGCCGGCTTCCGATCTCGAAGCGAAAAGTGCCGTAAATCGGGATGAACAAAGTACGCACACCATGGCACGGCGAACTGAGACCCGCGGGTCGCTCTCCAAGCATCGGTCGGGGCTGCTGTTCGGACTCGTCTTCGCGGCGTCCCACGCGGCGTGGCTGGGGTTCGCCGCCGCCGGGGTGTCCGAGTCCACGGTGGCGACGGTCGCCCGGACGAACGGCGTCGAGTACGAGGGCACCGTCGACGTCGACGGCCCCCTGTTCGCGCTCGGCCTCGTGATCGCGGCGGTCGCAGGGTATCTGATGGGCGCGCTCTTCGCCGTCCTCCGGAACCGCACGGCGGTCGCGGACGGCGGGTAGCAATCATGCCGACGACGTATCCGCCCGGGTACGTCCCGTTCGAGGCCGCCCGCGAGGCACTGCCGCCGCCGACCGGCGTGCGCGTCTCCGAGGCGGTCGAACTGGAGACGCTTCACGTCCCCGGGCCGGACCCGGCGCTCGTCTTCGTCCACGGCGGCCTCGGGTCGCTGTGGAACCCGTACCCCCAGCTCGCGACGTTCGCCGGCGACCGCGAACTGGTGACGTACTCGCTGGCCGGGAACGGCGGCTCGACGGAGCGCCCCGACCAGTCGATCGACGGGCACGTCGCCGACCTCCGGGGGCTGCTCGACGAACTGGGCGTCGAACGCCCGATCCTCCACGGCCACAGCTACGGCACCGCTGTCGCCGTCGAGTACGCGAAGCGCCACCCGGCGGCGGGGGTCGTCCTCCACGCCGGCGGGGACCACGACCTCACGCCGTCGTGGGAAAAGCCGCTGCTGCGGCCGTTTCTCGCCCTCCGGCTGTACCGGCTCGCGCCCGACGACGCGCTGGTTCGCCGGCTGGTGTACCGGGTGGGGTTCCACGGGGCGACGCCCCGCGCCGTCGTCGAGGACTTCCTGCTGTCGAACCCGCTGCCAGACCGGCGGTCGGCGTGGACGACCGTCACCGAGGCGTTCTGGGGGTACGACGGCCGGGCGGACGCCGACCGTCTCACCGCGCCCGCGCTGGTCGTCCACGGCCCGGCGGACGGCATCGTCCCGGTCGACGTCGCGCGCGACACCGCGGCGCGGCTTCCGTCGGGGGTGTTCTGCCGGCTCGAACGGACCGGACACGTGGCGTTCGCGGAGCGACCCGCCGCGTACAACGACCTGTTGCGGGCGATGTTCGACGCCGCCGTCGGGGGCCACGACCTCGAAGCGGCGGTCCGGGCCCGGACCCGGCGCGAGTGAACCGGGACGGATGTCCGGGGCGAATCTGTCCCGTCGTCACCGACCCGTCGGCCGACCGCATTCGGGCCGGATCCTTCGGCCCGCGGGCCGGAGTGCCTTCGGTTCCAAAGTTCCGTGTGGCGCTCGCCTTCGCTCCGAAGCAGCAAACGCACTAAGGTAGGAACCCGTAGTACAGTACAAGATGAGCACCACAACCGAACACCTCGACATCACGGGGATGAGCTGTGCCAACTGCTCGGCGACGGTTGGCGACGCGCTCGAATCGCTCGACGGGGTGAAGGAGGCGAACGTCAACTACGCCACCGACGAGGGCTCCGTCGAGTACGACCCCGACGAGGTGTCGCTCCGGGCGATCTACGACGCCGTCGCCGACGCCGGCTACGGCGTCGTCTCCGAGACGGCGACGATAGCCATCTCCGACATGACGTGTGCGAACTGCGCGGAGACCAACGAGGAGGCCCTGGAGGCCGTCCCCGGCGTCGTCGACGCCGACGTGAACTACGCCACCGACGAGGCGCAGGTGACGTACAACCCCGCCGAGGCCTCGATGGCGGCGATGTACGACGCCATCGAGGACGCGGGGTACTCGCCGGTCCGCGAGGGCGGCGACGCGGACGACGACGGGGACGCCCGCGACGCCGCGCGGGAGGCGGAGATCCGCAAACAGCGTCGGCTGACGCTGTTGGGCGCGGCGCTTGCGGCGCCGCTGCTGTTTTTCATCGTCGACAAGCTCCTGCTCGGCGGGAGCGTCCTCCCCGAGACGGTGTTCGGGGTCGAGTTCGGCTGGGTCGAGTTCGCGCTCGCGACGCCCGTGCAGGTCGTGCTCGGCCGGCCGTTCTACAGGAACTCCTACAAGGCGCTCGTCACGAACGGCCGCGCCAACATGGACGTGCTGATCGCGCTCGGCTCCTCGACCGCGTACGTCTACTCGGTCGCCGTGCTCGCGAACCTCATCGCCGGGAGCCTCTACTTCGACACGGCGGCGCTGATCCTCGTGTTCATCACGCTCGGGAACTACCTCGAAGCCCGCTCGAAGGGGCAGGCCAGCGAGGCGCTGCGGAGGCTGCTGGAGATGGAGGCAGACACCGCGACCGTCGTCGACGACGAGGGCAACGAAACGGAGGTCCCCCTCGAGGACGTCGCGGTCGGCGACCGGATGAAGGTCCGGCCCGGCGAGCAGATCCCGACCGACGGCGTGGTCGTCGACGGGCAGTCCGCGGTCGACGAGTCGATGGTCACCGGCGAGTCCGTCCCCGTCGAGAAGACGGAGGGGGATGAGGTGGTCGGCTCCACCATAAACGAGAACGGCGTGCTCGTCGTCGAGGCGACGAAGGTCGGCGCGGATACGGCGCTCCAGCAGATCGTCCAGACGGTGAAGGAGGCCCAGTCCCGCCAGCCCGACATCCAGAACCTCGCGGACCGCATCTCTGCGTACTTCGTGCCGGCGGTCATCGCCAACGCCGTGCTGTGGGGCGTCGTCTGGTTCGCCTTCCCCGAGGCGCTGGCCGCGTTCGTCGACTGGCTCCCGCTGTGGGGGCTCGTCGCGGGCGGCCCGGGGGTCGCCGGCGGGGCGGTCTCCGTGTTCGAGTTCGCCGTCATCGTGTTCGCCTCGGCCGTCCTGATCGCCTGTCCCTGCGCACTCGGGCTCGCAACCCCGGCGGCGACGATGGTCGGGACGACCATCGGCGCGCAGAACGGCGTCCTGTTCAAGGGCGGCGACGTGCTCGAACGCGCGAAGGACGTCGACACGGTCGTGTTCGACAAGACCGGCACGCTGACCGAGGGCGAGATGGAACTCACCGACGTCGTCGCCGTCGGCGGCGACGGGGAACCGGTCGCGGACGGCGGGGAGCGATCCGACGGATCGCGACCCTCGTCGGACCGCCGGTTCGACGGCGGGGAGCCGGCGACCGACGGCGGCGCGCTGACCGGCCGGGACCGCCTCTCCGAGGACGAGGTGCTCCGGCTCGCCGCGACCGCCGAGAGCGGGAGCGAACACCCGCTCGCCCGGGCCATCGTCGAGGGGGCCGAGGCGCGGGGCCTCGACGTGGGCAGCCCGGAGGGGTTCGAGAACGTGCCCGGCCACGGCGTCCGGGCGACCGTCGACGGCGAGGAGGTGCTGGTCGGCAACCGGAAGCTGCTCCGTGACAGCGGCGTCGACCCGTCGCCGGCCGCCGGGACGATGGAGCGGCTGGAGAGCGAGGGGAAGACGGCGATGCTGGTGGCATACGCGGGCGAACTCGCGGGCGTCGTCGCCGACGCCGACACGGTCAAGGACAGCGCGAAGGAGGCCGTGCGCGAACTGCGGGAGCGCGGCCTCGACGTGATGCTGATCACGGGCGACAACGAACGCACCGCCCGCGCGGTGGCCGAGCAGGTCGGGATCGACCCGGGGAACGTCCACGCGGAGGTGCTGCCCGAGGACAAGTCCGACGCGGTCGAGGCGATCCAGGAGGAGGGCCGGAAGGCGATGATGGTCGGCGACGGCGTCAACGACGCGCCAGCGCTCGCCGTGGCCTACGTCGGCACCGCCATCGGGAGCGGCACGGACGTCGCCATCGAGGCGGCGGACGTGACGCTGATGCGCGACGACCCGCTGGACGTGGTGAAGGCGATCCGGGTCTCGGACGCGACGCTCCGGAAGATCAAGCAGAACCTCGTCTGGGCGCTGGGCTACAACACGGCGATGATCCCGCTCGCCTCGCTGGGGCTGCTCCAGCCGGTGCTGGCGGCCGGCGCGATGGCGATATCGTCGGTGTCGGTGCTGACCAACAGCCTGCTGTTCCGCCGGTACACGCCGGACCACGACTACGAACTGCTCGGCCGGCTCCGCTGACCGGGGCCCTCGAACGCGTCAGGGATCACGCCGCCCCGAGCGGCTCCCATGTGGCCCGAGCCGTCGGCCCGGGAGCGCACGTCCTGTTTCGTCCCAAAGATGATTGTCCCCGTGTGGGTAGGTATCGTATGGGCGACGACGGGACCGCCGGGTCACCGGAGGGGACGAACATCGCGGGCGAGGCACCGGACGTCGAACCGACGGTAGAGACCGAGGAGGCGACGATCACCGACGACGCGGAGCTGGAACGGACGCTGGGGCTCACCGGGGGGCTCGCCATCGGGATCGGGACGATGATCGGCGCCGGCATCTTCGTCTTCCCCGGGTTGGCCGGCGCGGAGGTCGGCACCGCGGCCGCGGCGTCGTTCGGCGTCGGCGGGGTCGTGGCGCTGCTCGTCGCGCTGCCGACCTCGGAGCTGGCGACGGCGATGCCGAAAAGCGGCGGCGGCTACTACTTCATCTCGCGGGGGCTGGGCACCCTCGCGGGGACGGTCGTCGGGCTCTCGCTGTGGCTTGGGCTCGTGTTCGCCACCGCGTTCTACCTCGTCGGGCTGGGCTTTTACGCGCTCGACGCGCTCGCCATCCTGGGGGTTTCGGTCGGCGCGAGCCCCGAACTCGTCGTCTCCGTCCTCGCGGTGGTCGCCGGGGTCCTCTTTACCGCGCTCAACGTGACTGGCACGGAGAACGCCGCCAAGCTCCAGAACGGCATCGTCGCGCTCCTGCTGTCGATGCTGGTCGCCTTCCTCGGCTTCGGGCTGCTGGACGCGGTCGGCGTCGTCGACGCCGGGACGCCGGCCGGCACCGACAGCGACGTGTGGACGGCGTTCCCGATCCTCTCGACCGCCGCGCTCGTGTTCACGTCGTACCTCGGCTTCGCGCAGGTCGCGACCGTCGCCGGCGAGATGAAGCGGCCGAGCCGGAACCTGCCGCTGGCGATGATCGGGTCGGTGCTGGTCGTGACGGCACTGTACGTGTTGACCATCTTCGTCGCCACGAGCACCTTCACGCGCGACCAACTCGGCTCGTTCGGCGAGACCGCGATGGTGGAGGTGGGCCGCGAACTGCTTGGCGTGGGGGGCGCGCTCGTGATCGTCGTCGGCGGGCTGCTCGCGACGATGTCGAGCGCGAACGCCTCGATCCTGTCGACCTCGCGGGCCATCTACGGCGTCTCGAAGGACGCCCTGTTGCCGTCGTGGGCCGCGCGCATCAACCTCAAGTACGGGACGCCACACGTCGCGCTCGGGATGGCCGGCGGCCCCATCGTCGTGCTGGCGGCGACGCGGCAGGTGGAGCTTCTGGCTGAGGTCGCGTCGTTCCTGCACCTGATCATGTACGGGCTGATCTGCGTGGCGCTGCTTGCGATCCGCCGCGACGAGCCCGACTGGTACGACCCCGACTTCCGGGTGCCCGGCGGGCCGGTCATCCCGGCCGTCGGCGCGGTCGCGAGCTTCGGCCTGATCCTCTTTATGAACCGGCAGTCACAGATAGTCGGGCTCGCCGTCATGGCGGCGACCGCCGGGTGGTACTTCTATTACGCCGACGACGTTAGCCTCAAGGGGGCCCTGTAATGACTCGCGTACTCGTCTCGCTGGCGGTGCTGGAGGGTGAAACGGTGTCGTCCGGGCTGGTCGACCTCCTGGCGACCGTCGACGTGACCGTCCTCGGGTACCACGAGGTGCCGGAACAGACGCCGCCGGACCAAGCCCGCGCGCAGTTCGAGGACCGGGCCGTCGACGCGCTGGAGGACGTCACCCGGGAGTTCCGCGAGGCGGGCGGCGACGCCGACTACCGGCTGGTTTTTACCCACGACCGCGGGCAGTCGGTTCGGCGGGTCGCGGCGGAGACCGGAGCCGACGCGTACGCCATCACCGGGGTGACCGGCCCCGTCGAACGGCTGCTCGTCCCGGTGAGCGGCGGCGTAAACGTCGAGCGGATCCTCGGGTTCGTCGAGGCGCTCGTCGACAGCCGCGACATCGGCGTCACGCTCCTGCTCGTGACGGACGGCGACGGGGCCGGGGAGACGGTCCGGTCGGCCGCCGCCGACCTCGAACGGGCGGGGGTCGACGTGACGACCCGGGAGGTTTCCGGGGACCCCGTCGCCCGGACCGTCGAGGAGGCACCGGGCCACGACGCGGTCGTGATGGGCGAGCGCGCCCCGTCGCTCTCGTCGCTCGTGTTCGGGGCCGAGGCGGACCGGATCGCCGCGGGGTCGGTCGGCCCGGTACTGGTAGTGCGAGGGGACGAGGCGGCCGACGCGCCGGCGGAGTGAGGCAGAGGAGCGTCCGACGGGACCGCCGGCGGGGTCCGGACTCGCCGTCGTAACCGCCGTTTTATCAGACTGGCCGATGGAGTAGCCGGTACTAGTATGGTGACACTCCTCGCCGCGGCGGGCGTCCTCGTCGCGGTGTTCGTCGGATTCAACATCGGCGGGTCGTCGACCGGCGTCGCGTTCGGGCCGTCGGTCGGGAGCCGCCTCGTTCGGAAGACGACCGCCGCGGCGCTTTTCACGGGGTTTGCGTTCGTCGGCGCGTGGACCGTCGGGCGGAACGTCATCGACACGATGAGCAGCAGTATCGTGCCCGCCTCGCAGTTCTCCCCGGTCGCAAGCGTCGGCGTCCTCTTTTTCACCGGGGCGTCGCTGCTCGTCTCGAACCTCTACGGCGTCCCGGCCTCGACGTCGATGACGGCCGTCGGCGCCATCGTGGGGCTGGGGCTCGCGACCGGCACGCTCAACGAGGCGCTGATGTTCACCATCGTCTCGGCCTGGATCGTCGCGCCGCTCGTGGGGTTCGTCGTCGGCGCGGTCATCGGCCGGTATCTCTACCCGTACCTCGACCGCCGGATCGCGTTCACCCGGCTCGACTCGCACCTGATACGGCTGGACCGGTCCGGGACCGTGCCGCGCCCGCGGTTCAACGACGACGCGTCGATACGCGACATCGTCGGCTCCGCCGCGGTCGTTGTCATCGCCTGTTACATGGGCTTCTCCGCGGGGGCGTCGAACGCGGCGAACGCCGTCGCGCCGCTGGTCGGCTCGGAGGGGCCGCTGACCGTCGACCAGGGCGTGGTGCTCGCGGTCTTCGCGTTCGGCCTGGGCGGGTTCACCATCGCCAGGCGGACGCTGGACACCGTCGGCGACGACATCACCGAACTGCCGATCCTGGCGGCGCTCATCGTCTCGGTCGTCGGCGGGACCATCATCACGATCCTGTCGATGCTCGGCATCCCGGCGAGCCTGGCGGTGAGCACCACCTGCTGTATCATCGGCCTGGGCTGGGGGCGGGCGAGCCGTGCCGCGACGGCCGTCGAACTCGCGACGCCCGACCCGGGGCGCGATCCGGACGTCGAGGTGTCGACGGGGGCGCTCGCCGCCTCGCGGGCCGAGGACGCCCCCACCGGCCCGACGGTCGGGGACCTCGCTCGCGGCGAAACCCCGCCCGAGGAGCCGCCGGAGGAACTCCCGGAGGTCCCGGACATCGGCGAGAAGGCCCCCCCGGAGCTCGACCGGAAGAGCCTGTTCGACCCGGCCGCCGTCAAGCGCATCGCGGTGCTGTGGGTCCTCACGCCGACGCTCGCGGTGGCGGGGTCGTACCCCCTGTTCCTCCTCGTGCTGTAGCCCGGCCGAACGGCACGCCGCCGTCCCGGAGGGTGAAGGCTTATGCCCCGGCTCCCGCCAGTACCGGCATGGCGGAAACGCTCGTGGCCCTCTACCGGCGCAACGAGGTCTTCTGGTTGGGGCTGGCCGCGGTCGTCCTCGGCGCGTTGCTCCCCGACACCCTCACAGTCGGCGGCCTCGACGTCCCGCAACTGTTCGTCGTCACCGGGGGCGGCCTCTTAGTCACGAGCGTATTCGTCGGACTCTACCGGTTCCTCGCACCGGAGTGACTGCCGGCGTGGGGGGTGCTACCACACGTATATGTGGGTCCTCGGGTTAGTTGCGGGCGGGATCCCACCATGGAACGATTTACCGACGAGACGGCGCTCGTCACCGGAGCCGGATCGGGGATCGGACGCGCAACCGCCCGGCGTCTCGCCAGCGAGGGGGCGAACGTCGTGGTCTCGGACATCGACGAGGAACGCGGCGAGGACGTGGTCGCGGCCATCGAGGACGACGGCGGGACCGCCACCTTCGTCGCGGCCGACGTCGCCGACGCCGAGGACGTCGAGCGGTTGGTCGAGGTCGCGGTCGACACGTACGGAAGCCTCGACATCGCCCACAACAACGCCGGCATCCTCACCGGGTTCGAGGGCGTCGCCGACATCGACGAGGGCGACTGGGAGGCGCTCATCGACGTCAACCTGAAGGGCGTCTGGGCCGGGATGAAGGCCCAACTGCCGGTGATGGAGGAGCAGGGTGGGGGCGTCATCGTGAACACGGCCTCCGAGGCGGGGCTCGTCGGGATGGGCGGCCTCGGGAACTACGTCGCCAGCAAGCACGGCGTCGTGGGACTCACGAAGACGGCCGCCCTCGAGTACGCCGGCCGGGGCGTCCGCGTCAACGCGGTCGCGCCCGGCCCGACGGAGACGAACATCCAGGAGACGATGGCGGGCGGGTCGGACCCCCGCGAGTTGCCGTTCGACACGAGCGCCATGTCCGACGTGCCGATGGGCCGCAACGCCGACCCGGAGGAGATGGCCGGCGTCGTGGCGTTTCTCTGCTCCGACGACGCCTCCTTCGTGACCGGCGTCACCATCCCGGTCGACGGCGGGCAGGCGGCCGACTGAACCCGGGCGGCAGCGGTTCGCCGGGCGGGCCGTCGCCCGCGTCGGCCGGCGTCCCCGACCCCGCCAAACCCTGCCCCCGACGACGCTTACAAACCGTCCCCGTCCGTATCCCGGGACATGACCGCAGACGGATTCCTCGACACGCTCTGCGACGACAACGAAACCGCGCTCTCACGGCTCGGCTCCTCGAAGTCGCTGTACGCGCTCACGGGCGGAGAGATGGACGCCGACGCCGTCCTCGCGGCCGCGGCCGACGACGCGAACGCGGCCGCGGAGACGTACGGGGCGTGGGCCGACGACGGCGACGTCGCCCTCTTCGCCGAGGCCGCCGCGGCGGAGCGCGACCACTACGACGACGTGACGGCCGAAATCGGCGACCACGACGCCACCGCGACGCCGGCCGTCTACGTCTACCTCGACGGGCTGGACGACCCGGTCGCCCGCCTCGGCGGCCTCGTCGGCGCGTCGCTGGCGGGCAAGCAGCGGGCCACCCAGACCTCCGGCTTCTTCACGGGCGAGGCGGACCCGTCGACCGCGTCGCTGTTCCGCGAGTACGGGTCGACGCTGGAGGCGCGCCGCGACGCCGCCGTCGACGCGCTGGCCGACCTGGCCGACGACGACGGGGACTGGGACCGCGCCGCGGACGCCGCGAGCGGCGCGGTCCAGGCCGCCTACGACGACTACGTCGAGAAGCTGGAGGCGATGGGCGTCAACCCGAAGCCGGTGTGCTGAGGTCCGACGACCGCCGCGGGACCGACACATAGCCGTTACACTTTTGTAAACAAGGTTACCTTTAAAGGAACGTATGCCCGACATTCTCGACCGACGGGGCCGGCTCTTCGGGACGGTCAACGTCGTCGATCTGCTGGTGTTGCTGCTGGTGTTTGCCGTCGCCGCGGCCGGTCTGACGCTGGTGCTCCCGAACCCGCTCCCCGCGGTCGCCGGCGTCGGGGTCGCGCTGGTTCTGGTCGCCGCCCTGGTTCACTGGCTGTTCGATCCCCGCGCCGACATCGACGAGCGGGCGACGTACGTCGACCTCCGGGTCGACCGCGACGCGGTGTCGCCCCTGACCGACCTGACGGCCGGCACCGCGGTCGTCGCGGACGGGCTGGGGACGCTCGACCTGACGGACGCGTACGTCCCGCCGGGCGATGCGGACGAGATCCGGCTCAGGGCGGGCGAACTCGACCCCTACGACCCGTCGCTGCCCACGCCGCGGAGCGACCTCACCGGCGAGGAGGTCGATGTCAGGGTCGCCGGAGCAGAAACGACGGCGCGGGTCGACGCCGTCGCCGACGCGCCGGAGTTCGCGATGGCGAGCCGCCCGGTCCTCGTTCGCGCGGACGTGACGCGGCCGGTCGCCGAGGAGTTGGCCGCGGGACAGACGTGTCCGCCGGACGTTCGCCCACACGCCGAGATAGAGTCCGTCACGCGGTACGGGACGACCGAGGCGGACGGCGTCCGGGTGTTCCTGGGCGTCGCCCTCCGCGGCCCCGCAACGGACGGCGGGGAACCGTGGCTCGGCGACGACGAACTGTACCCGGACGACCCGCTGACGCTCCGGACGGGGACGGTCCGACTGCGCGGCGAGGTCGCTCGCCGCGACGCGTCGGCGGAGCCGGGCGAGCCGACCACCGTCACGGCCGACCTGGAGGCGTCGCTGACGCCCGCTCAACTGGACCACGTGACGCCGGGGTTGGTCGAGACGGACGACGGCGGCGCGGAAGTGCTGACCGTCGAGGAGTCGGGGGCGCACGAAACCGACGAGCACACCCTGACGGCGACGTTGCCCGTCCGCGAGTGTCGCGACCACCTCCGGTTCAAGGGCCGGCCGCTCCGGATCGGCGAGGACGTTGCGCTCGACTTCGGGACGGTTCGGGTGGAGGCGACCGTCCGCGACGTCACCGAGGAGCACGACGCGCCGCCCGCCGAATCAACCGCCGAGGAGCGGACCGAACCGAAGACGGAACCGACATCGGAGTAGCGACCGCCGGCCATCGAAACAAGAGGTCCGCGTGGTGCAGGCTGTTTGCTTCCCGTTTTACCCGTTGTTCGCTGCCAAGAACCGTTGGTCAGGTCACCGAGGAATGCGGCGGGCAGCCGTGTCCCACGGAGGGTCGCGTCACGCTCTCGGCCCAACCGGGACAGCCGGGCCGAAACGAACCGACGAGGTACGGGGAGGGAGCGTCGTATATCTCAGCGCGATTTTCAGCGCTCAGCGCTCGTAGTCGACCTCCCGGTCGCCATCGCGGTCCGCGTCATCGAGTAGCTGGTCGAGTTCCCGTTCCAGTTCCGCCTCCGAAAGCGAGCCCTCGGTGTACTCCCGCTGGACGGACCGGATCGGATCGTCGACGCTCCCGTTCGTCGTCGCGGCATACCCCGATTCACGGTCCCTCGCGGAGGCGGTCCAGCCGGCGTACAGTTCGTACGCGACGTACGCCGCCAGCGCCACGACAAGCGCCAGCACCGACCACGCGAGAAACCGACTCACGAGACGGAGCACCTGTCCGGCCACGAGGAGCGCAAGTAGCCCCCCGCCGACGAGCACGGCGGCCTTGAGGCCGCCGAAGTCGACCGGTAGTCGGTCACCCATACCTAATCATCGTACAGAGCTGACAAAAGGGTTGTCCAGGTCGGGGGCTGCTTCGGACGGATGGCACGAACCGTCCCCCCGCAGCCACGATCCGCACAGAGGCCGGCGACAGCAACGGGCAGTCGGGGGAGGGTCTCGCTCCCGGGCCACGGGGGTGCGCGAGCGTGGCTACACGCCGGGCAGGTCCTTTCGGTACTCGGTGATCGCGTCCTTCGCTGCGTCGATGTGCTCGCCGACGGCGTCGTTCGCGTTCTTCCGTATCTCGGCGAGGATGTTCTCGTGGCGCGCCAGCCGGCCGTGGTCGGGGCCGCGGTCGGCGGTCGCCAGCCGGGCGAACTCGTCGGACTGGTCGTACAGCCGGTCACGGACCTCGTCCTCGTCGGCCGCCTCGCTCGCTTCGCGGAGTCGGTCGCTCGCTCGTTGGAGTTCCTCGCGGACCATGCGGGGTCGTTCGGCGACCGCAAACAAAGGCGTTGCTGCGGACGGACGATCGGGTCAGTCGTCCGCGGCGGCGGCCCCGTCGCCGGCGTCCGCCGAGACCGACCCGTCGGCGGCGTCCGCGCGGGGGAAGTTGTCGATGGTGGCCGCCCGAAACGCCGCCTCGTCGAACTCGTAGTCGTCGCCGAGGAAGTCGATCAGCGTCCGGGTGTCCCGCATGGCGTTCTTGAGGCAGGTCGAGGCCCCCGGCGACGGCGTGATGTTGAAGATGATGTCGTCGCCGACGATCTTCGCCTCGCCCATGTCGAGGGACCACTCGTTCGTGTCCACGATCTGCGGCCGGACGCCGCCGTACCCCTCGGCGCGCTCGATGTCGTCGAGTTCGACGCTCGGGACGACCTTGCGGACGTGGGGCAGGAACTGGCGCGGCCCGACCTCCGGGAGGTCGTAGACGAGGTTCCGGAGGACGTACGGCAGGAGCACCCGGTCCGAGAGGATGTTGGCGTAGCTGAGGAACGACGCCGCGTTCAGCCCGAACACGTCGAGGAAGTCGCTCACCGTCGAGACCCGCCCGCGTTCGAGCGTCGGCACGAGCTTCGCGGTGGGACCGAAGCGGGTGATGCTGGGGTCGTGGACATCAGCGTCGCCGTGGACGGCGGCGAAGGGGAGCTTCTTCATCTGCAGCGTGTACACCTTCCCGTTCAGGAGGTCGTCGGCGAGGAAGAAGCTCCCGGCGACGGGGAGCAACACCTTGTCCTGACCGTAGCCCAGTTCCTGGGCGATCTGGAGGCTGTGGGAGCCGGCGGCGACGACGGCGGCGTCGCAGTCGAAGCGGCCCTCGTCCGTGTCGAGCGTGTAGCCGTCGAGCGTCGGCGTGACGTCGGTGACCTCCGTTCCGGTGTACACGTCGACGCTCGCCTCCTCGGCGGCCCGCTCGACGAACGACTTCGTCGTCTCGCCGTAGTCGACGACGTAGCCGTCGGGCGTCTGTAGCGCGAGCATCTCGACGCCGGGGTCCCGTCCCTCGACGACCTTCGGTTCGATCGCACCGATCTCGTCGCGGCCGATCGGCCGGAGCTTCGGGAAGAGGTCGCCAAAGCCCTCCTCGTGGTACCGCCGTTCGAGTTCCGACACCTCGACCTCGCCGACGCCGATCACCATCTTGCTCCGCTTCGCGTGCATCTCGCGGTCGGAGTCGAAGTTCTCGAGGTAGCCCGCGAGCAGTTCCGCACCCTCCTTTACGTCCTCGGCCTTGTCGAGCGTGTAGTTCGTCTCGATGTCGCCGAAGTGAAGCGTCTGGGAGTTGTTCGTGCTGTGGGAGTTGATCGCGGCGACTTCGGACTCCTTCTCGACCAGCGCGATGGAGTCGATATCGGTGAACTTCGCGGTCGTATAGAGGAGCGACGCGCCGCTGATACCGCCGCCGACGATGACGAGGTCGTATTTGCCTGACATTGTTACCTGCGAAGGGTCGCTGTGCTGAGGACTGGCCCGCAGACTCATAACTCGTTTTCTTTGCGATTCGTGTCACCGGTCGACGGGGAAGGGATCCGACGGGCCGTTACTCCGTCTAGTCCTCGGGAACCGTCACGCCGAACGCCGCCGCGTCGGCGTCGGCGACCGCCGGAAGCCGCCGGAGCCGCGGGGACACGAGGAAGTAAAGCCCCGTGAACCCGAAGCCGAAGGCGGCCAGGGCCATCGTGGTCGTCGTCCCGAGCAGTTCGGCGACGACGCCGCCGGCGAGCGAACCGAGCGGCAGCGTCGCGCCCGACGCGGTCCCCTTGACCGCCGAGACGCGGCCGAGGCGGTCGACGGGGAACACGGTCTGGTTGAGCGTCTGCGTGAGCACGCCGTCGGCCCCCGCCGGCACCCACGCGAGCCCGAACAGGACGACGGTGAAGGCGGGCGACGGGGCGTACGCGGAGCCGAGCCAGCAACACGCCCCCAGCGTGTGCATGACCGGCTTCAGCCGGCCGTAGGCGAGCCCCTCCAGCGCGGGCGCGACGAGCGACCCGACCAGCCGCCCGATGCCGAGTGCGCCGAGCATGAGGCCGTAGAGGGCGGGGCCGCCGAGCGCGTCGCCGAACGCGGGCAGGATCGCAAGCGTCACGCCGGTCGCGAGGTTGGCCACGGCGGTCATGGCGACCAGGTCGACGAAGGCGCTCCCGCGGAGCGTCTCGACGCCCGCCCGGAGGTCGTCGACGTACGAGTCGACCGCGGCGCGGAGCGACTCGCCGCCGTCCTCGTCGGCCGTCCCCCCGCTCCCCGCCGCGCCGTCGCCCCCCGACACGGCGATGCCGGCGAACAGCAGCGCGGCGACGCCGAACGTGGCCGAGTCGAGCAGGAACAGCGTCGTCGCGCCGAAGACGGCGATGAACGCGCCGCCCAGCGCGTCGAAGATCATGTCCAGCCCGAGCGTGACGGTGGCGAGCGCGGAGTTGGCCCGCGAGAGGCGCGTTTCGGGGACGATCCGCGGGACCAGCGTCGCCTCCATCGGGGCCATCGGGAGCGTCGCGAGCATCAGGACCGGGATCACCGCGAAGATGACGCCGACGCTCAGGTTGCCCGTCGCCGCGGCGAGCGGGAGGACGAGGACCGCGACGCCCTGAACGACCTGCGACCCGACGAGTACGGGCCTGAGCGGCAGCCGGTCGACTATCGGCCCGGCGAGTATCTGCAGCAGCCACGGGAGCAACAGGACGGCGTTGGCGATCCCCGTCAGGAACGTCGAGCCGCTGAGTTCGAAGACGAGCCACAGGACGGCGACGGTGTAGAGGCTGTCGCCGGCGTTGGTCACGAACTGGCCGGCGAGAAACCGCAGGAAGTCGCGGTTCCGCCACAGCGACGGCTCCTCGGGGCTCGCGTCGGCGTCGGGCGTCTCGGCCCTCTCCGAGACGGTCATCGGGGACCACCCCCGCGCGCCGCCGGTCGGTCGTGGCGGGGCCGTCGCTGCCGGGAGCGATGCGGCTGATAGTTACGGAGCGATTCGTCGTCGTCGGACGAGCCGCGGGGGGCCCCCTGCGGCTCGGCGGATGTCGGCATGTGCGTGCGTGTTCGATGGGTGGACTGCGGCTACAGGACGTAGCGAGGCGGCGCGAACCCGAGTGCTGCGGCTATCGGGCCCGCCGCGCGGCGGGGGGCGAGAGGGGATCGAACACCGGACGGCACGGGAGCCGACGGGTCATAGAACGGTTCGACCGGATGCATTTCGTCGGGTCCCATAAACCCACCGGTTCGAAGCACCGCCCTGTCCCCGGAACCGAGCGCCCGAGCGTCGGATTGATGTGCCCGCCGCGACTGGTTCCAGTCGTCCCATGCCTCCCTCCCGCCGCCGGGTCCTCGCGACCGCTGGCATCGCCGTCGGCGCGCTTTCCGGCTGTCTATCGGGCGACGACCCCGAGCCGCGCGCGCCGCTCGTCACCGCCCTCGTCCCGCGGAACTTCCACGACGAACCACACCGGTTCGAGCTGACCGTCAGCCGGGACGGCGAGCGCGTCCACGAGTCGAGCCACGAACTCGACGGGGCCGCGGAGCGAAGCTGGACGGAGGACAGCGTCGAGGGCCCCTGGGGCGACGCCCCGGGAGCGCTCGACATCGAGGTGGTCGTCGACGGCGGCGAGGCCCACGAGCACAGCTACACTCAAGAGACCCGCGACTGCTTCGCGTTCGGGCCGACCGTCGAGGCCGACGGCTCGTACAACCCGTGGATCGCCGTCGGCTACGAGTGCGGCGAGTGAGGACGACGCCGGCCGGACCGACGCCCCGCCTTTTTGCCGGTCTCCGCCGTACGGCTAGCGATGGTCGAACGGGCCGCTGGACGCGGCGAGACGCCCGGGAGCGACGCCGCCGACCACGGCGATGAGGGCCACGAACACCGGAGTCGGTGGCCGATCCTCGCGGCGGCCGGCGCGGGCGCGCTGTACGCCGGGCTGGCGCTGTATTTCCTCCTCGATGCAGCGGGGGTTGCGCCGACGTGGATCGGCGGCGGCCTCGCCGCGCTCGGGGCCGTCGGCGTCGTCGCCGGCCTCGCGGGCTGGGTCGTCGAGGCGTACGCGCTCCCGGGCGGGAAGGGCCGGGAGACGTACCGCGCCACGATGGCGCTGTTCCTCGGGACGGACGTCGGCACGTTCGGGGCGGGGTTCGTCTACTACTTCTTCGTCCGCGTCGGGACGTGGCCGCCCTCGGAGTTGCCCGACCTCGTCGGCTCGCTCGTGCTGGCAAACACCGCGATCCTCCTCCTTTCGAGCGTCACGCTCCACTACGCGCACGCCTCGCTCGAACGCGACCGGGGGCGGCGCTTTCTCGCCCTGCTCGGCGCGACGGTGCTGCTGGGGGCGGTCTTCCTCGTCGGGCAGGCCTACGAGTACTACGAGTTCGTCGTCGCAGAGGGCTTCGCGCTCTCCTCGGGCGTCTACTGGAGCGCGTTCTACGGGCTGACGGGGCTGCACGGCCTGCACGTGGCGCTTGGCGTCGTCCTGCTGTCGGTCGTGCTGTTCCGGGGGGTTCGCGGGCGCTACGGGCCGGAGCGGGACACCGGGGTCGCCGCGGCGTCGCTGTACTGGCACTTCGTCGACGCCGTCTGGCTCTTCCTGGTCGCGGTGCTGTACGTCGGGGCGACGGTGTCGCTGTAGCGGCGGAGGGGACGGCGCGGACCGCGGCCGGCGCTCACTCCGCCTGCCGCCGCTCGAACGCGGCGTACCGCCGGTACAGCGGCGGCGTCAGCACGCCGAGCGCGCCGAACGCCATCGCCGCCAGCCCCAGCGGGAGCAGGAGCGGGTCGACGGACGTACACGCCTTGTCCGAGCGCAGCGTCGCGTAGTACGTCTCGCCCCCGTAGTCGACGAGCACGCCGTCGGCGAACGCCCCGCGGTTGGGGAACGCGCCGTCGACGCTCCCCTCGCCGTCGGGCGCGTCGAGCGCCTCCTCGAACGCTTCGCGTTCGGCGGCGGAGAGGTTCTCGAAGGCGACTCGCTGGAGCGTCGGGCCGCCGGCCCCGTACCCCGAGAGCAGGCGCTCAGTCTCCTCGGGCGACTCGACGCCGACGAGCGGCGTGCCACAGAGGCCGGCCTCGCCCTGCACCGCGCCGTAGCCGCCGAGCACCGCCGCGCCGATGCCGGCCGCGAGCAACACGGTCCCGACGAACGGCACGCCGTAGGTGAGCAAGGCGTCGCGGACCATCAGCGGTCACCCCCTCCCGGCCCGGACCCGCGGTCCGGCGGCTCCGAACCGCCCGGCGGCGGCCCGCCCTCGCCCACGTTCCGGCGGTACTCGGCGTAGCGGAGCGTCCCGGCGAGGCCGAGGCCGTACAGCCAGTGGGCGACGAGGACGAACGCGAGGTAGCCGACCAGCGCCAGCCCGGACTGGCCGGTGTAGAAGGCGACGGCGAAGCCAAGCGACATGATGGAGGCGTAGGAGAGGCCGGTCACGACCAGCAGGCGGCCGGGGAGGTACTCCGCGAGCGCCCGGAAGAGGATCGCCCACGTCGTCATCCCGCCGAGCAGGAACACGGCGTAGCCGAGCGCGATGCTCTCACCCAGGCCCACCAGTTCGGACAGTTCGACGAACCCGATGATGTCGAACACGCCGACCAGCGCGCCGGTAAAGAGCACGCCCGTCATCGCGAGCGTCCCGATCAGGCCGCCGAGCGCGCCGTACAGCGTATCGGAGAGGATCGAGCGGACCAGCCCGCGCGGGTCCCGGAGCACGTTCGGGCTGCCGACCGAGGGGTCGTCGGTGCTGGAGGGCCGCACCGTCTCGGGGTCCGGCTCCGTCGGCTCGATGGCGTACCGGCGCTCCAGCCGGTCCTCGAACCACGCCCACTCGCGGGTGAACTGGTTCGTCCGCTTCAGGTCCCACACGTCGGCGTCCTCGACTGGGCGGCCGTTCCAGTACGACCACACCATGTTGTACAGCCACAGCAACACCGCGACCCCGATGACGAACGCGCCGACGGAGGCGACGCGCTGGAGCGGCGCGAACTCGGCGGGGTAGTTCGCGTACCGGCGGGGTAGCTCCCCGAACCCGAGCGCGATCAGGGAGCCGAACGTGACGACCGAGCCGACGACGAAGAGGCCGGCCTGGAACCGCGCCAGCCGCCGGTCGTACAGCCGCCCGGTGATGAGCGGGTACCAGTAGTACGACGCCGCGAGCATCATCATCGGGATGATGCCCATCACGATCATGTGGAAGTGGCCGACGACGTAGTAGGTGCCGTGGTAGAGCACGTCGACCGGGATGGCCGCGAGGAACACGCCGGTGACGCCGCCGACGACGAACGTACCGATCGAGCCGAGACAGAGCAGCATCGGCGCGACGAGGCGCACCTCGCCGTCCCAGATGGTCGTGATCCAGTTGAACGTCTTGATGGCGCTGGGGACGGCGATGGCGACGGAGATGCCCATGAACGAGGCCTTCAGCCGCGGGTCGAGGCTTGTGACGAACATGTGGTGGGCCCAGACGCCAAAGGAGAGCACGCCGATGGCGAGCGTCGAGTAGACGATGTAGCGGAAGCCAAAGAGGCTCCGCCCGACGAACTTCGGGAGCAGGAAGCTCATCAGCCCCGCCGCCGGCAGGAAGATGATGTACACCTCCGGGTGGCCCCAGAACCAGAACAGGTGCTGCCAGAGGATCGGGCCGCCCCCCTCGACGGCGTAGAACGTGGTACCGAAGTTGCGGTCGAGCAGGAGCATGACGAGCGCGCTCCCCAGGAGCGGGAACGCGAACAGCGCCAGCCCGCTCGTCGTCAGCAGGTTCCACGAGAGGATGTCGAGGTTCGACCAGTCCATGTCCTCGCCGCGCTCGTAGACGATGGTTACCACGAAGTTGAGCGCGCCGATCGTCGTGGCGATCCCCGAGAGGTGGAGGCCGAGCAGGAGGAAGTCGATCTGCGGGTTCTCCTGTGTCACCGACAGCGGCGTGTACAGCGTCCACCCGATCCCCGGCTCCTCCATCACGGCGAACAGCGACGCGAGCGGGCCGGGCGACACCGCGCCGAGGGTCTGTGCGGCGACCTGGGCGACCAGCCCGAAGCGGGCGAGCAACAGCGCGGGGGGCAACAGCCAGAACCCGACGGCGTTGAGCCGCGGGAACGCCATGTCGTCGGCGTCCAGCAGGAGCGGGAGGACGTAGTTGCCGACCCCGAAGAACACGGGGAGGACGAAGAAGATCAGCATCGTCAGCCCGTGGGTGGTAAACAGGGCGTTGTACGTCTGCTCGGTCCAGACGGTCGCCGCCGGCGTCAGCAGTTCCAACCGGATCATCATCCCGTCGACGCCGCCCCACAGCGCGGCGACGGTGCCAAAGAGGATGTACAGCAGGCCGATGTCGCGGTGGTCGGTCGTCGTCGTCCAGCGCAGGAACTGCTCGCGGAGGAACGACCGGTCGAGGGGCGAGCGCCGCCCGTACCCGCCGTCGGCCCGGGGGCGGTCCCCGCACCGGCGGGCGTAGAGGACGAACAGCGACAGGAGGACCGCCAGCGCGGCGAGCGCGCCGGCCTCGGCGACGACGCGGTTCATCGGCGGACCACCGTCGCCGGCGACCCGCCGGTCCGTGGCCCCGTGTCGACCGTGCGTGGCATGCTCGCGGGACCACGGCCAAGCCAATAAACGTCGACCCGAGGGCCCCAGACGATAAATTTATTGATATCCCATCATGTTTACCGGTAATGGCCGGGAGAGACGAAATATCGGTCGATTGGCGGGAGTTAGCCCGGTCGATGCCCGGCGGCGTCGCGGTCCAGCGGGACGGGGACCTGGTGTACGTCACCCCGCAGTTCGCGGAGATAGTCGGGACGGCGCGGGAGGACCTGCAGGGGTACCCGTGGGAGGTGGGGTTCGAACCGCGGCGGATCGAGAAGGTCCGGGCCGCGCTCGACGCCGCCCGGGCCGACGGGCGCTGGCAGGGGGACGTGTGGGTGGGCGGGACGGACGGCGACCGCGTCGAACTGACCCTCTCGGTCCCGGACGAGGACGGGACCGTCGTCTGGTCGCTCACCGAAAGCGGGTCGCGCGGGGGGACGGAGTGGGCGAGTCCGGAGTCGCTGCTGCTGGGGGAGTCGCCCCGGTTGCTGCGGTCCGTCCTGAGCACCGTCGACGACGTCGTCTACGTCATCGGCGACGACGGCCGCTTCTGGTTCTGGAACGAGCACCTCGCCGAGACGACGGGGTACAGCTACGAGGAGATCGGCGAGATGAGTCCAAGGGAGTTCATCCCGGAGGACCAACACGAGTACGTCCCCGGGCTGTTGCAGGCGATCGAGAGCTTAGACGACCGGCGCGTCAGGGTCGACATCCTCACGGCCGACGGCGAGCGCATCCCCCACGAGTTCAGCGGGACGTCGTTCGAGGACCCCGAGACGGGCCGGTCGTTCAGGTGCGGCATCGCGCGCGACATCTCCGACCGGCTGGAGCGGGAAGGGAAGATACGCCGCCAGCGCGACGAACTGGCGGCGCTGAACCGGATCAACGCCCTCCTGTTCGAGACCACGCAGGAGGTGATCCAAACGGGGAACAAGGGGCCGATCATGCAGGCGCTCTGCGAGCAGGCAGTGGCGTCGGAGTTCTACTCCTGTGCCTGGGTCGGCCAGCGCGAGCGGGGGACCGGCCGCCTCACCCGCGTCGCCTCCGAGGGGTTCGAGGGGGACCGCGAGCGGATACGGACGGACGGGACGGCCGACTGCGACGTGCACGAAACGATCCGCCGGGCGGTGAACGCGGACGACCCCGAGGTGTCGATCCACCGGGATCCCTCGACCCGGCAGTGGTTGGGCACCGCGGGGGGAGAGGGGATCGAGTCGGTCGCCGCCGTCCCGCTGGACCACGGCGACGTGGTCTACGGCTGTCTCGTGCTCGGCACCGGGCGGTCGAACGCGTTCACCAGCCGGGAACGGACCGCGCTGTCGGTGCTCGGCCACCTGCTCGGGACCGTGTTGCACGCCGCCCGGACGCAGAAGCTGGTGTTTGGCACCTCCGTCGTCGAACTCGAGTTCGAGGCGACGCGCGGGGAGCCGCTCCCCCTGTTTCTCGGGGCCGACGTCGACGGGACCATCTCGCTCGAAGGGTCCGTTCCGGGGAGCGAGGGGTGGGTGCTCTACCTGTCGGTCGAGGGGGTGGGGCCGGACGCCGCCGCGGACGCGATCCGGGCGGCGACGGCGGTCGAACGCACGCGAGTGATCACCGACGGCTCCGCGTCGGGTCGTCTGGAGGTCGTCGTCCCGTCCCCGTCGCTGCTCGACGCCGTCACCGCCGCGGGGGCGACCCTTCGGGAGGCCAGCGTGGGGCCGGACGGCGCGCGGTTCGTCGTCGAGGCCCCGGTCGACGCCGACATCTCGCACATCGTCGACCACATCGTCGAGGAGTTCCCCGGCGCGGACCTGCTGGCGACCCGCGAGCGGGACCCCGAGCCGGCGACGATCGCGGGCCCCGACGGCATCCTCGACGAACTGACCCCCCGTCAGCGGGAGGTGCTCGAAGCCGCCTACCAGGCGGGCTACTTCGACTGGCCGCGCGAGAGCACCGCCGAGGAGGTGGCGGAGGCGTTCGAACTCGCCCGGCCGACCGTCCACGCCCACCTCCGGAAGGGGGTGTCGCGGATCCTGACGGAACTGCTTGACCCCGACGGGCGGTGAGCGGTCCCGACGCCGCGGCGTCGTCCGACGGCAGCCACTGAGACCACGCTACAAGTGTAGCGTCGCGATTCGTCGCTGGCTGTCACGCTGTCGTGACGGCCGGGATCGGGACGGCTGGGGACGTGGCCCCGCGTCCGGTCGGAACGGCCGAGCCATCACCGCGGGAGCGCGTACACGTAGTGGTCCGTCCCGCCCACGTACACCGTATCGCTGGTCACGACGGGGGAGGCGTAGATATCAGCCCCCAGTTCGAACCGCCACTGCTCGGTCCCGTCCGACGCGGCCAGCGCGTAGAGGGTTCCGTCGCCGCTGCCGACGTGGACCGTTCCGTCCGCCACGGTCGGCCGCGAACTGACGTCGAACCCCGTCTCGAACTCCCAGCGTACGGTTCCGTCGGCCGCGGAGAGTGCATACACGCTGTCGTCGGTGCTCCCGACGAAGACGGTGCCGTCGACCACGACCGGTTGCGCCTCCACCGTCCCGGCGGGAGCCTCCCAGATCACGGACCCGTCGGCCGTCGAGAGCGCGCGGGAGCCGACGTAGACGACGTCGTCCACGACCGTCGCGGGACACTCGACCGGGCGGTCGAACTCGGTCCGCCAGCGCTCGGCGCCCGTCTCCGCGTCGACAGCGTAGACGACCCCCCACTCGTCGTCGTCGTACACGTAACTGCCCTGGTTGCAGCCGACGTAGACGGTGCCGTCGTGGACGGCCGAGCCGAAGAAGTTCGTCCGGTCCGCCCGGAACGTCCACGCCTCGGTGCCGTCCGCCCGCGACAGCGCGTACAGCCGGTTCGCGATGCTGCTGGCGTACACCGCGTCGTCGGTCACGGTCACCGCGGGAACGCCGACCGCGTCGGGGAGGTCGGCGACCCACCGCTCGTCGCCCGCGGTCGAGAGCGCGAACATGCCGTCCGCCCGGCCCGCGAAGGCGGTGTCGCCCCGAACGGTCGGGTCGTACACGTTGCCCCCCGCCACGTACGACCATCGTTCGGTCCCGTCGTCCGTCGCGACCGCATGGAGCCCCCCGTCTTCCGCGCCGAACACCTCGCTAACGTAGAGCGTGTCCCCGTCGACGACGGGCGTCGACGGCCACCCCGACAGTTCGAACCGCCAGCGTGGCTCCCGCCCGGTCCCCGGATCCCCGTCGGCGGGGTCGCTCACGGCCTCGGAAGCCGACTCCAGACAGCCGGCGGAGCCGGCGAGCCCGACCGCGGCCATCGTTTCGAGGAACCCGCGTCGGCCGGTCCGTCGGTCGCTGGCGTCGGTCATCGTGCAGCGGCGAAGGGATCGACCCCGGCGTCGTTCGTGTGGGCGGTCCGTGTTCGTCGGAGAACTCCCCCGGCTGCTGACGTATCGACCATACGACGGAACGCCGCTGCCGGCACCTAAAACGGGACGCTACATGCGTCGCGGCCGGGACGTACGCCACCGCCCCCGGCCCGAGCTATTTACGCCGCGGTGTTGGCGGGACAGCCATGCGGGTCCGCCCACGACGGGTCGCGCTGGCGTCGCTTTCCGCGGCCGCGCTGCTGGCGCTGTTTACCGCGCCGGCGGCCGCCCAGTCGGTCAACCGCGAACTCATCGACGACCTCAACGCCCAACTGCTGTACGTCGCGCTCCCGCTGACGGTGTTCGTCGAGGTGATCCTCGTCTACGCCGTGGTGCGGTTCCGGGGCAACGAGAACCCCCGGCCGACCGTCGACTCGCCGCCGCTTGAGATCACCTGGACGATAGCCACCGGGATCATCCTCCTGTTCGTCGGCGTCTCGGCGTACGTCGTGCTCACCAGCCCGTACGTCTCGACGGACGGCGACGTGGGGCCGACCGACGAGCGCGTCGAGGCGCTTGGCTACCAGTGGGGCTGGCAGTTCACGTACCCGGAGGCCAACGTCACGACGCAGGACACGCTCGTCCTCCCCGCCGAGCGGAACGTGACGATCCAGCTCGACTCGGCGGACGTGTTGCACTCGCTTTTCGTCCCCGAACTCGGGGTGAAACAGGACGCGTTCCCCGGCCGGACGATGGTGATCCGGACCTACCCGACGGAGACGGGCACGCACCGCGCGTACTGCACCGAACTGTGCGGGGCGGGCCACTCGCGGATGCGGGCGGACGTGGTCGTCGTCGACAACGAGACGTACCACGACTGGCTGGCCGCACACGGGGGCGAAACGGGGGTCACCGACACGCCCGAGGGAAGCGAGAACGGGAGCGACGCCGCCCTCCCGACGCCGGAGCCGCCGCTACGCGGTGACGTTCGGAAACGGTCAGTAGCCGGGACGCCGGGGGCGTCGGCGGAGGAAGCCGTCAGGCCGACAGGCGGTGTTGCCGCACGCGCTCGGTGACGAGCCCGTACGTTCCGGTGGCGACGAGCGCGGTCGCGGCCATACCGGTGGTGACGAGGCCGAGTCCGGGGTTCGTGCCGGCGGTCAGCCCCATGGTCGTTTCGACGGCGGCGAGGCCGACGAACAGGCCGGCGGTCGAGAGGAGGGCGCGGGTGCGGACGCGCCACCCCCACGTGAGCACCGCCGCGAACGCGACGAGGCCGAGCACCGCCGTCGCTTCGCCGACGTAGCCGTAACCGATACCTGAGGTCGAGACGCGACCGAGCCCCTGAGTCGACCACGGGAGGAGCGTGGAGAGGACGACGGTCAGGGAGGCCGCCATCCCGATCTTTTCACAGCGGGAGAGTCTAAACTGCATGCGTGTTCGGTGGAACACGACGGAGGGGCATAAGTATTGTCGTACTGATATGTTTGTGTACGTTTGACACGTGAACGGTGGGCACACCCGACCGTGCGGGTAAAGTCGCTGCGGACCCAATCGCGTCCATCGTGAGCGACGCCAACTCCGGGCCGCTGTCGCCGGACCGCCCCGACGAGGAGCGACCGTTCCGGGTCGACGCCCCGTTCGACCCGGCGGGCGACCAGCCCGAGGCCATCGAACAGCTCGCCGACGGCTTCCGGCGGGGGATGGACCGCCAGACGCTGCTGGGCGTCACCGGGTCGGGCAAGACGAACACCGTCTCGTGGGTGATAGAGGAGATCCAGAAGCCGACGCTGGTGATCGCCCACAACAAGACGCTGGCGGCCCAGTTGTACGAGGAGTTCCGCAACCTGTTCCCGGACAACGCCGTCGAGTACTTCGTCTCCTACTACGACTACTACCAGCCCGAGGCCTACGTCGAGCAGACGGACACGTTCATCGACAAGGACGCCTCGATCAACGACGAGATAGACCGCCTGCGCCACTCGGCGACGCGGTCGCTGCTGACCCGCGACGACGTGATCGTCGTCGCCTCCGTGTCGGCCATCTACGGGCTGGGGGACCCGTCGAACTACGTCGACATGTCGCTGCGGCTCGAAACGGGCCAGACGATAGACCGCGACGAGCTACTGGGGCAGCTGGTCGACCTGAACTACGAGCGCAACGACGTCGACTTCACGCAGGGCACGTTCCGGGTGCGGGGCGACACCGTCGAGATCTACCCCATGTACGGCCGGTACGCCGTCCGCGTGGAGTTCTGGGGCGACGAGATAGACCGCATGGTGAAGATAGACCCGCTGGAGGGCGAGGTCAAAAGCGAGGAGCCCGCGGTGCTGGTCCACCCGGCGGAGCACTACTCCATCCCCGAGCAGCGCCTCGAACGCGCGATGGAGGAGATCCGCGAGGACCTGGACAGCCGCATCTCCTACTTCGACCGGAAGGGCGACGCAATCGCCGCCCAGCGCATCGAGGAACGCACGACGTTCGACCTGGAGATGATGCAGGAGACGGGCTACTGCTCGGGCATCGAGAACTACTCGGTGTACCTCGCCGACCGCGAACCCGGCGACGCGCCGTACACGCTGCTGGACTACTTCCCCGACGACTTCCTCACCGTCGTCGACGAGTCCCACCAGACGCTCCCCCAGATCAAGGGCCAGTACGAGGGCGACAAGTCCCGAAAGGACTCGCTGGTCGAGAACGGGTTCCGCCTCCCGACGGCGTACGACAACCGCCCGCTCACCTTCGAGGAGTTCGAGGAGCGGACCGACCAGACGCTGTACGTCTCCGCGACGCCCGCGGACTACGAGCGCGAGCACAGCGACCGGATCGTCGAACAGATCGTCCGGCCCACCCACCTCGTCGACCCCGAGGTCGAGGTCGCGGAGGCGACTGGGCAGGTCGACGACCTCATGGACCGCATCGACGAGCGCGTCGAGCGCGACGAGCGGACGCTGGTCACGACGCTCACCAAGCGCATGGCCGAGGACCTCACCGAGTACCTGGAGGAGGCCGGCGTCGACGTGGCGTACATGCACGACGAGACGGACACCCTGGAGCGCCACGAACTGATCCGCTCGCTCCGGCTGGGCGAGATCGACGTGCTCGTCGGCATCAACCTCCTCCGGGAGGGGCTGGACATCCCGGAGGTGAGCCTCGTCGCCATCCTCGACGCCGACCAGGAGGGGTTCCTCCGCTCGGAGACGACGCTGGTCCAGACGATGGGCCGGGCCGCCCGCAACGTCAACGGCGAGGTCGTGCTGTACGCCGACGACCCCAGCGACGCGATGGAGTCCGCCATCGAGGAGACCCGCCGCCGCCGGGAGATCCAGCGCGAGTACAACGAGGAGCACGGCTTCGAGCCGACCACCATCGAGAAGGCGGTCGGCGAGACGAACCTCCCCGGCTCCCAGACCGACACCAGCGACGTGGCCGGCGACGGCCCCGCGGACGCCGACGAGGCCGCCCGGCGGATCGAGCGCCTGGAGGAGCGGATGGGCGAGGCCGCCGACAACCTGGAGTTCGAACTCGCCGCGGACATCCGGGACCGCATCCGGGAGCTGCGCGAGGAGTTCGACGTCGACGGCGGCGACGACGACGGGGTCGCGCCCGAGATAGACCCCGAGTTCTGAGCGCCGGCGCTCGGCGGGAGAGCCGGCGCGGAAAACGGGTACTGCCCCGACAACGGCGGGGCGGAGCTACGAGAATCGGGGAGCGGAACCGGCTACCTCAGCCGAGGAGGTAGCGGAGCTTCGGCCGCTGTTGCACGAACTCGGTCTCCTCGAGGAAGGCGTCGACCCCGAGGATCCGGCCCGCGGCGAACGTCCCGACCAGGACGAACATCAGGAGCCCCAGCAGGTCGCCGTTGACGTAGCCGTGGGCCCACTCGGCGTTCCCGAGGTAGAACAGGGTCATGAGGACCCCGCCGAAGAACGCCGCCAGCCGGGTGAGCGCCCCGAGGATCAGCCCGAGGCCGATGAGGAACTCCCCGACCGGGATCATGAAGTTGGTGAACTCCAGGAGCCACGGCGTCTCCGCGACGAAGGCCAGCAGCCCGCTGATGGGACTCCCGCCCGCGTTCGCCAGGTAGCCGGCCGCGCTAAAGGGCTCGCCCGCGACGAACGCGAACTTGCCCCAGCCCGACATGAGGAACCAGTACCCCACGACCAGGCGGACCAGCACCGTCACGTAGCCGGCGACCGACCCCGCGTATTCGAACTCCTGTTCCCGCCCGAGCCAGTCGACGGTTGCTTCGTTGGTTGCCATAGCGGTCACCTCACAGATGAAGATTCGCGGAGCTACCCCTTATACCGGGAGAACGATTCCCAGCTGCTGAGAACATGTTCCCCGGCGGCACTTATGTGGCCGCCGGGGTCCTGCGCCGTCAGTCGTCGCCCGGCGGTCCGGACTCCCTGGTCGCGCCGTCGAACGGCTTGGCGGCGACGTCCTTCCGGTTCGCGTCGAACTCCGAGAGGAGGTAGACGAGCGCGACGAGCACGACTGCGCTGACCGGGAGGAACACGGCCGGGCCGAAGCCGGTGATCCCGTAGATCAGGTAGGCGAGCGTCGCGACCACGAGCGCCGTCAGCGCGTAGGGGATCTGGGTCCGCACGTGGTCGATGTGGTCGGAGCCGGCGAACGTCGACGAGAGGATCGTCGTGTCGGAGATCGGCGAGCAGTGGTCGCCGAAGATCGACCCGCTGAACACCGCGCCGACCGCGACCGCGACCATCTCCGGGCTCTGGGTCCCGACCTCCCAGGCCAGTGGGACGGCGACGGGCGTGACCAGCGACATGGTCCCCCACGAGGTGCCGATCGAGAAGGAGATGACGGCGGCGGTGAACAGGACGACGATCGGCAGCAGCGTCGGGGAGACGAACCCCTCGGCGATGTTCGTGACGTACGCGCCGGTTTCGAGCGCGGAGGCGACCGAGCCGATCGACCACGCGAGCACGAGGATGCTGACGGCGTGGAGCATGATGCCGAAGCCGTCGAGGACGGACTCCATCCCCTCCTCCAGGTCGATGTGGCCGTCGATCAGCCCGAGGGTGATCGCGGTCGCGACCATCCCGAACGAGCCCCAGACGAGCGCGCCGGTGAAGTCCGCGTTATCGGCGATGGCGAGGGCGTCGCGGCCGGGCGCGTAGCCGGTCCAGAACGCGCCGCCGAGCACGACGACGACGAGGACGGTCACCGGGAGGGCGAACGTCCGGAGCCGGGGGTCGTCCGTCACGGGGTCGCCCAGGTCCTCCTTCATGCTCTGGAGCGGGTTGGCGTCCTCCCGGGTCACGTTGCCCGTCTCGCGGGCGCGGGTCTCGGCGTCGAGCATCTCGCCGAAGTCCCGCTGCGAGACGACGACGATGCCGACCAGCACCAGCGCGAACAGGCAGTAGACGTTGAACGGGATCGACCAGAGGAACGTCGCCACGGCCGACGGCGTCTCCCCCTGGATCCCCAGTTCCTCGTAGGCCGTCTGGACGAGGCCGATCTGGAACGCGACCCACGAGGAGATGCCGAACGTCGCGACCGGCGCGGCCGTCGAGTCGAGGACGTACGCCAGTTTCTCCCGGGACATCCGCATGTTGTCGGCCATGTCCTTCATCGCCGACCCGACGATAGCGGTGTTGGCGTAGTCGTCGAAGAACCACACCATGCCGAACAGCCACGTGACGATCCCGACCCGCCGGTGGGAGTCGACCTTCGAGCGCGCGAACTGCGCGACGGCGAGCGAGCCGCCGAGCCGCCACAGCAGGGCGATCCCCGCGCCGAGCAGGAACGTGAAGATGATGATCTTCGCCTGGAACGTGCTCTCGCCGACCGCGCTGACGATCCAGTCGAACGCTTCGACCACGCCGGTAAACGGCACCGCGACGTACTCGAGGGCGCTGTCGGCCGCCTCGGCCGCGACTATCGCGCCCCCGAACCACACGCCGAGGAACAGCGACAGCATCGCCCGCCTCGTGACGATCGCAAGCAGGATCGCCAACAGCGGCGGGGCGAGCGACAGCGCGCCGAACTCAGATGCCATGTTACTCAGTATCATACACAGGGATTGAAATCATTCACGGTTCGGACCGTCGCGGACGAAGTACAAGTTAGATTGTACTACTACAACTTTATTGGCAAACCTTATGTGGACCACGTCCATCACTCCGAGGCGCGACCGACCGGCGGGATCGGCGGCAGACGCCGCGTAGCGACCGGTTCGCCAGCGACGGCTCTCGCGTTCGCCGCCGCCCGCCGGCGCGTCCACACCACCCATGAACGCAGTCACCCACACGGACCGCCTGCGGTCGATACTCGACCGCGCCTGCACCGGTCACGACGACCAGATCCCCGACGGGGTTCGCGAGGACGTCCTCGCGGACGCCGAGAGCGACCTCTACGCCGGCGCGAGCGCCGACGAGGCCTACGACGCGCTGATCGGCGAACTGACCGCCCGCATCGACTCCGTCCCCGAGTTCTCGGACGTGGCGGCCGCCGCGTTCCGGCAGCGGTACTACCGCGAGTTGCTGGGCGAGGACCTCGCGGGCGACGCGCTCGACGACGCCTACCGCGAGTCGTTCGTCGACGCCGTCGAGCGCGGCGTCGACGCCGACCTGCTCGACGAGCGCATGGTCGAGTACGACCTCGACGCGCTGGCCGACTACCTCGTCCCGGAGCGCGACGAGGCGTTCGACTACCTGGCGATGGAGACGCTCCACCAGCGGTACTTCTTGCGGACCAACGACGGCGAGCGCCTCGAACTCCCCCAGACGTTCTGGATGCGCGTGGCGATGGGCGTCGCCCTCCGCGAGGCGGAGGGCGAGCGCGAGGCCTACGCCAGGGAGTTCTACGACGCGCTGTCGACGCTGCGGTTCGTCCACTCGACGCCGACGCTGTTCCACGCCGGGACGACCCACCCCCAGCTCTCGTCGTGCTATCTCACGACGGTCCCCGACGACCTGGAGGACATCTTCGACGGCTACAAGGAACACGCGAAGCTGTCGAAGTGGTCGGGCGGCCTCGGCAACGACTGGACGCCGATCCGGGCGACGGGGTCGCTCATCGAGTCGACCGGCGTCGAGTCGACCGGCGTCGTCCCGTTCCTCAAGATATCCAACGACGTGACCGCCGCGATCAACCGCTCGGGGAAGCGCCGCGGCGCGGCCTGCGCGTATCTGGCCGCGTGGCACCTCGACTTCCCCGCGTTCCTCGACCTCAGGCGCAACACCGGCGACGAGCGCCGGCGCACCCACGACCTGAACACCGCCGCGTGGGTGCCCGACCTCCTGCTGAAGCGCGTCCGTGAGGGCGGCGAGTGGACGCTGTTCTCGCCGGACGAGGTCCCCGAACTCCACGAGACGTACGGGGAGGAGTTCGAGGAGCGGTACCGCGAGTACGAGCGGCGGGCCGACGCGGGCGAACTGCGCCAGTACGAGCGCGTCGACGCCGAGGAACTGTGGCGCGACATGCTGACGCGGCTGTTCGAGACGGGCCACCCGTGGATCACGTTCAAGGACGCCTGCAACGTCCGGTCGCCGCAGGACCACGCCGGCGTCGTCCGCTCGTCGAACCTCTGTACGGAGATCACGCTGAACACCGGCCCCGAGGAGACGGCCGTCTGTAACCTCGGCTCGGTCAACCTCGCCGCCCACGTCGACGCGGACGGCCTCGACCGCGAGGCGTTCGCCGACACCGCCGGGACGGCGATGCGGATGCTCGACAACGTCGTCGACCTGAACTTCTACCCCACGGAGAAAGCCGAGCGCTCGAACATGCGCCACCGCCCGGTCGGGCTGGGGGTGATGGGCTTCCACGAGGCGCTCATGGAACAGCGGATCCCGATGGCGAGCGAGGAGGCGGTCGCGTTCGGCGACGAGGTGGGCGAACTGCTGGGCTACCACGCGGTCCTGAACTCCTCCCGGCTCGCCGCCGAGCGCGGGACGTACGACTCCTACGAGGGGTCGAAGTGGGACCGCGGTATCCTCCCGCAGGACACGGTCGAACTGCTGGAGGCGGAACGCGGCGTCGAGACCCCGCTGGACCCGACCGAGCGCCTCGACTGGGACCGCGTGCGCGAGCACGTCGCCGCCCACGGGATGCGCAACTCCAACACGATGGCCGTCGCGCCGACGGCGACCATCTCCACCATCGCCGGCACGTCCCCGAGCATCGAGCCGCTGTACTCGAACCTCTACGTCAAGTCGAACATGTCGGGCGACTTCACCGTCGTCAACGACCACCTCGTCGCCGACCTGCGCGAGCGCGACCTGTGGGACGACGCGATGGTCGACCAGCTGACGTACCACGACGGCTCCGTCCAGGAGATAGACCGCGTCCCGGACGACCTCAAGGAGCTGTACCGCGGCGCGTTCGAGGTCGACCCGCGCCACCAGATCCGCCTCACCGCCCGCCGCGGCCAGTGGATCGATCAGAGCCAGTCCCACAACGTCTTCTTCCCGTCGACCGACGGCTCGTTCCTCGACGACGTGTACCGGACGGCCTGGAAGTACGGCCTGAAGACGACCTACTACCTGCGGACGCTCGGCGCGAGCCAGGTCGAGAAGTCGACCATCGACATGGCCGAGTACGACGACACCCAGCGCCGCGACGGCGCGGCCGGGGACGCGGCCCAAGAGGGCGACGACGGCTCCGCCCCGACCGTCGAGGACCCGACCTGCGACGCCTGTCAGTGACCACGACACCGACCACCAATGCCAATCAGCAACGACGACACCCACGACCCGAACAAGATACTGCCGATCGACTACGACTGGGCCCGCGAGTACTACCGCGACGGCGTCGCCAACAACTGGACGCCCGAGGAGGTGCCCATGCAGGACGACGTGAGCCAGTGGCAAAACGGCGAGATAACCGACGCCGAGAAGCGCCTCGTCGAGTGGAACCTCGGCTTCTTCTCGACGGCGGAGTCGCTGACCGCCAACAACATCGTCCTCGCGCTGTACGAGTACGTCACCGCGCCGGAGTGTCGCCAGTACCTGCTCCGGCAGGCCTACGAGGAGGCGGTCCACACGGACACGTTCATCTACTGCTGTGACACGCTCGGCTTCGACCCCGAGTACATGTACGGGATGTACGACCGCATCCCGTCGATCCGCGAGAAGGACGAGTTCGTCGTCGACCTCACGCGGGCGGTCGACCGCGACGACTTCGCCATCGAGACGACCGACGACGTCCGCGAGTTCGTGCGCGACTGCGTCGGGTTCTACGTCATCATGGAGGGGATATTCTTCTACGCCGGCTTCGCCATGATGCTCGCGCTGAAGCGCCGCGGGAAGATGGTCGGCGTCGGCGAGCAGTTCGAGTACATCATGCGCGACGAGTCGCTCCACCTGAACTTCGGGGTGGACCTGATAAACCAGATCCGCGACGAGCGCCCCGGCGTCTGGACCGACGCGTTCGAGGGGGAGGTCGAGGACCTGGTCCGCGAGGCCGTGCGACTCGAAGGGATCTACGCCGAGGAGGCCTGCCCCGACGAGGTGCTCGGGATGTCGGCCGACCAGTTCGTCGAGTACGTCGAGTACGTCGCCGACCGGCGGCTCCAGCAGCTGCGGATGGACCCCGTCTACGGCACGGAGAACCCGTTCCCGTGGATGGCCGAGCAGGCCGACCTCAACAAGGAGAAGAACTTCTTCGAGTCGACCGTGACGGAGTACCGCGACGCCGGCAGCCTGGACTGGGACTGAGCGCCGGCGGCCTACAGCCTGCTCGCTAACGTCTCGGCGGTCTTCTCGCCGACGCCGTCGACGCTCCGCAGTTCGTCGGGGGAGGCCCCCCGGACGTTCTCGACGCTGCCGAAGCGCCGGAGCAGGCGCTTTCGCGTCTCGGGCCCGACGCCGGGCACGTCGTCCAGCACGGTTTTCACCTCGTCCCGGACGGTCTGGTGGTACTGGACCGCGAAGCGGTGCGCTTCGTCGCGCACGCGCTGGAGGAGGTGGAGGTGAGGCGCGTCGTCGGGCCAGTCGTACACGCCCGACGGCGTCACGACGAGTTCGCGGTCCTTGGCGAGCGCGACGGCGGGCACGTCCCAGCCCGTCTCCGCGAGGGCGTCCCGTGCCGCGCCCAGTTGCCCCTCGCCGCCGTCGATGAGCAGGAGGTCCGGGTCCGGGCGGTCGTCCCGCCCCTCGACGGCGCGCTCGGCCCGCCAGCGGACCAGCGCGCGCATGTTGGCGTAGTCGTCGTTGCGCTCCTCCAACTTCTTCCGGCGGTAGTCGGCCTTCTCGGGGTCGCCGTCGACGAAGGTCACGTCGCTGCCGACGACGGCGCTCCCGCCCGCGTGGCTCACGTCGAACCCCTCGATGCGGGCGGCGGCGTCCAGCCCGAGTTCGTCGGCCAGCGCCCGCGTTCCGTCGCGGTCGCCGCCGCGGCTCCGGGCGTTTTTCAGCGCGAGGTCGACGAGCTTCGCCTCGCGGCCCGCGCCGGGCACCCGCACGTCGACGCCCTCGGCGTCGAGCCACGCGGCCACCTCCTCGTCGCCGTGGCGCTCGGGCAGGAGGACGGCGTCGGGCAGCTCCCGCTCGGCGTAGTACTGGGCCAGGAACGCCGCGAGCACCCGCGGCACCCGCTCGTCGCCCTCGGGCGCGGCCATCCGGTGGCGCTCCCGGTCGACCAACTGGCCCCCCTCGCTGTGGAGCCGGGCGACGGTGGCGTCGTCGCCCGCGACGGCGACGCCGAGCACGTCGACGCTGCGCTCGCCGCCGTGGCTCGACACGGCCTCGCCGCCGCCCGCGTGGAACGACTCGACGACGTCGAGGCGGTCCCGGAGGTTCGCCGCGCGCTCGAACTCCTTGCCCTCGGCGGCCCGCTCCATCTCGCGGCGGAGCGGGTCCGCGAGCACGCCCGTCTCGCCCTCGAAGAACCGTCGGACCGAGGCCACGTCCTCCGCGTACGCGTCCTCGCTTATCTCCCCGGTACACGGCGCGGTGCAGAGGCCGACCTCGTAGTCCAGACAGGGGCGGTCGCGGTCCGCGTACTTGTGGTCCGAACAGCCCCGCAGGCCGTACGTCTCCCGGAGCGCCTTCACGACCGTCTCGACCCGGCCCTTGTCGGTGAAGGGGCCGTAGGCGACGGCGTCCTCGTCGGGGTCCCGCGTCACCTCGATCCGCGGGACGGCGTGGGCGGTGAGCTGGACCAGCGGGTACGACTTGTCGTCCTTCAGCCGGACGTTGTAGCGGGGCTGGTGGCGCTTTATCAGGTTGGCCTCCAGCAACAGCGCCTGCGTCTCCGTGTCGGTGACGGCCACCTCGACGCCGTCGGCCCGCTCGACCATGCGGGCGATCCGGTCGCTCCGCGGGTCCGCGTACGAGCGCACCCGGTCCCGCAGGTCGACGGCCTTCCCGACGTACAGCGTCGCCTCCCCCTGCCGGAACTGGTAGACGCCCGGGTCCCGTGGGAGGTCGCTCGCCCGCTCCCTGACCGCGGCGGCGTTCATCGTCGGTCGCTAGCCGCGGCGGCGGTTAGTCCCTTTCGGCTCGCCGGGCCGGTCACTCGCCGTACGGCGGTTTCGCCGCCTCCGGGCCCTGGCCCTCCAGGTGGATGATGTTCTCGCGGCCGATCGAGAGCTTCTCTATCTCGCCGTTCTCGGTCATGTCGGAGAGGAGCCGGCTCACCTTCGCCTTCGACCACTCCGTCTCCTGGACGATGGCCGCCTGCTTCATCCGGCCGTCGTTCTCCCGGAGGAGCTGTAACACCCGCTGCTCGTCGGTGATCAGGGGTTCGTCGTCGGCCCGGTCCGACTCGGCCTCCGACTCGGCCCCCGGGGCCTCGTCCGAGCGACGTCGGTACAGGACCCACCCCGCAATGAGCCCCACGCCGAACACCAGCGCGCCGGCCGTGAGCTTCACCACGGTCGCGCCGTCCGTCGGGTCCGTGCCGAGCTGGAGTTCCAGCCCGTCCCGGAGCCCGTCGCCGTCCGTGTCGGGGTCGGTCGGGTCCGTGCCGTAGTTCTCCATCTCGGCCCCGTCGGACAGCCCGTCCATGTCCACGTCGGAGTCGGTCAGGTTGAGGCCCTGCTCGACTTCCTTCCCGTTGGGAAGCCCGTCGCCGTCGAGGTCGCCGTCCTTCGTGATGGCCCGCGTCGAGACGTTCACGGCGTCGACCGTCGTCCCGTTCGCGTTCGTGAGCACGACCGCGACCGTCCCCCGTTCGGTCTCGTTCGTCGCGGGCTGGGCGGCCGAGAACGTGACCGTCGCGTTCGGCCCAGTCACGTTCGCGACGCAACCGATCCGGGACGTGTGGTTGCCCCCGCGATACCGGTCGGCACACACCCGGTAGTCGGAGTCGTTCGCGCCCGCGACGGCGACCGACAGGTTGTACGGCTCGTCGGTCCAGACGTACGTCGAGTCGTTGTACGTCATGACGGCCCCGGAGCCGGAGATCTCGACGTCGCCGATCCCCGCCTCCGTCGCCGTCGCCGGAGCGCCCGATACGACGGTCCCGAGACACGCAACTACGAGGAGAACACCCAGCACGGCGAGCCCCCCTCTCGCCAACGTCATAGTCCTCATTCGCCACCCTGTCCTATACCGTTTGTCGAGGGAAACTGAGACGTCACGACGGTGAGGCCTCTCACGGCCCACGGACCGACGCCGGCGTCGGCGGCCCGCTCACGCGTTCACGCCTCGGTGTCGTTGCCGGCACCCGCCGTGTCGTTACCGCCCTCCATGGTGGTCTCCTCGCCGACGCCGTCCTCCATGGTGGTCTCCTCGCCGCCCTCCATCGTGGTCTCTTCGCCGCCGACGGCCACGTCGGTGTCCTCGCCGATGCCGCCCTCCGTGCCGTTCGTTTCGTTCGCCCCGCCGGGGCCGCCACAGCCGGCCAGCCCGACGAGCAACACGGCGACCGCTGCGACCAGTACGACGCGTCCGCGTGGCAGGTTGGCTCTCATGCCGTCAGGGACGGCACGGCGGACGGGATTAAATCGCGGGAGCCGTTGCGCTCGGTTCCGGACCGTTCCGGTCCCGGCCCCGGGAGACCGAACCGCCGCCCGCGACGGCGTAAGGTTCTGTTAGTCACCCCCGCTCCGCCCCGCCCCCCATGTGAGCGGCGTATTCCGGCCGAAGAGCAACGCTTCCGCCGTTTCTCGGGATTTGTTCCACCGGTTAGTCCGAACGTATTTATAACGGGAGACCGACAGACACGGACGATGAACGCGATCGAACTCGACGACGTCACGAAGCGGTTCGGCGACGTCGTCGCCCTCCAGAACGTCGACCTGACCGTCCGGGACGGGGAGATCTTCGGCTTCCTCGGCCCCAACGGCGCGGGCAAGTCGACGACCATCGACATCCTGCTCGATTTCGTCCGACCGACGTCGGGGACGGCGACGGTGTTCGGCCACGACGCCCAGACCGAGAGCGAGACGGTGCGCTCGAAGCTCGGCGTCCTCCCCGACGGCTACCGGGTGTACGACCGCCTGACCGGGCGGCAACACCTGGAGTTCGCCATCGAGTCGAAGGGGGCCGACGACCACCCCGAGGAACTGCTCGAACGGACCGGCGTCCTCGACGCCGCCGACCGCAAGGCCGGGGGCTACTCGAAGGGGATGGCCCAGCGGCTCATGCTCGCCATGGCGCTGGTCGGCGAGCCCGACATGCTGATCCTCGACGAGCCCTCGACCGGGCTGGACCCCAACGGCGCGCGGCGGATGCGCGAGATCATCCGCGAGGAACGGGACCGCGGCGCGACGGTGTTTTTCTCCAGCCACATCCTCGAACAGGTCGAGTCGGTGTGTGACCGCGTCGGCATCCTCCGGGACGGCGAAGTCGTCGCCGTCGACAGCGTCGAGGGGCTGCGCGACACCGCGGGCACTGACATGACGCTCCGGGTCACCGTCGACGAGGTGACGCCGGCGGTCCGCGGGGCCGTCTCGGACCTGCCGGGCGTGTCGGCCGTCGACGTCGAGGGGTCGACGCTCGTCGTCTCCTGTCGCGGCGACGCCAAGACGAAGGTGCTCACCGCCGTCGAGGACGCCGGCGGCGACGTCCGGGACTTCTCGACGGAGGAGGCGTCGCTCGAGGAACTGTTCGCGGCCTACACCACGGAGGAGGTGCGGGTATGAGCCTCAGCCCCGCCTCCGTGCGGGCGGTCGCGCGGAAGGACTTCCGCGACGCCCTCCGCTCGAAGACGCTGTGGATACTGTCGGCGCTGTTCGTCCTCTTCGCCGCCGGCATGGCGTACATCTACACGCTGCTCCAGCAGGGCACCGGCGGCGAGTTGTCGTCGCTCGACCTCGTCTTCTTCCTCCAGTCGCCCGTGGCGCTGCTCGTGCCGCTGACGGCGCTGTTGCTCGGCTACAAGTCGATCGCCGGCGAGATAGACTCCGGCAGCGTGAAGATCCTGCTGTCGCTGCCCCACTCGCGGAGTTCGGTCGTCCTCGGGAAGTTGCTGGGCCGGACCGCGGTGCTGACCGTCCCGATCCTGATCGGCTTCGCGGTCGCCGCGGTGGTCGTGGTCGCGCTGTACGCCACGTTCTCCCCGGGCTACTACGTCGCCTTCGTCGCCCTGACGGTGCTGTTCGGGCTCGCGTACGTGAGCATCGCCGTCGCGGTGTCGGCCACGACGAAGTCCACCTCGCGGGCCGCCGTCGGCATCTTCGGCGTGTTCGCCCTCTTCAACTTCCTCTGGGACGTGTTCGGCTGGGGACTCCACTACGTCGTCACCCGCCTGACGGAGGGACGGGGCGTCTTCTACCCCTTCCCGAACCCCCCGAACTGGTACTTTTTCTTCCAGCGGCTCTCGCCCAACGGCGCGTTCAGCGGGTCGATGACCGCGATGCTCCCCGGTGATAGCCAGGTCACGGAGTATTTCCCGCAGGGCGACGTGCCCTTCTACCTCCAGGACTGGTTCTCGCTGCTGATCCTGGTCGCGTGGATCGTCGTCCCGCTGTCGCTCTGCTACCGGCGGTTCAAGGCGGCCGACATCTGACCCCGGCGGCCGCTCACACGCCCCGTTCGTCGAGCAGGTCCTCGAACGCCGCCTCGTCCAGCACCGGCACGTCCTCGCTTTCCGCGTCGGTCACCTTCGTCGCGCCGGGGTTCTCGCCGGCGACGAGGTAGTCCGTGTTGCCCGAGACGCTGCCCGTCGCCGACCCGCCGTGGCGCTCGACGAGTGCCTGCGCCTCGCTTCTGGTGTACCCGTCCAGCGACCCCGTGAACACGAACGTCAGGCCGGCGAGTTCGTCGCCGCCCTCGGACTCGTAGGGCCGCGGCTCGACGCCGTGCTCGCGGAGCGCGTCGAGCGCGCGGCGGTTCGCCTCGCTGTCGAAAAAGTCGCGGACCTGCGCGGCGACGGTCGGGCCGACGTCAGGGACGTCCTGCAGGTCGTCCTCGTCGGCCTCGACGACGGCGTCCAGCGTGCCGAACTTGCGGGCGAGTTCGCGGGCCGTCGCGGGGCCGACGCCGGGGACGCCGAGCGCCGAGAGGAAGTCCGGGAGGTCGGGCTCCGTCGAGTCGGCGAGTTCGGCGAGCAGTTTCTCGGCACTCTTCTCGCCCCACCCCTCCAGGTCGAGCAGGTCCTCGCGCTCGATGGCGTACAGGTCCGCGACGCTGTCCTCGACGAGGCCGGCCTCGACGAACTGGCGGACGCTCCGCTCGCCCAGCCCCTCGACGTCCAGTCCGTCGTCGCTGGCGTAGTACTCGACCGCGCGGCGCAACTGGGCGGGACAGGCCATCCCGCCCGTGCAGAAGGCCATCGGGCCGTCGCGCTCGACCGGGCTGTCACAGACCGGGCAGGTCTCGGGGAACTCGTAGTGGCCCTCGCTCCGCTTCTCGGTCACCTCGGCGACGTAGGGGATCACGTCGCCGGCGCGCTCGACGCGCACCTCGTCGCCGACGGCGACGCCCATCTCGGCTATCTCGTCGGGGTTGTGCAGGCTGGCCCGCGAGACGGTGACGCCGCCGACGTCGACGGGGTCGAGCAGCGCGACGGGGGTCAGCCGGCCCGTCCGGCCGACCTGCACGGCCACGTCCCGGACCGTCGTCCGCTCGGCGCGGGCGGGGAACTTGTAGGCGAAGGCCCAGCGGTAGTGGCGGGCCGTCGCCCCGAGTTCCTCGCGTGTCCCGCGGTCGTCGACCTTGATCACCGCGCCGTCTATCTCGTAGTCCAGGGCGTCACGCTCGTCGTGGAGGCGGTCGCGGTAGTCGATCGCCGCGTCGATCGTTTCGGCGTGCTCGACGCGCTCGGCGACGGGCAGGCCGAAGCCGGGCAGCGCCCCGTGTTCGGCCCAGCGGGTCGGCCACTCGTCGCTCGAATCGAGCACCTCGAAGAAGTAGCAGGCGAGCGGGCGCTCGGCGACGACGGCAGGGTCCTGCTGGCGGAGCGTGCCGGCGGTCGCGTTGCGCGGGTTGGCGAAGGGCTCCTCGCCGCGCTCGACGCGTTCGCGGTTGTGCGCCTGGAACGCGTCCCGCGGCATGTACACCTCGCCGCGCACGGCGAGGAAGTCGGGCGGGTCGCGGGCGAGGCGCTGGGGGATCGCGCGGATCGTCCGGACGTTCCGGGTCACGTCGTCGCCCTCGTAGCCGTCGCCGCGGGTCGCGGCGCGGACGAGGCGGCCGTCCTCGTACACGACCTCTATCGAGACGCCGTCGAACTTCGGCTCGCAGACGTACGTCACGTCGCCGACCTCGCCGCGCACGCGCTCGTCGAACTCCCGCACGTCGGCGGCGTCGCCGCTCTGGTCTATCGACAGCATCGGCGCGACGTGCTCGACCGTGTCGAACTCGTCGACCGGTTCGCCGCCGACCCGGCGGGTCGGGCTGTCCTCGGTCTCCAGGTCGAAGGCGTCCTCCAGGGCCTCCAGCCGGGCAAACAGCGCGTCGTACGTGCGGTCGGCGACGACCGGGTCGTGCTCGACGTAGTAGCGCCGGTCGTGGTACCGGACCGCCTCGCGCAGCAGTTCGGCCTGCTCGCGGGCCGCCGCCGCGGGGAGGTCGGACACGGGGTCGAACTCCGTCGGCGGGTCGCGCAGGTAGGGGTTGTCGTCCGTCTCGGGGCTCGCCATCGCCGTGGGCTACTCGCGGCGGCCTCTAAAGCGCGGCGTCCGGCGGTCAGTCCAGCGTCACGTGCTGGCAGTTGCCGGTGATGCGGACGCTCGGCGACTCGTCCGGCCCGCCCTCGACCCACACCTCGACGCCCTCCCAGTTTTCCCCGGAGCACTCGCGTTCCCCGGCGAACGCGGGCCAGGGCCGCTCGAACCGCTCGCCGTCGACCGTCACGACGACGGTCACCGGATCGGTCGACTCGGGGAACGTGGCGTCCTCGTGGGCCTCGTTGGCGTCCGAGAGGCGGTACTCCCGCTCGAAGAGCACCGTCCCGTCGTCGGCCGCGACGGCGACGGTCACGTCGCGGCCGGCGTCGCGGTCGCCGAGGTAGACGCTCACGGTGTGTGCCGCGTCGTCCGCGGCCAGCGCGTCGGCGCAACCGGCGAGGCCGACGCCGGCGGCGGCGAGCAGGCCGAGCATGGACCGGCGAGAGGGCGAGGGAACCATAGGGGACGCTCGTGCAGCGGCAGTATATGCCTTCCCCTCGGTCCGGGCGCGGTGACCGAAAGACGGGTCACTCGTCGTCCGGCGTCTCTATCTCGATGGTGACGGCGTCGTCCGGGTCGATGCCCGAGACGCCGAGGTCGACGCCCAGATCCGACTCCAGCGCCGCGAGGAACGCCTCGGGGTCGACCGTCTCGACCAGCAGGTCGGCGGCGGCTTCCCCGGCCGTCGCGCCGACGGCCTGCCCGCCCAGCGTCTCCACGACGGGGCCGGCGGGCGAGCGCCCGACCACGTCGCGGACGAGAAGCCGGCCGGAGAGTCGGCCGACGGTGCGGACGGCCTCGTCGTAGTCGACGGCCTCCTCGACCGGCGCGTCGCCGAGGACCGCCGCGAGGTCGACGGCCTCCAGCACGTCCCGGACCGCGTCGACCGCGAAGTACGCCGAGAGCACGCGTGCCAGTTCGTCCACCGGGTCGAACGCCGCGGTTCCGTCCATGGGTCCCTAGCCGGGAGTGCGGAGAATAAGCGTTGGCGTGGCCGAGACGACAGGTCCGCGGGCCGACACCGTCCCGGACTACGCCTCGTCGGTCCCGCCGAACGTTCCGGTCCGATCAATGTCCAGTCGGAGGAGGACCGGCAGCGTCACGGCCGCGAGCAGCACCTCCAGCGCGCCGACGACGAGAAACGCCGTCCCGAAGCCGTATGCGTCGGCGACGGTGCCGCCGAGCAGGAAGCCCGCGAGGAAACCGAGGCTGCCGAACAGGTTGAACCCGCCCATCGCCGTCCCGCGGTCGCGCTCGGGCGCGAGGTCGGTGACGAGCGCCATCGTCGCCGGGGCCATCAGCGCGCCGAGCACCCCGACCAGCACCATCCCCGCGCCGGCGAGGGAGACGGTGGGCGCGTGCCCGACGGCGATGACGACCAGCCCGTAGGCCGCCGACCCCGCGACGATTGGGAGCCGGCGGCCGTACCGGTCCGACAGCGCGCCGAATGGGTACTGGAGCAGCGCGAAGGGGGCGAAGAACAGCGCCAGCATCAGCCCCGCCGCGCCCGGGCCGAGGTCGAAGGCGGTCCGGAAGTACAGCGTACCGACCAGCGCGAAGAAGCCTGCGGTGAGGCGGTCGATGAAGCCGAAGGCGTAGGGGACCGACAGCGTCGGCGTCGCGGTCAGGTTCGTCAGCGCCCCACGGAGCCCGCCCTCGCGGGCCGCCGCCCGGTCGGGGACGAGCGCGACCAGGCCGCCCGCGGCGAACAGCAGGACGCTGGCGAGGTACAGCGGCGCGAGCGGTGTGACCTCGGTCAACTGGCCGCCAAGCGGCGCGCCCGTCGCGGTGCCGAGGCCGATGGCGATGCCGGCCGCGCCCATGTTCCGGCCGTGGCCGCCCTCCAGGTCCATCAGCATCGTCATCGCGAGCGAGAACGCGCCGATGGTCGCCGCGCCCTGGAGCGCCCGGACGACGAGGACGGCCCCGAACGAGAGGTCGGTCACGGCCGGCGCGAGCGCGAGCGCGGCGTAGCCGACGCCCCCGCCCAGCGCGCCGGCCGCGATGAAGGGGACGCGCTGGCCAGCGGCGTCGCTCGCCGCCCCCCAGACGCCGACGAAGACGACGAACGCGGCGAACTCCGCGACGAGGAACCACATGCTCGCGTCGAGCGACGTGGTCGCCCCCAGCGCCGCCACGAGGTCCGAGATGCCCGGATAGAGCAGCGTCTGGGCGAGCAGCACGGCGAAGACGACGCCCGCGAGGAGGACCCTGTCGCGGTCCGTCCGTGTCATCGTCGGCCCGTAGGGGCCGGAGCCACTTGAGCACCGCCGATTCGGGGGCGTGCGGCCGGCAGCGACGAGTCGCCGGCCCGCGCGGAAACCTGGCCGTGGAACTCCCGACCGGACCGCTCCGCCACGCAGAGCGTGTCGTCCGGGTCGAAGCAGACGGCCTCGGGCGACGGCATTCCGGTCGCCGGTTGGGCGGCAAGCGGGGAGAGTCCCCACGTCCGCCGGGAGCGCCGTCGCGGGGCGTGACAGACAGTGGCAAGACTTGCGAATGTTGCCGTAACTACGGGTTATATGAGTTTGAGAATATATGAGCCATACACATGACCAACGACGACGAGTCCGGGGAGCCGGGCCTCTCGACGCGGTCGGTCCACGCCGGCGCGTCGGCCGACGAGGCGACGGGTGCCCGCGCCACGCCGCTCTACCAGACCACCTCCTACGAGTTCCCGGACGCGGACCGCGCCGCGGAGCTGTACGCGCTGAACGCCGAGGACCACATCTACTCCCGGATCAGCAACCCGACCGTCGAGGTACTGGAGGAGCGCCTCGCCAGCCTCGAGGGCGGCACCGGCGCGGTCGCCACGGCCAGCGGCATGGCGGCGCTCGACGCCGCGACGCTGGTCCTCGCGGAACAGGGCGACAACGTCGTCTGCTCGACGGACACGTACGGCGGCACGACGGCGTACCTCTCGCACACCGCCAGCCGCCGCGGGATCGAGGCCCGGTTCGTCGACACGCTCGACTACGACGCCTACGCCGAGGCCGTCGACGAGGACACCGCGTACGTCCACGTCGAGACGGTCGGCAACCCCTCGCTGGTGACGCCGGACTTCGAACGGGTCGCCGCGGTCGCCCACGACGCCAGCGTCCCGCTCGTCGTCGACAACACGTTCGCCACGCCCGCGCTCTGTCGCCCGCTGGAGCACGGCGCGGACGTGGTGTGGGAGTCGACGACCAAGTGGCTTCACGGGTCGGGCACCACCGTCGGCGGCGTGCTCGTCGAGGACGGGACGTTCGACTGGGGGGCCAACGGCTACGACGAGGTCGCCGGCGACAACGCCGCGTACCACGACACCGACTTCGTGCGGGACTTCGGGGACGCGCCGTTCGCGGCGGCCGTGCGCTACCGCTCGCTCCGCAGCCTCGGCGACCAGCAGTCGCCGTTCGACGCCTGGCAGACCCTCCAGGGGCTGGAGTCGTTCCCGCTCCGGATGGAGCGCCACTGCGGGAACGCCGCCGTCGTCGCGGAGTACCTCGCGGACCACGACGACGTGGCGTGGGTCGCCTACCCCGGGCTGGACTCCCACGAGACCCACGACAACGCGAGCGAGTACCTGTCGGGCGGCTACGGCGGCATGATCGCCTTCGGGCTTGAGGGCGGCTACGAGGCGGGGAAGGCGTTCTGCGAGAACGTCGAACTCGCCTCCTTCCTCGCGAACATCGGCGACGCGAAGACGCTGGTCATCCACCCGGCGAGCACCACCCACGGCCAGCTCTCGCCCGAGGAGCAGCGCCAGGCCGGCGTCACGACCGACCTGATCCGGCTCTCGGTCGGCATCGAGGACCCCGCCGACCTCCTCGCGGACATCGAACGGGGGATCGAGGCGACATGAAGGCGACGGCCGGGGTCGTCGACGTGGGCGAGTTCGAGTTCGACTGCGGCGAGACGGTCCCGTCGCTCGAACTGGCCTACGAGACGTACGGCGAGTTCACCGGCGACAACGCGGTGCTGGTCTGCCACGCGCTGACCGGGAGCGCCCACGTCGCCAACCGCCGGCTGTCGGACGGCGAGGCCCCCGAGACGGGCGGGCAGGCCCGTGCCTGGTGGAACGACATCGTCGGCTCCGGGAAGGCCGTCGATACCGCGGAGTACTACGTCGTCTGCGTCAACGTCCCCGGCTCCTGCTACGGGTCGACCGGCCCCGCGAGCGAGAACCCCGAGACCGGCGAGCCGTACGGCACCGAGTTCCCGCCGGTCACCGTCACCGACTGGACCCGCGCCCAGCGGCGGGCGCTGAACGAACTCGGCGTCGGCCGGCTCCACGCGGTCATCGGCGGCAGCGTCGGCGGGATGAACGTCCTGGAGTGGGGCAAGCAGTACCCCGACGACGTCCGCCGGCTGGTGCCCGTCGCCACGGCGGCCCGCCTCGACCCGCAGTGTCTGGCCATCGACGGCATCGCGCGGCGGGCGATCACGACGGACCCGAACTGGAACGGTGGCGACTACTACGGGCAGGACCACCCGAACGACGGCCTCGCGCTCGCCCGCCAACTGGGCCACGTGATGTACCTCTCGAAGGCGTCGATGGAGAAGAAGTTCGGCCGCCGCGCGGCGGGGCGGGACGCCGCCCGCGACGCCTTCCCGTCGGACCCGGCCGCGGACTTCTTCCCGTACCGCGACGTGGAGTCGTACCTCGACTACCAGGCCGACAAGTTCGTCGAACGCTTCGACGCGAACAGCTACCTGTATCTCACGCGGGCGATGGACAACTACGACCTCTCGGCGGGCTACGACTCCGACGCGGGCGCGCTCGCCGCGTTCGAGGGCGAGGCGCTGGTGGTTTCTTTCACCGGCGACTGGCACTTCACGAGCGAGCAGGCCGAGTCGCTCGCGTCGGCGTTCCGCGATGCGGACGTGCCGGTCGCCCACCACGTCGTCGAGTCCGACCACGGCCACGACGCCTTCCTCGTGGAACCGGAGAACGTCGGCCCGCCCGTCGAGGACTTCCTCGCCGACGGCGTCGACGGCCGCGCGGTCACCGACACCGCGACGGGCGGTGACGACGACGGGGCCGAGTTCGCGCCGGTCCACACGAGCCTGTTCTCCTGACCGCCCGGCGCGTCCGTAGTTATATTACGTACCCCTGACACGCCACAGGCATGTCCGACGCAGGTGATCGGGGGAACCGCGACCGCCAACGGGGCGACGCGTCACCCCGGAACGGACCGGACGGCCGACGGCGAAACGTGGGCGACCGGGCGGGAGTCCGAACCGGTGGCCAGCAGGGGGATCGGGGCGGACAGGGACCCGGCCGCGGCGGACGACGGTCCCGTGGCGCGGGGGCCGGACAGGACACCCGGCAACGCGGCGACAGAGGGGGACCCCCGCCGACCCGGGCGACCGGTGGGCGGTTCCCGTCGGACGCCCGGACGACGGTCGGGTACGTCGTCCTCGCGCTCGCGGCGATGGGCCTCGGCGTCGGGCTGATGGTCGGCACCGTCTCCGCGGTCGGTGCGGATGCGCTGTCGACGGAGATCGTCGGCGGGGAGGACCGACAGCCGAGCGAACCGGAACTGACCGCCGAGGAGGAACGGAAGCAAAACACGGTCGAGCGAAAGCAGTTCCGGGAGCAACTCGTCCAGTTCACCCTGTACTTCATCCCGCTGCTGACCGTGTTCGCCGGCGGGTTCGGCGGGTTCGTCGTCGGCTGGCGCGTCGAGGCCGGCCTCGGAGCGGTCGCCGTCGCCGCCGGGGTCGCGGCCCTCGTCGGCGCGACGCTGTTCATGTTCGTCGGCGGGTACGTCGCCGCCGAGCAGGCGCCGGAGTACGAGCCGGCCCCGGATTTGAACGTCAACGTCCCCCGCGTGCAGTTGACGTTCGACGCCGGCTCGCACCTCTCGAACAGCATCGGCGCGGGCATCGCCGGCGGCGTCGCCGGCGCGCTGGCCGGCGTCTGCGGGCGGCGGATCGGCCCCGACGGCCGCCCAGCCCCGCCCGATCAATAATATTTGCAAGTGTATTTATTGAAAATAGGTAACTATAATAGTCTGAAGTCGGAGTCGTACACTGATGTCAGATTCAGGAGACGACAGTCGCCAAGGGAACGTACAGAGCGGTCAGGGGAGCGGTCAGCCGCAGGGACAGCCCGCCGGAACGCAGCAGGGCCAGCCGAGCGCCGGGCAGCCGGCGCCGGGTCAGGCCCCGCCCGTCCAGCAGGACTCGATCACGGACAAGGTGAAAGACCCCGTCGTCCAGGAGTTCACGAAGGGGGTAAGCGCCCTCTACGCCATCGCGGGCGTCGGTCTGGGGCTGCTGGTGGTCGTGTACGGGTTCGTCGGGAGCCCGGCTATCCTGAGCGGGGCCCAGGCGGACGCCGCCAGCGAGGTGTCGGAACTCGGCGCGTACTACGCCCAGCAGAACGTCAATAGCCTCGCCCAGTCGGTCGTGCAGTTGCTCCCGATAATCGCGGTCGTCGCCGCGGTGCTGGTCGGCCTGTACGCCGCCCGAACGATAGACGCCGACGAGCAGACGAGCTACGTCGGGGCCGGGGTCGCGTCGTTCGCCGGGAGCGTGCTGATGGTCGTCCTCGGCGGGTACCTCGCCGGGTCGCAGGTGTCGTCGCTGCAGGACGCCGCGGAGGAGGCCCAGACGGCGATCGGGAACATGAACCAGCCGCCCGAAGTGGTCCAGCAGGTCAGCGTGTTCGCCGGCGCGGAGGAGTACTCCGTCCAGCTCGTCGACCTCGTCATCAACTCCGTCGCGGTCGGCGTCGTCGCCGCGGTCGTCGCGGTCGTCACGGCGTACGCCTACCGGAACTTCCTGGCCGGAGCGGCGTAGCGTCGGCCGGTCCGTCCGTGCCGCGACCCGTCCGTCCGCTTGCAACTTTTATAAACCCCCTATGTGTAACTGGTGAATGATGTCAGATCGCGGTGGAAACCAACAGAACAGGAACGCGCAGGGCGGACAGACAGGCGGAAACCAGCAGCCGCGACCCCAGCAGCAGCCGCCGGGCCAGCCGACCGGGCAGGCCCGGGGCGGCCAGGGCGTCGGCGACATCGCCACCTCCCCGACGACGAAGAGCTACCTCAAGTTCTTCACCGGCATCTACGCCGTCGTCGGGCTGGCGGTGGGGCTGAGCGTCGTCCTCATCGGCGTGGCCGGCGGGTCGCCGCTCGAACCGGACCTGAGCGGGACGGTCCAGAACGCGCTCGACCAGAACGTGAACAACGTCGACGCGATCCTCCAGCAGATGCAGATGAACCGCCTCGGCGCGACGGCGATCAACGCCGCGCCGCTGCTGGCGGCCGTACTGGGCGTCATTACGGGCGGCTACGTCGGGAGCCGCCTCGGCGGCTCCGACCGCGAGGCGTACATCACCGCCGGTCTCAGCGCGGGCGTCGGCTCGGTCGTGCTGGTCGCGATCACCGGCTTCCTCGCCTCGACGCAGATCAACCCCGTCCCGCAGCCCGAACTCGCCGAGGGCGCCACCGGCACGACGGGCGCGCAGGCCGACCTCGGCATGGGTGCCGTCGAGGGCATCCCGTCGGCCATCCTCATCGGCGGCACCGACCTCGCGGCCGGTGACCTCCTCATCAACTCGGTGCTCGTCGGCGTCGCGGTGGCCGTCTTCGCCGCCGCGACGGTGTACGTGGTCCGCAACTTCAGCCCCGAAGCCTGAATTTCCCGCCCGGTCCCCGCGACCCGATATCGCCGTTATAACACGCCGTACTCCGTCAGGAGCGACTGCAGTCGGTCCATCCGCGCGACGACCGCGTCGCAGTGCGGCCGGACGGCGTCCTTCGGGACGAACCCGACCGCGGTCCCCGCGACCTGGAGCATCGGGAGGTCGTTCGCGCCGTCGCCGACCGCGACGGCGTCGTCGAGCGTGAGGCCCAGGTCGTCGACGAGCGCCGAGAGGGCGTCGTCTTTCGTCCCCTCGATGAGCGGCCCCTCGACCTCGCCGGTGAGTTCGCCGTCGGCCATCGGGAGCCGGTTGGCGACGATGCTGTCGACGGTCACGCCCTCCTTCTCCAGCGCGGCCTCGACGCCGCGTTCGAAGCCGCCGGTGAGGACGGCGACGTGGACGCCGGCGTCGCGCAGCGCCGCGATGAGGTCGGCCGCGCCGGGGCGCAGCGTCACCTCGTCGAACGCCGCGGCGACCTCGGCCTCGGGGAGGCCCTCGAGGAGGGCCGCGCGCTCGCGCAGGCTGGTCGCGTACTCTATCTCGTCGTTCATCGCCCGCTCGGTGATCGCCGCCATCTCGTCGGCCACGCCGCGGCGCTTCCCGAGCAGGACGGTCATCTCCGAGTCCGACAGGGTTCCGTCGAAGTCGAACGCGACGACTGTCATGGCGCGGAGTTGCGGCGGTACCGTTGAAAAGGAAGCGATCCCGCGGTCGCGGCCGCGCGCCCGCACTGGTCGGCGATCCGGCAAGTGGCAGTTTTCGCCACCCATGTCGACAAAGGAAGCGTTAACAGGACCGCGCGAATCCATCCGGACATGAAGGTACTCGTGACGGACCCCATCGCGGACGCCGGCCTGGAACGGCTCCGGGAGGCGGGCCACGAGGTCGTCACCGCCTACGACGTGGAGGGCGACGAACTGTTAGCCGCCGTCGAGGACGCCAACGGCCTCATCGTCCGCTCGGGCACGGAGGTCACCGAGACCGTGTTCGAGGCCGCCGAGGAACTCGTCATCGTCGGCCGCGCCGGCATCGGCGTGGACAACATCGACATCGACGCCGCCACCGAACACGGCGTCATCGTCGCCAACGCGCCGGAGGGCAACGTCCGCGCGGCCGCCGAGCACACGGTCGCCATGGCGTTCGCCTCGGCGCGGTCGATCCCGCAGGCCCACGTCCGCCTGAAGGCCGGCGAGTGGGCGAAAGGCGACTACCTCGGCACCGAGGTCAACGGCAAGACGCTCGGCGTCGTCGGCCTCGGCCGCGTCGGCCAGGAGGTCGCCAAGAAGCTGAACTCGCTGGGGATGGATCTGGTCGCGTTCGACCCCTACATCAGCGAGGAGCGCGCCGACCAGCTCGGCGCGGAACTGGTCGACCTGGAGGACTGTCTCGACCGCGCGGACTTCCTGACGGTCCACACGCCGCTGACCCCCGAGACGGAGAACATGATCGGCGAGGCGGAGCTGGCCCGCATGGAGGGCGGCTACCTCGTCAACTGCGCCCGCGGCGGCGTCGTCGACGAGGACGCGCTCGCGGCGGCCGTCGAGGACGGCGTCCTCGCCGGGGCCGCGGTCGACGTGTTCGCCGACGAGCCGGTGTCGCCGGACAACCCGCTGCTCGACGTCGAGGACGTGGTCGTCACGCCCCACCTCGGCGCGTCGACGGAGGCCGCACAGGAGAACGTCGCCGTCTCGACGGCCGACCAGGTGGTCGCCGCGTTCCGCGGGGAACCGGTCGTCAACGCCCTGAACGCCCCCTCCATCGACGAGAGCGCGTTCCCGCGCGTCGAGCCGTACATCGGCCTCGCGGAAACCGCTGGCAAGATCGCCGCCCAGCTGTTCGACGGCCGCATCTCGGAGGTCGAGGTGCGCTACGAGGGCGATATCGCCGACGAGGACGTCGAACTCGTCACCGCCAGCGGCCTCAAGGGCGTGTTCCAGCCCCTGGAGTGGCAGGTCAACTCGGTCAACGCCCCGCAGATCGCCGAGGAACGGGGCATCGAGGTGACCGAGTCCAAGACCCGGCAGGCCGAGGACTTCCAGAGCCTCGTCACCGTGACGGTGTCGGACGGCGAGGAGTCGATCAGCGTCGACGGGACGCTCTTTGCCGACGACGACGCCCGCATCGTCCGGGTCGACGGCTACCGCGTCGACGCCATCCCCGGCGGCCAGATGATGGTCGCGCGCAACACCGACGAGCCGGGCGTCATCGGCCTCATCGGCAGCGTGATGGGCGACCACGACGTCAACATCGCCGGCATGTACAACGCCCGCGAGACGATCGGCGGGGAGGCGCTGACGGTGTACAACGTCGACAGTCCGGTTCCCGAGGAGGCCTTCGAGACGCTGACGGCCGACGACCGCATCATCGACGTGCGGTACATCCAGCTGAACGGCGTCGAGGAGTAGCGGGGACTAACGCAGGCGGTCGAGGAGCCCGCCCGCGTCGCCGTCGTCGCCGTCGTTTTTCGCCGCCCGCGTCCGCTCGTCCAAGAGCCGTTCGTAGCGCGCTATCACCGCCTGCCGTCGCTCACGTTCGCGTTCCAGCGCCGTCTCCAGGGCCGCGACTCTGGCGCGTAGCTGTGCGGTCCGCGCGCGGTCGGCGACGCCGCCGGCCGTCGCGGCGCGCTCGCGGGGGTGTTCGGATGAGGGTGGTCGGTTGGTCGCCATGCACCCTCGAATATGCGAAGACGTACCAAAGAACCCCATCAGACGGCCGTCGTTCGTCCGTATGACGGCCGGGGGCGCCGGGGAAAGCATTTATATTTCGTACACCACCGCCCGATATGAAGCGGCGCGCCCTCCTCGCCGGCCTCACCGGCGCGCTCGCCGGCTGTAACGCCGGCGGGTCCGACCCGACGACGGGATCGACCGAAACCGGGACCCGAACGACGACCGCGACGTCACGGTCGACGACGCCGACGCGGTCGGAGACGGCCCGAACGACCGAACGGGCCGATCCCGAACCGGTCCCCGAGGAGGTGTTCTCGCTCGACTACCCGGACCGGATCGGCGACCTCCTGTCCGTCTCGATGTCGTTTCGGTCCCGCCAGACGGCCGAATCGCCCGCGCGGGTCCACGTCGAACTGACGAACGTCAGCGGCGAGACGGTCACCATCGAGTACCCGCCGACGGGGCCCGTAGAGCCGTGGCTCGGTCACGAGGGCGGCGATGCCACGCTGTTGTTCGTCCCGGACGACAGGCAATACGTCGCAGCATCCGGCGACGTCGAGAAGGAAGAACTGATCCCTGATGAGCCGTCGAGGGACGGCTGCTGGCGGTCGGGGGCCACGGTTGCCGTTGCCGGAGTCGCGGCGGGAACGACCCTGGTGCCCGGCGGGTCGGTCGACGAGACGTACACGCTCGTGGCCGACCCGGAGAACGAGGGCTGCCTCCCGTCGGGGGAGTACGGATACTCGGGGGGCGTCGACCGCGAGGTCGGATACAGCTACGAGACCTACGACTGGTCGTTCGCGGTCACTCGCTGAGGTGGGCGAGCACCGCGTCCGTGTCGTTGGGCACGGGCTCGGGGTCGCCGCCGGCCTCCGCCGCCGCGTCGGGGTCTTTCAGCAGGTGGCCCGTCGTGAGGCAGACGACCGCCTCGTCGGCGCCGACGACGCCTTCCTCGCGGAGTTTCCGGAGGCCGGCGACCGACGCCGCGCTGGCGGGTTCGACGCCGACGCCCTCGCCGGCGAGCGCGCGCTGGGCGTCGGTGATCGCCTCGTCGGAGACGGCGACGGCGGTGCCGCCCGTCTCGCGGATGCCGGGGAGGGCCTTCGGCGCGTTGACGGGGTTGCCGATCCGGATCGCCGTCGCGCGGGTCTCGACCTCGTCCCAGCGCTCCGTGTCCGCCCAGCCGTTCTCGACGGCCTCGACCATCGGGGCCGCGCCCTTGGCCTGCACGCCGGTGAGCTTCGGCACCTCGTCCTCGGCCATCGCGCCGGCCTGCACGAGTTCGCGGAAGCACTTGTACAGCGCGGCGGTGTTGCCGGCGTTGCCAACGGGAAGGACGATCCGGTCGGGGAACCGCCCCTCGTCGTCGCGGAACTCCTCCAGGATTTCGAGGCCGATCGTCTTCTGGCCCTCCAGCCGGAACGGGTTCAGCGAGTTGAGCAGGTACGCCTCGCCGCGCCCGGCCAGGTCCTGCACGATGTCGAGACAGGCGTCGAAGTTGCCGTCGACCTCGAGGATCCGGGCGTCGTGGAGGCTGGCCTGTGCCACCTTGCCGGCGGCGACCTTGCCGGCGGGCAGGAGCACGAGCGTCTCCAGGCCGGCGCGCGCGCCGTAGGCCGCAAGCGCGGCGCTGGTGTTGCCGGTCGAGGCGCAGGCGAGGCGGTCGACGCCCAGTTCCTGGGCGACGCGCACGCCGACGGTCATCCCGCGGTCCTTGAAGCTGCCCGTCGGGTTCATCCCCTCGTGTTTCACGCGGAGGCGGTCGACGCCGACCTCGTCCTCCAGCCGGGGCACCTCGTGGAGCGGCGTCGACCCCTCGGGGAGCGTGACGCCCTCCTCGAAGGGAAGCGCCGCGCTGTAGCGCCACACACCGTCGCCCTCGAACGCGTCGAACGTCGGCGGGTCGGCGTAGCGCGCCTCGAGGAGTCCGTCGCAGTCGTCACAGCGGTACCGGATCGCCGAGAAGGGGGCGAACGTCTCGCCGCACTCGATGCAGGCCAGCCAGACGCCGTCGTCGGCCTCGTCGGGGGCGGCGTCGCGCTCCGCGGAGAGCGTCATCGAACTCATTGTCCGGCCCAACGCGCCCGGCGGGGAAAAGCGGTCCGCTCCGGGCGAAACTCCGGGGCGCTCGCGGTCACTCAGCCGCGAACCCGTCGATCGCGGCGTGGACCCGCTCCGTCCACTCGTCCAGCGAGTCGTGGAGCAGTTCCTTGGCCTCCGGGAGCGGCGTCGCGGTGTACTGGTAGACGTAGCCGCCGGGGTCCAGCAGGCGGCGCTCGCGCTCGGCCAGCCCCTTCTCCAGCAGCGTTGTCAGCGACCGGTTGACGTTGCTGCGGTCCCGGTCGAGTTCCTCGGCCAGTTCCTCGACGGTGCTGCCCGGGTGGTCGAGCAGCGCGAGGTAGGCCCGCGTCTCGTGGGCCTGGATGTCGAACACGCAGGTCATGACCTCGCGGAACTCCGGGTCGGCGGCCTCCAGCAGTTCGCCCATGTCCCCCGCGGGCTCGGAATCGACCATGCCGCCCCGTTCGGGCGGCCGGCGGTTAAAGCCTCACTCCGGCGAACCCGCGTACCCCCGCTTCTCGATGCACTGGCGCATCTCCGCGCGGCTGTCGTGCTTGTGGAGCGTCGTCGGCGTGTCGCAGTAGTACGTCTCGCCGTCGTGGCGGAGCGTCACCTCGTGGGTGGAGCCGAGCAGCTCCGTCTCGACGACGACGCGCCGGCCGTCGGCCAGCGCGTCGAGGATCGTCTCGGCAGCGAGTTCGCCCGCGGTCGCGTGGAGTGGGTCGGGCATCGTCGTTGTCGGAGCATCGGATTCGAGGCGTATGAGTGTTTGTAGCCGCGGTCGAACGCCCACGCAGGAGCCGAACCGCTTCGCGATGGCCGGCGGGCGACGCGCGGACCCGACGACGACCGTTCCCGCGGGGACGTGTGCGCGACGCGCATCAGCGGCCCAACACTTTACCGGCGGCGGGAGAGCGGCGACTATGGCCACGACCGACGAAGTGGGGCTGCGGACCGAGCGGAGCAACGCCTACGTCCTGTACGGGGCGCTCGCCGGGGTGGTCGCGGGCCTCGCGTTCGGCCTGCTCATCCAGTTCCGGCTGCAACGGATGACCGCCATCGGCGCGATGTACACGCTCGGCGAGCCGAGCCTCTCGGTCGGGTGGGTCGCCCACGTCGTCCACAGCGCGCTGTTCGGCGCGCTGTTGGGCCTCGTCGTGGACCGCGAACCGCTCCGGACGGCCGTTCGCAACCCGCTGAAAGGAGCCGGAGCCGGGGTCGCGTACGGCCTCGCGCTCTGGGCTGTGAACATCGTGTTCCTGTGGCCGCTGTGGCTCAACGGCGTCGGCCTGTCCGGCGCGCCCGAGGTGCCCTTTCTCGGCGTGATGCCGCTGGTCGGCCACGTCGTGTACGGCGGACTCGCGGGGGCGCTGCTGTCCGCGGCGGTCCGGTAGCTACGCGTCCAGCAGGTACGCGAGCAGCCCCTTCTGGGCGTGCATCCGGTTTTCCGCCTGCCGCCAGACGAGCGAGCGGTCGCTCTCGATGACGGCGTCGGTTATCTCCTCGCCGCGGTGGGCCGGCAGGCAGTGCAGCACCGTCGCGTCGGGCGCGGCGTGGTCGAGCAGGTCATCGCACACTTGGAACCCCTCGAAGTCGTTCATCCGCACGTCGCGCTCGTCCTCCTGTCCCATGCTGATCCACACGTCGGTGTAGATCACGTCGGCGTCCTCGGCGGCCGCGACGGGGTCGTGTGTCACCGTCGGGTCGCCGCCGAGGTCGCGGGCGCGCTCGACCACGTCGTCGTCGACGCCGTACCCTTCCGGCGTGGCGACCGTGAGGTCGACGTCCGTCAGCGCACAGCCGAGCGCGAACGACTGGGCGACGTTGTTGCCGTCGCCGACCCAGGCGGCGGAGACGTCGTCGAAGCCGCCCTCCGTCTCGCGGATCGTCAGCAGGTCCGCGAGCGTCTGACAGGGGTGGGCGTCGTCGGTCAGCCCGTTGACGACGGGCACGTCGGCGTACTCGGCCAGCACCTCGACGTTCCGGTGCTTGAACACGCGGGCCATCAGGGCGTCGACGTACCCCGATAGCGCCCGCGCGGTGTCTTTCAGCGGCTCGCCGCGGCCGAGCTGGATGTCGTTCTCGCCGAGAAACACGGCGTGGCCGCCCAGCTGGGTCATCCCCGTCTCGAAGGAGACGCGGGTCCGCGTCGAGGGCTTCTGGAACAGCATCCCCAGCGTCCGGTCGGGCAGGTCGCGGTGGGGTTCGCCGTCCGCGAGCAGTTCCTTGTACGCCGCCCCCTTGTCGAGGACGGCGGTCAGTTCGTCCGGGGAGAGGTCGTCGACGTCGAGGAAGTTCTCGGTCATGGTTTGAGGCGGTCGGCGACGCGTTCGAGGACCGCGATGGAGCGGTCGAACTCGTCGAGCGGCAGGTGTTCGTTCGGCGCGTGGTCCAGGTCCGAATCGCCCGGGCCGTAGGTCGCCATCGGGCAGTCCCAGGCCCGCGCGTAGAGGTTCATGTCGCTGGTGCCGGTCTTGCGGAGCAGGCGGGGGTCGCCGTCCTCGGCGCGGATCGCCGCCCGGAAGGCGCGGGCGACCGCGTTCCGGGGGTTCTCCATCACCGGGGGGATCGGCTCCTCCCAGGTGACGGTGCCCGACTCCAGTTCGCCGTCGGCGATCTCCCGGACGGCCGCGGCGGTCCGCTCGGGCGGGATCCGCAGCTGGACGTCCATCGTCGCCTCGACGGAGAGGCCGTCGGCGGTGAAGCCGCCGTCGAACGAGACGGGCTTCGTGGTCACCTGTTCGAACACCGGCTCCCACTCGTCCGGTTCGAACGCGTCCTCGACGCGGGACCACCAGCGGATCCCGTCCTGGATCGCGTTCGGCTCGGGCCGGGAGGTGTGGCCGGACTCGCTGGTGGCGACGTAGGTGCCCGCGAGGAAGCCGCGGTAGCCGAGCGTGATGCCGTCCCAGCCGCTCGGCTCACCGTTGACGACGGCGTCGGGCGCGTCCCGGTCGTCGACGAGGTGGCGCGCCCCCCGCGAGTCGGTCTCCTCGCCGACGACGCCGACGAAGGAGACGCCCGTCCGCACCGCCGCGGCGGCCATCGCCGCGAGCGGGCCGGTGGCGTCGACGGAGCCGCGGCCCCACAGGTTGCCGTCGTCGTCCACTTCGACGGGTATCTCGCCGGGCACGGTGTCGACGTGGGAGGTCAGCAGGACGGCGTCGTCGGCCGGCGCGCGGACGTTGCCGACGTCGTCGAGCCACGCGTCGCGGCCGCGGGCCTCGAAGAACTCGACGAGGCGCTCGGCGGCCGCGGCCTCCTCGCCGGTGGGGGAGGGGGTCGACACGAGGTCGACGAGCAGGTCGCGGGCCTCCTCGTCGGTGACGGCGGCGCTTGCGCTCATGTGACGACGGCCTCCATCGCGTCGACCACCTCGTCGACGTGGGATTCGTCTATCGTCAGCGGCGGGAGCAGGCGGACGACGGTCCGGCCGGCCGGGAGCGCGAGCACGCCGTGGTTCATCGCCAGTTCCTTCAGCGCGCGGTTCGCGCCGCGGCCGACCTCGACGCCGACCAGCAGTCCCTCGCCGCGGACCTCGCGCACGTCGTCGCCGAGCGCGGCCTCCAGTTCGGCCTGCAGGTACTCGCCGGTCGCCGCGGCGTCGTCGGCCACGCCGTCCTCGACGATGGCGTCGACCGTCGCGCCCGCCGCCGCGGAGACGACGGGACCGCCCGAGAACGTCGAGGCGTGCGAGCCGTAGTCCTCCGCGATCCAGTCGCGACACAGCGTCGCGCCCATCGGCAGGCCGTTCGCCAGCCCCTTCGCGGCGGTGATCATGTCGGGGGTGACCCCCGCCCGCTGGCAGTTCCACAGCGCGCCGGTGCGGCCCATCCCGGTCTGGACCTCGTCGAAGATCAGCGCCGCGCCGACGTCCTCGGTGACCTCGCGGGCCGCACGCAGGTACTCGGTCGAGGCGGGGTTGATCCCGCCCTCGCCCTGTACCGGTTCGACGATGACGCCCGCGGTGTCCCCGTCGACGGCCTCGGCGAGCGCCTCGGCGTCGTCGTAGGGGACGAACTCCACGTCGCCGGCCAGCGGCTCGTAGGGCTCCTTGTACTTGCTCTTCCAGGTCGTCGCGAGCGACCCCATCGTGCGGCCGTGGAAGCCCTGCATCGTCGCGACGAGCTTCGAGTTCCCCGTCGCGGCGCGGGCGAACTTCAGCGCGGCTTCGTTGGCCTCGGTACCGGAATTGCAGAGCCACACCTTGTCGATGGGGTCCGGTGCGGTCCCCGCGAGGCGCTCGTACAGCGCCGTGCGCGCGGCGTTGGGGTAGGACGCCTGCACGAAGGTGAGCTTCTCGACCTGCTCGACCACGGCGTCGGTCACCGCGGGGTGGCCGTGGCCCAGCGGGACGCAGGCGTACGACGCGCCCATGTCGAGGAACTCGTTGCCGTCGTCGTCGTAGAGGTACGGGCCGTCGCCGCGCTCGATCCGGATCGGTTTCTCGGAGAAGACGAAGCCGCTCATCCGTCGACACCCCCGTCGACCGCAGCGCCGACCGCGCCGGGCGTGATCGTCGTCCCGTGCCCGTCCAGCGCGGCGACGATGGGGTCGTTGACGTTCGCGTCCGCGACGGTGACCGACGCCGCGCCGCCCTCCAGGGCCTCGGTCGCCGCCATCACCTTCTTCGTCATGAACCCCTCCGCGGCGTCCTCGACGCGCTCGAACTCGGCGGGCGTCGACGCCGCGTCGATCAGCGTCGACTCGTCGTCGGGGTCCTCGTACACGCCGGCGACGTCGGTGAGGACGACCAGGTCCGCGCCGAGCGCGCCCGCGACGGCGGCCGCCGCGCGGTCCGCGTCGGCGTTGACGGGCGTGCTGCCGTCCTCCGGCGCGAGCATCGGGACGGTGACGACCGGCGTGTAGCCGTCGCCGAGCAGCGTCTCCAGCAGGTCCGCGTTCACGTCCTCGACCTTGCCGGAGTGGTCGCCGCGCCGGATCTTCTTCTTGCCGTCCTCGACGACCCGGACCGCGGACTTCCGCGGTCCGGTGAGCAGTTTGCCGTCGACGCCCGACAGGCCGAGTGCGTCGACGCCCTCCGCCTGGAGCGCGGCGACGAGGTCGGTGTTTAGCTTGCCGGGCAGCACCATCTCGAACACCTCCATCGTCCGCTCGTCGGTGAACCGCCCGACGACGCCGCCCGGCGTCTCGACGTACTCCGGTTCCTCGCCCAACTGCTCCAGCGTCTCGTCGACGGCCGTCGACCCGCCGTGGACGACGACCACGTCCTCGCCGTTGGCCGTCAGGTGGGCCACGTCCGCCAGTGCGCCTTCCGGGTCGACGGCGCGCGCGCCGCCGATCTTGACTACTACTGTCATTGTGGTACTGAAAACTCGGTGTCTGTCTGCATCGTCGAAAATCGGGTCACGGTGCGCCGACGGGGTGGAGCCCCTGGAACTCCAGGCCCGCCGTCTCCTCGAAGCCGAGCGCGACGTTGGCCGCGTGGACGGCCTGGCCCGCCGACCCCTTCATCATGTTGTCGATGGCCGAGAAGACGACGAGGCGCTTGTTCGAGGGGTCCAGTTCGAAGCCGACCTCGGCGTGGTTCGTCCCGGCGACGGCCTTCGGCTCGGGGTAGCGGTACACGCCGGAGCCGCCGGCCGCCATGCGGACGAACGGTTCGTCCTCGTAGGTCCCACGGTACGCGCCCCAGAGGTCGCCCTTCGAGACGGGGCCGTCCGGGAACACGTGGCAGGTCGCGGACGCGCCGCGGATCATGTCCACCGCGTGGCAGGTGAAGGAGACGGAGGTGCCGAGGAACCGCTCTATCTCGGCCTCGTGGCGGTGGCCGGTGGGCGCGTACGGGCGGACGACGCCCGAGCGCTCCGGGTGCGACGACGCCTCGCCGCCGCCCGCGCCGCCCTCCGAGGAGCCGACCTTCACGTCGACGACGACCTGCTCGTCGCCCGAGAGGACGCCGTCGGCGAACAGCGGGTAGAGGCCGAGGATCGTCGCCGTGGCGTTGCAGCCGCCGGAGGCGATCAGGTCCGCGCCCGCGAGGTTCTCGCGGTTGATCTCCGGGAGCGCGTACTCGGCCTCGTCGAGCAGTTCCGGCCGGCTGTGGCCGTCGTACCACTCGTCGTACGCCGCCTCGGAGTCCAGCCGGAAGTCCGCCGAGAGGTCGACCACGGTGTCGGCGGCGTCGCGGAACGCGTCGATCCGCTCCATCGAGACGCCGTGGGGCGTCGCGGCGAACAGGACGTCGACGCTCTCCAGGTCCGCGGGGTCCGAGAAGCGCAGGTCGGTCCCCCGCAGGTTCGGGTGGACCGAGCCAACGCTCTTGCCGTCGTAGCTCCGGCTGGTCGCCTGGGCCACCTCGAACTCCGGGTGGCCGACGAGCAGCCGCAGCAGTTCCCCGCCGGTGAAGCCGCTCCCGCCGACGACCGTCGCCGAGAGCGTCACTGCGCGGTCACCTCTTTCTTCTCCGCGGCGGTCGCCTCCAGCCAGTCGACGACGGCGGCGGGCACGTCGATATCCGTCGTGTCGTTCAGCGCCTTGAACTCGACGGTGTGGTTCACCTCGTGGACGGTGTAGCTGTCACCCGTCTCCATCAGGTCGACGCCGAGCAGGCCGCCGCCGACGGCGTCGCTCGCGCGCTCGACGAGTTCCCTGGCCTCGTCGTCGAGTTCGAACTCCGCGGTTTCGGCGCCCTGTGCGGCGTTGGTGAGCCAGTGGTCCGACGAGCGGACCATCGCGGCGACGGGCTCGCCGTCGGTCGCCAGCACGCGGATGTCCCGGCCCGGCTTCTCGACGAACTCCTGGACGTAGAACACCTTGTGCTCGTAGTGGCCCAGCGTCGCCTTGTGTTCGAGGATGGCCTCGGCGGCGCTCTTCGAGTCGATCTTCGCCATCAGGCGGCCCCAGGAGCCGATCACCGGCTTGAGGACGCAGGGGTAGCCGAAGTCCTCGATTATCTCCATCGCGGCGTCCTTGGTGAACGCCACGTCCGTGTTCGGCGTGGGGATGTCCGCGCGGGTGAGCGCGAGGCTGTTTTTCACCTTGTCCGCACACACCTCCGCGGTGTCCGGGGAGTTGACGACCGGCACGTCGTACGCCTCGCAGAACTGCGTGGCGTAGAGGCTCCGGCTCGTCGCCAGACAGCGGTCCAGCACAACGTCGAGGCCCTCGAACGCCGGCGGGGCGTCCTCGATGTTGAACCGCTGTTTCCGGACGTCTATCTTCGTCACGTCGTGGCCCCGGTCGCGAAGCTCCGACAGCAGGAGCTTCTCGTCCTTGCGGATCCGGGAGTACAGCATGCCGACCTTCATTGTCCTGTCTGGGTGGCGTTCGTCCGCGTCGCGTCGTGCGCTCGCTGCGTGGTTGTCCGCTCCGGCGTCACCTTACTCCCCCCAGTCCTCTTCCAGCTCGGGGGCCTTCTCGAGGACCGGCGGGTTCGTGTCGGTGACTTCGAGCTCAGCGCCGCAGGTTGTACAGTCGAGTATCTCTCCCGCTTCGAGGTCGTCGTGCAGGGCGACGTCGGCCCCACACTCAACGCATTCCGCCATTGTACCCCTTACTCGTCGTGGAGACACCTTAAACCCTTCGAACTTACCAGAAAAATTAAGTAATCTGCAGCCACCTCTAATGGAGGTAGGAGCGTTCAAAACCGAGTTTCGTGTTCCAATATCAGATTCGGAATGTGTTATTCGTCCCCTCGCGGGGACGGCGGCAGCGGCGGGCCGGTCGCCCGCCGCCCCCCGGGACGGCGCTCAGTCATACGACGCCACCTCCGCGCGGAGCGTCTCCGCGGCGTCCGCGAGCAGGTCGCGCTCCGTCTCGACGGCCTCGCCGTGGACCGCCAGCGCCGTCTCGGCCTCGCCGATCTGGGCCGCGACGGCGTCGGCCGCGGGGCCGCCCGCCGAGTCGCGGCTCTCCACGCTCTCGGCGGGGTCCAGCGCGGCCAGCACGTCCTCGCGGTCGACGTACGCCGACAGCGGGTCGCCGAGCACCTCGCGGGCCGCCGCGTCCAGCGCGTCGTAGTCCGCCTCGGCCGACTCCTCGGCACTGCGTCCCTCCATGCGCTCGGCCGCCGCGGCGACCATCTCGTGGGCCGAGCGGAACGGCAGCCCGTGCATCGCCAGCAGGTCCGCGACGCCGGTGGCCGTCGAGAACCCCTCGCCCGCCGCGGCGGCGAGCGCGTCGGCCTCCCACTCGGCGGTGGCGACCGCGCCCGCGGCGACGTCGGCCGCCTCGACGACGGTGTCGACCGTCACCCAGGCGTGGGGCGTCGCGCGCTGCAGGTCGCGGTTGTACGCACGGGGCAGGCCCTTCAGCGTCGTCAGCAGGCCGTTGACCCCGCTCGCTGCGTCGCCCGCGGTCGCGCGGACCAGCTCCAGCGTGTCGGGGTTTTTCTTCTGGGGCATGATCGACGACGTCGAGGCGTAGTCGTCGTGCAGGTCGACGTACCCCCTGTTCGCGAACAGCACCAGGTCCTCCGCCAGCCCCGACAGCGTCGTTGCGTGGTTGGCCAGCGCCGTCGTCGCCTCCAGCAGGAAGTCCCGGGCCGAACTGGCGTCCATCGAGTTGCCGACGACCGTCTCGAAGCCGAGCAGGTCGGCGGTCCGCTCGCGGTCCACGTCGAAGGGGGTGCCCGCGAATGCCGCCGCGCCCAGCGGCGAGCGGTTCGTCCGGTCATACGCGTCGAGCAGGCGCTCGGTGTCGCGGGCGACCGCGGACTCGTAGGACAGCAGCCAGTGGGCCACCGTCGTCGGCTGGGCGGGCTGGAGGTGCGTGTAGCCGGGCATCACCGTCGCGTCGTGTGCCGCGGCCGCCTCCGTCAGCGCCTCGCGCAGCCCCAGCGTCGCCTCGGCGGCGTCCAGCAGGTCCTCGCGCAGGCGGTAGCGGATGCAGGTCGCCACCTCGTCGTTGCGCGAGCGGGCGGTGTGCATCTTCCCGCCCTCGTCGCCGACGCGCTCGATCACCGCCGTCTCGATGGCGGCGTGGACGTCCTCGCCGTCGGGGAGCGCGCCGTGGCCCGCCGCCTCGACGTCGTCCAGCGCGGCGAGTATCTCGCCGGCCACCGCGTCCTCGACGATGCCCTGCTCGGCGAGCATCGTCACGTGCGCGCGGTCGACCGCAAGGTCCGCCTCGAAGATGCGCCGGTCCGCGTCGAGCGAGGAGAGGAACTCGCGGGCGGGGCCGCCGCTGAAGCGGTCGCGACGCACCACGTCGCCGGAGCTCCCCTCGGTCATCTCAGTCCCCCTCGCCGTCGCCGCCGTCGGGCGTCAGCGTCTTCTGGTTCGCGGCGTCGGTGACCGCGTTCGCCAGGCGACCCTGGAAGCCGTGGTACTTGGCGACGCCGGTGGCGTCCTTCTGGGTGATCCCCTGTCCCTCGACCGTCTCGGTGTTGAACGACGCCGCGTCCTCGGAGTAGGCGGCGTACTCGCTCTCGCGGGCCACCGGGCGGGCGCTCCCGCCCTCGAGCTTGACCGTCGCGGTGCCCGTGACGCGGGACTGGGTCTCGTCGATGAACCCCTCCAGCGCGCGGACGAGCGGCGCGTCGATGAGGCCCTGGTAGGCCTTGTTCGCCCACTGCTGGTCGACCTGCTCCTTGAAGTCGCGCTCCTCCTGGGTGAGGACGAGCCCCTCCAGCGCCTCGTGGGCGTTCAGCAGGACGGTCGCGGCGGGGTGCTCGTAGTTCTCGCGCACCTTCAGGCCGAGCATGCGGTCCTCCATCATGTCCGTGCGGCCGACGCCGTACGCGCCGGCGCGCTCGTTCAGGTGCTCGATCAGCTCGACGGGGCCGTACTCCTCGCCGTCGACGGCGACCGGCTCGCCGTCGTGGAACTCGATCTCAACAAGGTCCGTATCGCCCGCCGTGCCGGGGGCGTCGGTCCACTCGTAGATGTCCTCCGGCGGGACGTAGCCCGGGTCCTCCAGCTTCGCGCCCTCGACCGAGCGGCTCCAGAGGTTCGTGTCGATCGACCAGTCGCCCTCGTTGCCGCTCTCGACCGGGAGGCCGCGCTCCTCGGCGTACTCCATCTCCCACTCGCGTGTGAGTTCGAGTTCGCGGACGGGCGCGATGACGTCCAGGTCGGAGTCGCGCCAGACGGCCTCGAAGCGCAACTGGTCGTTGCCCTTGCCGGTACAGCCGTGCGCGACGGCGTCGCAGTCGTGTTCCTTCGCGGTCTCTAGGATCGCCGTTGCGATCACCGGGCGCGCCAGCGCGGTGCCGAGCGGGTAGCCCTGGTAGGTCGCGTTCGCCTTCAGCGAGTCGAGACACAGCGTGGCGAACTCCTCTCGCGCGTCGACGACGTACTGGTCGACGCCGAGCGCTTCCGCGGTCTCTTCGGCCTCGTCGAACTCCTCGTCGGGCTGGCCGACGTCGACGGTGACGCCGATCACCTCGTCGTATCCGTACTCCTCTTCGAGCAGTCCAACGCACACCGTGGTGTCGAGTCCGCCCGAGAAGGCGAGTGCCACGCGTTCCATCTGTGTCCGAACGAACCCGCTTGACGGTATTAAATTCTTCTATTCTAATACCGTAAGAAAAGCTCAGAGACGCCTATAGTCGATTTACAGACCTCTCATCTGTTGAGTGGGGTTTCGGGTCGAGGAGTGGTAGTAGAGGTGGGCCTAACGGAGGCCCGGTCGTCGCGGTCGCGGAGAAACGGGGGCGGATCCGTCGCTGGCGGGGTGACTCGACCCGCGGGGACGACGGAAGTCGCTCATCGTGCGCTCTAGTAGGCCAAGGGGGCTATTAAACCCTTCCGGCGGGGCAAATGTTACGGCTCCGGGACGACGGTCGCTGTCGCCGATGCAGCCACGGCGGCCAGCGTCGAACCGCTCCCGTCGACCGTCGCGTCGCTGCCGGCGGTCGTCGTCTCGTCGCCGTCGGCCGTCGTGTTGCCGTCGTCGGCGGTCGACTCGTTCGCGCCGGCCCCGCGTTGCGGACCGGGGCCGACGTCCGGCCCGCGGTCTCCGTCGGTCGCGTTCCCGACGTCCTCGGGCGGCCCGCCGCCCGGCCCCAGACCGCCGCCGGCGTGCTCGCCCGCGATGCCGCGCGCCAGTTCGGCGATCCCCGGCCCCGTCACGTTGCCGGCCCGCTGGCGGAGCGCCCGGATGCGCTCGCCGCGTTCCTGGTCGAGGACGCCCGGTTCGTCGGCGAGGGCCTCGCTGCTCAGGTTCGTCATGTGCCGGACGTTTCGGCTCTCGGCGACCAGCGTCGCCATCCGGGCGCGGTACTCGCCCTCGGAGATCGATCCGTTCTCGCGGGCGGCCGAAAGCGCCGCCCGGCGCCGTTCGATCTCCTCGACCTGCCGTTCGAGCGCCGGAAGCCGCTCGTCGACCACCGCCGACGCGCCGGCCGCCGAGCGGTTCAGCCCGACGCGGAACGAGCGCTCGGCGAGTTCGCCGTCGACCTCCGCGCCCTGCACGCCGACGACGCCGGCGAGGCGTTCGCCGGGCGCGGTCGTGTCGTTCGTCTCGTTGTCCTGAAGCCCCGGGCCGTCGGCTCCAGCCACCGCGACCGCGGGGACCGCCACCGCGACCGCAGCCACGACGGCCAGGGCGGCGACCAGTGTGCGTCCGTCCATCTCGGCCGATCGTTGCGGCCACACCCACATATAAACGCAAGTCCCTGTGTCCGGATCAACGTCGATTAAGCCGATTTTATTCGCCGGAGGGAAGCGGTTCACCGGCTCACCCCGCCGTCCCTACGGCTCCGCCTCGTCCGGCCCCTCGCCGGGGAGCGACAGCACGTTCTCGCGGCCCAGCCGGAAGCTCTCCAGTTTCCCCTCGTCGCGGAGGTCGCCGACCACCTGGCTCGTCTTGGCCTCGGTCCAGTCTAAGGCCTCGACGACCTCCTGCTGTTTCATGCGTCCCCCGCGCTGGTCGAGCAGGCGGAGCACGCGCTCCTCGTTGCTGAGCAGTTCCGGGGGTGGCCCGTCGTCCGCGTCGCCGTCCGCGTCGGCGGCGGCAGACGCATCGCCGTCGTCGCCCGCGTCAGGCGGTTCCGCGGCGGCCCCACCGTCGTCGGCGTCCGGGGTCTCGTCGTCCGCCCCGCCGAGGCCGCCGTCCCGGAACCGGAGCGCGGCGACGCCCGCGGCGGCGACCCCGACCAGCGCCAGCGCCGCGAGGAGCCAGCCCGATCCGACGTCGCCGTCGGCCGCACCGCCCCCGTCAGCGCCGCCGTCCGACCCCCCGCCCGCGGGCGTGAGAACTATCGACGGCTCGTCGGACGCGAAGTCCGTCATCGACCCCCGCCAGGTGGCGGACGCGTCGCCGCCGTCGTCGGGGTCCGGCGACACGTCGGCGTCGTAGCCCGCCGGCCACTCGACCGTCAGCCGCGTCTCGCTGCTGAGGAAGAACCCGCGTATCGCGTCGCCGATCCGGATCCCGTCGCCGTCGACGGCGGCGAACCCCTCCCACGTGAACGAGTAGGTGACGACGCCGTACTCGTCGGGGATCGCGCGGCGGTCGGCGGCGACGGACACGTTCCGCGCGGCCATCTCCCGTCCGGTGTCGTTCTCTGCCGCGCCGACGGTGCCCTCGATGCGCTCGCGGAAGTCCGCGGTGTAGTTCCCGGGGTTGGCCTCGATGTCCCGCCGCAGGTCCTCGAACGCCTGCGTCGTGTTCTCGTCGTCGAGGCGCGTCCAGTACTGTAGCTCCCACCGGGCGGTCCCGTTCTCGTCGACCGAGACGAGGATCCGTATCTCGTCGGTTTCGACGTCCTGACTGACCACCTCGTGGGGGGCCGGATCACCCTCCTGCCCCCCGTCGAACGCCGGCGACGCGACCGCGGGAACCGCCACCGCGGTCAGCAGGACCAGCGCGAGACAGGCCGCCCGTACGGTTCCGGCCGTGCGTCCCTGCATCGATACTCCCTCGCGGTGGCGCTCGGAAATGTCTTGTCGTCTCGGTAGCCACAGAGTACTTAGGTGTTTGCTGCGAAGGCCCGGGTATGCGTGATACCAGGGGGGACATCGAGGTAGAGACCCTGCTGAAGCTCGTGCTCGGGCTGCTTGCGGTCCTGCTCGTGCTGGAGATAGTCGGCTTCTTCGTCGACGGACTGCTCGCCCTGCTCGGACCGCTCCGGCCGCTGGTGACGCTGGTCGTGCTGGTGCTCATCGTGCTCTGGCTGCTTGACCGGCTCTGAGAGCGAACGCTGACCGGCAGGCTCTTGCCACCCCGGACGCAACCTCGGCCGTGCTCAGTCTCAACGCCCCGATCCCGGGCCGCGTCGCCCGACTCGCCGCCGACCTCCATCCGGAGCTGGTGGCGTTCGACGAGATCCGGGAGCACCACTCGCTGCTGGTCAAGCGGCTCGGCGACCCCGACCACCTCCCGCCGGTCCAGCACGACGTCCGGCGGACGCTCGCCGGTGCGCCCGCGTTCGAGGTCGGGGTCACCGGCGTGGGGTACTTCCCGAACCCGCCGATGGGGCCGGCCCCGGTGCTGTACCTGAGCGTCGAGAGCCCCGGCCTCCGGGAGGTCCACGGCCGCCTCGTCGAGCGCTTCGGCGCGGTCGACGGACTGGAGGGCGACGAGTACACGCCCCACGTCACCCTCGCCCGCGGCGGCGACGAGGCGGTCGCCGAGCGGCTGACGGAACTCGACGTCGAGCCGGTGACGTGGGCGGTCAACGAACTGCGGTTCCGCGACGCGCGCTACGGCGAGACCGTCAGCACCGTCTCCTTGCCCGCGTGAGGGGTCGGCCGCCCGCGCCGCCGGCCGGTCGCCCCGGCTACGGCGTCGGCGGCTCCCCGTCGTACGCGTCCAGCCCCTGATAGAAGTTCAGCATCGCGAACTTCAGCTTCGTCGGGTCCACGTCGACCATCTCCTCCCGCTCCTCCGGCGGGAACGAGTCGTGGACGCCGTACTTCCCCATCTCCGCGCTCGCCGTCTCCGTGTAGCGCTCGTCGAGCAGGACCCGCACCCCGAAGTCGTCCGGCGCGCGGATCACCCGGCCGAGCGCCTGCCGCGTCTTGCGGATGGTCGGGATCTCGACGGCGTACTCCCAGCCGGCGTCCTCGCCGCGCTCGGAAAACGCCGCGCCGTAGGCCGCCTGCACCGCCTTCGCCCGGTCGTCGAGGTGGGGGTAGGGGACGCCGACCACGACGACGGTGCGGGCGTCGTCGCCGTCGAAGCTCACGCCCTCCGCCAGCGTCCCCCACAGCGACGTACACAGGACGGCGTCGTCGCTGTCGGTGAACTCCCGGCGTAGCTCCTCGACGGAGTCGCCCGGCTCGTCGCGGTAGACGGTCGCCTCGACGTCCAGCAGTTCGTGGTACCGCTCGGCCTCGGCGTAGCTCGGGAAGAAAGCGAGCGTGTTGCCGGGCGTGAAGCGGACGGCGTCCGAGAGCGCGCCAGCCACCGCCGCCTGCGTGTCCGGGTCGTCGCGCTCGCTGGCGAACAGCGCGGGCGTCTCCGCCGCGAACGTCCGGCGGCGCTCCGCCGGGAAGCTCAGCCCGTACGCCATCGTCACGGGCGACTCCAGACCGAGCACGTCGCCCATCACGTCGAACGGCCGGAGGGTGGCGCTCATCAGCACGCTCGCGTACACCTCATCGAACAGCTGGCCCGTCACCTCCTGGGGAATACAGGTGTACAGTTCGGCCCGCCCGTACACGTCGCCGGTGCCCGCGTCCCGGCGGACCGAGACGACGGGGTACTGCCCCAGCGCCGCGCCCTCGTCGACCCACGAGGAGATGAAGGTCGCCGCCTGGAGCGTCTGGCACTCGGTTCGGGTCGTCGCGTCGCCGCGCTTGTAGGCCTCCTCGTACTCCTCGTCGAGTTCCCGGCCCAGTTCCGCCGCGGCCGCCAGGTCCTCGTCGACGCCGGGGCCGGTGTACCCCTGCAGGAACGCGCGGGTGAGGTCGTCGCGGCCCTCCTCGTTGGCGATGGCGACGTCCTCCCAGTTCTCGCCGACGCGCTCGCGCTCGCCGAAGCCCAGCGCGTCGTCGTACGTCTCGACCAGCGCCGCCCGGAATGCGCCGACGACGTTGCTCGCCGCGGCGGCCCGCGGGTCGTCGCTCTCGTCGAGTTCGTCGAGCGCCTGGTCCAGCGTGTTCTCCGTCAGCGTCCGGGTCGCGTGGTCGCGGGCCGCCCCCTCGACGTTGTGGGCCTCGTCGAAGACGGTGATCACGTCCTCCGGGTCCCGGCCCAGCCACCGGAAGAACTGCTCGCGGATCGCCGGGTCGAGCAGGTGGTGGTAGTTACAGACGACGAGGTCGACCCCCTCCATCCCGTCTTTCAGCAGTTCGTAGCCACACAGCGTCCGCTCGCCCGCGTACTCGTACACGTCCTCGGGCGTGCGCACGTCCTCGAACAGCCAGTCGTAGAACTCGTCGGTGTCGGCCGCGAGGTTGTTGTAGTAGTGCTCACAGGTGTTTGCCTCCTCCAGGTCCTCGACCTGCGCCTCGACGGCGTCGAGTTCGTCCATCACCGCGCTGCGGGCCTCGGCGGCGCGCTCATCGCCCTCCTGGCTCTCCGCGAGCAGTTCCTCCTGGCGGCGTTCGAGCTGGTCGCGGTCCCGCTCGGCGTCGATCAGTTCGTACGTGTTGTCCCGGAGCACCTGACACTCCTCGAAGCCGACGTCGATGTGGCACATCGACGCCTTCCCCTTGAACACGACCGCCCTGATCGGCTCCTGGCGGGTGATCTGGCGGGCCTCGGTGACGAACTGGCGCATCTGCTGGTGAACGTTGGTCGTGATGACGACCGTCTTGTCCGACTCCCGGGCGTACTCCAGGGCGGGCACGAGCGCCGACAGCGTCTTCCCGGTGCCACAGGCCCCCTCGAACAGCACGTCCTGCCGGCGGGACAGCGCGTTGTAGATGCGGTCCATCGCCTCCCGCTGGTCGTCGTAGGGGTCCTCGTACGGGAAGAAGCGCATGTACCCGTTCGTCTCTGACACGGCGGGTCCTTTCGCGCCACCGATTAAAAAGTCTCGCCCCGCCTACGCCGTCTCCGGCTCGATGTACACCTTCTTCACGCCGGAGTTGGCCGCGATCACGTCGTCCTCCAGCCGGGTGATCAGATCGTCCATCTCGTCGGCGTCGATCGACGGGTCGAACGCCACGTCCGCGGCGACGAGGATGCGGTTCGGCCCGAAGTACACCGTCCGGAAGTCGACGACTTCGACGACGCCGTCGCCGCCCGCGACGATCTCGCGGAGTTCACGCTCCTTCTCCTTCGGGACGCTCTCCCCGATCAGGAGCCGCTTGTTCTCCCACGCCAGCGCGACCGCAAAGCCCATCAGCATCAGCCCGATGAGCAGGGCGCTGGCGGCGTCGTAGACTGGGTTCTCGGTCACCCGGGTGAGGTAGACGCCGAGCAGGGCGATCCCCGCACCGCCCAGGGCGATGGCGTCCTCGGTCAGCGCCGTCAGCGTCGTCACGTCGCTGGTCTTGCGGAACGCCTCGCGGAGCGTCGACCAGCCCTGCTCGGCCATCTGTTTGGTGATGGCCTCGTACGCCTTCTTGAACGCCCACGCCTCGAAGATGATCGCGCCGATCAGGACGGCGTAGTTCACGAGGATGGGGTCGAACGAGGCCCCAAACAGGGTGACGTCCTCGCTGGCCCGGTGGACGCCGCCGTGGACCAGCGCGTCGTAGCCGTGTTTCGCGCTCTCCCAGCCGGCGATGCCGAAGAGGAGCACGCTGACGAGGAAGCTGTAGAAGAACTGCGCCTTGCCGTAGCCGAAGGGGTGCGCCCGCGTCGCGTCCTGCGCGCCGAAGCGGATGCCGATCAGGAGAAACACCTGATTGCCCGTGTCGGAGACGGAGTGGTACGTCTCCGACAGCATCGCGGGGCTGCCCGTCAGGAGGTAGCCGAGGAACTTCATGACGGCGATGGCCCCGTTGGCGACCAGGGCGGCGAGGACGACTGATTTGCTGCTTGCCATCACGTCCACTCGCGGCCGCCCGTGACAAAGAAGTTAGGACTCGGACGGCGCTCGCGGCGCGGTCAGGGGTCGTACCGCCACTCGCCGTCGTCGTGGGCGACGCCCGGGACCGCGAGCAGCCGCGGCCGGACGCAGTCCCACCACGCGTCGCGGTCGTCGTAGCCGGCCGAGTGAGGCGGGTACACCGCGCCGACGATCCCATCGGCCGTCGCCGGGCCGTCCTCGCGCAGGAACGCGACCACCGCGCGGACGGCGTCGCGCCGCCAGTCCCGCATCATCCGGCTCGCGCCGGGAAACGCCATCCGGGCCACCGCCCGGTCGACCGCGTCGCCCGCCTCGACGGTCCCCTCCGGCGTCCGCTCGCGGAGCGTCGACGCCGGGAGGTGCCAGACGACCGCGGTCCGCGCCGCGCCGTCGTCGCCGGTCGCCGCCACCTCGCGCCGCCGGAGTTCGCCCGCCGCTTCGAGGTCGGCCAGCGCGTCGGCGACCGCGTCCCGGGGCGCGTCGGCGGCGACGGCCACCTCCGCGACCGTCCGCGGCGCGGCGTCGACGAACGCGTCGCGGACGGCCGGGGCGACGGGCTCACCGGTCGTCCCGGTGTCACCGTCCGGGTCGGCCGCCTCGTCCCCGTCGCCGCTCTCGTCGGCCCCGGGTCCGTCAGCGTCGCCGTCGGCTCCGCCTCCCGGATCGGCGGCGCGGCCCGGCGACTGCTCGCTCATGGGTCGCCGTACGCGGGGGGGACTGATAGTGGTTGCTCTCGCCAAGCACGGGTGATCGCCGGTAGCGGCTCGGGCGATCACCGGGGAACAGTGAGCGCGACCACTGTCGAGGGTGTCGTCCTCGGACGAAAGACCCGTAACCCGCGCCCGCAAAGCGGCCGCCGTGATAGTCGTCTGCTCGGACACGCACAGCGGGAGGGACCACGAACTGACCGACCACATGGTGGCGGCCGTCCGCCGGGCCGACCTGGTCGTCCACGCGGGCGATTTCACCACCGTGGCGGTGCTCGACGCCCTGCAGGCCGAGAGCGACCGGCTGTTCGCCGTCCACGGCAACGCCGACGGTCCCGGGGTGCGCGACCGGCTCCCGGCGGCGCGGACGTTCGACGTCGGCGGTCGCACGGTCGCGCTCACCCATCGACGCGACGGCGGGGCGACGGGGCTGGCGATGTTCGGTCGCTCGCGGGACGCTGACCTGGTCGTCTCCGGGCACACGCACCGACCCTCAGTGTCGCAGGCGGACGACGTGACGCTGCTGAACCCGGGGAGCTACGCCGACCCGCGGGGCAACCGGCCGGGGTACGCGGAGCTAGAGCGGGACGGGGACGCGCTCCGCGGGCGGCTACTGGAGCCGGACGGGACGGTGGTCGAGACGTTCGTCGTCGGATAAAATCGGAGCCCGACGGCCGCGGCCGGACCGCATCGCGGTGGAGGGCGGGCCGGCTGGCGGGTGGGAACCAGCCGGGCCGCGGGGACGCGGGGTGGGGTGCCCCGGAGGGCGTGGTCACGACGAGGGCTATCGACTGCCGTCGGGGACCATCGGAGGGCCGAAGCGGTCCGGCGTGGGCCGTCGGTGGCTGGCTGGTGGGTCGGGGTGGGCCGTGAGGCCGCATCCCTACGTTACGGGTAATATATAAAGAGGATGTCGTAAGCTCAAACGGCGATTTTAGTCACCGGTCAGCGGTCGACGTGGCGGAAGAACACCCACACCGTCACGACGATGACGCCGGCGGCAAACAGCAGGAGGCCGGGCGGTATCCCGCCGTTCAGCCCCATGTCGAGCGCGGACGCGGCGGTGTCGTTGGCGGCGACGGTCTCGTTCGCGTTCCTGACCGTCTCGTTCGCCGCGGTCGTCGTCGCGTCCGTGGCGACGGCCTGGTCCGTGACCGTGTCCCCCGCCGCGTCGACCGTCGTCCGCGTCAACTCGACCGTGGTGTCGGTCGCGTCGGTCGCCTCGGTGGTTTCACCCATGATCCCCACGTCGTCCCCGGTCGTGGTCTCGGTGGGCGACACGGTGGCGTTGCCGTCGGCGGACGTGAAGCCGACGTCGTTCCCGCCGTCGGCGTCGGCCGGGGCGGCACCGCCGCCGCGCTCGCCGCCCCCGCCACCGCCGGTTCCGGGGGGGGTGATCGGGGTGTTGCCGACGAGGTTCTGGAGCGCGATGCTGGCGGCCGCGACGACCCCGACGCCGCCGAGCAGCCGGGAGAGCGCCGTCTTCAGCGAGGACGTCTCCTCCTCCTGCCCGGCGAAGAGGACCAGCGGCTGGTCGGCGGGGGCGTACACGTTCATCTCGCGGCCCTTCTCGGAGTAGACGGTGTCGACGACTTCGACGACCTCGGCCCCTTCGAGCTTTTCGAGGTGGTACTGCGTGTTCTGGAGCGACGTGTCGACGGCGTCGGCGAGCGCCGAGGGCGTCGCGGGGTCGTCGTGGAGGGCGGCGAGCAACTGGCGGGCGGTCTCCGAGGAGAGGGCGGCGAGGACGTCGTCGGCGTCGTCGCTGTCGACGCCGACGACCCGGGGGTCCGCGTTCTCGGACGCAGACGCGTCCGAGGTGGAGGGCAGGAGGTCGGCCATGTGTCCGTTATCCCTGTGGGACGGCATGAACTTTCTCCCTTCGACGCCGGGTCGCGCCCGTCGAAACGTATTTGCGCCCGCCCCGAGTAGCCGGCCGCATGGCTTCGGTCGACCCGTTTATCGTCCTCATCGTCGGCGGGCTGTTGGCGCTTATCTTCTTTCTGTACCTGATGGTCCGCCGCACCCTCAAGGGGTTCCAGGAGGGCGTCGACGACGGGCGACGGTAGTTACAGCGCCGCTCCGACGCGCTCGACGGCTGCCTCCACGTCCCCGCGGTCGACGTCCAGGTGCGTACAGAACCGGACGGTCGTCTCGCCGAACGCCGACCCCAGCACGCCCTCCGTCTCGCAGAACGAGAGGAACTCCTCGGCGTCCGTCCCCGCGCCGGCCACGTCGACGAGCACGATGTTCGTCTCGGGCGGCTGGACCGACAGGCCGTCGACGGCGTCGAGCCCCTCGGCGAGCAGCCGGGCGTTCTCGTGGTCGTCGGCGAGGCGGTCGACGTTGTCCAGCGCTTCGAGCCCCGGCCCGGCGATCACGCCGGCCTGGCGCATCCCGCCGCCGAACAGCTTCCGGTTGCGGCGGGCGCGCTCGACGAAGGCCTCGCTCCCCGCGAGCATCGACCCGACGGGCGCGCCCAGCCCCTTCGAGAGGCAGAACATGACGGAGTCGACCGGTTCGACGATCCGCGCGGCGGGCACGTCGAGCGCCGTCGCCGCGTTGAACAGCCGCGCCCCGTCGAGGTGGACCGGCACGCCGAGGTCGTGGGCCGCCTCGGCGGCGGCGTCGATCTTCTCGGGCGCGATGGCGACCCCACCCTTGCTGTTGTGCGTGTTCTCCAGGGAGAGCAGGCCGGTGCCGGGGCGGTGGAGGTCCTCCTCGACGTACCCCTCGCGGACCTGTTCGGGCGTCGGCACGCCGCGGTCGCCGCCGTCGAGCGTCCGCACCTGCAGGCCCGAGAGCTGCGCGAAGCCGCCGAGTTCCCACTTGTACACGTGGCTCTCGCGCTCGACGAGCGCCTCCTGCCCGCGCTCGGCGTGGGTGCGGGCCGCGACCTGGTTGCCCATCGTCCCCGTCGGGACGTACAGCGCCGCCTCCGTGCCGACCGCCTCGGCCGCGCGGCGCTCCAGTTCGTTCACCGTCGGGTCCTCGCCGTACACGTCGTCGCCCACCTCGGCCGTCGCGGCGGCCTCGCGCATCGCCTCGTCGGGCGTCGTCACCGTGTCGCTCCGCAGGTCTATCATGCCAGCCCGTACGCGCTCGGCCCAATAAAACGGCGGCATCGCGGCCGCGCTCGCGGAGCGCGGGTGGCTCGGCGGCGCGGTCCGCGTGAGTCCCCCTCAGTCGACGGTCTCGACCGCGCCGTCCCCGGCGAACGCCTCGATGACGCGGTCCGTGTTCCCGCTCCGGGACAGCACCGTGACGATGTCGTCCGGCCGGATCTCCGTCGTGCCGTGGGGCGTCAGCACGCGGTCGTCGCGCTCGATGGCGATCACAAGCGAGTCGTCGTCGAGGACGCCGTCCCGGACGGCCGCCTCCAGCGTCCGGCCGACGACCGGCGCGTCGCGCCTGACGGTCACGTCCACGACGTTGGCGTCGCCGGTGAGGCTGATGAAGTCCGTCGCCTCGCTCGACGGGACCTCGTCGTCCGGGCCGAACGCCCCGTACGGACTGTCGGTTTCGGCCTCGACGAGCGTCTCGTCCTCGATCTCCAGCCCCAGCTTCGACAGGGCCCGGGAGACGCGGCGGAGCGCCTCGGTGTCCTCGCCGACGGCCATGACGTGCAGGTTCCGCCGCCCGGTCATCAGCTCGCGGACGTTGGTCACGCCGGGGACGGCACTCGCCTCCCGTGCGAGCACCTTCCGCTCGGAGACCGGCGCGTTGCAGACGTAGAGGTTCGTCAGGTGGCCGTCCGCGCGCTCGAAGTCGACGCCCGCGGTGTACCCCCGGATGATCCCGTGGTCCTCCAGCTGGTCGATCCGGTTCCGGATCGTCCCGGGCGAGACGTTCACCTGGTCCGCGATGGTCGGCGCGGAGGTGTTCCGGGCGTCGCACATCAACTCGTAGATGATGCGACGGTCTATCTCGTCGAGCCGATGGTCCATGCCCCCCGTAGCACCACGGCACACTTCATCTCACCGTTCGGGGTGCTGGCGAGGGACGAACGTGAGCCACCGTGGTTCAGTAATCAGCAATTTAGTACCATAATTATTACTGAATGCGGAAACGAGACGGGTAGTTTATATTTCTGCGATCCGTTGTCGGGGACATGAAGCGACTCGACCCCGTTCGTTCGGCCGCCGACCGGAGTGGGAACCCGGGCGTAACGGCCACCACAGGAACCGGCCAGCGAAGCGGCGGAACGACGCCGAACCGGCCGGAGACGGCGGCCGCCGGGGAGGGTCGGCGGTGAACGCGCTCGCCCACCTCGTCGTCCCCGTCGCGAGCGAGGCCGACGCCAGGGCCACCGGCGCCGCGCTCCGCCCGTATCTGGACGGCGTCGAACGCGTAACGGCGATACACGTCATCGAGAAGGCCGGCGGCGCAGTCGACAAGGCACCGCTGGCCAAACGCCGCGAGGACGCCGCCGAGTTTCTGGCCGTCGTCGAGTCGGAGATCGGCGACGCCGTCGCGGTCGACACCCGGACCGCCTTCGACACGGACGTCGTCGACGCGGTGTTCGCGGCGGCGGCCGACGCCGGCGCGACCGCGGTCGCGTTCCGGCCCCGGGGCGGCAGCCGCATCGTTCGGCTCCTGACCGGCGACACCGCGACGGGGCTGGTCACCGACCCCGAGATACCGGTCATCGCACTGCCGGACCCGGCGGAGGGCGAGTGAGATGGGCGGCTCGCCGTTCGTTCCTCCGCACTCACGGCCCCACCACGGAGGTGCGTCTGCGTGAGTGACTCGTCGTTCCTCCGCACTCACGGCCCCACCACGGAGGTGCGTCTGCGTGAGTGACGAGGAACTCGCCAAGGACCTCGGTCTCGTCTCCGCGATGACGATCGGGATCGGGACGATGATCGGCGCGGGCATCTTCGTCCTGCCCGGCGTCGCGGCCAGGGCCGCCGGGCCGATCGTCGTCGTCTCGTTCGTCGTCGGCGGCGTCATCGCGATGGTCAACGCCCTCTCCGTCTCCGAACTCGGGACGGCGATGCCGAAAGCCGGCGGGGGGTACTACTACGTCAACCGGGCGCTCGGACCGCTGTTCGGCTCGATCGCGGGGATGGGCGACTGGATGGGCCTGGCCTTCGCCAGCGCCTTCTACAGCATCGGCTTCGGACAGTACCTCGCGACCCTCGCGCCGATCCCCGGGATCCTGTTTCTCACGGACATCCAGGTCGGCGCGCTGATCGCCGGCACCGCGTTCGTCCTCGTGAACTACGTCGGCGCGAAGGAGACCGGCGGCGTCCAGACGGTCATCGTGACCCTGCTTTTGGCGATCCTGGGCGTGTTCGCGGTCCAGGGCTGGCTGTCGTTCGACTACGCGACGCTGGCCGGCGACGGCGGCCTCGCGCCGATGGGGGCCGGGGCGATCCTCCCCGGTACCGCGCTGGTGTTCGTCTCCTTCCTCGGGTACGCGAAGATCGCGACGGTCGCCGAGGAACTGAAAAACCCCGGCCGGAACCTCCCGCTGGCCGTCATCGGGAGCGTCGCCATCGTCACCGTCCTCTATGCGATCCTCGTGAGCATCATGCTCGGCGTCGTGCCGTGGCCGGAACTGAGCAAGGACGCCCCGCTCACGCAGGCGACCGAAGCCGCGTTCCCGGGCGGCTACGCCGGGATCGCCGTCACGACCGTGACGGCCGGCGCGCTGCTGGCGACCGCGTCGAGCGCGAACGCCTCGATCCTCGCGTCGGCCCGGATCAACTTCGCGATGGGCCGGGACAAGATCGTCACGAACTGGCTGAACGAGATCCACCCGAGCTACGCCACGCCGTACCGCTCCATCGTCGTCACGGGCGCGATGATCGTCGTCTTCATCGCCGCCCTCGGACAGGACATCGAGGTGCTGTCGAAGGCGGCGAGCGTCCTCCACCTCGTCGTGTACGCGCTGATGAACGCGGCGCTCATCGTGTTCCGGGAGACCGACGCGCCCGAGTACGACCCGGACTTCACCGTCCCGCTCTACCCGCTGACGCCGGTCGCGGGGATGGCGCTGTCGCTGGGGCTGCTCGCGTTCGTCGGCGGGCGCGAACTCGCGCTGTCGGCGGTGTTCGTCGTCGCCGCGGTCGTGTGGTACTTCGCGTACGCCCGGAAGCACACGCCGAAGCGGGGCCTGCTCGGGCGGTACATCCGGGACCGGCGGGCGACGATGCCCGACTCGGTCGTCGGCGCGGCCGAAACCGTCGCGCCGGACGGGGCGACGAGCCCCGACGAGCCGACCGTCATGGTCGCGCTCTCGAACCCCCGGACCGAGCGTGCGCTCATGACCCTCGCCGGCGCGCTGGCGAAGGCGAAGGGCGGGTCGGTACTCGCCACCCACGTCGTGCAGGTGCCCGACCAGACGTCGCTGGCGGCGGCCGCCGAGCAGCGCGGCGACCTCGTGACGGAGTCGGAGGAACTCCTGGCCGACGCACGGGCCGACGCGGAGCGCTTCGGCGTGGCCGTCGAGACGAGGACGATCCTCTCCCACCAGGGCGTCGCCGAGGTGTTCGACGCCGCGCGCGAACACGAGGCCGACACGGTCGTGATGGGCTACGGCGGCGCGCAGCTGGCCGGCGGGCGGGTGGAAGGGACCCTCGACGAACTCACCCACGACCTCCCCTGTGACGTGCTCGTGTTGAACGAGCGGGCGTTCGACCCCGGCCGGATCCTGCTGCCGACCGCGGGCGGCTACTCGTCGGACCTCTCCGCGGAGCTGGCCCGCGCGCTCCGCGACGCGGTCGACGCCGAGGTTTCGGTCCTCTACGTCGCCGAAGACGACGAGAGCGAGGCGGCCGCCCGGGAGTTCGTCGGCGGGTGGGCGGCCGACCACGGGCTGGACGACGCCGAGTTACTGGTCGAGACCGGCGACGTCGAGACGGCCATCCGGGACGCCGCCGCCGACCGGTCGCTGGTGGTCGTCGGGGCCACGGAGGAGGGGCTGCTCTCCCGCGTGGTGCGTGGCTCGCTGACGCTGTCGGTGCTGGAGAACCTCGACGCGTCGGTGCTGCTCGCCGAGCGCCCGCACTCGCGGTCCCTGCGGGAGCGGCTGTTCGGCTGAGGCCGCGGGGCCTGCCGGCGCGCCGTTTCCGAGCGACCGCCGGAGCCGGAAACCAAACCGTTTAGCACGGGCCGGCCCGACGGCCGAGGTATGGACCCGCGTATCCGCGAACACGCGTCCCTGCTCGTTCACGAGGCGCTCGAACTCGAAGAGGGCGACGACGTGGTGATCAAGGCACCGCCCGTCGCGGAGGACCTGGTCGTTGCCCTCCACGAGGCCATCGGCGACGTGGGGGCCAACCCCGTCGCCCAGTACACCACCCGCGGCGGCCGCGCAATCCGGGCGTACCTCCGCGCCCACGACGGCGACTTCGACACGCCCGACCACGAGATGGCGCTGATAGAGGCCGCCGACGCCCACGTCCACATCCGGGGCCACGAGAACGTCACCGAGAAGAGCGACGTCGACCCCGAGCAAAGCTCCGCCTGGGAGCAGGCCCAGCGGCCCATCCTGAACGAGCGGCTGACGGACAACTGGACGCTCACGCAGTTCCCCGCGCCCGCCAACGCCCAGCTCGCCGAGATGAGTACGGAAGGGTACGAGAACTTCGTCTGGGACGCCGTCAACAAGGACTGGGACGCCCAGCACGAACTGCAGGAGCAGATGGTCGAGATACTCGACCCCGCCGACGAGGTGCGGATCGTCTCCGGCGACACGACCGACGTGACGATGAGCGTCGCCGGCAACGTGACGATAAACGACACCTGCACGAACAACGTCCCCGGCGGCGAGGTGTTCACCGCGCCCGTCCCCGCCTCCGTGGAGGGCGAGGTGCTGTTCGACAAGCCCCTGTACCACCAGGGCCGCGAAGTGCTCGGCGCGTACGTGAAGTTCGAGGACGGCGAGGTCGTCGAGCACAGCGCCGAGAAAAACGAGGAGGTGCTGACGGGCATCCTCGAAACCGACGACGGGGCGCGCCGCCTCGGCGAACTCGGCATCGGCATGAACCGCGACATCGACCGCTTCACCTACAACATGCTGTTCGACGAGAAGATGGGCGACACCGTCCACATGGCGCTTGGCCGCGCCTACGAGGCCAACGTCGGCGAGGGCAACGAACAGAACGAGAGCGCCGTCCACGTCGACATGATCGTGGACATGAGCGAGGACTCCTACATCGAGGTCGACGGCGAAGTCGTCCAGCGGAACGGGACGTTCAAGTTCGAGGACGGGTTCGAGAGCGAGGCCGAGTGACCGTCGGGGACGAAGCCTCGGACGACGAGCGGCGAGCGGATCGCCGCGGGGATATTTTCGACACGATGCCGGCGAACTATACATCGAATCGACTAGACGAGTCGACGTCAGCCCCTCCCGTGACACTCGTCGGCACGTATCGAATTGGTTAAGTACTTCTATGAACGTTCGTGACCTATGCCGAAGGTCGCCTGTCCGGACTGTGACCGGAACATCGCCGTTCACGAACTCGAGGCCCGGACCGTCGCCCAGACGTCGGGGTTCAACACGAACTACCGCTGTCCGTTCTGCCGCGCCGACTTCGAGGACATCGGGGACAACCTGGTGTAAACGCCGCGTCGGCCAGCGAGCCCCGGTCGAAGACGGCCGTGAACCGATAGGTCTTTTTTCGCGTCACGAGGGCGCTACGGTATGACGAGCGGTAGTTCGGACAGCAACGACACCGTCTTCAGGCTGATCGGCGGCGGGTCGGCGGCGATGAACCTCGTCGTCTTCACCGTTGTCGGGCAACTCGCGCTGGGGAGCCTCCCCTACGGCGTCGCCGTCGGGCTACTCGCCGGCGCGGGGTCGGGGCTGTTCATTCCCTGGCTCCTGCGGTTTTCCGCCGCCCAGAACGAGTCGGCCGACAGTCCGACCGATGCCGACGACGGCGCACGGGCGACCGAGAGCCGCCTCGGCGTCGTCGGACTCGGGCTCGAACTCGGGGGCATCGCGATGCTCGCGGTCGGCTTCGCCGGTGACGAACCCGACCTGGTCACCGGGCTCGGCGTCGCCGTCGCCGTCGCAGTCGTCGTCCCGCTCGTGGCGTCCGAACTGGTCCTCGACTGACCGGCGGTGGCGTCGACGGCGCATCGGCCGCGGGGGACGCTTCGAGCCCCTTCCGTACGCCCTTAGTTTCTCACAGATAACGGGCACGATGGGATTCGAACCGGAGCCAGACGGTCGGCCTCGCTCCGCTCGGCCGCTGCGACTGGCAGGGTTCGAACCCATCTCCGTATGCTGTTTGCTCCTCGCGTCCGCTCGTCGCAGAACAGCGGGCACGATGGGATTCGAACCCACGACCGTCGGATTAGAAGTCCGACGCTCTATCCGGACTGAGCTACGTGCCCTCGCGTGTTCGTCCGGCGTTCCGCTCAAAATAGCTTGGGTTTCCGCCCGTCGGGCGCTTCAAAGCGCTTAAGCGCGCCACGGCAGTAGCACGCCCCAATGAGAGTCATCGGGACCGTCGGCCTGCCCGGCAGCGGGAAGGGCGAGGCCGCGGCCGTCGCCGAGGAACTCGGCGTGCCCGTCGTGACGATGGGCGACGTGATCCGCCGGGAGTGCCGGGACCGGGGGCTGGACCCGGCGACCCACCACGGGGAGATCGCCCAGGCGCTGCGCGAGGAGAACGGCCCGGCCGCGATCGCCCAGCGGTCGCTGCCGGTGATCCAGGAGGAACTGGAGTCCGCCGACGCCGTCCTCGTCGACGGCATCCGGTCGGGCGTCGAGGTCGAACGCTTCGAGACGGCGTTCGGCGACGACTTCGCGCTGGTGAGCATCGAGGCCCCGTTCGAGTTGCGCGCCGAACGTGTGAACGACCGCGGGCGGGACGCCACCGGCGACGACGGCGAGAGCCTCGCCGAACGCGACGAGCGCGAGCGCGGATTCGGCATGGACGAGGCGATGGAGCGGGCGGACGTGACCATCGAGAACACGGGGACGCTGGAGTCGTTCCGGCGGCAGGTCCGGTCGCTGATCCGCGACGGCCCCGAGGCGCTCCGGGAGGAAGCATGAGCACGGCGTACAGCGTCGACGTGCGGATCGTCGCGCCGGTGAAAGACACCGAGGTGACCGACCGCGTCGCCGACGCCGTGACGAACCTCTTCCCCGAGGCCGAGACCGAGTCCCGGCCGGGCGAGGTCGTCGCCACGGCGCACTCGATGGAACAGTTCTCCGAGTTGCTCCACCGCCAGGAGATCCTCGACACGGCCCGCCGGGAGTTCTTCGACACCCTCCGGGGCGACACGTTCTCGTTCGGCCTGAAGAAGCAGGCGGCGTTCCAGGGCGTCGTCAACTTCGCCGTTGGCAACCCCGACGAACTCGGCGACGTGGAGGTGCGGGTGACCGTCACCCAGCCGACGGCCGAGGCGTTCATCGACCACGTCGCCCCGCCGACCGAAGGGGGCGAACCCCTCGCCGACGAGTAGCGGTCAGTCCTCCCCCGTGATCGCGTAGTACGCGGAGCGCAGCGTGACCGGCGAGACGCCCGCCACGTCGGCCGCCCCGGTCTGCGTGAGGTCGCCGTCGCGCTCGGCGTCGGCGGCGTAGAGACACGCCGCGGCGACGCCCGCCGGGTTCCGGCCCGAGACGACGCCGTCCGCGGCGCGGTCCGCGAGTTCCCGGGCGCGGCGCTCGACCGCGCGGGCACAGTCGAGTTCGCTGGCGAACCGCGGCAGGTACTCCGACGGGTCGACGGGGCCGGTCGGAAGCCCAAGGTCGCGGTTCAGCGCGTCGTAGGCGGCCTTCAGTTCGGCCTCGTCGGCGCGGGCGTCGGAAACGACCTCGGCGAGCGTCCGCGAGACGGACTCGATCCGGCAGGTCGCGTACACCGCGGCGGCGGCGAAGCCCTCGATCGAGCGCCCGCGGAGCAGGTCCTCGGACTGGGCCGACTCGAACAGCGTACACGCCTGGTCGCGGATGTGGTCGGACAGCGACAGCGAGCCCACGAGCCGCCGGATCTCCGTGAATCCGTACACCTGGTTGCGGTCGGACTTCGACGGGATCCGCGCGCGGTTGTGCTCCCGCCGCATACGGGCGACCTGCCGGCGCTTCCGGCCCGTGAGGCGGGTGTTCGACCCGTCGCCGTAGCCGATCTCAGTCGAGAGGCCGCGGTCGTGTCTGGAGCGGGTCAGCGGCGCGCCGGTGCGCTCGCGGTTCCGGTCGTCGTCCGCGAACGACCGCCACTCCGGGCCGCGGTCGATGCGGTCCTCGGCGACGACGAGGCCGCATTCCGCACAGACGGTCTCGTCGCTGCTGTCGTTCAGTCGGCCGTCGCATTCCGGGCACGCGTCGATGGAGCGAGTCGGGCTCATCACGGTCGAAGCTTCGGCCGGATAGGTTATTTAAATCTAGACGTCTGGCGGATGAAACCGGGCGATCGGCCGGAAGCAACGTACCTATTATAGGTACGTTTCCCGATGCGGGCGGCTAGATTCCGACACCTGCATCCGATAATTTTTAGCCGATTGGCTGGATAGCTCCGACCATGACGCTGTCGGAGATCGCCGCGGACGTGCGGGTCACCGCCGAGCAGCGTGACCGCGGCGTGGCGACGGTCGACGACACCGAAGCCGATCTGGCGGACCGGTTGGCCGACTACGCGGAGGATCTGCCCTGCTCGGCCGACGAAGCCGCGGCCGTCGTCGAGGCGTACGCCGACGGCACGAGCGTGGGGGCCGCCGGTGGGGCGGCCGGCGTCGCGCCGATGACGGCGGCGAAGGCGCTCCACCGCCTCGGCGTACAGGGGCTCTCGCCGCTCTCGCCGCGCCAGCGCGAGGTCGTGCGGGACTGGCTGGACGCGTCGCTCCCGCGGTCGGAGGCGCTGGCGCTCTGTGGCGAGTCCGAGGCGGAATTCGCGCTCGCGGCGTACGTCGAGACCCACGACCCGATACCCGGTGCCGCCGAGGCCGCCGAGAGCGCGCTGGCCGACGCGGGGCCGGGCGAGGACCCGCTCGACGACGCGATGAGCTCCGTCGACGAACTACTGTAGCACGTCCGCGAGCAGCCCTTCCTCCGGGAACTCCAGCGACAGCGAGGCGTCGAACAGCGACTCGGCGACGGCGGCGACCGCCGGCGCGTAGGCGGCGTCGGGGTCGGTGACGGCGGGCGCGTTCCCCTCCCGGACGACCGCGCTCTCGGGGACGGCGACGTCCGCTTCCCCCACCGGGTCCTCGCCGCGGTTGGAGACGACGAGGTCGGCGGCCGCGCCGACGTCGGCAAGCCGGCCGCGGAGCCGCTGGAGCGCGTCGACGCCGCGGTGCGAGTCGGGGATCACGACGCCGACGCGGTCCGCGTCCGTCACGGCCGCCACGGCGGGGTTGTCCGCGACCGGCGGCGCGTCGACGATCACGCCGTCGACCTGCCCGGCCAACTCGGCCACGACGTCGCCGAGCCGTTCGGCCGCGCCGGCGGTCTTCGCCCGCGCCACCGCCTCGAACGCCGCCCTGGCGGGACAGGCGGCGACCGACCCCGGCGCGTCGACCGCGAGGTCGACCAGCGCCTCGGCGGGGTCGGCGTCGTCGTCGGTGACGAGCGTCGTCACGTCGGGGTCGATCCGGCCGTCGACGTAGCCCGCGAGCCCCTGCGTGGCGTAGTCCGCGTCGACGACCGCGACGTCCCACCCGGCGCGGGCGAGCGTCGCGGCGACTTCGACCGAGAGCCTGGTCGTCCCCGCTCCGCCGGTCGCGCCGACCAGCGTTGCAGACTGGATCGTCATGGCTGAAATTTTCAGTCGTCGTCGTATAAAAAATCCGGGCGTCGGTCCCACCGGGGCACACAGCGGCGCGCGGTCTACGCGCCGTCGGCGATGCGGTCGGCGATGTCGTCGAGTTCGTCGTCCGAGAGGTCGGGCCGGGAGCCGGCGACGGCGTGGATCGGGCGGCCGCCGTCGCCCTCGAACCGCGGGATGACGTGCCCGTGGACGTGGGGGACCTCCTGGCCCGCGGCCTCGCCGTTGTTGAACGCCACGTTCGAGCCGTCGGCGTCGACGGCGTCCTCGACGACCGGCGTCAGGTCGTGGAGCGCGGCGAAGACGGCCGCGCCGGCGTCGTCGGGCAGGTCGCCGAGCGTCTCGTGGTGCGCCTTCGGGATGACGAGCGTGTGCCCCGGCGCGAGCGGGTTCGCGTCGAGGAACGCCAGCACGTCGTCGTCCTCGTAGACGGTGCGGCTCGGGATGTCGCCGGCCACGATCTTACAGAAGATGCAGTCCTCGGCCATGTGCGGGGCGTCGGCCGCTCGGCTAAAGAAGGTTACCGACGGCCGGGCGGTCGCCCGTCGACCCCGCTCACCCGACGAGCGCCGCCAGTTCCTCGCGGATCGCCGCGACGTACCCCTCGCGGTCGTACCCGAGGCGGCCGAGCCACACGTCCTGATAGGAAGGGTGCAACAGCGGCAGGACGTCGACGCCGAGCGATTCGACCCCGACGGGGTCGAGCACCGAGTCGACGAAGCCGTCGAGTGCCCGGCCGTCGGCGGCGAGCAGCGACTGCGTCGCGTGCTTGCCCGTCGCGAGGACGGCGTCGGGAGTAACTTGGGCGAGCTCGGTCCGCAGGTGGTCCCGGCAGTTCGCGCGCTCGGCGGCCGTCGGCTCGCGGTTGGAGCCGTCGTCGGCCGCGGGGAAGCACTTGACGGCGTTGGTGAAGTAGCAGTCGCCCGCGTAGCCGAGGTCGGCCACGAGGGCGCGGACCCGCCGCCCGGAGTGGCGCGTGGTGTACGCCTTCCCGGTCCAGTTGCCGCCGCGCCAGCGGTCGGCGTCCGGGTCGCCGGCACCGGGGGCCTCCCCGACGACGGCGAGCGTCGCGTCGAGCGGGCCGGTGCCCCACGAGATGCGCTCGCGGCAGTCGACCAGCGCCGGGCAGCGATCGCAGCCGGGGTCGAGGACGTTGCGCGACTCCGGAAACCGCGGCATCACTCCGTCAGCGGCATGACGATGCCGAAGACGAGCGGCCCGAACAGCGCGGCGAGGACGCCGACGACTTCGAGGTCGAACAGTAGCGTCTCCTCCCACGCCGGCATGGTGCCGAGCGGGCCGTGCCCCACGATGGAGCCGACCGCGCCGACCGTGAACGCGGCGACGCCGGCGAGGAAGGTGAGCTTCGCGTAGCGGGAGTAGTCGATGGATCCGTACCGTCCCATAGCCGTTTCGACGACCAATGTCGGCAAAAGCGTTCGGAAACCGTCGCCGAGCGAAAGACCCATAATCGACTGCTGTCTGCTGTCAGCCATGCAGATACTGATCGAACTGATCGCGTACACCCTCGGGGCGGGTGCGCTGACGGTGCTCGGCCTGTTCTCCGAGTACAGTGGCCTCCAGCATCTCACGGGCGGCGAGCCGATCCTCGGCGTCTGGTTCGCCGCGTTCGGCTGCATCATGCTGTACGCCGGGACGTACCTGCTCGGCTACGAGCAGGTGATCCGCCGGGCGCTCGACGGCTGATCTGGGCGTCGAACCGAGTACCCCACAACGACCGGGTAACTACGCGCCAGCAGTCGGGTGGCTGTCCGACACAGAACCCCGCAGAGCCCGCAATAACGGTTAATCCGCTGTTCTCCTTGCTTACGGAGGTAATGTCAGCAACACGGCGAGACGCGCTGAAGGCGCTCGGTGCGGCGGGTGTACTGTCGGTCGTCGGCGCGGGAGCGGCGACGGCCCAGGAAAACGACGATGACGACGGCGTCGACCTCGACGCCGACGAGGGGGCGGTCAGGGTCGCCCACGCGTCGCCGGACGCGCCCGACGTCGACGTGCTCGTCGACGGGGAGCCGGCCTTCACCGGCGTCGCCTACGGGAGCGTGACGGAGTACGCGACGCTCCCGACGGGGACGTACACGGTGACGATCACCGCTGCGGGCGACCGCGACACGGTGGCGTTCGAGGGAGAGGTGTCGGTCGAGCCGGGCTACTACACGGTCGCGGCGGTCGGCGAACTGAGCGAGGAGACGTTCGAGCCGGTCGTGCTGGCGGACGGGAACGCCGCGCTGGTCCGGCTCGTGCACGCCTCGCCCGACGCGCCCGCGGTCGACGTGGGCGTCGAGGGGACCGAGTACGTCCCGTTCGAGGACGTGAGCTTCGGCGAGACGACGGGCTACGCGTCGGTCGCGCCCGGGACGTATACGCTCGGCGTCCGCCCGGCGGGCGACGACGGGACCGACCCGGTCGCCACGTTCGACGTCGAACTGGCGCGTGGAACGGTCTACACCGCGTACGCGACGGGATATCTCGCGCCCGAGGACGCCGCGGGGGACGAGGAGTTCGACCTGGTCGTCGCCGAGGACCCGTTCGAGGAACTCCCCGAGTCCGATGACGACGCGGACGACGACACCGACGACGATGGGAGCGGCGGGGACGACGATGGCGACGATACGACCGCTGACGACGACACCGACGACAGCGACGACGGGCACTGACCGCCCCGCACGCGTTTTTTGCGCCGCTGACCGCCGACGGCCGGAACCGGTCGAACCGAACCGGTTTGGCTTAGACCGATGTGGTTACCGATCCGGTCACCGAACTAGTCTCACGACCACCGTACATGAGCGCCCTCATCACGACAATCGGCCGGCGCAAGCACGCGGCGCTCCGACGCGCCGCGTGCGAGCGTTCGGGGGAGGGCAGGCACTCGAAGCGTGTCGCGGCGATCGCCGCGACTCGCGCAGACTAGCGGTGCCTGGAACGAGCGCCGGGGGCGCTCGTTGGCGGACATAGAAAGGGCGAGGAATCGCCGCCAGGCGATTCCGAGGGCTTTCTGTGGGACCGATCCCCCTTTAATAGTGGAGGGACACAGACCACCCATGAGCAGGTTCGCGGCGGTCGACGACCAGTACGACCCCGACGCGGTGGAAGAGCGGGTGTTCGACTACTGGGACGAGGTCGACGCCTACGAGCAGGCGAAGGCGCACCGCGAGGGCGAGGAGCCGTTCTTCTTCGTCGACGGCCCGCCCTACACCTCCGGGTCGGCCCACATGGGCCACGCGTGGAACAAGAGCCTGAAGGACGTGTACATCCGCTACAAGCGGATGCGCGGCTACGACGTGACCGACCGGCCCGGCTACGACATGCACGGGCTCCCCATCGAGACGAAAGTCGAGGAGGAGAAGGGGTTCGAGAACAAGAAGGACATCGAGGAGTACGGCGTCGACGCGTTCATCGACGACTGCCGCGAGTTCGCCGAGGGGAGCCTCGAAGGGCTGCAAAACGACTTCAAGTCGTTCGGCGTCTGGATGGACTGGGACGACCCGTACAAGACGGTCACGCCGGAGTACATGGAGGCGGCGTGGTGGGGGTTCTCGCAGGCCCACGAGCGCGGCCTCGTCGAGCAGGGCCAGCGCTCGATCACGCAGTGTCCGCGCTGCGAGACCGCCATCGCCAACAACGAGGTCGAGTACGAGGACGTCGAGGACCCCTCGATCTACGTGAAGTTCGACCTGCGGGACCGCGAGGGGAACCTCGTCATCTGGACGACGACGCCGTGGACGATCCCCGCGAACACGTTCGTCGCCGTCGACGGCGACCTGGAGTACGTCGGCGTCGACGCCGAGCGCGACGGCGAGACCGAGCGCCTCTACGTCGCCGAGGAGTGCGTCGAGGACGTGCTCCGCGAGGGGCGGTACGACGACTACGAGGTCGTCGAGACGCTGTCCGGCGAGGAGATGGTGGGCTGGGAGTACGACCACCCGCTCGCCGACGAGGTGCCCGACCACCCCGACGGGGAGGGCGCGCTGCAGGTGTACACCGCCGACTACGTCGAGGCCGACCGCACCGGCCTCGTCCACTCCGCGCCGGGCCACGGCGAGGAGGACTTCGAGCGCGGCCGCGAACTCGGGCTCGACATCGTCTGTCCCGTCGGCGGCGACGGCGTGTACGCCGAGCGCGCCGGAAAGTACGCCGGCGAGTACGTGAAAGACGCCGACGACGACATCATCGCCGACCTGCAGGACGCGGGGCGGATGCTGTCGGCCGGCACGACCACCCACAGCTACGGCCACTGCTGGCGCTGTGACACCGGCATCGTCCAGATCGTCACCGACCAGTGGTTCATCAACATCACCGACATCAAATCGGACCTGCTCGACAACATCGGCGACTCGGAGTGGTTCCCCGAGGAGGCCCGGGAGAACCGCTTCCGGAACTTCGTCGAGGAGGCCCCCGACTGGAACGTCTCGCGCCAGCGCTACTGGGGGACGCCCGTGCCGATCTGGCTGCCGGAGGACTGGTCGGGCGACATGGACGACGCCATCGTCGTCAGCGACCGCGAGGAACTGGCCGAGCGCGTCGACCAGGACGTCGACGCCGGGAGCGTCGACCTCCACAAGGGCACCGTCGACGACCTGACGATCACCGAAAACGGCGTCACCTACGAGCGCGTCCCCGACGTGTTCGACGTGTGGCTGGACTCCTCGGTGGCGACGTGGGGCACCCTCGACTACCCCGAGGAGACCGAGGCGTTCGACGAGCTGTGGCCCGCCGACCTCATCATGGAGGCCCACGACCAGACCCGCGGCTGGTTCTGGTCCCAGCTCGGCATGGGCACGGCCGCCGTCGGCGAGAGCCCGTACGAGCGGGTGCTGATGCACGGCCACGCGCTGATGCCCGACGGCCGCGCGATGTCCAAGTCCAAGGACATCCGGGTCGACCCCGGCGAGGTCGTCGACGAGTACGGCGCGGACCCGATGCGGGCGTTCCTGCTGTCGCTGACCGCCCGCGGCGACGACATGCAGTTCTCCTACGAGGAGACCGAGGAGATGCAGCGCCGCCTCAACATCCTCTGGAACGTGTTCCGCTTCCCGCTGCCGTACATGCGGATGGACGGCTTCGACCCCGAAGCGGTCGACGTCGCGGACGCGGAACTCGAACTGGCCGACGAGTGGGTGCTGTCGCGGCTCCAGACCGTCGAGGCCGAGGCAACCGAGGCGATGGAGGCGTATCGGCAGGACGAGGCCGTCGACGCCGTCCTCGAGTTCGTCGTCGAGGACGTCTCCCGGTACTACGTCCAGCAGGTCCGCGAGCGGATGTGGGAGGAGGCCGACAGCGCCTCGAAGACGGCCGCGTACGCGACGCTGTACCGCGTGCTCCGCGAGGTCGTCGCCCTGCTCGCGCCCTTCACCCCGTTCATCACCGAGGAGATATACGGGGCGCTCACCGGCGACGCCGAACACGACACGGTCCACATGTGCGACTGGCCGACGCCGGACGAGGCGTGGCGCGACGAGCGACTGGAGACGGACGTGGCGTTCCTGCGGGCCGTCGAGGAGGCCGGCTCGAACGCTCGCCAGCAGGCCGAACGCAAGCTCCGCTGGCCCGTCCAGCGCGTCGTCGTCGCGGCCGACGACGAGCGGCTGGTCGACGCCGTCGCCCGCCACCGCGACCTGCTCGGCGACCGGCTCAACGCCCGCGCGGTCGAACTCGTCGGGGCGGACGAGCAGTGGGGCGAATTGCAGTACAGCGCCCGCGCCGACATGAGCGAACTCGGCCCGGCGTTCGGCGACCGCGCCGGCGAGGTGATGAACGCCCTGAACGACGCCCGCGTCGACGAACAGTCGCTCGACGCGCTGGAGGCGGCCGTCGCCGACGCGCTCGACGGCGAGTCCCTGACCGACGGGATGGTCGAGTTCGTCACCGAGACGCCCGAGGGCGTCACCGGCACCGCCGTCGAGCGCGGCGGCGAGGAGCGCGGCGTCGTCTACGTCGACACGACGCTCACCGAGGACATCGAGTCCGAGGGGTACGCCCGCGAGGTGATCCGCCGCGTCCAGGAGATGCGCAAGGACCTCGACCTGGACATCGAGGAGCGCATCCGGCTCGAACTGACCGTCGCCGACGACCGCGTCGCGGACCTCGTCGACCGCCACCGCGACCTCATCCGCGAGGAGGTCCGGGCCGACGAGTTCGCGGCCGTCGAGGACGGCCACCGCAAGGAGTGGGACGTCGAGGGCGTGAAAATGGAGATCGCGATCGAACCGCGCGAGGCCGACAGGAAGGAGGCCTCGGAACGGACGAGCGGCGACTGACCGGAGCCGCGAGGCCCGGCGACGCAGGAACCGTCCGACTGACCGGGGGCGAAACGCCCATAACGTATCAGTCCCCAGACAGCGTAGTGCTTCGGAACAGTTTGGTCCTCCTGCTCGTGGTCGTCGCCCTCCCGGCGGCCGCCGGCGTGGCGGGCGCGTCGCCGGGAGTCGCCGGGGGCGGGGCGAGCGCCGACGTCGCCGGCCCCGCACCGACGGCGTCGAACGCCACCGACGACCGGCTCGTCCGGACGACGACGTTGCGGCTCACGCCCGACGACCCCGGCGCGGTCGAGGCGACGGTGCGGTTCGACGCGCCGGACCACGTGACCAGCATCAGGCTGACGGTGCCCGAGGACGCGACGGTGACGGCCACCCGCGGGTTCGACCGCGAGAGCGGGCGGGAGTACCGGTGGGACGGGTCGACCGTCCGGCCCTCGGTCACGTTCGACCAGCCGGCGAACGTCACCGACGACGCCCGCCGGTCGGTGAACGTGTCCGGCGGCGGGACCGCGGCCGCGGGGGGCGGCGGCGCGGGGAACTGGAGCGGCTACGCCGTCGACGACTACGCCGCCCCGCGCGGCCACCTCGACGGGGCCGCGACGGGCTACGTGTTCGTCGACGCCGGCGACTGGGCCGTTGTGGAGGTGCCCCGGCTGGCGACGAGGTGGGGACGGACGAGCGACGGCCCGGCGGTGACCCTCGACCGCCGCACGGAGGTCGCCGGCGAGGGGGCGACCGGCGGCGAGATGGCCTACCTGGGGCCGTCCGAGCAGCACGTCCGCGAGACCGACCGCGGCCGGATACGGCTGGTCGTGCCCGAGGCGGCGTCGATGGCGGAGTCGCCCGACGACGTGCTCGACTCGGTCGCGGACGCGAGCGACCGGCTCCGCGTGGGCGCGAACGACGCGGAGACGTTCTTCGTCGCCGTTCCGAGCGACGCCGGGTGGGGGCCGCTGGGCCTCCAGTACGGCCCGGACGACGCGTGGGTGCGCGCGGACTCGCGGCTGGCGTCGCCCAACAACGTCTGGATCCACGAGTACGCCCACACCCAGCAGGACTACGACCCGACCGCGGAGACGGCCTGGACCATCGAGGCCTCGGCCGAGTACTACTCAGCCCTGTTCGCGTTCGAGCAGGGCGAGATCGGCTTCGACCGGTTCCGCGACCACCTGCGGAACGGGCAGCGGAGCCCCTTCGCGGGCGCGGTGCTTTCGGACCCGTCGACGTGGCAGAACACCGGCGCGAACTACGTGAAGGGGGCGCTCGTCGTCGGCGCGATAGACTACACCGCCCGCGTCGAGAGCGACCGCCGACGGAGCTACGGGACGGCGCTCCGCCGCCTCAACGAGCGCGAGACGGTCGACGGCGAGGCCTTCTTCGCCGCCGTCAACGAGTCCGGCGGGCCGGCGGTCCGCGACCTGGCCCGGCGGTACGCGACGACCGACCGCGTGCCGACGGTGTGGAGCGCGAGCGACCACGGCAACGCGTTCGACGCCGCGCCGGCCGTCCGCACCACGGCGGTCGAGGGGTTCCGCGTCGACGGGCCGTACCGGAACCGGAGCGTCGCCACCCCGCCACCGCTCGCGACCGGCGAGCGCCTCGTGACGACGGTGGCGGTCGGGAACGCAGGCGGCCGGACCGGCGAGTTCGTCGTCGCGCTGACCGTCGACGGCGAGCGCGTCGCCGCCCGGAGCGTGACCGTCGCCCCCGGCGAGCGGGCGACCGTCGACCTCGCCGAGACGTTCGACGCGCCCGGGGAGTACGCGGTGGCCGTCGGCGACGCCGAGCGGACCGTGACGGTCCGCGAGCCCGCCGCGCCGACCGTCGCGGACCTCCGTATCGAGCCGTCATCGCCGACCGCCGGGGAGCCGGTCCGGCTGGTCGCGACGGTGGAGAACGACGCCGACGTGCCCGCGAGCGGCGACGTGACGTTCGCGGTCGACGGTGAGACGGTGGCGAGCCGGGCCGCGACCGTCGACGCCGGCGGTCAGGCGACGGTCGCCGCGAACGCGACGCTGCCCGGCGGCGACGTGGTCGTCGGCGCTGGCGGCGTCGAGCGGACCGTCTCGGTCGCCGAGGGCGGGAGCGACGGCGGCGGGACGCCCGGGTTCGGCGTCGGGGTCGCGGTCGCGGCGCTCGCCGCGGCGCTGTTGCTCGGCCGGCGACGGGCGTAGCCGGGGAGAAAAAGCGGGCCGCTACGCTCGGGTCACGACCAGTTCGCAGTGGTCGTCGCCCTCGTGGACGCAGACCGGCTGGTCGACCGAGACGGACTCGCCCCTGTCGGCGGCGACGCCGTGGACGATTCCCTCCGCCATCGCACAGAGTTCGCGGTCCGAGCGGTACACGACCGTCACGGTGTCGCCGTCGCGGGCGGTCTCGACCGCCGGCGGCGAGGTGTCGTCGCTGCTCTGTTCTATCCCCTCATAGATCGCCTCCAGCCGGGCGAGCACGTCGAGGGTGTCCCAGTCGTCCTTGACGTGTGCCTTGAACGTGTCCAGCAGCTCCGGCGCGAGGAACTCGCCGAAGTCCCGCTGGACCGCCCGCTCGGACCGCCCGGCGTTGTCGGCGATGGTCGTCACTATCGCGGTCACTTCCTCGTCGGGGTAGTGTGACACCGGGAGGTAGAGTTTCGGTTCGATCCCTGCCTCGTCTAGGAGGGCGTCCCAGGCGCCGTCCGACATGCGGTCCTCGACGTACTCCTTCAGCGATTTGTGGATGATCCCGTGCATGTGTTAGCGTCGCCCCCACGCACGCGTGTTGTTCACAGGGTTACGTCTGTGGAGGGGCGCTTAAATCCCCCGGCTCGCATGAGAGGTCGGAACGGTTACAGGTACTCGGCCAGCGAGGGGGCGACCGACACCGCGCTCGCGGCGCGTTCCAGCGTGTCCGTGCCGTAGACGGCCTCGACGCCGGCCCGGGATAGCTTCGTCGGGGCCGAGCGCGCCAGCAGCGGGTGGACGCAGGCGACGAACACCCGGGCCGCGCCCCGGTCGGAAAGCACCGCGACCGCCTCGCTCATCGTCGACCCGGTCGCGATGATGTCGTCGACCACGACGACGTCCCGGCCCGCGACCGCGGCGTCGCTGGGCGTGACCTCCACGTCCACCCCAGAGTGGCGGGTCTTCTCGAAGAAGTCGGTCTCCCCCTGTCCGTAGGCGTCCCGGACGGCCGTAGCGATGTCGACCGCGCCCTCGTCGGGCGCGAGGAAGAGGGGGTCCGAGAGGGCCGCCGGGAGCGGCTCCGCCAGCCGCGGGGACGCGTCGACCGCCGTCGCGGCCGGGTCGAAGAAGTCCAGAACCGCGTCCTCGTGGGGGTTGACGACGAGCGTCCGGTCCGAGCCGGCGCTCACGGCGCGGGCGACGGCGCGGGCCGAGACCGGTTCGCCCGGTTCGAACGCCGCGTCCTGGCGCGCGTACCCCATGTACGGCAGGACGGTGACGACCTCGGACGCGCCCGCCTCGCGGGCGGCGTCCTGCAACTGGAGCAGTTCGAGGTGGGCGTCGCTCGTCGGCGTCGACGCCACAACCACGGCCCGGTCCGGCGAGACGTCGCCGACCCGTGCGATCAGTTCGCCGTCCGGGAAGCGCTCGAACTCGACGGGGGCGAGCGCCTCGTCGAGTTCGGCGGCCAGTTCGGCCGAGAGCGACTGCGACGCGGACCCGCTGATAATCATGGGTGGGGATCCGCGAGCCTGGTTAAACCCGTTTTCGTTCTGCCGGGACCGGGGAAAGCGGGGAGAAAGCTGGGCGGGGGAACTCAGCGCGTCCGGACCCGGACCGTCCCGGCCGCCTCGACGGTCACCTCGAACTCGTCGTAGTCGAACCGCAGGCGGTCCGCCCCGGGGCCGTCGTCCGGCGTCCGCCCGAGCAGCGTGTCGAGGGCGTCCGGGTCGACGAAGTCGTACAGCGGCGGGAGGACGCGGCCGTCGCCGTCCGGCAGGGCGACCGGCTCGTAGCCCGAAACCGCGGTCACGGCGCTGACGACGGCCTCGCTGAACCGTTCGGCCGGCTCCATCTCGTAGTCGAACGGAAGCGCGTCGAACGGGGAGGTGTTTCGGGAAGACATTTCGTACCACGGCTATGCCACCGCCGGGGTTCAACGCGGAGGTTCACTATGGAAGGTGTTCAAGTGGGGATCCGACCACGCGGCGGTACCCCCGGCTACTCGCCGTCGGCCGCCGGGACGAGCGTGCTGCCGATGAGGTTGCGGTAGCCGCGTTTCAGCCGCGCCGACACCGCCGTCCGGGAGATGCCGAAGCGGTCGGCCAGTTCCTGCAGGGTCGTCGCCCGGGGGTCGTCGTAGTACCCCTCCTCGAAGGCGAGCAACAGCGCCTCCCGCTGTGCCGGCGTCAGGCCGTACCGGCCGCCCAGTTCGTTCTCCGAGAGCGTGTGCAGGCGCGTGAGCGTGACGTCGACGCCGCAGGCCACACAGCGCCGCCGGAAGTCCGCGACCGCGTCGGCGTCGTCGCCGCGGAGTTCGAAGGTCCACTCCGCGGCCGTCCCGGTCGCGCGCAGCAGCGACGCGTCACTGTCGGCGATGCAGGTGACGAGGCCGCGTGCGTCGCTGTCCCACGCCACCCGGTACAGCGACACGTCCGGCGTCGTGTCGACCAGTTCCATCCCGGCCAGGTCGGGGTGTGCCCCGATGGCCGCGGCGACGTCGTCGACCGCGGCGTTCCGGACCCAGACGTACGGGATCACCGTGTCCGTCGTCGGGACGATGCGGTCCAGTTCCATCGTCGCCGCCGGGAGGTCCTCGAACAGGCTCCCCAGCGGGAAGGCGTCCGCCGGAACGGTAAACGACGCTATCGTGGCCATGTACGTGTGACCGTCCCGCCGGTGAAAAGCGAGGGGTCCACGCGACGGCGCGGCCGGGGCCGGTTCCCCAACGCTTAGTGCCGCTTGGCCCCTTGGACCGCCCGATGGAAAGCACGTCAGGCCGTGTCCCCGCCGCGCCGTCGAAGCCGGAGACGGCGGTGTTCGTCTCCGGCGTCGCCAGCATGGGGCTGGAGATACTCGCGGGGCGGGTCGTGGCCCCGCAGTTCGGGAGCAGCATCTACACCTGGGGGAGCATCATCGGCGTGTTCCTCGCCGCGCTGAGCCTCGGCTACCACGTCGGCGGGAAACGCGCCGCCACGGAGGCGACCAACGAGCGGCTGGCGGTCCTGCTCGCCGGCACGGCCGGCTACGTCGCGGTGCTCATCTTCGCCGGCGACCTCCTGCTCGCGAGCGCGGCGGCGTTCCCGCTCCCGGCGCGCTACGCGTCGCTGCCCGCCATCGTCCTCCTGTTCGGCCCGCCGACGTACCTGCTCGGGTTCATCAGCCCGTACGGGGCCGAACTGACGCGGGCGGACGGGATCGGCGCGGCCTCCGGCCACGTGTACGCCGTCGGCACCGTGGGGAGCCTCGTCGGCGCGTTCGGGACGACGTACTTCCTGATCCCGTCGCTGTCGGTCGACCTGATCGGCCTCGCCTTCGGCGCCTCCCTCGTCGTGACCGCGGCGTGGCTGCTCTTTCCCTCGCCGGAGCGCCGGCCGGCGGCCGCCGTCGCCGTCGTGACGCTGCTGCTGGTCGCCGCCGTGCTGGCCCCGGCGGTCGGCTACTCCGTCCGCGGCGAGGTGGTGTACCAGACCCAGACGCCGTACCAGGAGCTAGAGGTCATCGACAGCGGCGACACGCGGACGCTGTACCTCGACGGCCAGCGCCACAGCGCGATGGACAAGGACGCCCCGACCCGCCACGTGTTCGAGTACACGCGGTACTTCCACGTCCCCATGCTCGTCGCCGACGACGTGGACCGGGTGCTGTTCGTCGGCGGCGGCGGTTTCACCGGCCCGAAGCGGTTCGTCGAGGAGTACAACGCGACCGTCGACGTGGCCGAGATAGACCCTGAGGTGATAGACGTCGCCCGCGAGTACTTCCGCGTCCCCGAGACCGACCAGCTGAACGTGTACAACGAGGGCGGCCGCCAGTACCTGCAGGAGACCGAGAAGACGTACGACCTGATCGTCCTCGACGCGTACAAGCGGGACAAGGTGCCGTTCCAGCTGACCACGGTCGAGTTCATGCAACTGGCGAACGACCGCCTCGACGAGGACGGCGTCCTGCTGGCCAACGTCATCTCCGCCCGGAACGGGCCGGCCTCGAAGTTCTACCGCGCGGAGTACAAGACGATGGAGCGGGCGTTCCCGCAGGTGTACGCCTTCCCGACGGCGGGCGCGGCGTCCGTCCAGAACATCGAGCTGATGGCGACCAAACGCGACGGGCAACTCACCGAGGCGGAGCTACGGGAACGCAACGAGGAGCGCGACGTGGGGCTCGACCTGTCCGACGAGATAGCGAACTTCGAGCGGTCGGCCGAGACGGACGGCGTGCCCGTCCTCCGGGACGACCGCGCGCCGGTCGACAGCCTGCTCGAACCGATGGCCGGCCAGCGCTACGTCGTCGAGGAGACCGGGGACGGCGACGACAACGAGTCCGAGGCGCTCGCGCCGCCGCCGCTCCGGGCCGACGCCGCCCGCGGGCCGGCGGTCGCGGGCTGACGCGTCGGGTCCGGGCGGCCGTCCCGTCCGCGCCGGGAGCCGTCGCTATAGCAGCCGGATTCGGCTTGCGTGAAACGACTCGTTCGGGGCGAGTGCGGGCGTGACGGGGTGTGTGGGTCCGAAACGAACGGCGTTCGCATCGCAACCCCTTTGTTTCGGTTCGAAATACGATCCGCCGTGCGACGCGTTCCGAACCCCGTCCGGCTGGTCGTCCTCTGGATCGGCCTCGCGCTCGCCCGCGCCGGCCTGATCTCCGGCGAGCGGGCGCGCCGGACGACGGAGTTGGCCTGGCCGCGGATCCTCACCGGGATCGCGCGGATGTCGAAAAACGCCGTCGACGTGGCGATGGTGGGGCTGGCGGTCGGCCCGCTCGCCATCGCCGGCGTCGGCTTCGCCACGCCGTACTGGGGGATCGCGTTCTCGCTCGGCGGCGGGTTCGCCGGCGGCACCATCGCGCTGGTCTCCCAGCGCTACGGGGCCGACGCCCACGGCGAACTGGGGCAGGCGATCCGCACCTCCGTGGCGCTCGTCCTCGCGGTGACCGTCCCCGTCGCCGTCGCCTTCTACCTGTTTCCCGCCGACCTCATCGGGGTGATGTCCGACGACGCGCGGACGATCCGCCTCGGCGCGGACTACCTGCGCGTGCTCGCGTTCGGCGTGCCCTTCGCGGGGCTCAACCTCGTCGGCAGCCGGATCTACATCGGGATGGACGACGCGTACACGCCGATGCTGGTCCGGGCGGGCGGCGCGGTCGCCAACGTCGTCGGCAACGCCGTCCTGATCTTCGGACTGGGGATGGGGGTCGTCGGCGCGGCGCTGGGGACGGTCGCCGCCAACGTCCTCGTCACGACGGCGTTCGCCGTCGGGCTGGCGGCCGGGCGGCTCCCCGGCACGGGCGACCTGGGCGTCAGCGTGCGGTTCGCCGGGCGGTACGTCGACCGGGGCGTCCTCCGCGACCTCTTCGACATCGGGCTCCCGGTCGTCGGCCGGAACCTCGTGTGGACCGTCGCGAAGTTCCCGATGCTCGCCATCGTGGGCCTGTTCGGCCCGACGGTCGTGGCCGGCTACGTCATCGCCCGCCGCATCTGGGGGATCATGAACACGCCGGGGTGGGGCTTCGGGCTGGCCGCCTCCAGCCTCGTCGGGCAGGAACTCGGCGGCGAGGACGAGCGCGCCGCCGAGGCGTACGCCCGCGACGTGATCCGCTTCTCGGTGGCGACGTACGCCGTCGCCGCGGTCGCGATCGGCCTGTTCGCACGGCCCATCGCCATCGCGTTCGTCGGCGACGCCGGCGACCCGTCCGTGCCGGTGGCGACGGCGTTCGTGTACGCCGCCTGCGTCGCCTCGATCCCGCAGGCGGTGAAGGGCGCGACCGCGGGGCCGCTTGACGCCAGCGGCGACACGCGCTGGCCGTTCTACAGCCAGGCGGTCGGGATGTTCGCCGTCGCGCTCCCGCTTGCCTACCTCGGCGCGACGACGGCGCTCGGGATCGCCGGGCTGTACCTCTCGTTCGTCGCGGAGACGGCCGTCCCGGCGGCGATCAACTACCGGCGGTTCGCCACGGGGAAGTGGAAGGCGATCAGCCGGGAGTTCCGGCCGGACGCCGTGCCCGCCGACGACTGAGGCGGGCCGACGTCCGGCGGTCCGACTGGCCCCTTCACTCCGCGTCGCTCGGGGCGTCGCCCGGCCCCGGCGGGGCGGGGGAGTCGGACGGCGCGGCGGGCGGGTCGTCGTCCGACGCCGGTCCGTCCGTTTCGTCGGCATCGTCCGGTCCCTCGGCATCCGTCCCCCCGTCCTCCGTGAGCGTCGACTGCCGGTAGCCGCCCGTCTCCGCCGACAGCAGTTCGACCCCCTCGACGAGCAGGGCCACCGCGAGCGGGCCGGCGATGATCCCGATCGGGCCGAGGGTGAGCAGGCCGCCGGTGAAGCCGATGAAATACAGCGTGCTCGGCATGTCGGCGCTCCGGCGCGCGAGCCGCGACCGGATGACAACGTCGGGGAGGTAGCCGACGAACACCGCCCCGGCGACGCCGACCAGCGCCGCCATCGCGACGTTTCCGGCGAGCAGTTCGTACGCCACGAGCACGCCGAGCAGGACGCTCGGCCCGACGATGGGGAGGAACTGGAGCACGCCCGCGACGACCGCGAGCGTCACCGCGCCGGAGTAGCCAAGCGCCAGGAACAGCACGAGCGCGACGGCGAACGTGCCCAGCGCGGTCGCGGCCTGGAGCACGTAGATGGCGAACAGCGTCGACCGGGCGCGCTCGTGGAGCGCCTCGACGACGCCGCGGTACTCGACGGGAACGGTCCCGACGGCCGCGCGGTAGGCGCGGTCGCTCCCCAGCAGGAAGCCGAACACGACGAACGCAAACAGCGCGAACTTGATCCCGAGCACCGGCGTCGCGGCGGCGACGTCGACCGCGATGTCCCCCAGATACCCCGCGACGATCGACCGCGCCTCGCCCGCTTCGATGACCCGGCTGTAACCGAGGAACTCGATCTCGACCGCGGAGGGCAGGCTGCGGAACAGGTCGAGCAACTGGTCGCGGCGGCGGTACAGCACGCCGACCAGCGGCGTGAACACGGCCAGCGCCGAGAGGAAGGCGAGCGCGGACGTGGCGACGCTCGCCCACCACGCCGGGACGCCGCGGGCGACCAGCCGGCGGTACACCGGCGCGAAGACCGCCGCCACCGTGACCGCGAAAAACACCGTTGCGAGCACGTCCCGGAGGATGAACGCCGCGACGAGCGCGAGCGCGGCGACGACCCCCGAGAGCACGTACCGACGACTGCGTGACACGGTTTGTGCTCTCGCCCCGGTGACAAAACCGTTCCGCCACGCCCCCCCATCCGACGGCGGGCCGGGGACGGCGACCCCCGCCCACCGACGCCGTCGCGGATCACCGACGTTAAGACCACCCAGTTCAACCACCGAGTAATGAGACGGCGAACCTTCCTGACGGCGACCGCCGGCGTCGCCGGCACGGCGCTCGCAGGGTGCATAACGCAGACCGACGACGGCAACGGCGGCGACGACGGGGACGACGTGGAGACGCTGACCACCCCGGAGAGCTTCGAGGGGGAACTCACCGTCGCCACCTACAGCGCGTTCGTGGACTCGCCCAGCAGCAGCCCCGGCCAGTGGGTGAAAGAGCGGTTCGAGGAGGAGTTCCCGGACGTGACCCTGAACTGGAAGGTCGCGGAGAACGGCGTCAACGAGTACGTCCAGCGGGCGGGCCGGGACGCGAGCATCGACGCCGACGTCTACCTCGGGCTGAACGTCGACGACCTCGTCGTCGCCGACCGGGAACTCGACGACTCGCTGTTCATGAGCAGCGACGTGTACGAACTGGAGAACGGAGGCGCCGTGAAGGACGACCTCCGGTTCGACCCGCAGTCGCGGGCGATCCCGTACGACACCGGCTACATCGCGCTCGTGTACGACGAGAACGAGGTCGACGAGCCGACGAGCCTGGACGACCTGACGGCCGACCCCTACGATGGCACGTTGCTGGCCCAGAACGCCCAGGACAGCGACCCCGGCCGGGCGTTCATGCTGTGGACCGTCGACGGATACGGCGAGGACGGCTACCTCGACTACTGGCGGGACCTGGTCGACAACGACGTGCGGATCTCCAGCTCGTGGAGCGACTCCTACGACGCGTACAGCCAGGGCGAGCGCCCGATGGTGGTCTCCTACTCCACCGACCAGGTGTACGCCAACCGCTACGACCAGGACATGAGCCGCCACCAGGTCGCGTTCCCGAACGGACAGGGGTACGCCAACCCGGAGGGGATGGCCGTGTTCGAGGCCTCGGACTCGCCGGCGCTTGGCTTCGAGTTCCTCGATTTCGTCCTCTCGCCGGCGGTGCAGGGCGAGATCGCCGTCCGCAACGTCCAGCTGCCCGCGACCGACCACGCCGACCTCGACTCGGAGTTCGACGAGTACGCGCTCGAACCCGACGAGACGGTGATGTTCGACTACGAGACGCTGTCGGGCAGCCTCGACGGCTGGGTCAGCGAGTGGGCCCGGGAGATCGCCGGGAACTAACCCGCGGGCCGCCCCTGCTTTCAGCGTGAGCCGTACAGGTCGGGTCGCCGCGGCGCTCGAACGCCACGCGGTCGGCGCGGTCGCCGCCGCGGCGGCCGTCACCATCGCGCTCGTGTTCTACCTCCCGGTGGGGATCGTCCTCTCGGAGGCGGCGACGGTCGTCCCGGGGGTCCCGCCCCGGGTCTCGGTCGCGCCGCTCGCCGACGTGCTCACCGACGAGTTCTACGTGGGCGCGCTGGCCGGCGTCGCCGCCGACCCGCTTGCCGTCCCGCGGCACGCGGGCAACGTCGCCGCCTGGGCCGGCGCGGTCGCCGCCGGCGACGCCGGCCTCCCCGACTTCGGGCTGTTCGGCTTCACGGCCTACCAGGCACTCGTCTCGACCGCCGCCAGCCTCGCGCTCGGCCTCCCGGGGGCGTACGTCCTCGCCCGCTTCGAGTTCCCCGGCCGGCGGACGCTCCGGTCGCTGACGATCCTCCCCTTTATCCTCCCCTCCGTGATGGTCGCCATCGGCTTCGTCGCCACGTTCGGCCGGCGCGGCGTGCTGAACGACGCGCTCGCGGCGCTCGGCCTGCCGCCGGTCGACCTCATCGGGAGCCTCGCCGTCGTGGTCGTCGCCCACGCGTTCTACAACGCGCCGCTGGTGACCCGCGTCACCGTCGCCGCGTGGGAGGGGGTCGACGCCCGCGCCGTCGAGACCGCGCGGAGCCTCGGGGCGGGCCGCCGCCGCGCGTTCCTCGACGTGGTCGTTCCCCAGTTGCTCCCCGCGGTGCTGACCGGCGCGCTGCTGACATTCGTGTTCACGTTCATGACGTTCCCCATCGTGCTGGCGCTCGGCGGCCTCGAACTCGCCACCGTCGAGGTGTGGGTGTACGCGCTCCTGCGGAACCTGCGCTACGAGGAGGCGGCGGCGCTGGCCGTCCTCGAAACCGCCGTGTCGCTGGCGCTGACCTACGCCTACCTCCGCTACGAGGCGGCCCAGGCCGCGGGGAGCCGCGGCGCGAACCCGCCCGAGCGCGTCCCGCTCGTCCCGTCGGCCCGCGCGCTGCTTTCGCCGAGCCGGCTGGCGGTGATGGCCTACGCGGCCGTCGCCGCGTTCGTGTTCCTCGGGCCGATCCTGAGCATGGTGTGGACGAGCGTCGCCGGCCCCGACGGCCCGACGCTCGCCTACTACGAGTTCCTCGTGCAGCGCCAGGTCGAGGGCACCGCCGTCCAGACGAAACCCTGGCCGGCGGTCCGCAACTCACTGACGTTCGCTCTCGGCGCGCTCGTCGTCGCGCTCCCCATGGGCGTCGCCGTCGCCCTGCTGACGACCCGCGAGTTCCGCGGGCGGACGGTCCTGGGCGCGATAGCGATGGGGCCGATAGCCGTCTCGGGCATCGTCACCGGCGTCGGCCTCCTGCTCGGGCCGGTGTTCGGCATCCCGCTCGGCGGGGGCTACCGCCTGCAGGTGACGGGCGCGATGGCTATCGTCGCCGCCCACGCCGTCGCCGCGTACCCGTTCGTCACGCGGTCGGTCGCCCCGCCGCTCGCCCGGCTTGACCCGGCGATGGTGGAGTCGGCGCGGGCGCTCGGCGCGAGCCGCGCCCGGGCGCTGCTGGACGTCGAACTGCCGCTGGTCGCCGCCGGCGTCGTCGCCGGCGCGGCCTTCGCCTTCGCGATCAGCGTCGGCGAGTTCGATTCGACGGTCATACTTGCGGAGGGCGCGGACAGCTACACGATGCCAGTCGCCGTCGAACGCTACCGCGGCCGCCGGCTCGGCCCCGCGACCGCGATGGGCACCGTCCTGCTCGTCGTCACGAGCGTCAGCTTCGTCGTCATCGACCGCCTCGGGGGGCGGTTCGAGGATGGTTGACATTCACCTCGACGGCGTCTCGAAGCGCTACGACGGCGCGACGGCGCTCTCCGGCGTCGACCTCGACGTCGCCGACGGCGAGTTCTTCACGCTCGTCGGCCCCTCGGGTTGCGGGAAGACGACGACGCTGCGGGCTATCGCCGGCTTCGAGGAGCCGACCGAGGGGGCCGTCCGCTTCGGCGACCGGGAGATGGCGGGCGTCCCCCCGGAGGAGCGCGACGTCGGGATCGTGTTCCAGTCCTACGCCCTCTTTCCCCACATGACGGTCGCTGAGAACGTCGCCTACGGCCTGCGCTTCCGGGACCCGCCCGGCGACGCGACGACCGACGAGCGCGTCGCCGACCTGCTTTCCCTCGTGGACCTCCCCGAGATGGGCGACCGCGACCCCGAGGAGCTGTCCGGCGGCCAGCAGCAACGCGTCGCGCTGGCCCGGGCGCTAGCCCCCGGCCCGGAGGTACTCCTGCTGGACGAGCCGATGAGCGCGCTCGACGCCCGCCTCCGGGAGCGCCTCCGGCGGCAGGTGAAGGCGATCCAGTCCGAACTCGGGATCACGACCGTCTACGTCACCCACGACCAGGCGGAGGCGCTGGCGGTGTCCGACCGCGTCGCGGTCATGCACGACGGCCGCGTCGAGCAGGTCGGCCCCCCGGAGGACGTGTACCGCCGGCCCGAGCGCCGCTTCGTCGCGGAGTTCGTCGGCGAGAACAACGTGTTCGAGGGCCGGATCGCCGGCCGCGACGCCGCCGGGACCACCGTCGACGTGAACGGGCGCTCGCTCCGGATCCCGCCGGTCGAGGCGTCGGCGGACGACCGGGTGACGTTCTGCGTCCGGCCGGCCGCCTTGGACCCCGACGAGGTGACGAACCAGCTCCGCGCCGACGTGCGGACCGCGGAGTTCCTCGGCGAGGCCGTGCGGGTCCACGCCGACTGGAACGGGCGGGAGCTGGTCGTCCGGCTCCCGGACGCGCCGAGCGGTGACCGCGTGACCGTCGGGTTCGACCCGGACGCGGTGCACGTGGTCGGGACGGACGGGTAAGTATTTACGCCGGACGCGGGACGGTTTTCCCCATGCGATCGACGCGAAGATCCGTCCTGCGGGCGGTCGGCGCGGCGGGCGTCTGCGGCGTCGCGGGGACGGCCGCGGCGCGGGGACGGTCGACCCGGTCCGACGAGGGCGCGTGGACCCACACGTACGACGCCGACCACACGGAGTACGCCGACGCCGTGACCCGGACGAGCGACGGCTACCTGCTCGCCGGGCGCTCGAGCGACGACGGCGACACGCTGGAGTACTTCGTCCTCGAACTCGGCCCGGACGGCGACCGGCGGTGGGCGACGGCGTTCGAACACGACGTCCGGGGCACCGTCGAAGCGGTCGTGGCGGCCCCGGACGGCGCGGTCGTCGTCGGGACCGACCTCGGCCCGAGGGACGCCGTCACCGCTTCGTGGACGCCGTGGGCCGCGAAGGTCGACGACTCGGGCGTCGCGTGGACGTACGGGAAGGACCGCGACGCGGTCGAGCGCGACCACGTCCTCGGCGGCGCGACCCGGGCGGGCGACGGGGATGTCGTCGTCGCCGGCTTCGTCGGCCTCAGCGACGCGGACGCCTGGATGCTCCGCCTCGCCGCGGACGGGAGCACAACCCGCGAGGACACCGCGGACCTGGACCGGTCCTCGACGTTCCGCGACGTGGCCGCCGTCGGCGACGGGGGCGTGGTCCTCGGCGGTTCCGTCGGCGGCCCGCAGGACCCGACCGCTCGGCTCGTCCGGCAGGCCGCCGACGGGACGACGACGTGGGAGCGGACGTACGACGGCGCGGAGCGGCCCCGACTCGCCGACGTCCGGTCGGTCGCGGTCGACGGCGACGGGTTCGCACTCGGCACGACCGGCGTCACCGGCGGCGACGCCGGGCCGACCGTCGCCCGCGCCGACGGCGACGGGGCGCTCCGGTCGACGGCCTACCTGTTCGCTTCCCCGGCAACTGCGGTGGGGGCGGTCGCCCCCGTCGACGGCGGCTACCTGGCCGGCGGGAACTTCGTCCTGGAGGACAGCGAACACGACTACTGGCTCGCGGCCGTCGGCCGCGACGGGGGCGTCCGGTGGGCCGCCCGGTACGCCGACGGCGGCTACCTGGGCGGCCTCGTCGGCGACGGCGCGAAGGGCCTGTTCGCCGGCAGCGACGGTGACGACGCGGTCGGCCGCCGGTTCGACCCCGCGGGCGCGCCCTGGGAGCCGGCGGCCGAATCCGGGGGCGGGACGACGACTGCGGCCGGCACGACGAGCGGGACGGACGGCGGCGGGGCCAGCCAGTCGAACGGGTCGGAGGCCGGCGACGCCGAGAGCGACCAGCCGAGCGGGTCCGACGACGAGTCGAACTCCTCGGGCATGCCCGGCTTCGGCGTCGGCGAGGCGGCCGCCGGCATCGCGGGGCTGGAACTGCTCCGCCGGCGGCGGTCCTAGTCGACGCCCGACCAGAACCGGTCCAGCCCCAGCGAGAGCATGTCCGGGCTGACGGGCTGGAACTCGTCGGTTTCGGGGAAGTACTCGCGCACGCTGTCCCAGGAGTCACGGGCGTAGCGCTCGTCGACGAGGACCCGGACCCCCACCTCCTCGGGGCCGCGGATGACGCGGCCGATGGCCTGGCGCGCCTTGCGGACCGCCGGGATGGTCAGCGCGTACTCGAACCCGCCCCGGGAGCCGGATCCGCCACCGCCGAACTGCCGGTCGTAGGCGGTCCTGACCGCCCGCGTTCGGGGGCTGGCGGTGTTGATGATCGGGACGCCACAGACCACCGCCGCGCGGAGTTTGTCGCCCTCGTAGTCGACGCCCTCGGTGAGCGTCCCGCGGAGGCTCGTCACCAGCACCTTCGCCTCGCCGGCGAAGAAGTCGCCCTTCAGCGTCTCGGTGGCGTCGTCGCCGCTGGACTCGTCGATGAGGACGGGCTTGTCCACGCGCCCGCGGAGCGCCGCCGCCATCCACTCCGCCTCCGCGTAGTTGGGCATCCCGACGAGGACGTTGCCCGGCGACCGCGCGACCTCCGCGACCGCGTCGGCGTACGTCCGGCGGGTCCGGGCGTGTTCGTCCGCCGCCTCGCCGCCTCCAGCGCCCGCGCCGTCCGGCGTCGGCCCGCGGTTCTCGTAGGTGAACTTCGGCGCGGCGACGGCGAAGCTCTCGCGGTTCTCCGCGGGGAAGTCGAGGCCGTACGTCCGCTCGACGACGGGGCGTTCCCCCTCGCGTTCGAGGTGGCGCAGGCCGGTCACCTCGGCGAACACGTCCAGCGGTTCCAGCGTCGCGCTCATCAGGACGCCGCCGCCGAAGTCCGCGAGGCGCTCGCCGATGGCGTCGCTGGGCACGCAGTTGTGCAGGGCGAGGCTGGCGTTGTACGCCCGCCGCCACGAGCCGTCCGGTTCGGTCCGGTCCCACGTCCGCTCCAGGTCGATCTCCCGGAAGTAGTGCTCGTGGTCGTTGCGGTACCACTCGCCGAGGACGCGGCCGGCCGCCGGGGCCGCGCGGGTCTTCTGCTCGTCCTCGGCCTCGTCGAGGATGCGCTTGACGACCGCGCCGACCGCCTCGGCGCGCGCCCAGACGCCGCCGTCGTACCCCTCGCGCTCGGCCCACTCGGTGATCGCGTCCGGCTCCGGCGTCTCCGGGTCCCGGAGCGGTATCTCCTCGTCGGGCAGGTCCGAGAGGTCCGCCTTCCACCCGCGGTGCTCGCGTTCGAGGTGGGCGGTGACGCGGCGGTCCAGTTCGTCCCGCAGGTCCCGGACGAACGCGCGCGTCTCCTGCAACTCGGAGAGGGTCACGTCGCTGTCGGACAGTTCGCCCCGGATCAAGTCCGCGTCCTCTCGGGCGGTGTCGCGGTCGTTCGCGTCGTCGAACTGGAGCGGCTGGATCACCCGCGACAGCTCCGTCTCCGCGTCGCGCAGGGTGGCGTCCGCGACGCCGTCGCTCACCAGGTCCCGGACGCGCGGTTCGAGCATGTGCGCCTCGTCGCAGACCACGAACGTCGAGTCGTCGAGCAGCGCGCCGGTGAACGACCCCGTCGTCGTCGGGTCGAACGCGTGGTAGTAGTTGCCGATCACCACCTCGGCGTGGCCCAGCATCGCGCCCATCATCGAGTGCGGGCAGGTGCCGTGTTCGACGGACCGGGCGACCAGTTCGTCCGGCGTCAGCAACCCCGCGGCGGTGAAGTCGAACGGGACGGCCTCGCCCGGGTCGCCGTCCTCCGGCAGGTCCGCGAGGTACTGCGCGTAGAACGGGCAGTACTCGGTGTCCTCGAACTCGGGCATCTCGCGGGGGTACGGCGACGGCTCGTCCGCCGTTTCCAGATACGTCGCGCCGCCGGACCCCGAGTCGGCAAGTCCCACCTGCTGGCTCCGGGCGTCGGCGGCCAGCGCGTCGGCCGTGGTCGGCCCCTCGCCCGTCAGCCCGCGCGTGCGGTCGCGCAGGTCCTCGCAGCGGTCGTACACGTTGTCGTCGTCGATCCGGCCGGCGTTCTCGCGGTTGTACGGACAGACATCGGCCTTCCCGACGAGCGTCAGCCCCGACACCGGGCGGTGGTCGTCGGGCAGGTTCCCGTTTATCGTCCGCAGGTCCTCCTCGAACTGGCGGAGTTGCTGCTTGACGCTCGTAAGCACCAGCACGCGCTCGAAGTCGCTGTCGGGGTCGCGGACGAGGTGGATCCCCGCCGTCAGCGCGAGCATCGTCTTGCCGGTGCCACAGGCTCCCTCGAGGGCCAGAAAGCCGCCGTCGCGGGCCGTCTCGACCGCCGTCTCGACGCCGTCGACCTGGTCGTCGTACGGCTCGTCGTGGCCGAACACGTCGCGCCAGGAGCCTGCCATCGTCGTGTCGTCTACCACCGCCGCGTCGGGCATAGGGCTGTCGAAGCAGTGGCCGCGGCTTCGGGTTTAAATCCCCGGGCGGGCGGCTACTCCCCGCCGTCCGTCCACGTCGTCTCGCCGTCGCCGCCGCCGGTCTTGTACACCCCGCGGGCGTCAGCCACGGCCCCGCCCTCGCCGTCGGTCACGTCGACGGAGACGACGGCGACGCTCCCGCCGTCCCGCACCACCTCGGCCTCGGCGCGGAGGCGGTCGGTGCCCGGCGAGAGGTAGTCGATCCGCATGTCGACCGTGGGGGTCGGTTTCGGGTGGAGCGAGTACACCGCCGCGCCGCCGACGGTGTCGGCCAGCGAGTACGTGACGCCGCCGTGGGCGACGGTCGTCCACGGGACCGAGGAGTGGCCCTCCTCCAGTTCGAGGGTGCCGACGGCCCGGCCGTCGCCGGCCGACTCCATCTCGATGCCGAGTCGCTCGACGAACGGCAGTTGCGAGAACAGTTCCACCGCCTCGAAGTCGTCCATACCCCACCCCACAGCCGCGGGGGAAATAAACTGTCCGGGCGTCGTGGGTTTTCCCACGGGACAACCACCGCATCTGCCGGTCCTCGCCCGCGACGGCCGCCAGACGCAACCGTTACCCGCCGCCGCGGCCAACGTCCGGGCATGACCGAGACGTTCGACGCGGACGCCTGGCGGCGGGAACTGGAGACACAGCGCGAGGAGAAGGACCGCTTTTTCGACGAGCACCGGCAGTCGCCGATCCCGCCGGAGGAACGCGACGACTTCGACGGGCTGGACTACTTCGACCCGGACCCGGACTACCGCGTGACGGCGACGGTAACCGTCCACGACGACCCCGAGCCGGTGACGATGGACACGACGGCCGGGACGGAGGTCCGGTACCTGCGCGAACTGACGCTGACGTTCGAGGTGGACGGCACCGAGCAGGAACTCGCGGCGTACCGCCAGGAGGGCGACCGGCAGTACTTCGTCCCGATCCGCGACAAGACGACGGGACAGGAGACGTACGAGGGCGGGCGGTACATGGAGTTCGAGAGCGACGAGGACCTGACCGACGGCGACGAGATGACCCTGGATTTCAACCTCGCGTACTCGCCGTTCTGTGCCTACAGCGAGACGTTCGCCTGCCCGCTCCCGCCCGAGGAGAACTGGCTGGACGTGGCGGTGCGGGCCGGGGAGAAAGCGCCCTGACCGTCGCTGGCGGGGTTGCGAGGACCGCCGTTCCGGGCGAGGACAGTCATAGGGGGCCGGTCGGCCGGAACGTGGCTACGCCGCCTCCGGCCGGACGGAGTCGACCGTCGTGTCGTCGAGGTCGCGGGCGACCGACGCGAGATTTATGGTCGCGTGAACCGCGACCGCCGGGAGCAGGCTCCCGGTGACGGCGACGACGCCCGTCATCCCGAGGGCTATCGCCACGTAGAACGCGAGCACGAGGGGGTTGAGGACCGCGAGGCCGTGCGAGAGCGCGAACGCGAGCGCCGCGCCGAGCACCGCCGCGGGCCACGGGAGCCCCAGGCCGAGCAGGCCGGCGACCGCGACGCCGCGGTAGAGGAACTCCTCGCAGACGCTCGCGGTGACGCCGCCCGCGAGGAACCAGAGCGCGCGTTCGTACCCGTCGGCCGGGTACGTCGTGGTGTAGTCCGTCGGGGCGTCGGCCCGCGGGACCGCGGGCGTTCGCAAGGCGACGTAGCCGTACCAGGCTGCGGCGACGAGGGCGAGGCCGGCGCTGGCCGCGGTGACTGCCGTCGAGGGCGTTCGGACGCCGACCGTCGCGAGCGAAGCGTCGGCGGCGACGAGGACGGCGACGGCGACCCCGGCCTGTGCCCACCGGAGCACCACCGAGGCGCTCCAGTAGGCGGTCCACGCCCGGTGGTCGTGGTCCGTCCAGAGGCGACGCGACCACGGGGTGAAACTGTGCACCACGTCGAGGAGGGGCAGCCCGAGAACCAGGGCGACGCCCCATGCGGGAAGGGAGCTTTCGGGGAGCACGCGTGGGAGCCGATAGATCCCCCCACGACAAAAATTTAGGCCGTGAACGGCGGTATCGAAGCGGATCCCCCCGTTCAGGGCGACGAGGCAGCGTCAGGGCGCGACGCCGACGGTCAGCAGCGTGCCGTACTCGCGGTAGCGCTCGACCATGTCCTCGCGGGTCTCCCAGCTATCGGTCGGGAACTCCTCGGCGGGCGGGATCTCGATCTCGTCGTCCGGGATCGTGTCCTGCTCGGCGACGTGTAGGCCCGCCTCGCGGAACGCCTCGCGGTACTCGGACCGGCTCCAGCGGGTCATGTCGACGGCGATGTTGTCCTGCCACTCGTGGGAGTGGACGTTCTCCTCGTAGTAGTTCACCGCACAGAAGAACGTGCCGCCGGGCCGGAGCACGCGCCGGACCTCCCGCAGCGTCTCGTGGGGGTCGGCGGCGTAGTAGAAGGCCTCCATCGACCAGACGTGGTCGACCGAGCCGTCGGCGAAGGGAAGCGACCCGAAGTCGCCGACGACGTAGCCCACGTCGGGGTCGTCGGTGTACTCGCGGGCGTTGCGGGTCATCTTCGGCGCGCCGTCGAGGCCGTAGGCGCGGCTCGCGTCCTTGGCCTCCCGGAGCGCGCGGCCGGCGTAGCCGCTGCCACAGCCAAGGTCGAGGACGACGTCGCCCGGTTCGACCGGCATCCGCGCGAGGGCGTGCTTGGCGGTGTGCCAGTGTCGGTCCTCCATGCCGCGGTCGCGGCCGTCCGCGGCCCACTCGTCGAACTCGGCGCTGACGCTCATGGGGGAGACGAGACGACGCGGGGACTAAACGGATCCGGACGAGGCCGGGACCGGTCCCGCGCGGGAGCGAGTCGCGGGGCTTTTCATCCGTCCCCCCGGGAACAGGGGTATGGTCGGCCGTCGCAAACGCTACCGGATCGCGGACTCCGCACAGCAGGTCGTCGGCGGGTTCCTGCTGGCGGGGCCGTTCGTCGTCACCGAGGAGGTGTGGGTGCTCGCGGCCAACATGACGTTCTGGCACGCCCTGGTGACGGTGGGGATCGTCGCCGGGATCGGCTACGGCGCGCTGTACAAGGCCGACGCGGGGCGGGACCCCGACACCGAGGCGGAGGTCGCGGGGATCCCCGTCCGGTTCGTCTCGCTGATGCTCGTGTCGTACGGGTCGGTGTTCGTGCTCGCGCTGGCGCTGACCGCCCCGACGACGTTTCTGGTGGAGGCGGAGATCCTCACGGACCCGACGCGCACCGGGGTGGTCCTGACGACGATCAAGGCCGTCAGCGTCGGTGCGATCTTCAGCGTCGTCGGCGCGGCGACCGCCGACAGCGTGTTCTGAGGTCGCGGGGGTCCGGACCGCTCACCGGCGATCACCCGGTCCAGCAGTCTTAAGTCCGTCCCACACGCTTTCCGGTGTATGGATTACGAGCTGGCGATAGACGGCAGCCCCGAGACGGTCCCGGGCGGGACCGGCGTGCTCCTGTTACATCCGAGCACGGGCGAGACGGACCGCATCGACACCGACTTTCTGAAGCGCGACACGGACCGATTCCTCGTGATCTCCACACGAACCACTGCCCGGGAGGTCATGCAGAAACTCGACTACTACGACGTCGACGAGGACCGCGCGGTCGTCCTCGACACGCTCTCGGTCGAACGGGGCTACTCGCGGCGCAGCAGCGAACACGTCCACTACGTCGGTGCCCCCGACGACCTCGACGGCATCGTCGAGCAGACCGAGGAGTTCCTGACGAGCCACGACGGCAAGCGCCGGGTGAGCCTCGACTCGATCACGGAACTGGCCTACTACGCCGGCGAGGAGGCCACGCAGGACGCGATCCGCGAGATCCTCGCGCTGCTCGACGAGCACGACGCGGTCGGCCTGTTCCACCTCGCGACCGAGGTCCACGACGACGAGGTCGTCGCGTCGTACCGCGACCTGTTCGACGGCGTCATCGACTTGGACGAGGACGGGAGCGTCAGCGTCGACTTCTGACCGGCGCGGCCCATCGCGCCCGGCCGCTACAGTTCCTCGAACGTCTTCTCCGCCCAGGTGACGGCGTACTCCGCCCCGTGGTGGCGGTACGCGCTCGTCGCCAGCGCCGCGAACGGCGCGGGCAGGTCGAGGTCGTGTTTGATCGCCGCGCAGGCCAGTTCCGTCGCGTCGGCGAAGTCCGTCTCACCCCGCGCGACCTCGCCGGGCAGGCCGTCGACGCGGCCCGCGATCCGCTCGCCGGCGTCGACCCATGCCTCGCCGACCCGGGGGTGGTCGGCCGGCCAGTCCGCGAACGTCTCGCGGGTGTGGCAGCCGAGCCAGCCGTCGTACAGCGCCGCCGCCACCTGATACGTCGCGTTCGGCGACAGCGGGAGCGCGTCGTCGAGGTCGCGGTAGCGCTCGCCGAAGAAGGGCAGGAAGCCCTCGGGGGCGTCCAACCCGACCTGTACGAGCGCCTCCGCGACGAGGAAGTCGACGAACGACTCGGGCGACCCCTCCACCCGCGGCTTGACGAGGACGACGGGCGGGTCGGTCTGGCGCGTCCAAGCGACGCTCCCGTCGCCGGGCAGGCCGATCGTGAACTCGCTCCCGGCGTACCGGGCGAGCAGGCGCGGCGCGTCGTCGGGGAGCCACGCCGCCGGGTACGTCGCCGGGTCGAGCGAATCGACCAGCAGCCCCAGGTCCTCGGCCTGTTCCGGCGGCAGCGTCTCGAAGTCGCTGGCGGCGGAGAGGACCAGCGCGTCCGGCGCGTGGGCGTCCCGGACGGACGCGACGTCCTCTCCCAGGTCGCGCTCCTCGAACATCAGGCGAGCAGCGACTGGACGACGAGCGCGACCGCCAGTAGTCCGGAGATCCCGATGGTGCCGAGCACGACTTTCGTGGCTTCGCTCATGGTCGGGTGGAGAACCCACGCGCGCTTAAAACCAGGGCAATCGCGTCGGGACGAGAGACGGTACACGGTACGGGGCGGAGGACGCCGAGGTGGCGGACGCTACGCCTCCTCGTCGGACCGCCAGGTCTCGGGAACTTCGATGACGTAGCGGCCGTCCTCCTGCAGCGAGATGATGTACTCGTCGCGGTCGTACAGCTCCATCAGGTTGAGTTCGTACCGGCCGGGCTGGACGATCTTGATGCTCTCGAACTGCTGGTTGAGCTCCTCGCGGAGCTGTGAGAGGTCCGGGCGCTCCTCGTCGGGCGTGTCCGCGATGGTCCCGCCCGTCGGGGCCGCCGGCTCGCCGGCGTCGCTCGGCGGCGAGCGCTCGTCGAGCGCGGGTTCGGGCGGGTCGTCCGGGAGTTCGTCCTGCGCGACCACGCCGCTCCGGGCGTCGGCCTGTGCGGCGTTCTCGTCGTCGGCCGCCCCTGCCGTGCCGTCGGTCGCCGGGCCGGCGTCGGCGGTGGCGCCGTCCGTCGGGTCCGTGCCGGTGGACGACGCGTCGTCGGTCCCGACCCAGTCGCGGACCGTTTCGCGTGCGCGGCCGACGGTGCCCGTGGCTCCGCCGTCGTCCGACGGAGTCGCGTCGGGGACGTCCCCTCCGTTCGGGTCGGCGGCCTCGGCGCTCGCGTCGGCCGCGGCGCCACCGCCGTCCGACCCGCCGGACGGGTCGAACTGGAACTTGTTGCCGCCGCAGTCCGGACAGCCCGACAGCATCTCCTTGGAGCCGTCGGCGAACGTCCGGCCGCAGTTCGTACACTCGTGGGGCATTATCTGCGGGAGACGAGGGCGCTGATGAGCGTCTCGTCCTTGTGTAGCGTCTGGATCTGGTTCGCCGGGCCGATGACGGTCAGCTTGTTCGTCGACTCCCGCCCCATCAGCCGGTCCAGGAAGCTCGCGTCGTCGGTCTGGGCGCGCGGGTACGTCTCGATCTCGATCCCGTTGAACCCGTCGGGGCTGATCTCGGTCATCGTCACCTCGATCAGCCGGCTCTCCTCGTCGGGGGAGAGTCCCTCCTCCAGGATGACGATGTTGCCCTCGTGGACGCCGTCCAGGATCATCCGGATCTTCTCCATGCTCGTCATCCCGGCCATCCGCTCGCCGCTGATGAGGTCGATCTGGACGCCGTCGTCCGATTCTTTGGACTCAGGCATGGTTCACCCGAAGTACTCCGCGATCTTGTCGTACACTTCGTCCATGTTGTCGCCCTCCAGCGCGGAGAGCGGGACGGTCTCGTGCTGGGGGAAGGCGTTGCGGATGCGCTGCTCGCTGGAGTCCTCGAGGTCGATCTTGTTGGCGAAGATGAGCACGGGGAGATCCCGGCTCTCGATGATGCCGATCAGCATCGTGTTCACCTGCGTGAACGGGTCCTCGGCCGAGTCGAGCACGTAGATGACGCCGTCGACGTCCTCCCGGAGCCAGTGCATCGCCTCGGCGACCCCTTCGGTCGCCTCCCGGGAGCGACGCACCGCGTCCTCCTTCTCCATGTCGAACTCGGTGAACTCCTCGTAGTCAACCTTCGTCGTCACGCCGGGCGTGTCGACGATGTCTATCGTGACCGACTTGCCGTTGCGCTCTATCTCGACGTCCTCCTTCCGGCGCGCCCGCCGGGTCTCGTGGGGGATCTGGCTCTCCGGCCCGACGGCGTCGCCGGTCCAGTCCCGCGCGATCCGGTTGGCGAGCGTCGTTTTCCCCGCGTTCGGCGGCCCGTAGATGCCGATCCGCTTTGGCTCCTCCTCCGAGAAGAGCCGCTCCGTCGCCCGTGAGATGCTCTGTCTGAGTCCGTTTATCAGTCCCATCCTGTCCTCACGCACCCGTAGGTGCTTGTCCACGTAACGACACCGGATTCACTTAAGCCTACGTCAGACACGTATCCGCCCCGAACGGAGCGATCGACGGCGGCCCGCCGCGCAGTACCGCGATCGTGGATCGGCACCCGCCGTTCGTGTCCGCCAACCGATCGGTCCAGCGACCGACGATGCGGCCCGGACGTGCCGGATAGCGAGCGGGTCCCCGCAGGTAGCGGGACGGATCCCCGTTGCGGGGTGTCGAAGGGAGTGCGCCGTGAAGGGAGTGGCGACAGTGGTTTCCAGTTGAAACAGAGGGGTGTTAGGTCATGTAGAGTGCGGGTTCAGTAGGTCATTCGAACCCAGACATTCCCTTCTTTCGTGTGGAGGCGAAACGGTGGGGGGTAACGGGCCAGGCCAACGGGGCCGACCATACCGGAGACGGTTGAGAGACCCCTCGAACCCCGACGGATCTCGAACGCCGTTGTACGGGGAAGAAGGACGAGGGTGACCCCCCCACCCCTTCGTTTCGGGTGGAACGGTCGAAGGTGGGGTGGGGGTGTCTCCGGCAGTCTAGAGTGGCGTGGTTTTATGTACCAAGCTCTCAAACCAAAACCGTAATGCAGTAAGCACGTTTTTCATATATTGTACATACTGAAACAATCTATTAGGAACCACTAGAGACCCGCTAACCGATCCGACAGTCGACACGAACACCACCCGTCACCCCACACCCCACGCCCCGCCGAGCGCCGTCTCCAGTTGAAACGAAGGGGTGGGGGTGTCGGAGAGATCGAGACTGACCCGCGAAACGAGGTTCGAGCCGAGAGGATGAACGGGACAGCCTGCGACGTACCGGGTAAGCTCCCAAGCGAACCAGAACCGGCCCGGTCCGCGGACGGACCCGAACTGCCCCCGACGGACTGACTGCCCCGTCGACCGTCCGGAACTTCCCGCAGATCCACTTGGTTCCGGTCGACGGCCGTCTCCGTTGGGACTGACGACTACGACGTCGACGACGTTCGAGCCTGTGGGACGTGGCTCCGACCGGCCCGCGAACCACAAACCCCGCTTGATCCGGGACGTTACATCGGTCAGCGGTCCGTTCCGCCGGTCCGAACGGTCGCTATTCCGAGAGGGAAGATTTTAAGACCCTGGTGTACCTCCACTTCGTTTGCATCAACTGGACGGACCGCGACACCGTATTGACTGCGAACCCACGATATGAGGCCACTACGACGGGTTCGCTCGGCTTAGGCGGGCGGTTTCCAGATGAAACGAAGGGGTGAATCACGCAACGGATGACCGAGGAAGACACGGGATCGGAGCGCGCCGACGTCGACGTAGATTCGTCGCAGGACTTCGACGTCGAACTCGACGACGTCGTTCTGGAGGACGAGGAGGAGGAGAATCAGGGGCTGTTCGACGACCTCCTGAGCGGCGAGCCCATCTTCGAGAACAAGGAGGTGCTGCGCCCGTCGTACACGCCACACGAACTACCACACCGCACCGAGCAGATAAACAAGATGGCGACGATCCTCGTCGCCGCGCTGCGGGGCGAGACGCCGTCGAACATCCTCATCTACGGGAAGACGGGGACCGGCAAGACCGCGAGCGCGAAGTTCGTCAGCCAGGAACTGGAGAGCACCTCCCAGAAGTACCAGGTGCCCTGCGAGGTCGAGTACATCAACTGCGAGGTGACCGACACGCAGTACCGTGTGCTCGCCCAGCTGGCGAACAAGTTCATCGAGGAGAACGAGCGCCACATCGACGAGCGGCTGGGCGACCTCCGGGAGCTCCGGGAGGCCGCGACGGACGACCCGGCGGCCCTGTCCGACGCCGACTTCGACTCCGTCGAGGCGGTCGACGACCGCATCGCGGAGCTGGAGGCCGACCGCGAGGAGTTCGAGACGGTCCCGATGACGGGGTGGCCCACCGACCGCGTGTACAGCGTCTTCTTCGAGGCCGTCGACTACCACGAGCGCGTGGTCGTCATCATGCTGGACGAAATAGACAAGCTGGTCGAGAAGTCCGGCGACGACACGCTATACAACCTCTCTCGGATGAACTCCGAACTGGACAACTCGCGCGTGTCGATCATGGGCATCTCGAACGACCTGAAGTTCACCGACTTCCTCGACCCCCGCGTCAAGTCCAGCCTCGGGGAGGAGGAGATCGTCTTCCCGCCGTACGACGCCAACCAGCTCCGGGACATCCTCCAGCACCGCTCGGACGTGGCGTTCAAGGCCGACGCACTGACCGACGACGTGATCCCGCTGTGTGCCGCGTTCGCCGCCCAGGAGCACGGCGACGCCCGGCGGGCGCTCGACCTGCTGCGGACCGCGGGCGAACTCGCGGAGCGCGACCAGTCCGAACTGGTCGACGAGGACCACGTCCGGAAGGCTCAGGACAAGATCGAACTCGACCGCGTGGTCGAGGTCGTGCGGACCCTCCCCACGCAGTCGAAGATCGTGCTGTTCTCGATCATCCTGCTGGAGAAAAACGGCGTCCACAACATCAACACCGGCGAGGTGTACAACATCTACAAGCGCCTCTGCGAGGAGATCGACGCCGACGTGCTCACCCAGCGCCGGGTGACGGACCTGATCAGCGAACTCGACATGCTCGGGATCGTCAACGCGGTCGTCGTCTCGAAGGGCCGCTACGGCCGCACCAAGGAGATCAGCCTCTCGGTCCCCATCGAGGAGACCGAGGCCGTCCTCCTGTCGGACTCGCGGCTGGGCGACATCGAGGACGTCCAGCCGTTCGTCCAGGCGCGGTTCGACAACTGACCCGTCCGCGCGGCCACCACAGTGGCGGCCACCGTTTCCCCTGGAGGCCGACACGTCGTCCCCGTAAACTCCGATCCACGACCCCCTCGTTTCTAGTGGAGATCACGGCGATATCCGCACGCAAGAGCGTCTCGCGGCCGGTTACAGCTTGGCGAACTGGAGTCGAACCCACCCGAGCCACGGGACACGGACCTCGGCGCGACCCTTGATCCACTCGGACTTGACGACGGTGGTCCGCCCGGCGACCTGGTCGTAGTACGGCGTGGCGTCGCCTTTCGTGATGAACCCGTCGTGGGGGGCCGGGCAGTTCCGGACCTCCTCGCAGGTGTCGCCCCTGAGGTACTCGGCGTTCGCCCTGTCGACCCACTCCTCGTCCTCCTCGACGTAGAAGCGCGCGCGGTGTATTATCGGCACCCCGTCGCTCCCGTCCGGCTCGAACACGATCACGTCGCCGTAGCTCCCGAACGAGCGGACGCCGGTCTCCTGGCCGCGCTGGTACGTCACGACGCCGTGGACCGCGCCGTCGCCGGCGAACCGCCCCTCGTCGACGATGAACACGAGGTCGTTTTTCTCCATGTGGGGCTCCATGCTCCCGCTCTCGACGGCGACCAGCGGCGGCCAGATCCCGCTGACCGCGAACAGCACCAGGCCCACCAGCGCGACCAGCGCGACTGTGCTCAGCAAGTCCCGGACCGCGGCGACGCCCTCGTTGTCGGACTTGAGAAACCAGGTAACCGGCTCCTCGCGGGGGTCGGGGCCGTCGTCGTTCGCCCGGTTCGTCGGGGGGCCGTCGCCGTCCGTCCCGTTCGACGGGGATCCGTCGGAGGCCACGCCCCGGCGTGACCGCTCCTCGTCTGCGGCCAGAGCGGTGTCCGCGTCCGCCGTCGCGGCGTCGGCGCGCTCCCCCGAGGCGGCGTCGGCGTCCGAACCGGAGCCGGCGTCCGCGGCCGGAGCGGTGTCAGGGCTCGGTTCCGGACCGCCGTCGCCGTCCCCCGCCGGGTCGTCGCCGTCGGGGGGGTCACGGTCGGGCTCGTCGCCGGTACCGGCGTCAGTCATCGTCCTCGCATACTGGCCTCCGGGAAATCAACCTTCTGTTCGTGCGGTCCGGTCCCACGGCTCCGGTCCCGACGTTCCGCTACGCTTTTGCCCGCCGCCGACTTCTATCGTCGGTGTGCCACTGGAGGCCCCCGCACGGATCGTGAGCGAACTCACGAGCCGGGGGTACAACGCGGACCGGGAGGCCGTAACCCTCATCGCCTCCGCGGACGACCCGGCCCGCGCGCTGGAGCGCGTCGTCGAGGCCGCCCCGGACGGCGCGTTGCGGCTCTCCGTCGACCACGTGCGCGAGGTGCTTGACGCCGACGACGCGGCCGGCGACCCCGCGACGATGTCCGAGTCCGCCTCCACCCGGGCCGGAGCGGTCGACGCGCCGGCGGGGACCGACGCGACTGCGGAGACTGACGCGTCTACTGATGCCGAACCCGCTGCCTCCCCCGACGCTCGGTCCGGGGCCTCGGCCGCCGACGGCGGCTCCGTCGGTCCGACCGCCGACGACCCCTCCACTTCGACTGCAGTACCCGACGACACCCCCGACGAAACGCCAGAATCGTCTCCACACGAAACGACGGTGTCGGCGGGTCGAACCGCGGACCAGTCGGTCCGCTCCGTCGAGATAGCGAACGACATCACCGGCCGGAGCACCGGCACGGGCGCGTACGAGGACTTCGTCGCCGTGTTTCGGGACCGCTACGAGCGCCTCGGCGGCAAGCTCCGGTCGCGCGTGAACCACCGCCCGGCCGAGGCGATCCAGTCGATGCCCGGCGGGAGCGAGGCGTCGATGGTCGGGATGGTCAGCGACATCCGGTCGACGGCCAGCGGCCACTGGCTCGTCGAACTGGAGGACCCGACCGGCACGTTCCCCTGTCTCGTGATGAAGGACCGCGACATCGCGGCGCTCGTCGAGGAACTGCTCCACGACGAGATCATCGCCGTCGAGGGGTCGCTCGCGGACGACGGCGGCATCCTCTTCGTCGACTCGATGCACTTCCCGGACGTGCCGCGGACGTACTCGCCGAACACCGCCGACCGCCACGTGCAGGCCGCGCTCATCAGCGACGTCCACGTCGGCAGCCAGGAGTTCATGGCCGACGCCTGGTCGCGTTTCGCGGACTGGCTCCACACCCCCGAGGCGTCGGCGATCGAGTACCTGCTCATCGCGGGCGACATGGTCGAGGGCGTCGGCGTCTACCCCGACCAGGACGAGGAACTCGACATCGTCGACATCTACGACCAGTACCGGCAGTTCTCGGAGCACCTGAAGGAGGTGCCCGGCGACATCGAGATCGTGATGATCCCGGGGAACCACGACGCCGTCCGCCTCGCCGAGCCCCAGCCGGCGTTCGACGAGGAACTGCGCGACATCATGTCGGCCCACGACGCCCGGATCACGGGCAACCCCTCGACGGTCACGCTGGAGGGCGTCTCCGTGCTGATGTACCACGGCGTCTCGCTGGACGAGGTGATCGCCGAACTCCCCGAGGAGAAGGCCAGCTACGACGACCCCCACAAGGCGATGTACCACCTCCTGAAGAAGCGCCACGTCGCCCCGCAGTACGGCGGCCACCTCCGGCTCGCGCCCGAGGAGAAGGACTACCTCACCATCGACGAGGTGCCCGACGTGTTCCACACCGGCCACGTCCACAAGCTGGGCGTCGGCAAGTACCACAACGTCCTCTCGATCAACTCGGGCTGCTGGCAGGAACAGACGGCGTTCCAGAAGTCCGTCAACATCGACCCCGACGCCGGGTTCGCGCCGGTCGTCGACCTGGACACGCTGGAGCCGACGATCAGAAAATTCCACTGAAAGCCCTTGCGCGCCGCTGGCGCGGCGCGCTGCGCCCTTTCAATGTCCGCCGCCAGAATCGCGCAGCGATTCTCGCTAAGGCCCGCTAGTCTGCGCGAGCGCCAGCGGTCGCTGGCGCACGCTTCGAGTGCCTGCCCTCCCCCGGACGCTCGCACGCGGCGCGTCGGAGCGCCGCGCGCTCGCGCTGGCCGCGTGACGATGTCGGGTCCGATGCGGTTCCCGCCGGTTCCCTCCCGGCGACGGTTCCCGTCTACGGCTCCAGCCGGTACTTCACGGTCGGCGTGCCGTCGAACTGCGGCCCGGGGCCGGCCTCGGCGAACCCGACGCGCTCGGCGGCCTCGGCGACGTGTGGGACGGAGTCCGGCGCGATCAGCTCGACCGGCATCGACTCGCGCTCGGCGAAGCGGACGGGTTCGGCGAGCAGTTGCTCGCAGGCCTCTGCGGTGCCGTCGACCTGCGTTACGTGGACGCAGCTCTCGCGCGCGTCGAAGCTGACGAAGCCGAGCAGTCCCGGGTCGCGCTCGTCCGTGTCGGCGTTCGGGTCCGTCCCGTCCTCCTCGGACTCGGCGACGCGTACGGTGCGGTCGTGGACGAGGTTGCGCATCACGTCCGTCGGGGCGTCGGCGATCGCGGCCATGTCGTCCGCGTCCGCCTCGACGGCGTCCCGTATCTTCATCACGACCACGGTATGCTCCCACACACACATAAATCCGCGGCGTGCGCGGGACGTTCACGGGCGTCACACTTTCAACCCGTCGGCCGCTACTCCGAGCCATGAGCGACGGGTTCGAGGGGACGCAGCGCTGTGACTTCTGCAGGCTCCCCCACGCCGTCGATCCGGTCGAACTGGAGTACGACGGGGCGACGTACGAGTTCTGTTCGGCCGCCTGTCGCCGGGCCATGCGGGAGTCGGACCGCGTGTTCACTGAGTACCACGGCCACCGCCGGTTCGCACCCGGCGTCTCCGCGCTGGACGCCTCCCTCCCCGAGGGGCTGCCGCGCAACTCCTTCGTCATGCTCACGGGGCAGGCGGGCACGCGGGTCGAGGCGCTCCACGCCGAACTCGTCTGGCGGACCCTCCGCCGGGACGAGCCCGCCGTCGTCGTCACGTTTCAGGAGCCGCCCACCTCGATCGTCGAGTCGTTCCTCACGATGGAGTGGAACGTCCTCCCGTACCTCGAGTCCGGACAGCTCCGGATCCTCGACTGTTTCACCTACCGCGTCGGCGACCGCGACCGGATGCACGACCGGATGAGCGCGTGGAACCAGCACCTCCATCGGGTCACTGAGCCCGCGACGGAGACGGTCCGCGACCCCAGCGACATGAGCGAACTGGCGAACAAACTCGACAACTGCCTCGAAGCCGAGTCGATGGTCGACACGGGGGTCGTCGTGCTGGACTCCCTGACGGAACTCGGGACGCTCGTCCAGCCGGTTCAGGCCTACGACTTCGTCAAGGACGTGCGGGCCGACGTCTGCAAGGGCCGGTTCGTCCCCGTCTTCGCCGGGGCGACGTTCAGCGGCGAGAACGGCGGTTTCCCCCACGACCTGGACTACCTCGTCGACGGGATCGTCGACCTCGAACTCAACGGCGGGATCGTCGACGACACGCTCCTCCGGCGGGTCCGCATCCGGAAGATGTCCGGCGTCCTCACCATCTCGGAGTGGACCGCCTTCGAGTACACGTCGGGGACCGGCCTCGTCCCGTTCGACCCGGGCGAGGAGATGACCGCGTCGAACGAGGACGCCGACGGCGACCGACCCGACGGCGACCGGCCGGCCGCCGAGGACCCCTCGACCGGCCCCGGCCCGGACCCGGCCGCCGGCGACGCCGCGTCCTCGCCCGCATCCGGCGACGGCACACGGGAGGCCGACGCCGACGACGGGACCGGATCCGACGATACCGGCGACGTGGCCGACGACGACGCCGGGACCGACCGCGGGTAGTCAACGATCTTCGTTCAAAATTCCCGGAGATGAACAGGGTTATCACCGCGGTACGGCAACGACACCCCATGATCGCCGTTGACACGCGCCCACGGGTGGTAGGATGCGAGTAGTTGCGAAGTTCGGCGGAACCAGCCTCGGGAGCGGCGAACGGGTCGACCGCGCCGCCGACTCGATCGCCACCGCCGTCGAGGAGGGCCACGAGATCGCCGTCGTCGCCAGCGCGATGGGGTCGACGACCGACGAACTGCTCGACGAGATCACCTTCGAGACGGAGGACGAGGACCGCGCCCAGATCGTCAGCATGGGCGAGCGCACCAGCGTCCGCATGCTCAAGGCCGCCCTCGCCGCCCGCGGGATCGAGGCCGTCTTCCTCGAACCCGGCAGCGACGACTGGCCGGTCATCACGGACCCCGCCGGCGAGGTCGACGTCGAGGAGACGAAGCGCCGCGCCCGCGCGCTCGCCGCCCGCCTCGACGGCGTCGTCCCGGTGATCACGGGCTTCCTCGCGCAGGACCACGACGGCAACGTCACCACGCTGGGCCGCGGCGGGAGCGACACCACGGCCGTCATGCTCGGCCGCTACATGGACGCCGACGAAGTCGTCATCGTCACCGACGTCGAGGGCGTCATGACCGGCGACCCGCGCGTCGTCGAGGGCGCGCGCAACGTCGGCGAGATCACCGTCGACGAACTCCGCAACCTCTCGTTCCGCGGCGCGGAGGTCGTCGCGCCCAGCGCGCTCTCGTACAAGGCCGGCAACATGAGCGTCCGCGTCGTCCACTACCAGCACGGCGACCTGCTCACCGGCGGCACCCGCGTCGAGGGCGAGTTCCGGAGCCTCGTGGACATGCGCGAGGGGTCGCTGGCCTGCATCACGGTCGCGGGCCGCGCCATCCGCAACAGCCCCGGCATCCTGCGGGACCTCACGGCCGCGCTCGGCGACGCCGACATCAACGTCGACGCCATCGCCAGCGGGATGGACTCGGTGACGTTCTACGTCGATGAGTCCGACGCCGAGGGGGCCGAGACGGTGCTCCACCGCGAGGTCGTCGACCAGGAGCCCCTCTCCAGCGTCACCGTCGAGGACGGCCTCGCGGTCATCCGCGTCACCGGCGGCGAACTGCCGAACCGCCCCGGCGTGATGCAGGAGATCGTCCAGCCGATGGCCGAGGCCGGCATCAACATCCACGACCTCATCACCAGCGCCACCTCCGTCGCCACCTTCGTCGACTGGGACGACCGCGAGCAGGCCCTGGAGATCATGCAGAACCGCTTCTAAGGAAAGCCCTTGCTCGGCCTTGGCAGGCCTCGCTGCGCCCTTTCAATGTCCGCCAACGAGCGCCTGCGGCGCTCGTTCCAGGTACCGCTAGTCTGCGCGAGTCGCGGCGGTCGCCGCGACACGCTTCGAGTGCCTGCCCTCCCCCGTCCGCTGGCGGCGCTCGGCGGGGCCTCGCGCACGCCAGCGCGGCCGAGTGGCAATGTCCGGACTGTCGCGTTTGAACGAACGAATGGGGGACCTCCGTGGTACCGTTACTCTCGGAAGCGTTATGAGTGGATAGGCCCTACACTTGTTTGCAATGGCAAACGGAACTGTTGATTTCTTCAACGACACGGGCGGTTACGGTTTCATCTCCACCGAGGATGCGGACGACGACGTTTTCTTCCACATGGAGGACGTTGGCGGCGCGGACCTCGAAGAAGGACAGGACATCGAGTTCGACATCGAACAGGCCCCCAAGGGCCCGCGCGCGACCAACGTCGTTCGCAACTGAGTCTCTCTCGACACCACTAACTCGCGATTTTTCGGGTACTACGACCGACAGTCACGACGCCGTCCCGGACGGCCGTCGACGGCTGTGAGCGCCGCCGCCGGTCGCGGCGGGCGCGGCCGAAACCCAACGAACTACTTCGTCGGTGGCCTTACACCTCGCCGATGCCCGACCGACTGACGACCGTCGAGACGGTGGAGGAGGAGGGCTCGTGGCTCTTTACGATCCGCGACGAGTACGACGAACTCGACGAGGTCATCCTGGTCCCCTGCGAGGAAAGCGGCGTCGAGGCGTGGATCAACCGCTGCACCCACGAGGCCCAGCGCTTCGACCGCGGGTTCGGCGCGGCGGTCCGCGACGGCCAGATCGTCTGCCCGAAGCACGGGTCGATGTTCGACGCCTGCTCGGGCGACTGCGACAACGGCGACGCCGCCGGCACGACGCTGCCGGGCGTCGACGTGACGGTCAACCGCGGCGACATCTACCTCACGGACGACGACGTCGAGTTCGAACACGAGGGCGGTATCGACGACGGCGACGACGGCCCGAGTTCGACCTCACACATCGGGCTCTGAGTGGTCGCGGTGGCCGGACTCGCCCCCGAAGGCCCCGACATGCCGACCGATGGATACGTCCGTCCACCGTCGACCGCGGTTCGCCGTCACCCCGCGGATCTGGTCGCCGTCCGGCAGATCCCGCCGATTAACTTGTTCACGCCGCCGGCCGTATACGGCGGCATGCGAGCGTACAAGACCAAGATGGTCGAGCGGATCGAGTTGCCCGACCGCGAGGAGCGTGCGGCCAACCTGGAGGCCGCCGGCTACAACGTCTTCAACCTGGACGCCGACGACGTGTACGTCGACCTGCTGACCGACAGCGGGACCGGCGCGATGAGCGACGAGCAGTGGGCGGCCCTCCTCCGGGGCGACGAGGCCTACGCCGGCAGCGAGAGCTTCCGCGAACTGGAGGCGGCGGTCGGCGACGTGATGGGGTTCGAGAACGTGGTCCCGGCCCACCAGGGCCGCGGCGCGGAGAACGTCCTCTACGGCGCGCTGGTCGGCGAGGGCGACGCCGTCCTCAACAACACGCACTTCGACACGACCCGCGCACACGTCGCGAACCAGGGGGCTGAGGCCGTCGACTGCCCCGTCGAGGGCGCACACGACCCCGACGCCGAGGGCGATTTCAAGGGCGACTTCTCCGTCGAGCGCGCCCGCGAGCACGTCGACCGCGTCGGCGCGGAGAACGTCCCGGTCGTCGTCCTGACGATCACCAACAACTCCGCGGCCGGTCAACCCGTCAGCGTCGAGACCACCCGCGAAGTCGCGGCCTTCGCCGACGATATCGACGCCACGTTCGTGATCGACGCCTGCCGGTTCGCCGAGAACGCCTACTTCGTCCGCGAGCGCGAACCCGGCTACGGCGACACATCGATCGCCGAGATCGCCCGCGAACAGCTCGGCTACGCCGACGCCCTCGTCATGAGCGGCAAGAAGGAGGGGCTGGTCAACGCCGGCGGCTTCGTCGCCGTCGAGGACGACGACCTGTTCGAGCGGGCGAAACAGCGCGCCATCCTCTACGAGGGGTTCCCCACGTACGGCGGGATGGCCGGCCGCGACCTGGCGGCGATGGCCGTCGGCCTCCGCGAGGCGGTCGACCTGGGCCGCGTCCGGGACCGCGTCGAGCAGGTCCGTGACCTCGGCGACCGGCTCCGGGACGCCGGAATTCCGGTGTACTGGCCGCCCGGCGGCCACGCCGTCTACGTCGACGCCGGCAAGCTCCTCCCGGACGTCCCGACGGGGCAGTTCCCGGGCCAGGCGCTCGTCTGCGAGCTGTACCGCGAGGGCGGCGTCCGAGCGGTCGAACTCGGCGAGTTCGCGTTCCCCGGGGCCGACAGGCCGGACCTGGTCAGGCTGGCCCTGCCCCGCCGGACGTACGGCCGGGAGCACGTCGAACACGTCGTCGAGACGCTCGCGGCCGTTCAGGACCGCGCCGACGCCGTGGCCGGCCTCGAAGTCGTCGACGAGCCCGAGATGGCCGAACTCCGGCACTTCTCCGCGCGGCTCCGGCCCGTTTGATCCGACGACACCCTGAACCGTTCCGCTCGCGCTCAGCCGAGGATCCGGTCGGCCAGCGAGCGCGATTCCGGCTCCTGCTCGCGGCCGAGCCGCTTGCGCGCGCGGTCGCGGAAGCCGCTCGACTCCTCCTGCCCGCCGAACTGCCGCCGCACCTCCTGCCGGAGGCGGTCGACGTCGCCGAGCTTCGCCGACCGCCGCTGCTCGGCGCGCTGCAGGACGACGCCGATCCCGAGGAACAGCGCCGCGTCCGCCAGCTCCGACCGGAACCGCGCCTTGTCGCCGCGGACGGCGAGCGCCTTCAGTAGCGACAGCCCCCCGACGGCGAAGTACAGTTTCGAGTCCGTTCCCCCTCCCCTGATCGCGTCCGTGATCGACATGGCGTCCATTCTACCCCGGGGGCAGGGTTAACCTTTTGCTCGTACCGGGGCGCTGACCCCTCATGGCACCGATACGGGCGGTTTCGCCGCTCGCCGGCGCGCCGCTCTCACCGCCCCTTCTCCAGCCGCGCGCCGATCTTCCCGGGCAGGTCGGCGGCCGCGACGGCCTCCTGCACGGCGGCGATGTCGTACTCAACGCGGTGCTCCGCGACGGTCAGTGCGTCCAGGTCCAGCACGGCGTACGCCGCCCGCGGGTCGCCGTCGCGCGGCTGGCCGACGCTGCCGGGGTTCATCACGATCCCCTCCCCGTACTGCTCGTGGCCCTGCACGTGGGTGTGGCCCATGATGAGGACGTCCTCGTCGCCCAGCAGCCGCGGCGAGAACTGGTCGGGGTAGGTGTAGCGGTCCGGGTCGTCGGGGTGGCCGTGGACGATCTTCACCCGGCCGTCGCACTCGACGCGCTCGTCGGGGAGGTCGGCGAGCCACGCGACCTGGTCCTCGGAGAGCGTCTCCCGGGCGTGCTCGACGCCCGCGCCGGCCATGCTGTTGAACCGGAACGCGGTCCCCGTCGCCACCGCGCGGTCGTGGTTGCCCATCACGGTCGGCACGTCGCGCTCGCGGACCGCCGCGACGCAGTCGGCGTGCCAGGGGTTGTAGCCGACGACGTCGCCCGCACACAGCAGGCCGTCGACGGGCGGCATGTCGTTCAGGACGGTCTGCAGGGCGACGCGGTTGCCGTGGATGTCGGAGATGACGCCCAGTCGCATACCGACCCCGACGCGGGCGCGACCCTTCAGGCTTGTCCGCCCCCCGAGACCGCTCTGCTGTCGCGGCGCTCCGTCCGGCCCTACTCGTCGCCGTTGACGACCGCCGTTTCGAAGCCGTCGTCGGTCCGCGCGACGCCGGCGGCACAGACGGCGTGCTCGAAGTCGAGGTCGTACGCCTCGCGGGCGGCCGCCGCGGCGTCGCCGGCCGCGAAGTCGAACGCCTCCGGGCTGTTCTTCTCGTAGGTCGCCACCAGCGTCGGCTCCGTCACTTCCTCGACCAGCAGGGCGTCCTTCCGGACGATGCCGACGTACGCGCCCTCGGCGGTCAGTACGCCCGCCACGCGGGGCGTGTCGTAGTCGTCCTTCTCGTAGTCGAGCGACAGCAACGCGGTGGCCAGCGCGTCACGCGCCGGGTAGCCGAGGCCGACCTTCTCGGTGATCGGGTCGACGTGCGACCCGTTGCCAAGCACCGCCGCATCGCCGACGGTGCGGGCGCAGTTGTACGCGATGTAGGGGTTGTCCGTCTCCGGGGCGTCCGCCGTCGGGCCGACGGTCAGCGCGCCCTCGCGCTCGTCGATCCGGCGGTTCGGGAACGACCGGGAGGAGACTCGGTACGCGGCGACGTCCGGGCCGACGACGACGAAACGGCCGATGTACATACACGAGTGTGTACAGGTGAGGGTAAAATGGGTGTCGATCTATGCACAGTCGGCGAACCAACGTGCCAGCTCCGGCTTGCCGGTCACGCGAGGAGGAGCGGCAGGTACTGCGACGCGAACTCCCTGACCGACGAGAGGTGGCCCGTGTACGTCAGCGTCGGGACGCTGGCGGCCCCGAGGGTGACGACGCCTATCACGGTCGTGGCCACCCCCTTGCCGAGGTAGCGCATGATCGTTCGGTTCTCGGTCGTGTCCGAGATGGTGAACGACTCCGCCGTGCCCCCGTCGCCGATGTACACCCGCTCGTCGCCGGGCGCGTCGGCCGTGTCGGCCGCGTCCACTTTCTCGCCGTAGACGTGGACCGTCTCGCCGGGGTCCAGTCGGCCCTCGTACTTCCGGACCCGTATGCTCGAATCGACCCGGTCCGAGTGGACCGACACCTCGGCCCCGTCGGGGTCGACCGCCACCGACCCCGTGTCGTCGGTCACGTAGAACGGCGTCTCATCGCCGCCGCTGTCGACCGTCCGCCACTCCTCTCGTTCGTTCCCGTCGTCGTCGTGGTCCTCGTGCTTGTGCTTTTCCTCGTATTCGTAGGCCAGGCAGTCCGTCTCCGTGTACGCCGCGTCCAGCGTGCCGTCGATCGGTTCGGCCGTCCCCTGTACCTCGACGACGCCGCTCTCCAGATGGACGCTCCCCGCATCGACGGGGTCGTTCGACATGATGCGATACCCCCGTCCAAGGTCGTTCACGCCCCGATACAGCGTGACCAAGCCGAACGCACCGAAGCCGACGGTCAAGACGGCCCCGATCAGCATCGCGTTGCTGAACGGGCCGACTGCGAGCGGGCTACCCACGCCGACCACGGACCGGATGGATCCGACGGATCATACCCCGCCGTTGACACGCCAACGGATAATAGTTTGGTGTTTGTTGACATTCATTAGCGGGTCGTCTCATTAAATACCAGAACGCGGCTACCGCCCCCATGACGACCGAGGAGGAGTACCTCGACGCCCTCAGCGAGGCCGCGCGGGAACTCGGCGAATCGCCGACCAAGGCACAGTACGAGGAACTGGGGCTGAGGCCGGCGTCCGCGACGATCCTGCGCGTGATGGGTAGTTGGAACGCTGCGAAGGAGGCGGCCGGACTGGAGACGTTCGAACGGGGATCGTTGAACGAAGGCGAGGTACAGCCGAAACCGGACGACGTCGACCTGTCGGACCGGGAGTGGCGGGAGCTATCCGGGTATCAGCGGTGGTATCGAAAGAACCGCGAGTCGGAGATCCGGAAGAAGGACCGCCGACGCGCGGAACTCAGGCGGTGGCTGCACGTGTACAAGCGGGACAACTGTGCCTGTGAGCGGTGCGGGGAGGGAAACCCGGCCTGTCTCGATTTCCACCATCCCGGGGAGAAGGATCTCGGTATCTCTGCGATGGTCGTGTACGGGTACTCGAAGGCAAATATCGGGGAGGAGATAAACCGGTGTACCGTCCTCTGTGCGAACTGCCACCGCAAGGAACACTACTCGGTTCCGCCCGGGGTCGGCTCCGCCGACGAGTAGCGGAGGGCGGCGGACATTCGACTTCGCAACACTCAAATACGGATGTGCGTTACTATTGGATGCGCACTCGAAAGCGACGCTACGAGTCCCGTGGGGTAGCGGCCAATCCTGAAGCCTTCTGGGGGCTTCGACACAGGTTCGAATCCTGTCGGGACTACTTCCTTCCGAACCCACGCCGACCAGCCGCGCCGCCGCCTACCGCATCTCCTCGCCGCCGTTGACGTTCAGCGTCTCGCCCGTGACGAACGACGCGTCCCGCAGGTACGCGACGGCGTCGGCGATCTCCTCGGGGCGGCCGTACCGGTCCAGCGGGATGTCGGCCAGTTCCTCGCGCTTCTCGTCGGGGGAGCGGTCGGCGGTCATGTCCGTCTCGACGTGGCCGGGCGCGACGGCGTTGACCCGGACGTCGGGCGCGAAATCCTCGGCGTGGCTGCGAACCAGCGAGAGCAACGCGCCCTTCGAGGCGGCGTAGTGGACCTCGATCGGCGCGCCGGTGTGGGCCAGTATCGACGAGACGGCGGTCGCCGACGGGTCGTCGTCGGAGTCACGGAGGTGCGGCAGGGCGGCCTTCGTGACGTTGAACGCCGAGTTGACGTTCACGTCCATCACGCGGTCGAAGTCGGCGGGGTCGAGGTTCTCGGTGTACACGTGCTGGTCGATCCCGGCGTTGTTGACGACGTGGTCGACGCCGCCGAACGCGTCGGCCGCGCGGTCGACGAGTCGCGCCGCCGCCTCGGGGTCGGCCACGTCGGCTCCGACCGCGACCGCCTCCTGCCCGCGCTCGCGGACGGCGTCCGCCACTTCTTCGGCCTTCGCCTCGTTCGTGTGGTAGTTCACGGCCACGTCGTACCCGTCCGCCGCGAACCGGAGCGCGATCGCTCGACCGATGCCGCGCGACGACCCGGTGACGACTGCTGCTGGCATGGCCGAACCGTCGGCCCCGCGGGGCTTGAAACCACGGGCGGCCGCAACGTTGCGGACGGTCGCCGGCGACGCAACTGCGGGCCGTCGCGGTCGCCGCGCTACCCTCCCGGCCGACACCGGTCGGCTCTGTCGCACGCTACCTAGTGACGAATTAGCACTTTATGGCTCGATGAGACATTTCCGCCCGTGACCGACCTCGAAACCCACTACGAGGCGGCGGTAGAACGACGCGGGTACGACCCCGTCGACGGACCGATCGGCGACCTGTCGGCGTCGACCTGCCGGCACCGGTTCGCGTTCGTGGGGGACGCCGACGCGCTCGCCGCGGCGACGCCCGCGGAGACGCTCGTCTCGGTCGGTATCTCGCCGACCGGCGCGCCCCACGTCGGGACGCTCGGGCAGGTCCGGTCGGCGGTCGACCTCCAGCGCGCCGGCTTCGACGTCCGGCTGACGGTCGCCGACCAGGTGGTGTACAACGCCGGCGGGGGCGACGCCGCGACGCTGCGCGAGCGCGCCGAGCGGTACCGCGCGTTCGCGCTCGAACGCGGGTTCGACCCGGAGCGCGGACGAGTGGTCGTCCAGAGCGAGGCGGCCGACGCATTGCGCGCGGCAACCCGCCTCGCGCGCCGCTACGACCCCGACGCCGGCGGCGACCGCTGGGACGAGCGCACGGCGTTCGAGGCCGACCTGGCGGCCGCCTACGAGGCGGTCGAGTCCGGGGGCGGCGACGCGACGGCGTTCTCCGAGTCGCTCTGCGGGCTGCTCATGGCGGCGGACAACGTCGCCCCGCTGACCGACGAGTTCCGCGCGGGGTACGACCGCGTCCTGCTGTCGCTGGGGGCCGACAACGTCGGGATGGCCCGGCGGTTCGACGACCTCCGGGCGGCGGCCGGCGTCGACGGGCGGGTGGTCGGCCTGTTCTCCCGGCTCGTGCCGGGCGTCGACGGAACGCCCAAGATGTCCAAGAGCATCCCGGGGTCGGGGATCCGCCTCGACGCCCCGCCCGAGCGGGTCCGGGATCGGGTGACGGACCCGGCTCTGGACGACGGCGACGCCGCCGAATCCGTCGTCTTCGGCATGGTGCGCCTCGCGTCGCCGTACGACGGGGACGAACTGGACGAGTTGCGCGACGCCCGCGCCGCCGGCGACGACCGCTGGCGCGACGCCGTCCGCGAGTACGCCGACCACCTCGCGAACGCTGCCGAAGCCTGGCGGTGCACGGGCCGGGCCTGAACTGGAGGACACGGGCCGCGACTCCGTGGGGCGTCACGCCGCTTCGATCAGGTGGACCGCCGCCGGGTCGAACGCCAGCCGCACGGTCGCGCCGCGCTCGACCCCGGCGCGCTCGAACGCCGTCGCCGGGACCGCGGCCGTGACGTGGTCCGCCGCGCCGTCGACGGCCGCGGTCACGCGGTACTCGTCGCCCTCGTGGAGCCAGCGGGCGACGGTGCCCCGGAGGACGTTCGCGCCCTCGGGCGCGTCCCCCCCGACAAGCCGGACCCGCGCCGGCCTGACGCAGGCGGTCACGGTCGCGCCGGCGGGGGCGTCCCGCGTCGACCGGAGCGTCGCGTCGCCGAACGCGAGCGCGACGCCGTCCGCGTCGCGGTCGACTACCCTGCTTTCGAACACGTTCTCGCTCCCGGTGAACCGCGCGACGAACGGCGTCGCCGGGCGGTCGAGCACCGCCGACGGCGTGCCGACCTGCTCGACGCCGCCGTCACGCAGGACAGCGACGCGGTCGCCTACCGCGGTCGCGACCCGACGGTCGTGGGTCACGAGCACCGTCGGGACGCCGGTCTCCGCGAACGTCTCGTGGAGCGCCCCGCGGAGGCGGCGGCGGACCGGCGCGTCGAGGTTCGCCAGCGGCTCGTCGAGCAGGAGGGCGTCGGGGTCGGCGGCCAGCGCGCGGGCCAGCGCGACGCGCTGACGTTCGCCGCCCGACAGCGCCGTTGCCGGACGGTCCAGCACGTCGGCCACTTCCAGCGTGGTCGCCAGGTCCGCGACCCGCTCCGGGGCGGCCCCGGCGTAGGCGACGTTCTCGCGGGCGGTCATGTGCGGGAACAGCGCGCCGTCCTGGAACACGACGCCGACGCCGCGCTCTTCGGGCGGGCGGCCGTCGAGGCGGCGGCCCGACAGCGAGACGCGGCCGCCGTCGGGGTCGAGCGTCCCCGCGACGAGGCCAAGCAGCGTCGACTTGCCACAGCCCGACGGCCCGAGGACGGCGAGCACCTCGTCGCCGACCGTCAGGTCCACCGGGCCGAGCCGGAACGCGTCGAACGCCTTCGTGAGGTCTTCGACGACGAGCATGGTCAGGCGAGGGGGTTCGAGCCGAGGGCGTTCAGCGCGGCGAGCGTGCCGACGGCGACGCAGACGAGGACGACCGCGACCGGGAACGCGCGCTCGATTCCCGCGGTGGTAAACGACACCCAGATCTGGACGGGCATCGTCCGCGGGTAGTACGCGAGCATGATTGTCGCGCCGAACTCCCCCAGCGACCGGGCGAAGGCGAGGGTCATCCCGGCGAGTACGCCCGGCCACGACAGCGGGAGCGTCACCCGCCGGAACGTCGTCAGCCGGCCCTTGCCGAGCGAGCGCGACGCGTGCTCCAGCCGCCGGTCGACGCCCTCGAACGCCGCCTTCGCGGTGACGACGACGAACGGCGACGCGACGAAAGTCTGGGCGAGCACGACGCCGACGATAGAGCGCGTGAGCGAAACGCCGTTCGCGGCCGCGAGCCCGCCGAGCGCGGTGTCCGGCCCGACGACGGTGAGCAGGAGCATCCCGCTGACCACCGGCGGGAGCACGAGCGGCAACACGACCGCGGCGGTGACGAGCGTCGCGGCCCGGCCGTCCGCCCGCGCCAGCCAGTAGGCAAGCGGCAGGCCGAAGGCCGTCGCGACCGCCGTGCTGGCGACCGCGGCCCACAGCGAGGTCCGCACGGCCCCGGCGACCCGCGGCGTCGTCAACTGCGCCCAGACCGCGCCCGGCGGTTGCGCGACGAACAGCGAGACCAGCGGGACGAGGTAGTACAGCAGCAACACGCCGCCGAGCGCAAGGATCACCGACAGCGGGTCGATCCGCCGGCCGGCGACCTCAGACCGCGTCGGGAACATCCCCGGTGTACCGCGGGTAGTTCTCGGGGACGCCGAAGCCGAAGTCGGCGAGGTACCCCCCGGCGACGTGTGCCTCGAACGCGTCGGTCGCTGCCGACGACTCCCGGCGGAGCGTGGACGCGTAGCGTATCGGTGCGCCGCGGACGGTCTTCCCGCCGGGCAGTTCGTACGTCGCGGCCGCGTACCGGTCGGCGAGCGCGGGGTCGCTCAGGTCCACCGCGGCCGGGAGCGCGACGAACTCGTACCCGCGGTCGACGGCCATGCTCCGGTAGGTGAAGGCGGCGTCTATCCCGCCGGTCTCGAACTGGCTCAGCAGCTGCGTCTCCGGGTACACCTGGTCGCGCTCGGGCACCGCCCCGCGGAGGTCGGCGTCCGTCCCGTAGTGGTCGGTCGCCAGTTCGAGCGCGAACAGCGTCCGGTAGCCAAGCGGGTCGAGGTCCGGGTCCGTCCGGCCGAGCGACGCCGCGCCGGACAGCAGCGGCCGGTACCACGCCTCGGTCCCCGCCTCCGCGATACGGCGGCCGCCCTCGCTGTCGGGGTCGTACGCGAGGACGACCGCGTTGGTGGCGAACTCGGCGTGCCAGCCCGGGCGGAGCGGGCCGTCGAACAGCGCGGCGTCGGCGACCGAGACGATGTCCGGGTCCTTCGCGCCGTCCGCGACGAGGCGGGCGGCCCGGGCGGAACCGTGTGCCTCCACCCGGACGGCGGCGTCGACCCGGTCCGGGAGCCCGTTCTCCAGCGCGTTCTGGAGGCTGCCGGCCGCGAGCACGGAGACGGCGTCCTCGCCGGAGACGGCCCCGCACCCGGCCATCCCGGCGACTCCGCCCGCCGCGGCCGCCAGCACCGCCCGCCGTCCGACCCGCTCGTCGCGTCCCATAGTTGTACAATCGAAAGAGTTCGACCTAAAGCTTATCCCAAACGGTTTCGTTTGATCTCCCATGCCGACGGCCGCCGACACCGCGCTGACCGAGCGACAGGTTGAGGTGCTCGAACTTCGGGAGGCGGGCCACACCCAGCGGGAGGTCGCCGAGCGGCTCGGGACGACCGCCTCGAACGTGAGCGCGATAGAGCGCGCCGCCCAGGAGAACGTCTCGAAGGCCCGGCGGACGCTCGAACTCGTCCGGACGCTCCGCTCGCCGGTCCGGTTCACTGTCGAGGCGGGCACGTACTTCGAGGACGTCGTCGAGGCGGTGTACGAGCGTGGCGACGAGGCGGGGATCAAGGTCGACTACTGCACGCCGGAGCTGAACGCCCACCTGTACGGCGAACTGGAGGCGTACGTCGCGGAGAGCCGCCTCGACACGGCGGTCGAGGTCGGCCTCACCGAGGACGGCGAGGTGAAGGTGTACGCCGACGGGGCGTGATCACGACTCCGCCGGCAGCAGGACGAACAGCAAAACGGCGACGGCCGTGACCCCCGCCAGCAGGTAGAACGACTCGTCCAGCAGCCCGCGCTCGGAGAGCACCCCGACCACGGTCGACCCGGTCGCGCCGAGCAGGAAAAACGCCGTCCGCAGAAAGCCCCACGCGGTGCCGGTGCCCGCCGGCGGCAGCGCCTCGATGATGTAGGAGTTCATCACCGGCTGGACCGCCATCTGGGTCGCCAGCAGGACGACCACGGCGGCGACGGGGACGAGGCCGCCGACCAGCGGGAGGGCGGCGAGGCTCAGCGCGGTCGCGACGGCGACGGCGACCATCACCGCCCGCGTCCCGTAGCGGTCGACGGCGTCGCCGCCGGCCAACTGGGCGGCCGCGCCCGCGACGAACAGGACGCCGAACAGCGCCCCGGCGACCCCCTGGCCGACCCCCTTCGCCCGGATCAGGTACGTCGGGAGGAAGGCGGTCAGCGCCTGGAACGTAAACAGCATGAGCGTCAGCGCCGCGACGGCGGTCAGGACCTGCCGGTCGGTCAGGGCGCGCCCGAGCGTCCGCCGGAGGCTGGCCGCGTCGTCGCCGTCGTCGGACCCGCTCCCGGTGTCGGCCGGGACGTACCGCAGGGTCGCGGCGGCGACCCCGAGAAACGCCGGGACCAGCAGGCCGACCGCGAGCCGCCAGCCGATCCGGTCCGTGAGGACGCTGGCGACGAACGGCAGGGCGGCCGACCCGACGCTCCCGGCGGCGAGGGTGATCCCGAACGCCCGGCCCGGCGTCGGCGCGAACAGGTTCGAGAGCGCGATGCCCCGCGGCGGCCCGAACAGCCCCGTCCCGAGGCCGAACAGGACGCAGGCGACGAGGAACACGCCGAACGCCGGCGCGCCCGCGATCGCCGCCAGGCTCGCCCCCGCGAGGACGAGGCTGAGGCTCAGCAGCGTCCGCTCGTCGACCCGGTCGGCGAGCGCGCCGGCGGGGAACTGCATCAAGCCGTAGCCGACCCAGATCGCGGAGATGGCGACCCCCGCGGTCGCGTCGCCGATGCCGAACGTCGCCCGGATCTGGGGCAGGATCGCCGGCGGGAGAAAGCGCGCGCCGAGCGTCAGAAACCACCCGACAGCCAGCGCCCCGAGCGCCCGCCCGAGGCCGTCGTCCGCCGTCCGGTCCCGTGGTGCCACGCTGTCCGACGATCCTCGTCGCCCGGACAAGAAGCCACGGATAGCGGATCGGTCCGTGGGTCGCCCGCACGCCCGCCGTCGCGGGCCGTCACCGGCGCTCGGCGTCGACGACGGTCGAGATCCGGGCGTTTTCCTTTAGCCGGATCCCCGCGCCGCCGACCGACAGCGGCACCGGCCCCAGTTCGGCGACGGTCAGCGTCGGGTGGCTCGCGCCCCGCTCGCGCAGTTCGCACCGCGGCTGGACCGTCAGGACGGCGTCGCCGGCGACCGACTCGTTGTACTCGACGAGGTACTGGCCGGCGTCCAGGTGCCACCACTCGTAGTCGTCGCCCTCGTTCCGCCGGACGCGGTCGTGGGGCGTGCGCTCGGCGTCGGTCAGTTCGCTGCCGCCGAAGTCGACGCGGCCGGGCGCGGTCACCTCGTACACCTCGGCGGCGGTCAGGTCGACGCCGCGGTCGCGCACCTGGGTCTGTTCGTGGAGGAGGCCGTCGACGTGGCTCGCGATGTCATCGGTCATGCGTGGCGGGCTATGGGCCCGCCGCGGGGAAAAGCTACGCGTCGCCTTCGAGCACCGCGGTCTGCTCCTGGTAGCGGTTGCGGATCGTCACTTCCGTCACCTGCGCCACCTCGGCGACCGCGCGCTGGGTCTGCTTCTCGTCGCAGTCAAGCGACGCCGTGTAGATCGCCGCCGCGGCGAAACCGGTCGGCGACTTGCCGGAGTGGAGCCCCTCCTTGGCGGTCCGCTCGACGATCTCGCGGGCGCGGGTCCGGACGCTCTCGCTCACCTCCAGCTCCGAGCAGAAGCGCGGGACGAACTGCTTGGGGTCGACCGGTTTCATCTCCAGGCCGAGTTCCTGGGAGATGTAGCGGTACGTGCGGCCGATCTCGCGGCGGTCGACCCGCGACACCTCGCTTATCTCCTCCAGGCTCCGGGCGATCCCCTCCTTGCGGCAGGCGGCGTACAGCGTCGCCGTCGCGACGCCCTCGATGGAGCGCCCGCGGATGAGGTCTTTCTCCAGGGCCTTTCGGTACATCACGCTCGCTATCTCCCGGACGAACCGCGGGACGCCCAGCGCCGACGCCATCCGGTCTATCTCCGAGAGCGCCTGCTTCAGGTTGCGCTCGCCCGCGTCGCGGGTCCGGATGCGGCGCTGCCACTTCCGGAGGCGGTGGAGCTGGCCGCGCTTCTCCGAGCCGATCGACCGGCCCTTGGCGTCCGTGTTGCGCCAGTCGATGTCGGTCGTCAGCCCGCGGTCGTGCATCGTCTCGGTCGTTGGCGCGCCGACCCGGGACTTCTGCTGGCGCTCCTCGTGGCTGAACGCCCGCCACTCCGGCCCGTAGTCTATCGCCTCCTCGTCGACGACGAGCCCGCAGTCGTCGCAGACGAGCTCCCCGCGGTCGGGACTCTGTACGAACTGGTCGGCCCCGCACTCGGGGCAGTCCGACTCCGTCTCCGTGTTCTCCGGTTCTATCTCCGCGCGACGACCGCTTCGATGGGTGTTCAGGCGTGACATTGTGTCTCCGGCGAGGGGCGGTCGCCGGCGTCCGGGCGACGACGGAAAAACGCCACCGACGCTGCCGGCGGTCCCCGTCCCCTCTTCTGTTTTCGCGTTGCCGATACCCGGCCTTTGTTATGAACCAGCTATGCTCACCGGGTCGAAAGCAACGAGTCGTTACCGGGACTGCCGCCGTGGGGGCCGCGTTCCGGCCGCCGCCCCCGGCGGTTTGCCCGCTCCTACGTGACCGTAGGTTGGGATTTCACCGGACGGTCGTCATTCGTTGCTGTCAGTTACGCCCGTGCCCGTTCTACCAGACAGTTGACGGAGCAGTAGTAGTGCTCGATTTGCTCCGTGCTCCCCTTGAACTCCATCGGCTTGACGACCCTGACGTGGGCCTCCTCGTCGGCCGCTATCTCCTCGGTGCAGTTGTTACACTGTGCCATCTCCCTGTCCCCGTGCTCCACCTGTTCCGGCGTGCCGTTCGGCGCTGCCCCCTGTGAACATGGCTCAAACGAGGTAACACGTCAACCGTAATACAACTTTTGGCCGAGGGACCGTTCGCCCCCACGGGGGCGCTCACTCGTCGCGGTCGTACGCGCCGGCCCGGTCGAGGCGTCCCCGCGCTTCGAGCACCGACGGGGTTCGACAGACTCCGGGCGCGCCGGTCGCCTGCGGCACCGCGCAGTTGTTGCAGCTCTCACAGACCGCCCGCTCCCCGTCGGCGTCCAGCAGGCGCGCGCCAAGCCGCGGCTCGGCGTAGAACGGCCGGCCCACCCCGACCGCGTCGCAGGCGTCGCCGAGCAGGCGGTCCATCTCGTCGCGTCCCCGGATCCCGCCCTCCGCCAGCACCGGGACGTCGACGCGCTCCCGGACCCGCCGGCAGAAGTCCGCGTTCCACGCCGGCTCGAACCCGTACTGGAGCGACTGGAGGCGATTTAGCGCCGCGACCACCCGTGCCCGGAGCCGGCTCCCGAACGCCGCCGCGTACCCCGCCGCGAAGCGGTCGTCGTTCCAGGCCCGCTCGGGGTACTCGCCGCGGACGATGCTCATGTCCCAGACGACCGACCCCTGGACCGGCACCACCGCGTCGTAGCCGACCGCCGCAGCGCGCTCGGCGATCCGCACGCCGTCGTCGAGCGAGAGGTGACGCCGAATGACGGGCGGCGCGGCCGTCTCCGCGGGCACCTTCGTCACCAGCGGCACGTCGCCGGCCCGCTCCCGAATTTCGTCGTGTACGACCTCTAGGAACCGCGTCCGCGCGCGGAGCGACCCGCCGAACTCGTCGTCCCGGCGGTTGTAAAAGGGCGAGAGGAACTGCTGGACGATGCCCATGTTCGCGCCGGCGATGTGGACCCCGTCGTAGCCCGCCTCGACGAGGCGCGCGGCGGCCCGGCCGAAATCGGCCGCGAGGTCGTACACCTCGTCGGTCGACAGCACGTGGGGGTCGTAGGCGAGAAAGCCCGCCGTATCCAGCGCCTTCAGTTGCCACGGGAGCGGCGAGACGGCCAGTTGCTCCAGGTCCGGGTGGGCCTCGCGGTACTCGGCGTGCCACGTCTCCATGCTCCGCAGGCCGCCGTGCTCCAGCTGCGCGAAGATCCGCCCGCCGTGGTCGTGGACCGCGTCGGCCACCGCCGACAGCCCCGCCACGAACTCGTCGTCGTGGACGCGCGTCATCCCCGGCGCGGCACAGCCCCCCTCGCCGCGGACGATGGTCGCCCCCTGGAATATCAGCCCGACGCCCGACTCCGCGGCCGGTTCCAGCTCCGCGACCAGCGTCTCGGCGGCGTCTGGCCCGTTGCCCGCACACTCCAGCAGCGGCGCGCGGTACAGCCGGTTCGGGAGGGTGAGGTCGCCGATTTCGAGGGGAGAATTCAGGGTCTTATCCATGCTCCGTTTCCCGTTTGCGATCTCGGGCCCATATTCACTTATAGACTGAACGAAAGCATGGTCTTGAGTCCTCTCCGAGTCAGTCCCCCGACATTGCAGTTATCTCTATTATTTTCCCATCTTTCTTGATATAAACACTAGAGCTGTTTGGCGATTTCAACCCGTCAAACTCGTTCATGGCTGCGGATGTTCTGCTTGGACTGACGAAAATATTCGAACTGTCGTTGGTATCGTTTTCATGGACCATCTCATCGACGATACCTCTCATTATCTCCTTGTCTTCCATCCGATCGCTAGAATAATTTATCACGTTGCCGTCGGCTTCGTCCACTATTGCGACACCGAATGCACTGTCGCTCCCTCCGGCCGTCTCCTGTTCACTCCCTATGTTCGTAATCAAACATCCGGAGGCCAATGAGACAATAACCACTGCCGTTATTGCCTTAGTTATATCGCTCACGCCCCTGATTTTGCTAGATATTCACGAGTGCTTTGTGGTGGCGCTACTTCTCGACTTCCAGCAGCGCGACGCGCTCGCGAACCAGCTCAGCGAGAGTCGCGTCGGTCGCCGCGCGCTCGGCGTCGGTCACGTCGAAGAACGCCTGAATCCGCTCCTCGTCCGCGTGTTCGACGCCGACGGTCGGCTCCGGTGAGAGGGCGAGCCGGTCGCGGACCGCCTCCGCCGCGGCGGCCTCGTCGCCGCCGTCGACGAGGACCACAGCGGGCACCTCGCCCTCGCTCACGCCCATCTCCAGGGCCCGGTTGATCTGCCGCCGCCCGGCGGCGTACAGCAGTATCTCGACGCCGCGGTTCCGGGCGACGTTCTCCCCGCGCTCGATGGCGCGGTCGGCCAGTTCGACGGCGCGTTCGAGGTGCTCGCGCCCGGCGACGTAGCGGGCGTCGAACGCCTGCACCGTGGTTCCGTGCTCGTCGCCGACGGCGGCGAGTTGCTCGACCAGTTCGTCCACGTCCGCGACCGTGAGCCGCCCCTCGACCAGTTCCATCAGAAATCACCCAGGCTCGCCTGGCCGGCGTCGTCGGCTTCGCCGGCGTCCGGTTCGGCGTCGTCCGTCGGCTCTGCGCCTCCGTCCGCGTCGCTCCCCTCGCCGTCGGCCGCCGCGCGCTCGACCGGTTCGACGCCGTCCATCGACGCGTCCTCGCGGCCGGCGTTTTCGAGCACGTTCTCGGCGGTCTTCCGGCGGCCGCGCAGCGCACCGAGCACGACGCCCTTGTCGGCCTCGCGGAGTTCGGCGCGGGTCTCGACCCCGGCGTCGTAGAGCCGCCGGGCGCGCTTGCGGCCGACGCCGCGGACGCCCGCGAGGTCCAGCAGTTCGTCGCCGACGCCGTACTCGACGCGCTTGCGGGCCTCGCGGACCGCCGCCTCGTGGCCGACGTCCAGCTCGTTGGCGAGCTGCTCAGCGGCGTTCAGCAGCCACTCCGCGGTGTCGACCTTCCCGCGGATGTCCCCGGGACCGACCCCGTAGCGCTCGGCGACGCGGTCCTCGTCGACCTCCTCGGCCCAGTCCTCCAGCAGTCGGGCGGTCTTGAGCGCCGAGAGCCAGTCCTCGAAGCGGCCCTCCTCGAACTCGCTGGGCGTCGGGCCGAGCAGTTCGCCCTCGCGCTCGTAGCACAGTTCGGTGTACTCCTCGCGGTCGCCCGAGCGCAGGTACAGCTCGTACATGTCCGGCGTACGGGCGACGAGGTGGTAGAGGCCGAGCGCGGTGGGCCGGCCGTCGACGGCGCGCAGGCCGTCGACTATCTCCGCGGCGCTCATCGGGTCGAGGTAGAGCCGCGAGACGGTGTGGCCGAGGCTCGTCGCGTCGACGGTCGCGTCGTCGCCGCGGCCGTCGCGTCGAACGAACTCGTTCCGTTCGAGGTACTCCAGCACGTCGTCGGTCACGCGCTCCAGCCGGTCCGGCTCGGCCGACTGCGAGGCGTACAGCGTGCGTTCGAGGAAGTCGAGCAACTCCCCGCGGGAGCGGGCGAAGCCGGTCGCCACCGTCGCCAGCACGTGCGTCCGCAGGGCCGGCTCCGCCGCGAGCTTCGACCGGACGGGTTCCGGGTCGGCGTACACGTAGCGGTCGAACAGCTCGTCCAGTTCGTCGTGGCTGCTGGCGACCAGCACCGCCTCGCCGTACGGGTCCATGCCGGGGCGGCCCGCCCGCCCCATCATCTGGTGGACCTCCAGCACGTCGAGCGGCTGCATGCCGCCCGCGGTGCCGTCGTAACGCCGCCAGTCGCGGACGACGACGCGGCGGCTCGGCGTGTTCACGCCCGCGGCGAGCGTCGGTGTCGCGCTGATCACCTTCAGCAGGCGGTCGCGGAAGGCGTCCTCGACGAGCGCGCGGTGGTCGCTCGCCAGGCCGGCGTGGTGGAACGCCGCGCCGCCCTCGACGGCGGCGGCCAGGTCCTCGCTCGTCTCGGTGTCGCTCACGTCGCGTATCTCCGCGGCGACGGAAGCCAGTTCGTCGCGCTCCTCGTCGGTCAGTTCTGGCTCGACCGTGTCCGCGAGCCGCCGCGCCGCCGCCTCCGCGTTGCGCCGCGAGTTGACGAACACGAGCGTCGAGCCGCCGTCCTCAAGCGTGTCCCGGACGACGGCGGCGGTCTGTTTCTCCGACCCCCTGACTTCCAGCTCGCGCTGGGTGCCGTCGTCGAGGTGGAGCGCGTTCCCGTAGTGCACCCCCTTCTTCAGGTCGATGGGCCGCCACGTCGAGTCGACGAGTTCGGCGTCGAGCCACTCCGCGATGTCCTCGGCGTTGCCCACCGTCGCCGACAGCGCGACCGTCTGGAGGTCGGGGTTCAGCTGGCGGAGCTTCGCCAGCGTCACCTCCAGCGTCGGGCCGCGGCCGGCGTCGTCGATCAGGTGGACCTCGTCGGCGACGACACAGGACAGGTCCTCGATCCACGTCGCGCCGTTGCGCACGAGCGAGTCGACCTTCTCGCTGGTTGCCACCACGATGTCTTTCGTCGCCAGCCAGTCGCCGTCGCTCTCGTAGTTACCCGTCGAGACGCCGACGGAGACGCCGTACTCCTCGAATGCCTCGAACTCGGCCTTCTTCTCGCTGGCCAGCGCCCGGAGGGGCACGATGTACAGCGCCGTCCCGCCGCGCCGGATGGACGACAGCATCGCCAGCTCGGCGATCAGCGTCTTGCCGCTCGCGGTCGGGACGCTCGCCACCACGTTCTCGCCGTCGGTGACGCCCGCCTCGACGGCCTCGGCCTGCGGGGGGTACAGCTCCTCGATCCCCTCCGCCTGCAGGTAGTCCGTGACGCCGGGCGGCAGCCCCGACAGGTCCGCCGTCTTCATTGGGACTCCGTAGACGCGTCCCGCGGTTTAAACTGTCGGGTGGCGGCCGGCCGCGGTCCGAGGGTTTAGGTACGGGGCCGCGGCCAGCCCCGCCGTGACCTGAGCGACGCCGCGACGGGGCCGAGGCGGGTGTCCGGCACCCCCCGTCGCGTCCGACCGTGCCGGCTGTTCGCCATCGGCCCGTGGCGTCAGAGCTAACCCACTCCGGTCGGATCCTCCGGTATGCGAGTCGAGTTCGACCGCGACACCTGCATCGGGATGTTCCAGTGCGTCGCCGAGTGGGACGGCTTCGAGAAGGATACCGACGCGGGGAAGGCCGTCCTCGTCGACGGTGAGGAAGTCGACGAGGACGTGATCGCCCGCGAGGTCCCCGACGGCGAGGAACTCGACGCGAAGTTCTCGGCGCGGTCCTGTCCCGTCGACGCCATCACCGTCTACGACGACGACGGCGAACAACTCGTCCCGTAGCGGTCGCGACTCTACGTTACCGGCGCGGCGGACGGCCTCGCCGACCGATCGCGAACCGCCCGTCCGGTCGACCTGCGGGAGGGCACTCGGGCGGCGACACGGGCGTCAGAAGCCGTCGGTCCAGGGGTCGTCGGCCTCCCCTGTCTCCTCGTGCGACTGGACCGAATCGGGGACGGAGTCGCCGATCAGGTCGGCCCACTCCGCGATGTGCGTGTCCGTGTCCTCGTTGCGCATCCTCGGTCACCTACGCGTGGAATCTTCACCCTCTCACATAACACTTTTGTCATGCGGGGTAGATGTCAGCGGGCCGGTCTCATCCGGCCGAGGCGGCGTCTCCAGCGGCCGTCAGGTCGTGTGAGGAGGAGTAGCGACGCGAAAATACGACCGGGTTCGGCTTAGCTGATCTCGTCGTACTGCTCGGAGAGCTTGTCGGCGGCCTCGCCGAGCTGCTCGCGCTCGTAGGCGGTCAGGTCCCAGTCGACGACTTCCTCGACGCCGTTCGAGCCGAGCTTGACGGGAACGCCGAACGCGACGTCGTCGTGGCCGTACTCGCCCTCGAGCTTGACCGACGCGGGGAGCACCTCGCCGGTGTCCCGCAGGACGGCCTCGACCATGTGGCCGACGCCGGTGGCCGGGCCCCACTCGGTCGCGCCCTTCTTCTCGATGACGTTCATCGCGCTGGTCTGGAGCTCCTCTAGGATCTCCTCTTTCTCCTCGTCGGAGAACTCGGGGTCGCGGCCGTTCACGCGGACCTTCGAGAACACGGGCACCTGCGCGTCGCCGTGCTCGCCGAGGATCGTCGCCTCGACGTTCCCCACGGGCGCGTCGAACCGCTCGGCGAGCACGTAGCGGAAGCGCGCGCTGTCGAGGCGGCCGCCGAAGCCGATCACCTTCTCGCGGGCGCGGTCGCCCGTCTCGTACAGGTGACGGTTCAGCAGGTCGACGGGGTTCGACGTGGTGATCGTGACGAAGTCGTCGTTGTGCTCGGCCAGCGACGAGCCGATGTCCTCCATGATCGGCGCGTTGTCGCCCGCCAGGTCGATGCGGGTCTGGCCGGGCTGACGGGGAATGCCAGCCGTGATGACGACCACGTCGGAGCCGGCGGTGTCCTCGTAGCCGCCCTGCCGGATCGTCGTGTTCGAGTCGTAGGCGACGCCGTGGTTCGCGTCCGCGGCCTGCCCGACCGTGTCGTCCTCCTTGTCCGGGATGTCGACGAACACGAGTTCGTCGGCCACGTCGCGCAGCGCGATGTTGTACCCTGCGGCGGCGCCGACCGTTCCGGCCGCGCCGACCACGCTAACTTTCGTCATACCACGTAAAGAGCGCCCGCGATACCCGTTAAAGACTTCGAATCGTCGGATGTTCGCGATGTTCGTCGGCCCGACGTTCGACGCGCGTCGAACTCCGGGTTCGCAGTCCTTTTCGACCCGGCGCCCCTCCCGTCGGGTATGAGCGACTTCGACAAGGAGGCGGAGCGCGAGAAGCTCCGTGAGCAGCTGGAGGAAGAGGAGGAGAGCCGCCAGCACACCCAGCGGATGAGCGAACTCCTGCTGAAGGGCGCGACGATGACGAACGCCCACTGCGACAACTGCGGGGACCCCATCTTCCGCTACGACGGTCAGGAGTTCTGCCCCACCTGCGACACCCAGCAGGGGGGCGGCGACGGGCAGGAAACGGCTGCGGCGTCGGACCCCGCCGCCGAACAGCCGGCCGCCGAGCAGCGGACGGCCGAGGGGGCGACCGACCGACAGCAGGGTGCCGACGGATCGCCCGGGGCCGCCGATTCGCAGCCCGCAGCCGGGGAGCCGTCATCCGCGGCCCGAACTGCGACGCCGGCGGCGTCCCAGTCGCCCCCCGGCGATGCCGGCGCAACGTCGGCAGACGCACCGACTGGCGGCGGGACCGGCGGCGACGTGGCCGCGGCGGCCGACGCGCTCCGCGCGACGCTGACGAAGTTCTCGCGGAAAGCGGCCGAAACGGACGACCCGAACCGCGCCCGGGAGTACCTCGCCGCCGCCCGGGAGGCCGCCGAGGCGCTGGACGCGCTCCCCTACTGAACGCGGGCCGGGACGGTTTCCCGCTCGTCGTCTCGTGCGACCACGTCCCGCTTGCGCTCCCCGGCATCGGCGTCCTCGTGCTGCGGTGGGCCGTAGTAGTTCGGCTGCATACGTGTTACTGCCCCGATCCGACGGATAACTCTACCCCTGAAAATATAAATACGATTTAATCACATTCAGCGACCTTAGTCGGTCGCCGGCTGAGCGTGCCCGTACGCGGCCGGCCGCGGGGTGCGCAGGTCGGTCCCCGGCGCGTCGCGACCGCTGTCGGCCGTTATCTCGGCGGCCGAAAAGGGGTTCTCGACGTCTGTCTCGTGCTGTGGCTCCCCGTACTCCCACTCGGGCGAGCAGCGCGGCCGCTCGTGCTGTGCGGCACCGTACAGGCAGCGTTCGGCGTCGTCGGTCCGCGCGGGTTGCTCGGTCATGCTACCGGGTCCGAAACGCCCCAGCCGGTTTAGTACAAACTCCCTATCGAGTTAACCCCGCGAGTAAGCCGGGCTTACCCGGTGTACTCGCCCCCGACGACCTCGCGGATCCGCTCGGCGGTCACCTCGCCGACGCCGTCCGCTTCCAGCAGGTCGTCCTCCCGCGCGGTCATCACGGCCTCGACCGTCGAGAACTCCTCCAGGAGCGAGCGCGCGGTCACCGGACCGACGTCGGCGATGGAACTGACGACGTACTCCTGCTGTTCGGCCAGCGTCTTCGACTGCTTCTCGCCGTGGACGCTCACCTCGCGGTCGTCGACGGCCTGTTCGCGGCCGGCGATCACCTCCAGCAGGTCGGCGGTGTCTCCCTCGTCCTCGGTCCGGAGGACGCTGACGCCGAAATCGACCGCGAGCGAGGACAGCGCGCCGCGGACGGCGTTCGGGTGGACGTTGCGCTCGCCGTACAGGTCCCCGCCCTCGACTATCAGCACGCCCCGCGAGTAGTGGCGGGTGAGGTCGCCGACCTGTTCGAACATCGACCGGTCGTCGCCGCCGGTGAGCGTGTCGAGGAAGTCGCCGACGCTCTTGCGCTCGACGGCGACCCGGTCCGAGAGGACGTAGTCACCGACCGCCAGCGTCTCCAGACGCGTCTCGATCCCGTCCCGCGTCGAGAGGTCCCGCGCGATGTTCGAGTCGAGTTCGCGCTGGTCGACGACTATCTCCACGTCGTCGCCGTCGCCGCGGGCGGTCGCGACGGTGCCCTCCTCGTCGTCCGGGTCGGCGCTCCCGGCCTCGTCGTCCCGGTCGCCGAAGTCCTGAAGCCCGGGCTGGCGGTCGGCGTTTCCGTTCGCGGCCGTCCCGCCGTCGCCCGCGGTGGCGTTTACCGCGTCGCCGGTACCGCTCCCGCCGCCGGCCGGCTCCGCGAAGTCCGCGAGCTGCTGCTGGCTGTCGTCGAGTTCGTCCTCTATCTCGTCGGCCGCGCCCTTGAGCTTCCGGAGTTCGTCCTCCATCTCCGACTCCTTCCGGCGGGCGATCCAGAAGTACGCCTCGTCGCGGGTGTCCTCGGCCATGAGCACGGACACCTTCCCCTCGGTCTGCCGGCCGGTCCGGCCCTTCCGCTGGATCGAGCGGATGGCGGTCGGTACGGGCTCGTAGAACAGCACGAGGTCGACCTCCGGCACGTCCAGCCCCTCCTCGGCGACGGAGGTGGAGACGAGCACCTCGAACTCGCCGGCGCGGAAGGCGTCCAGCGTCTCCTGCTGTTCGGTCTGGGTCATCCCGTCGCTGCCGTCCTTGTCGCCCTGCCCGACGAACCGGCGGGTGTCGAAGTGTTCGCCCAGGAACTCCGTCAGGATCTCCGCGGTGTCGCGGGACTCGGTGAACACGATGACGCGCTCGCCGTCCTCGATGCCGAGCGTCTCGGCGATCAGCATGCGGGCCTCGGAGAACTTCGGGTGGCGGCCGTCGTAGCTCTCGGCCTTCCGCATCGCCTCCCGCACTTTCGGCTCCGAGACGAGGCGCTGACTTGCCTTCGATGCGCCCGACGAGCGGGCGGCCTGGCGCTGGCGCTCGAAGTAGCGACGCAGGGCCTCGACGCTCTGGGTCTCGACGTACGTCACCGCCGTCCGGAGCTTGCGGATCTCCGCGTGGGCGGACATCCCCTGGTACCCCTCCGACTGGTCGTTGTCGATCAGCTGCTGCAGTTCGCCCCGCATCTCCTGGAGGTCCCGCTCGGAGAGGTCGGCGCTGGTCTTGCGGGTGACGCCGAGTTCCTTCAGTTTCTCCAGGCGGTCCTCGATCACCTCGTTCAGCCCGTCGCGGATCGCCTCGACCTCCTCGGGAAGTTCGACGCGCTTCCAGTCGACCTCGGTGTCGTGGGTGTACTCGCCGACGTCGGCGTCGTCCTCGGTCATCACCTCCACCTCGCGGATGCCGAGGTTCTCACACACCGCGAGGATCTCCTCCTCGTCGCCGCCGGGCGAGGCGCTCATCCCGGTGACGAGCGGGTCGGCGGCGTCGGCGTGGTAGCGCTTGGCGATGTAGTTGTACGCGTAGTCGCCGGTCGCGCGGTGGCACTCGTCGAACGTGCAGTGGGTCACGTCCGACAGCGAGACGCGGTTGCCGACGAGGTCGTTCTCGACGACCTGCGGCGTGGCGATGACGACGCGGGCGTCCTCCCAGAGGGCGGCGCGGTCGTCGGGCCTGACCTCGCCGGTGAACACGACTATCTCGTCGTCGGGGATCGACAGCGCCTCGCGGTAGAAGTCGGCGTGTTGCTGGACGAGGGGCTTCGTCGGCGCGAGAAACAGCGCCTTTCCGCCGACCTCGTCGAGCCGGCGCGCGGTGACGAGCAGGCTCACCGTGGTCTTGCCCAGCCCTGTCGGCAGGCAGACCAGCGTGTGGTCCTCCGCGGCGGTCTCGGCGAGTCGGATCTGGTAGAGGCGGCGCTCGATGAACTCCGGGGCAAGCAGCGGGTGGTCCACGTAGCCCGGTTCCTCGTCCGTGGCGGCCATCGGGGCCGGCTACGTCGCCGTCGCCGTTAAGGGTTCGTATGGCGCGGTGAAAGTGGTTCGGGGACCGTGGGCCGGGGTGAACTCCCCGGCGGGCCGCGGAGGTGGATTTTTCCCCCTCGTCGACCGATCGACGGGTATGGCCGTCTACGAGAGCGAGCTCCCCGGGGTCGGCAAGAAGTACGAGATCGACCTCGACGACGGGTCCCAGCTCGTGGTCGTCATTCACAACACGGGCAAGCGGGAGCTGTTCATCCGTCCCGAGCCGGACGCCGACTCCGAGAAGCTGTTCGAACTCTCCGACAAGCTCGCCCGACAGGTCGGCACGATCATGGAGGGCGCGTACTTCCAGCCGATCAAGACCGACACCATCGAGACGGTGCTCTCCGAGGAGTCGCTGATCGAGTGGGTGAAGGTGCCCGCCCAGTCGCCCGTCGCGGGCCGGACGCTGGAGGACGCCGGCGTTCGTGTGAAGACCGGCGCGTCCGTCATCGCCATCCAGCGCGACGGCGAGACCATCACCAACCCCACGCCGGACACGACGCTCCGCCCCGACGACACGCTCGTCGCCGTCGGCTCCCGCGCGGAGCACGACGAGCTCGAATCGTTCGTTGCCGGCGAGTAGATGGCGGCGACCCCCCTCGTCGAGGTCGGTGCGGTGTTTGCCGCCGCCGCCATCGGCGGTGCGGTCGCGATCCGGGTCGGCCAGTCGGTCATCCCGTTCTACGTCCTCGCGGGGGTTCTCGTGGGACCCGACGTGCTCGGCCAGGTCGGCGCACCGCACGTCGCTCCCGGCGACGTGGTCACCGTCCTCGCGGAACTCGGGATCGTCTTTCTCCTCTTTTTCCTCGGTCTGGAGTTCAGCATCGATCGGCTGCTGGCCAGCCGGGACCGGATCACCGCCGCCGGAACGATCGACCTGCTGATCAACTTCCCCGTGGGCGTCGTCGTCGGGCTCGCGCTCGGCTGGTCAGTCGTCGAGGCGCTGTTTCTCGGCGGGGTCGTGTACATCTCATCGTCGGCCGTCATCACCAAGTCGCTCATCGACCTGGGCTGGATCGCCAACGACGAGAGCGAGCCGATCCTGGGGACGCTCGTCTTCGAGGACCTGGTCATCGCGGTGTACCTGACCGTCATGTCCGCCGCAGTCCTCGGGGGCGGCGACTCCTCGGCGGTCGCCGTCGACCTCGCCGTCGCTGGCGGCTTCCTGCTCGCGCTGTTCGCCGTCGCGCGCTACGGCACCGGGATCGTCCAGCACCTCGTCGACGGCGAGACCCAGGAACTCCAGTTGCTCCGGGCGGTCGCGCTCACCGTCCTCGTCGGCGGGATCGCCCTGGAGATCGGCGTCAGCGAGGCCGTGGCGGCCTTCTTCGTCGGGATGGGCGTCGGAAGCACCGAGCACAGCGACGACGTGGAACATCTGCTGATGCCCGTCCGCGACCTCTTCGCCGCGGTCTTTTTCTTCTGGATCGGGCTGGAGACGGACCTGGCTGCGATGGCCGCCACGGCCGGCCTCGTGGCTGTGCTCGTCGTCCTGACGACGCCGACGAAGCTCGTCAGCGGCTACCTCGGCGGCCGGCGGTACGGGCTCGACGGCCGGCGCTCGTTCCGGGTCGGTGCGGGGATGGTCACCCGCGGCGAGTTCTCGCTCGTGATCGCCACGCTCGCGGCCGGCGGCGCGACGCCGGTGCTCCGGGGGACGATCCCGTCGCTGGCCGTCGGCTACGTGCTGGTGATGAGCGTCCTCGGCACGACGCTGATGACCTACTCGGACGACATCTGGGAGCGGCTGAGCGGGGCGTAGCTACAGCACGACGAACGCCGCCAGCGCCGCCGCGATGGGGATCGTGATGTTGTCGTCGATGACGTAGGTGGCGATCACCGGCTTGACGCCGTCGGCGACCGTCGCGGCCGCCGCCGCCAGCGCCGCCGCGCGCAGCGGCAGGAACGGGTAGGCGAGCGCGAAGCAGGTGACGAACATCGCCACCAGCACCGGCCAGCGCTTCACCGTCCGCAGTTCGCCGGAGCCGAGCAGGCCGCTCACGGGGTCGCCGAGCGTGAGCATGAGCATCGCCGGGACGGCGATCCGCGGGTCGAACGCCAGCCCGACCAGCGTGCCGCCGAACACGTACAGCGCGTAGCCCGCCAGGTTGTCCTGCTCGTACTCCCGGGTGAGCTTGTCGAACACGATCCACTCCAGCCCGGCCAGCAGGCGGAGCGCCTCCAGCCCGATCGTCACCACGGTGCCGGCGATCAGGACCCACTGGACGTACTGCCACGTGATCGCGTCGACGAACACGTACGCGGCCGGGATCGTCGCCCCGCTCGCGTGGACCAGTCGGCGCGCGATCTCGTTCGCCATCAGTCGGCGTCGGCGGCCGCGGCCAGTTCGTCGAACGTCCGGTCGCCGTCGCGCAGTTCGGTCAGCGTCCCGGCGAGTTCGTCGACCGGGACGCGGACCTGCTGGGTGGTGTCGCGCTCGCGGACGGTCACCGTCCCCGCGTCGTCGGCCTCAACCGTCTCGTAGTCGACGGTGACGCAAAACGGCGTGCCGACCTCGTCCTGCCGGCGGTAGCGCCGCCCGATCGCGCCGGAGTCGTCGTACGTGACTTCGAGACCCGTCTCGCGGAGGTCGGCGGCGATGTCCCGGGCGCGGTCGTCCATCCCGTCCTTGTCCATCAGCGGGAAGACGCCCACGTCCGTCGGCGCGACCTCGGGGTCGAGTTCGAGGTAGCTACGCTCCTCGCCGTCGACCTCGTCCTCGCGGTAGGCGTGGGCGACCACCGTGTAGACGACGCGGTCGACGCCGAAGGACGGCTCGACGACGTGGGGCGTGATGTGCTCGCCCGACTCCGTGACCTCCTCGACGGCGAAGCCGGTCTTCCCGACCGGCACCGCGTACTCCTCGCCGTCGACCTCGACGGTCACCTCGTCGCCGTCGAACGCCGCCCGGTCGCGCTCCGCCTTTCGCTCCAGCGCCGCGGCCACGTCGCCGGCCGCACCGCCGAACTCCGGCCCGAGGTAGCTCATGTCGGGGTCGACGGTCGCGCGCTCGACGCGTTTCGGCTCGTCGTACTGCTTGAACAGGGTGAACTCCTCGTCGGAGTGGGCGCCGTGCTTCGAGAGGTCGTAGTCGCTCCGGTAGGCGAAGCCGGTCAGTTCGAACCGGTCGCCGTCGATCTCGGCCTCGGCGTCCCAGCAGTCCGCGGCGTAGTGGGCGCGCTCGCCCGAGAGGTGCTGGCGGAACCGGAACCGGTCCATGTCGACGCCGACGCGGTCGTACCACCGCTGGCCGACGCCGAGGTAGTAGGCGACCCAGTCGCTCGCGACGATCCCCTCGTCGACGGCCTCGCCGACGGTCGTCTCGACGTAGTCGCCGTCGTCGGCCTCCTGCTCGTCGGCGGGGTACAGCCGCACCTCGACGTCCTCGACCCGCTCCAGGGGCGGCTCGTCCTCCTCGGGGTCGATGAAGTGTTCCAGTTCGGCCTGCGTGAACTCCCGGACGCGGATGATCGAGTTGCGCGGGCTGATCTCGTTGCGGTACGCCCGGCCGACCTGCGTGACGCCGAACGGGAGCTGGTTGCGGGCGTACTCCTTCAGCCGCGGGAACTCCACGAAGATGCCCTGGGCGGTCTCCGGGCGGAGGTAGCCGGGCTGGCTGGTTCCGGGCCCGATGTTCGTCTCGAACATCAGGTTGAAGTCCTCGACCGGCTCGCCGGCCAGTTCGGTCCCGCAGTTCGGGCAGGTCAGGTCGTGCTCGGCGATGAGGTCCTCGACCTCCGAGAGCGGGACGCTCTCGGCCTCCTCGATGTCGGTGTTGTCCTCGATGAGGTGGTCGGCCCGGTGGCTCTCGCCACACTCCGGGCACTCGACGAGCATGTCGTCGAAGCCGTCGAGGTGGCCCGACGCCTCGAACACCGGCTCGGGCATCACGGTCGGGGCGTCTATCTCCATGTGGCCCTCCTTGACCGCGAAGCGGTCGCGCCAGGCGTCCTCGACGTTCTCCTTCAGCGACGCGCCCTGGGGCCCGTACGTGTAGAAGCCGGAGACGCCGCCGTACGCGCCGCTGGACTGAAAGAAAAAGCCCCGACGCTTCGCGAGTTCGACGACGCGTTCGCTTACGTCCTCACTCATACAGCGCCTCCAGGAGGTCGACGTCGCGCACGATGCCCGCCAGGTCGTCGCCGCTGACGAGCGGGATCTGCTCGACGTCGTTGGTGATCATCAGCTGTGCGGTCTCGCGCGCGGTCTTCCGGGACGTGACCGTCACCACGTCGCCCGTCATGAACTCCCGGACGGGGCTGGACGGGATCTCGACGTTCCGGGTCGGCAGGTAGCGGTTGCCCACCGCCTTGATCCCCTCCCACGCCCAGTCGTCGTCCTGGTCGGCGATGCTGTCGCCCGTCCCGGCCTCGCCCTCGACGACCCGGGCGACCTCCAGGATGTCGACCTCGGTGATGACGCCGGTCATCGAGCCCTCGTCGTCGAGCACGACCGCGTACGGGACGTTCGCGTAGTATATCTCCCGCTCCGCGACCGGCAGCGGCGTCTCCGCCCAGACGCTGTTGATGTCCCGGGAGGCGAGTTCGCCGACCTCGCTGTCGCCGTCGACGTCCTCCTCGGCCATCGCGCGGATCACGTCGGTGACCGTGACGATACCCTCCAGGTGGCCGTCGACGACCGGGATGCGCCGCTCGCCCTCGGTCACCATCAGCCGGCTCACTTCCTCCAGGCTGGTGTCCTGGGTCGTCGTGGGCACCTCGTCGTCCATCAGGAGGGCCAGCTGGTCCTCGTCCGGGCGTTCGATGAGCGACTCGCGGGAGACGAGCCCGCGGAACTCCTCGCCGTCGGCGCTCGTCTTCACGACCGGAACGGACGAGAACGACCGTTCCTGCAGGTACTCCAGCGCGTCGTCGCGGTTCCCCGGAATCTCGACGGTAACGACCTCCGAGCGGGGAGTCATCGCGTCAGCGACGTTCATACCCGCGGGGTAGGAGGCCTCCCCTCTTGTACCCTACGAACGTCGGTGTGCGGAAATTCGCGGAAATCGGCCCCGGAACGGGGCGGCCGTCACTCCTCGTCGCCGAGGTCGGCGAGGCGGTCGGCGTTCGGGAAGAACTTCCCGTAGTCGTCGTGCCTGAACGTCCCGAGGTGCGTGCCGTCGAGCGTCTGGAGGTGGGTGTACAGTTCGTCCTCGTCCGTCGCCACGTTGACCACGCCCCTCGCCTGGTGGCGCTCGAAGTTCGCGGCGACGAGAATGGCGATCCCCGACTCCGGGTCGAGCAGTTGCGTCACGTGGAACACCCGCCCCTCGGCCTCGGCGCGGAACACGTCGAACCGCGGGAACTCGCCGTCCTCGACGGCGTCCCGGATCGCCTCGGCGTGGTTGTCGGGGACGACGTGAATCAGCCCCCAGCGGCCCTCCTGTCCGTCCTCGGGCGGCTCCGGGGCGGTGTCCAGCGCCGGCACCGTCAGGACGGTGTCCCAGCCCTCCTCCTCGAGTTCGGCGGCGAGCGCCTGCATGTCGTCCAGCGTCTGCGCCCAGGCGTCCTTGTGGATGCCGCCGCTCGCCGACAGCTCCTCGGGATCCCCTGGATGGTCGATGCCGTCGGGGGTCTCGTCGGAGTCGTCTACGTCTCGCATACTCGTCCGTGATCGTGTGCCGGGGTAAACTTGTTGCTACCCGCCGACGCCGAACGCGAACTCCAGGGCCATCGAGGCCGCGAGCACGAACAGGCTCCCGAGGAACAACCGCGCGCCGGCCGACCAGCGGTCGACGGCGGCGACGGCGAGGCCCCCCGGAACTGCCTTCCGGGTCGCGTACTCGAACCGCGACTCGGTCGGCCCCTGGTCGTCGACCCCCTCGTCAGGGGGATCCTTCCAGGCCTTCCGCGGCCGGAGCTTGAGCGTCCCGTAGCCGAGCAGGATCCAGCCGGCGAAAAACAGCCAGTATTTCACCCCGACCAGCCCGTAGCCGACCCCGAACGAGACGGCGACGCCGAGCGCGAACGTGGCCGCGGCCAGCGCGACGGCGTACACGACGCCGTCGACGCCACGCCGGAGCCAGAGGGGGGAGCCGCGGGCGCTCATCAGTCGCCGAGTCCCTGCTCCAGGTCGCCCGGCTCGGTGTACTCGGGCTCGTGGCGGTGACACCGGCTCCGTCGCCCGCTCGCGCTCACCTCGTGGGGTTCGGGGTACTCCGCGTCACAGACGCTGCCGAACTGCTCGGCCAGGTACTCCTGGGCGGCCCGCTCGTCGCCGTCCGCGACCTTCGAGGCGGCCTCGCTGACGTGGGTCCGGACCGACTCGGGCACGTCGAGGTCGCCGAACAGTTCGTCGGTGATCTCGTCGATGCTCTCGAAGCGGGTGTCCATGTCGAGGAACTCCTTGACCCGCTCGACGGTGGTCCGCTCGGCGCGGGCGCGCTCGCGGAGCACCTCGCGGAACACTTCGATGGCCGTCCACACCTCGTCGTCGAGGTCCCGGTACTCCTCGGGTCGGATCTTCATCGGACACCGCGTGGAGAACGGACAGCCCTGGGGCGGGTCCCGCGGGCTCGGCGGCGTCCCACGGAGGGTGATCCGGTCCTTGTCGTTCGTCGGGTCCGGTTCGGGGATCGCCGACAGCAGGGAGTGGGTGTACGGGTTCCCCGGCTCGTCGAACAGCTCCTCGGCCTCGCCTATCTCCATGATGTTGCCGAGGTACATCACGGCGACGCGGTCACAGATGTGCCGGACGACCGAGAGGTCGTGAGCGATGAAGAGGTAGGTGAGGCCGAACTCCTCCTGGAGGTCCTCCAGCAGGTTGAGGATCTTCGCCTGCACGGAGGCGTCCAGCGCCGACACCGGCTCGTCGAGCACGACGAAGTCGGGTTCCAGCGCCAGCGCGCGGGCGATGCCGACGCGCTGTTGCTGCCCGCCGGAGAACTGGTGGGGGTAGCGGAAGTAATGCTCCTCCTGGAGCCCGACGGTTTCGAGCAGGTTTCGCACCCTGCGTCGCCGGAGCTGCGCGCGCGACTTCGAGACGGTCACCTCGACGGTGAGCCCGTCCTCGCCCTCCCTCGTCGTGACGGTGACCTCGGAGCTGTCGACGACCGCGCTCTCCCGGAGGGAGACAATCTCGGCCTCGGGCGTGACGACGAGGTCGCTGTCCTCGTACTCCGCCTCCGCGACGTGGCGGACGATATCGCCCTCGACGGTCACCTCGTCGGGGTCGACGCCCTGGACGCCGACCTCGAACGTCGGCCAGTCGTGGACGTCGAGCGGCTCGCGGATGATCTCCCCGACCGTCATCCGGTTGTTGAGGCTGGAGTCGGGGTCCTGGAACACCATCTGGACGTTCCGCCGCCACTGCTTGAGCTCCTTGCCGTCCAGCGTCGTGATGTCGGTGCCCGCGTACGTCACCTCGCCGGCGGTCGCGGTTTCGAGCTGGATCAGTGTGCGGCCGAGCGTCGTCTTCCCGCAGCCGCTCTCGCCGACGACGCCCAGCGTCTCCCCCTGCTCGATCGAGAAGGAGACGCCGTCGACGGCCTTGACGGGCTTCGCGTCGAACAGCCCGCCCTCGCGGCCGTAGTACGTCTTCAGGTCGTTCACCTCGACGAGCGGGTCGTCGGACCGTTGCTCGCCCGTCGCCGCCTTCTGGTCGCCGTACGCTTGTTTACTCATCCGTGGTCACCTCCGGGTCGTCGCCGAGGCGCTCGTGTTCGTCGACCGCCTCCGCCCTGCTCACGTCTTCGGGGTACAGCAGGCAGGCGGCGGTGTGGTGCTCCGAGTCCCGGCCGACCGAGACGTGCTCCGGGTGGACCTTCGTACACTCGTCGAACACCTTCGGACACCGCGGCGCGAACCGGCAGTCCGCGGCCGGTTCGTTGGGCGTCGGGACGTCCCCCTCGATCGTCGTCAGCCGGTCCGCGTCGGGGTTCCGGCCGGGGATCGAGTTCAACAGCCCCTCGGTGTAAGGGTGTCGCGGGTTCTCGAACATCTCCTCGACGGGGGCCTTCTCGACGACCTCGCCGGCGTACATGACGTTCACGCGGTCGGAAATCTCGGCGATCACGCCCATGTCGTGCGTGATGAACATGATCCCGATGTCGCGCTCGACCTGGAGTTCCTTCAGCAGGTCGAGGATCTGGGCCTGGATCGTCACGTCCAGCGCCGTCGTCGGCTCGTCGCAGATCAGGAGGTCGGGGTCGCAGGCCAGCGCCGTCGCGATCACGGCGCGCTGGCGCATCCCGCCGGAGAACTGGTGGGGGTACTCCTTGAGCCGCCGGTTGGCGTCGGGGATACCGACCGCCTCCAGCAGTTCGGCGGCCTCCTCGGTGGCCTCCTGCCCGCGGAGGTCCTGGTGGAGCCGCAGCGACTCCTTGATCTGGTTGCCGACCGTGTACACCGGGTTGAGGCTCGACAGCGGGTCCTGGAACACCATCGCGATGTCGCCGCCGCGGATGTCGTGGACCGCCTCGTCGGGCGCACGCGCGAGGTCGACGTACCCGGACTCGACGGTCACGTCGCTCCCGCTGCCCTCCGCGTCGGCCAGCGCGATGAACCCGTCCGCGTCGGCCGGGATCTCCTCGCCCCGGTCGACCTCGACCGTCCGGTTCGGGTACTTCCGTGCGAACCGCTCGACGGTCTCGGCCTTGCTGTACTTGATGCTGCTTCCCTCCAGGATCCGACCGGGCTGGTCGACCAGCCCCATGATGGAGCGGGCCGTGACGCTCTTGCCGGACCCGCTCTCCCCGACGATGCCGACGGTCTCGCCGCGGTCGATGTCGAACGAGATGCCGTCGACGGCACGGATCGTCTCCTTGTCGGTGAAGAACGCGGTCTGGAGGTCGTCGACCGCGAGCAGCGGGTACGACGCGTCCCGGCCGCTCTCGCGGACGGTCTGGCTCATGCGCCACCCCCGGCGGCGGCGCTCTCGCCGCTCGCACTGCCCGTGTCGCTCTGCGGGTCGATCGCGTCGCGGATGCCGTCACCGAGCGCGTTGAACCCGGTGACCACGATGACGATCAGGACCCCCGGGATGATCGACATGTGCCAGGACTGGGTCGCGACGTAGGGCTGGCCCATGTCTATCGCGCGGCCCCACTCGGGCGTCGGCGCGGTGACGCCGAGGCCGAGGAACGACAGCGCGGACGTGCCGATGATGATCCCGCCGAGGTTCATCGACGAGTAGATGAGCAGGTAGCCGACCACGTACGGGGCCATGTGCTTGCGCATGATCCGGTGTGGCGCCTGCCCGTAGCTCTTGGCGGCGTCGATCCACTCGCGCTCGACGACCTGGAGCGACGGGCCACGGACCGCGCGCCACAGCCCGGGCCACCCCCAGGCCCCGAACAGGAGGGCCAAGAGGAACCCCCCGTTGTATATGTCGCTTATCCACGTCCCCTCCAGGACCACTGCGGCCCCGATGAGGACCAGCAGCCGCGGCATCGCCTGTATGGAGTCGCTCACCAGCACCGCGCCGAGGTCGACCGCCCCCTTGTAGAAGGCGGTCACGAGCGCGAGCGAGAACGCGATGGCCGAGGAGATACCGATGGCGACCAGGCCGATGAACAGCGACGCTCTCGCCCCGGACGCCATGAACGTGAACATATCTTTTCCGTTACGTAATGTCCCGAACGGATGGAAGCGGTCGTAGCCGTCGTAGCTCCCGATCCCGAAGTGTTCGTCCCCGCTTCCGCGGGACCGCGACCCGATGTTGGCGTTGCCGACGAGCGTCGTCTTCACCTCGCCGGTGTCCTTGTCGAGGTACTGGGTCTCGTAGTCGTACGGGTACTTGATGTTCTCCTCGACCGTCGTCGGGCCGAGCGCCGGGGCGAACATCGCCATCACGACGAACAGCGTGATGACGACGAAGCCGAACTGCCCCCAGCGGTGGGTGCGCATCCGGTCGATGATGTCGTCGGTCGGCGTCCAGTTGGCGTAGCGGTAGTGTTCACGGAAGACGAGGTAGCCCTTCCAGATCCACGCCAGCCAGACGAACGCGTACAGGTAGATGACGGCGACGCGGATCGCCCAGGCGACGGCCGCCGGCAGGCCGAGGAAGGTGCCCTCCCACTGCCAGACGACGATCCGGAAGCCGGCCACCGTCGTGTCGAACGTCGGACCGCCGGCCACCCGGTGCCCGCGGTTCGGTATCAGGTCCCGGGAGAGCAGCGTCGGGATCTGGGCGAGCGCGTCGCCCACCCCGGCCAGCGCCGCGCCGACGGGTTCGAGCAACGCCACCACCGGGAGGCCGAACAGCCGGTCGGCGAGCACGTCCCACGGCGGGAGTTCCATCAGCGCACCGAACACCGCGCCAGCCTGTACCGCAAAGAGGAGGGCGGCGACGGCCAGCCAGCGAAGCGCCGGACGCGGGTTCGCCTTGACCCGCTCTCGAAGCGATACGTCGTCGGTGTCGGTCGTGTGCATACTCATCGTTACTCACCCTCGTAGCCGACCCGTGGGTCGACGATGGTGTACAGGAGGTCTTGCATGATGTTGATAAATACGAGCAGCAGGATGAAGATGAACATCAACGCCCCGGCGACGGGCATGTCGCCCTGCGTGAGCGCCCGGAAGAACAGCTGACCGATGCCGTTTATCGCCATCACCGTCTCGACGAGGACGGACCCGCCGAGCAGCAGGTTTGCCTCGGCGGTGATGACCGGAACGAGGGGGATCAGCGCGTTCCGGAACATGTGCTTCCAGACGAGCACGCGCCCGGAGACGCCCTTTGCCCTCGCCATCTCCACGTAGTTGGAGTTTTTCGTCTCGAGCATCGCCGTCCGCCCGATCCGCATCTCGTTGCCCATCGACGCCGAGCCGAGGACGACGGCGGCCGGCAGTATCTGTTTCGTCGCTTTCGCCCACTGAATCGGCTCTATCTGCCCCGCCTTCAGCCCGTTCAGGGCTGTCTGGAACTCGCCCGTCCCGATGACGACGGGCGTGTTGACGAGGAACGTTTTCCAGTCGAACCCGAAGAGGATGTCCTCGGAGCGGGAGAGGCCGACCATCAGCAGGACGGCCAGCCAGAAGTTCGGCATCGCCCGCCAGACGATGCCGCCGAAGGAGGCGACGTAGTCGCCGCCGGTGTTGGGGTTCATGCCGGCGTAGAAGCCAAGCGGGATCCCGATGAAAAGCGGGATCAGGATCGCCCAGAAGCCCATCCAGATCGTCCGCGGTGCACGGGCCCAGATCAGGGTTTTGACGTCTCGACCGGACCGCAACACCCAGGACTGGCCGAAGTCGAATTGGGCCATGTTCCATATGAAGTCGATGTATTGTTGCCAGAGCGGCTGGTTCAGGCCGAGCGCCTCGCGCATCCGCTGCATGTCTTCGGGGGAGGGGTTCTGCCCGAACGCCGCGGACACGGGGTCGATCGGCCCCATCCGGATCGCGATGAACGTCACCGTCATCCCGAACAGGATCACGGGGATCGACAGGACCAGTCGTTTCCCGAGGTAGGACCAGCGACTCATAGTTCCACCTCGTCCGCCGCGTGCTCGTTATCCATCGTTAAACGCTTTGTATATTCGTGCATTATTTGCGTTCCGCTTCGAGACAGTCGTCGAAACTCGCTGTCACGTACTAAAAAACGCGCGGTTCGAGGGGTTAGTCGCGGTCTTCGATGCGGACTCTGGACTTCTTCTGGCTGGAGCTGCCGGCGCCGCCGACGCGCGGCTTCTTGACCCAGCTGTACCGCATGTGCTCCGCGATGTTGTGGTAGATCGGAAGCAGGGCGACGTCCTCCCAGTTGGCTTCCTCCATCTGGACGTACGCCTCGTTACGCGCTTCCTGTCCCGCTTCGGGGGCCGGGTTGTTCTGGACCTGTTCCCAGGCCTCGACCGCCTGCGAGCCGCCCTCGCTCTCGGGGTCCCAGTTGACGTAGCTGGCCGGCGCCGACAGCGACGTGTCGGTCATCGGCGGGTTCAGCAGCTGCAGGAAGTTGTCCGGGGCGGGGTAGTCCATGATCCACCCGAGCGTGTACATGTCGAGGTTGCCGTCCCGACCGCGCTGGGTGAGCGTCGAGAACTCGGACTCCTCGAGGTTCAGCTGGATGTGCGCCGACGCGAGCTGGTCGCGGAGGGTGCTGGACACGTCCGTCCAGAAGTCGCTCCCCGCGTACCGGGTGAAGGTGAGCTCGTAGGGGTTGTCGTCGCCGTAGCCGGCGTCCTCCATGATCTGCTGCGCCTGGCCGATGTTGGTCTCGTCGAGCCCGTAGGGGTACTCCTCGGCGTGGGAGTTGTACGCGGTCTGGCCGCCCGGATAGATCGCCGGCGGCGTGAAGTTGGCGGCGGTGACCGCCGGACCGTTGTAGATTTCGTCGGTGAACTGCTGCTGGTTGATGACGTAGGCGATCGCCTGCCGGACCGGCTTCTCGACCGTGTCGTGGTTGAAGCCGACGTAGAAGACGCCGATCTCCGGCACCTGGTAGTACGGCACCGTCCGGTCGTTCTCGAGCGGACCGTACGTCCCGTACTTCCGGCCGGCGTTGTCGCGACCCTCGATGGAAACCTTGCTCTCGTCGTACTTCGCGTTGGGGATACCGGGGTGGTCGGCGTTCTCGTTGATCACCGTGTAGGTGTGGAGCGCGTTGGAGTCCTCGATGATCTGCCAGTGGACGGCCGACACGTACGGACCGGGGCCGTGGTACTCGTCGATGGGACGCGCGGCGACCTCGGCCTCGTTACCCGAACTCCAGGTGTCGAGCGTGAACGGACCGGCTCCGACCGGCTCCTCCTGGGCGAACGTCTCGTAGTCCATGTCGCCGTCGTACCCCTCGATGTCGCCGACGATACCTTCCGGAACCACGTTGAAGGAGTCGTACGCGAGCAGTTCCGGGATCGCGTGGAACGGCTGCGAGAGCGAGATGACGACGGTCCGGTCGCCATCGGCCTCGACGCCCAGCGAGCCCGCGACGTAGTTGCCGTCGCTGTCGGTCTCGTGCTCGACGCCGAGGAAGCCCAGAATGAAACTGGAACGGCGGGAGTTGCCGGACTCGGCCAGTCGGTTGAACGAGTAGACGACGTCCGACGCCGTCACGTCACCGTAGTCGCCGGTGAACGAGATATCGTCCCGGAGGGTGAACGTGATCTCGGTCACGTCGTCGTTGACCTCCATGCTCTCGGCGAGCAGGTTCTCCGTCGCCGTCGTCCCGTTGACGTAGTTCGTCAGCCCGTCGTACAGGCAGTGAATGACGATGCTCGACGCCTCGTCGGTCGAGGCGACGGGGTCGAGCGTCGTCATCGAGGAGTTTACGAGCCTGTACGTCTTGTCGCTCTGGGTCTGTTCCGGCGTATCCGTCTCCGTCGCTTCTTCCGTGGTGAACGTTTCTTCGGTCTCGTCGTCCGATCCGTCGTCGCCGCCACCGGAACAACCGGCGAGCGCGACGGCCGTTGCAGCCCCGCCAGTGGCCTGCAGGAACCGACGGCGGGTAGTGTCATTATCTGTCATCCCAGACCCCCCTTTCGCATCTACAAGTTTAAATTTTCCGTTCTGAAACGCACGCAGGAGGGTGATTTGTCCTGACAACGGAACTGGATAACTACGAATGTAGTACCCGAGCCCGCCGATCCGACGTTACCGTATCCGACGTAACCAGTAACTGCGTGCGTCCGGGACCGGACGGCGGCCCCTGCTGTCGTTCCGACGCGTTTATAAGTGCCTGACAGGTAACTATTCACATGGCGACCGATACGTCGGGCCCGGACGACCCTGCCGACGAACGGGAGGTCATGGGTGCCGTCGACGGCGACGGTGGTAGCCAGGAGTACGTCATCGCCGACATCAGCGAGGACGGTGCCTGGCTTTCGGTACACGTCGACGACGCGCCGGCGCTTCCGGCCTGGCGTTAACGACGACCTTCGACCTTTTTCCCGCTCGGGTCGCCTACGGCGACCACTCGCGGCAAAAACGTCGATGAAAAAAGCCGCCTTCGCGGGGCTCCGCCCCGCTCCGGCGGTGAAACGCCGCCGCAGGCGGCGTATGCTTCCGTTCCTCCTCCGAACTGCTTCCCCCGCCAGCCTGCCCTTCCCCGGGTTGGACGGCTCGGCCCGCCGCGGGGCCTCGCCGTCCGCCCGGCCACCTGCGGATGGTTCCCATAGTGCTTCGCCGAGCGGACGCGCCCGGACCTCCCGGGATACGCACCTTTTTTGCCCTGGCCGACGCTTCAAGTTGGTATGCAATACCGCGAGGTCGAGACCACGGGGGAGTATCTGGCACGGCTCGACAACGGTGCCGACTGGCGCGAGGAGATAGAGGGGCTCGCGGCCGAGGTCGACGCCGACGCCGCCTGGTTCGCCGCGATGGGGGCGGTCCAGGACGCCGAACTCTGGTTCTACGACCAGGAGACGTTCGAGTACGAACCGGTCGAGTTCGACGAGCACCTGGAGGTCGCCGCCTGCGTCGGCAACGTCTCGTGGCTCGACGGGGAGCGGTTCGCCCACACCCACGCCGTCCTCTCGCGGCCGGACGGCGAGGCGCTGGCGGGCCACCTGAACGCCGCGACCGTCTTCGCCGGCGAGGTCCATATGCGAACGTTCGACACGACCCTGGAGCGGGAGCACGACGGGACGACCGACCTGGACCTCTGGCTATAGATGCGGCCGGAGGACGAACGGTACTTCGAGCGGCTCGAATCGGGGCTCGACGACGCGTTCGGCGTCGCCAGAGCCGCGCGCGAGCAGGGCCACGACCCCGAAACCGAGGTCGAGATCCCGGTCGCCAAGGACATGGCCGACCGCGTCGAGAACATCCTCGGGATCGACGGCGTGGCCGAGCGCGTCCGCGAACTGGAAGGCGAGATGAGCCGCGAGGAGGCGGCGCTCGAACTCGCCGAGGACTTCGCCGAGGGACGGGTCGGCGACTACGAGACGAAGGCGGGCAAGGTCGAGGGCGCGGTCCGCACCGCCGTCGCCCTGCTCACGGAGGGCGTCGTCGCCGCCCCCATCGAGGGGATCGACCGCGTCGAACTGCTCCAGAACGACGACGGGACAGAGTTCGTCAACGTCTACTACGCCGGCCCGATCCGCTCGGCCGGCGGGACCGCACAGGCGCTCTCGGTGCTGGTCGCAGACTACACCCGCGCGCTGATCGGCGTCTCCGAGTACAAGGCCCGCGACCAGGAGGTGGAGCGCTACGCCGAGGAGGTGTCGCTGTACGACGACGAGACGGGCCTCCAGTACTCCCCGAAGGACAAGGAGACGAAGTTCATCGCCGAGCACACCCCCATCATGCTGGACGGGGAGCCGACGGGCGACGAGGAGGTGTCGGGGTTCCGCGACCTGGAGCGGGTCGACACCAACAACCCCCGCGGCGGGATGTGTCTCGTCCTCGCCGAGGGGATCGCCCTGAAGGCCCCGAAGATCCAGCGCTACACCCGGAACCTCGACGAGGTCGACTGGCCCTGGCTCCAGGACCTCATCGACGGCACCATCGGGAAGGACGCCGACGACGGCGACGCGGACGGCGAGGCTGCCGACGGCGACGACGACGAGGCCGACGAGGGCGATACGGCCGACGACGGGGCCGACGAAGGGGACGACGCGCCGGACGGCCCGCCCCGCGTCGAGGAGTCCTGGAAGTTCCTCCGCGACCTCATCGCCGGCCGGCCCGTCTTCTCGCACCCGAGCGAGACCGGCGGCTTCCGCCTGCGCTACGGGCGCGCCCGCAACCACGGGTTCGCGACCGCCGGCGTCCACCCCGCGACGATGCATCTGGTCGACGACTTCCTCGCGACGGGCACGCAGATCAAGACCGAGCGCCCCGGCAAGGCCGCCGGCGTCGTCCCCGTCGACTCCATCGAGGGGCCGACCGTCCGCCTCGCCAACGGCGACGTGCGCCGGATCGACGACCCCGAGGAGGCCCTCGAGGTCCGCAACGGCGTCGAGAAGGTCATCGACCTCGGCGAGTACCTCGTCAACTACGGCGAGTTCGTCGAGAACAACCACCCGCTCGCGCCGGCCGCCTACGCGTTCGAGTGGTGGGTCCAGGAGTTCGCGGACACCGATGCCGACGTGCAGGCGATGGCCGACTCCGTCCGCGTCGACCTCGAAGATCCCACCCCCGACGAAGCGATCGAGTGGGCGACCGAGTACGACGCGCCGCTCCACCCGACGTACACCTACCTCTGGCACGACCTCGACGTCGGGGAGTTCGAGGCGCTCGCCGACGCCGTCGCCGCCGGCGAGGTCGTCGACGGCGACCTGCTGGTCGAGCACTCGCCGGCGACCCGGGAGGCGCTCGAAGCGCTCCTGGTCGAGCACCGGCAGGGTTCCGACGCGATCGCCGTCCCCGTCTGGCGGCCGCTCGTCCGCTCGCTCGGCCTCACGGAGGAGTTAGGGCACACCTGGGACGACCTCTCGGCGGCCGCCCGGGACTGGGAGAACGCGGTGCAGGCCGTCAACGAGGTCGCGCCGTTCGCGGTTCGCGAGCGCGCGCCCACGCGAATCGGGAACCGGATGGGCCGCCCCGAGAAGTCCGAGTCACGCGAACTCAGCCCGGCCGTCCACACGCTGTTTCCCATCGGCGAGGCCGGCGGGAGCCAGCGCGACGTCGCCGCCGCCGCGGGCCACGCCGAGACGATGTCGGACACGCCCGGCGAGGTCGAGGTCGAGGTCGGCCGCCGCGAGTGTCCCGGTTGCGGCGGCGAGACGTTCCGCCCGAAGTGTCCCGACTGCGGCGCGCACACCGAACCGCACTACCAGTGTCCGGACTGCGAGCAGGACCTCGAACCCGACGAGGCCGGGCGCGTCCACTGCTCGCGCTGTGAGGTCGACGGCACCTCCGTCGAGTCCCGCGTCGTCGACGTCCACGCCGAGTACCGCGAGGCCCTGGAGCGCGTCGGCGAGCGCGAGAACGCCTTCGACATCCTCAAAGGCGTCAAGGGGCTGACCTCGACGAACAAGACGCCCGAGGCGGTCGACAAGGGGGTCCTCCGGTCCAAACACGGCGTCTCGGCGTTCAAGGACGGCACCGTCCGGTACGACATGACGGACCTTCCGGTCACCTCCGTCCGACCCGCCGAACTCGACGTCACGGTCGACCAGTTCCGCCAACTGGGGTACGAGGAGGACGTCCACGGCGACCCGCTCCGGCACGCCGACCAGCTGGTCGAACTGAAGGTACAGGACGTCGTCCTCTCGGACGGCGCGGCCGAACACCTGCTCAAGACCGCCGACTTCGTCGACGACCTCCTCTCCCAGTTCTACGACCTCGACCCCTACTACGAACTGGAGGAGCGCGACGACCTCGTCGGCGAACTCGTGTTCGGGATGGCCCCGCACACGAGCGCCGCCGTCGTCGGCCGCGTGATCGGCTTCACGAGCGCGGCTGTGGGGTACGCACATCCGTTCTTCCACGCGTCGAAGCGCCGGAACTGCTTCCACCCGGAGACGAAGGTCTGGTACGAGGACGAAACAGGGGAGTGGCACTACCAAGCGATCCGCACACTCGTGGAGGACCGACTCGACGACCCTAACGAGGATGACTTCGGGACACTCGTACAGGAGTTAGACGGTAATGTGCGCGTCCCGTCGCTAGACGGGAACGGCGAAACCGTCCGAAGGCCGGTAGAGGCGGTTTCGAAACATCCTTCGCCCGATCACTTGGTTAGGATCGAAACCTGCAGTGGGCGTGAGATCACTGTCACCCCGGACCACGACGTTCACGTCTTCGATGGAGAGGGACTCGCGGCAAAGCGGGCCCACGAAGTTACGTCGTCGGACTCGCTGGTGTCACCGTCCCAAGTGGACGTCCCCGGTTCTCGCACCCGATTCGATCTGCTCGAAGAGTTCCTCGCAAACGACGAGGTTGCCAACGAGGCACTCATGGTGAAAGGGTTGGAGAAGGATGCACTCTACGAGCTCTTCACCGAGATACTCGAAGAGGATTGGGACGGACGGTTCTACCCACTAAAGAGCACCGCGAAGTATCTCGGTCTCACGAAGAAGGAACTGAGCAACTACGTCTACCGGGAGAGTATCCCCGCCTCAATCCTCGTTGACCTACTCGGGTCGCCGGCCGCCGTCGCTGATCGTGTTCCGGATGGCGTGACCCTTGGTATGAAACGTGACTCGGTCGAAATCGACAGGTGCGTCGAACTCGACGCGGATCTCGCTACGCTTCTGGGCTACTACGCCGCGGAGGGGTTCGCCCGAGAGCAGACGACACCGAAGGGGGTGATCCACCAGACGACCGTTTCCGGCGTCGAGGCGGAAGCACGCGATTTCTTCATTGAAACGTTCCGGTCCGCGCTCGGCGTCGATGCGTATCGGGAAAACGAGTACAAAGTCACCGTTTCGGGACGGTTGCCGCGAGTGTTCTTCGAGACGGTGCTCGACTGTGGGGCTGGTGCTGCGGACAAACGCGTTCCGCAGTGTATCTTCGATGCCTCCGACGACGTCGTCGCCGCGTATCTCAGCGGGTACTTCAGCGGCGATGGCACCGTCGAAAAAGACTGCTTGAAGGTTTCGGCGACGACAGTTAGTCGGACGCTGAAGGAGGACGTGCTTGCTCTACTCACCCGACTGGGGATCTCGGCACGCGTCAGAACCTCGAATCCGATTCCACTCAGCGAGAAATTCCCCGAGTTCTACGAGTCCGACTCCCCGATGTCGTCCAAGTCGTACGTTCTTCACATCTCCTCGACGGACGCTGTTCGGTTCGCCGAGGAGGTTGGATTCCATCTCTCGCGAAAGCAGAACCGGCTGAGGTCACAGGTCGAAACGATCGAACCACGGGGACGGCGCGTCTTCGACGGGGGAAGCGGCGAGTATCTGGTCGATGAAGTCACCGACGTTGAGTACGTCGCGGCTGACACTGACTACACGTACTGTCTCACCGTCGAAGGGACCCACTCCCTCATAGCGAACGACACCTCCCAAAAGCAGTGTGACGGCGACGAAGACTGCGTGATGCTGCTGCTCGACGGCCTGCTCAACTTCAGCAAGTCGTACCTGCCGGACCAGCGCGGCGGGCAGATGGACGCCCCGCTCGTGATGTCCTCGCGCATCGACCCCTCGGAGATCGACGACGAGGCACACAACATGGACGTCGTCTCGCAGTACCCGAAGGAGTTCTACGAGGCGACCCGCGAGATGGCCGACCCCGGCGAGGTCGACGTGGAGATCGCCGAGGACACGCTCGGCACCGACGCGGAGTACGCCGGGTTCGAACACACCCACGACACGACCGACCTCGCGATGGGGCCGGACCTGTCGGCGTACAAGACGCTCGGCTCGATGATGGACAAGATGGACGCCCAGCTCGAACTGTCGCGGAAGCTCCGGGCGGTCGACGAGACCGACGTGGCCGAGCGCGTCATCGAGTTCCACTTCCTGCCGGACCTCATCGGGAACCTCCGGGCGTTCTCCCGGCAGGAGACGCGCTGTCTCGACTGCGGCGAGAAGTACCGCCGGATGCCGCTGTCGGGCGACTGCCGGGAGTGTGGCGGCGACGTGAACCTCACGGTCCACCAGGGGTCGGTGAACAAGTACATGGACACCGCGATCCAGGTCGCCGAGGAGTACGGCACCCGCGACTACACGAAACAGCGCTTGGAGGTGCTGGAGAAGTCCCTGGAGAGCATCTTCGAGAACGACAAGAACAAGCAGACCGGCATCGCGGACTTCATGTAACCGCCGTCGGCTCGAGGACGGCCAGCCCGAGGTTTTTGTACGAAGCCGCGGCCAGCGCCGCCGTGCTCTGATACGGACTGTTGTACCTGTGTCCCGGTGTGTGCCGGCCTGGGGTCGCTAACACCCGGAATTGACGTACAACAGTCCGTATGACCAGCCGCCGCGGAGCGGCCGAGGTGGGTGTGCGACGACCCGCTCCGCGGCCCGTCGCGTCGCCTGTTCGCTACGTTACCTGTCCGTGAGTTGCCGGACCGCCCCACGTTTATAGCCGTTGCCGCGGTACGTCGAGCATGGCTGGAGGGGGAGAAACACCGGCAGCGGAGGGCGAGGAAGAGGCGGAAGAGGAAGTCAACCGGCTCGACATCGGGCAGACCGTCTACGACGAGGACGGCACGGAGCTCGGCCACATCCGCGGGTTCGACCGCGGCGGGTTCTTCGTGTCGACCCGCGATGGCGTGGAGGGGTTGAGCGTCGAGCACGCGCGCTCGGGCCACGAGTTCGGGGAGGCCGAACTGATGTGGCGCTGTACCGAGTGCGGGGAGATGGGCGAGATCGACGAGGGGCTCCCCGACCGCTGTCCCGGCTGTGGCTCCGAGAAGGAGGCGCTGATGTACTGGACGGAGGACTGACCCCGCCGGCACCCTGATTACCGCAGGGGCCGACCGCCCGGTATGGACGTGGTCGTTTACGGCGCGGGGAGCCTCGGGAGCCTCGTCGGCGGCTTGCTCGCGCGGGAACACGACGTGACGCTCGTGGGCCGCGACCCCCACGTCGCGACCGTTCGGGAGTCGGGGCTGCGTGTCGACGGCGCCGTGTCAGGCGACGTTCGGCCCGACGCGACGACCGACGGGACCGGCCTGACGGCCGACCTCGCCGTGGTGACGGTGAAGGCGTTCGACACCGCGTCCGCCGCCCGGGACCTGGCGACCGGCGACTACGGGGCTGTGCTCTCGCTCCAGAACGGACTGGGCAACGAGGCGGCGCTCGCCGAGCACGTCGACTGTCCCGTCCTCGCGGGCACCGCGACGTACGGTGCGGTCCTCCGGGAGCCGGGCCGCGTCGAGTGCACGGGCGTCGGCGAGCTAACCGTCGGCCCGCACGAGGGCGGCGACTCGGCGGCCGCCGGGCGCGTCGCACGGGCGTTCCGCCGTGCCGACCTGCGCGTCACGGTCGCCGACGACATGCCGCGCCGCCTCCGGGAGAAACTCGCGGTCAACGCCGGGATCAACGCAGTCACGGCGCTGGCTCGCGTCGAGAACGGCGAACTGCTCGACGGGCCTGCAAGCGACCTCGCGCGGACGGCCGCCCGCGAAACCGCCCGGGTTGCTCGCGCGGAGGGGATTTCCCTTCCCAACCGCGTCGCGCTCGCCGCCGTCGAGGAGGTGGCGACCGCGACCGCCGACAACGACTCCTCGATGTATCAGGACGTGCGCGACGGCCACCGCACGGAGGTCGACGCGATAAACGGCTCCGTGGTCGACTGCGCCGACGAACACGGGATCGACGTGCCGGTGAACCGGACGCTGACGGCGCTGTTGCGGGCCTGGGAGCGCGGCCGAGACCTGCGCTAAACGCGGGCGAGCACCCAGACCGCGGCGATGCCGCCGACGCCCAGCGCGAACCAGTAGCTCGCGACCCGGTAGACGGTCGCGATCGCCAGCCCGTCGGCGGCCGTCAGCGCGGTGAGCGCGACGACGAGGCCGACGAGCGCCCCCTCGACGGCGGCTAACCCGCCTGGGGTGGGCACCATCCCGGCTAGCGTGCTCGCGGGGACGATAAAGAGGGCCAGCAACAGCGGAACCGGCAGGTCGAGCGCCAGCCCCGAGAAGTACAGCGGGAGCGCGAAGAACGCCCAGCCGACGTACGCGAAGCCCGTCGCCGTCAGCAGCGCCCGGGGCGACGACGTGATCCGGCCGACGGAGTCGTAGAAGCGCTCGATCCGCGTTCTGGTCCCCTCGACCGTGACCCGGTCGGTCCACCGGGCGACCGGTCGTACGACCCGCAGAACGACCCCCTCGACGCGCCGCCGATACTGCCAGCCTGTAACGACGAGCACCGGGATACCGACCGCCAGCGCGCCGAGACCGACCGCCAGGTCCGCTGCGGTCTCGCTGAGCTGCGAGCGGAACAGCAGGTAGCCCAGCCCGACGGCGGCGAAGTTGAAGAACGGGAGCAGGTTCAGCAGGTCCGCGGTGACGACGCTCGCGAGGCTCTGCTCGTAGTTCGCGTCGGTGTCCCGCGAGAGGACGTAGGCGATGAACGGCTCGCCGCCGGCCTGCCCGAGCGGGGTGACGTAGTTGGCGAAGGTCGCAGCGAGGTAGGTCACCACGAGCTTCCGGTATGGCACGTCGATCCCGCCGACCCGGAGGACGATCTGCCAGGCTTTCCCCCAGGCGGCGAGACAGCAAAGCGTCGAGAGACAGCCCGCGGCGACCCACCGGAGCTCCGCGGCGCGGAGCCGCGAGAGGGTCCGCTCCCAGCCGACCGCGACCGCGAGCAGGTAGACGAGCACGACGGCCACGAGGAATCCGGCGGCTATCTTCACCGCCGTCCGGCGGTCGAACGCGTCCGACAGGTCGACGGATCCGGTGGGTTCGGTCACGTCAATCGATGTAGCCCAGATCCTGCAGTCGCTCCTTCGCGTCCTCGTCCATGTCGTCCAGGACGGCCTCGTCCGTTCCCGCGGCGTCGCCCTCCCACGGGGAGCTGACGCCGTCCTCGAACCGCTCCAGGGCGGCCCGAACTTCGGCGACCGCGTCGTCGTCGCCGGCGACGTTCTCGGTCTCGCCGGGGTCCTCGTCGATCCGGTAGGCCTCGTCGTCGATCCGCTCGTTGCGGATGTACTTCGCGTCGGGTCGCCGCCCGGCGCGCATCCGGGAGTAGTACCGGGAGTCCTCGTCGAGGGTGATCCCGGCGGCGCTGGCCTTCTCCTCCAGTTGCTTCAACTCGACGACCGGGCGGGAGTACTCGACGAAGGCGAACTCCCCGTCGTCGAACCCGCGGTAGTCGTCCGACAGCAGCGAGCGGCGGTCGTCGAGCGCGACGGCGTCCGGGGCGCTCGGGTCGACGCCCGCGTGGTCGAGCACCGTGTGGTACAGGTCGAGGAGTTCGACCTGCTCGTCGTACCGCCCGGGGTCGACGTCCGGGTGTTTCACCATGAGCGGGACGTTGACCAGCGGGTCGTAGATGCAGAACTCGTGGCCGTACAGGCCGTGTTCGCCGTGGAGTTCGCCGTGGTCGGCACAGACGACGACCAGCGTGTCCTCCCAGCGGCCCTCCGCCTGCAGCCAGTCGAACAGCCGCCGGAGTTCGGCGTCGATGTGGCGGATCTCGGCGTCGTACAGCCCACGGATGTCCGACCACTCGTCGTCGTCGATGTCCCGCGCGCCGCAGTTGTACTCCTTGGAGTTCTGGCACACCTCGGTGGAGTCGACGCCGGGCGCGAACTCCTCCTTGTACTCCTCGGGCGGGTGGTACGGCAGGTGGGCGTCCATCAGGTTGACGAAGGCGAAGAAGTTCTCGTCCTCGTCGACGCCGTCGACGAACTCCTTCGTGCGGTCTATCACCTGCGGGGTCTTCGAATCCGACCCCTCGCCGCTGGCGAAGTGCTCGTGGAACTTGTTGCCGACGCTGACCAGCCAGTCGGCGGCCTTCCGGAGGCGCTCGTTGTCGTTCATCGTCTTCCAGGCCTTCGCCAGCGGGCCGCTCAGGAACTCGCCGGGCATCACCTGGAAGAAGTTGTCCTGGTCGTCGAACCCGTCGGTGAGGTGGGTGTAGGGGGTGATCCAGGCGTTCGAGGAGTAGCAGGCGCTCTCGTGGGTGGCCGACAGCGACTCGGCGAGCGTCGCCGTCCCCTCCAGATACGGGTTCTCCTGGTTCGCGCCGTGGTCGCTCGGATACCGCCCGGTGAACAGCGAGGCGTGCACGGGGAGGGTCCAGGGGGCCGGGGCGACCGCCTGCTCGTAGACGGCGGCGTTCTCGGCGAACGCTTCGAGTCCGGGCGTCGTCGGCCGGTCGTAGCCGTACACGGACAGGTGGTCCTTGCGCACCGTATCCATCACGACGAAGAGGACGTCCCGGCCGGACGCGTCCGCGGTAGTCATACCTACGGGGGGTCGTCCGAGCGTTAAAAAGACTGCTTTCTCCGCGCCGCCTTCAGAACGGGGCCTGCGGGCCTTCGTCCGCGCCGTCGTCGCCGTCGTCGGTCGTCTCGCCGGGGAACGACGGCTCCATGCCGCCGCCACCGCCGCCCATGCCGGTGTTGGCGTGGACCTTCTCGATCTCGGGGATCTCCTTGACCATGCGGCTCTTGATCGCCTGGATCGTCATCGGGGAGATGCCACAGCCGGAACACGCGCCGCCGAGCTGGATCGACACCTCGCCGGTCTCGCGGTCGATGTCCTGAATGGCCGCGCTGCCGCCGTGCATCTGGATCTGGGGGAAGTTGCGCCGCAGGAAGTTGCTGACGCGCTCTTCGAGGTTGTCCCCGTCTTGAGTGTCCGTGCTCATGGATCCCGATTGGTGGGCTGCGGTCTTAGGCCTTGCCCCTTACGCCGTCCTTGTCGGTTCGCGCGTCCGTTCCCGCCTCGCCGGCCGGCGCTGTTGCCGTGTCCCAAGCCGTGGCCGGCTCCCGCTCTCGCCCGTGTTCGTAATCCGTTTAAGATTCATAATTTATTGTCTGAAGGGATAGATTTATTCGATATCGGGTTGATTGTTTCCCGTGATGGGTGGAAGGGTCGAGATCTCGTTGTCCTGTCGGTCGCTCTGTCCGGTGGTCGCGCTGTCGCGGGACGCCGACCGTCGAAACGAGGTGCTCACTCGGTGTACGACCGCACAGCACGGCGTGGTCGAGGAGTTCACCAGCACGGCGTCCGGCCTCGACGACGAAGACAGCGTCGAGAAGGTCTTCTCGACCGGCGCGACCGACGTCTATCGGCTCGAACACGACGGGGCCACGCCGTGTCCCCGCGAACGGATCGAGAGCCACGGCTGCCCGGTCGCCAACGAGTACATCGAGGGCGACCGACTCCACCTGACGCTGCACGCCGACGACCACGAGACGGTCAGAGCCGTCGTCGACGACCTCCGGTCGGCGGTCGACGACGTTCGGCTCGACCGGTTCGTCTCCGACGGCTCCACCGGCTGGTCGGAGCCCGCCACCGTCGACCTGGGGCGGCTCACCGACCGACAGCGCCAGACGGTCGAGACGGCCTTCGAGATGGGATATTTCGGCCAGCCCAAGGAGGCAAACGCCAGCGAGGTCGCCTCGGAACTCGACATCGCGCTGTCGACGTTCACCGAGCACCTCGCGGCCGCACAGGGAAAGCTCTTCGAGGAACTGCTGGGCAGATAGCGCCCCGCCCGGTCGGGGTCGCTCGGTATCGGCCGCGATGTGACTTAAAAACCCGTTACTTTTACTCATAACTCCTATTCTGAAACCGGGCTTACCAACGAATGCGCCAGGAGGTGAGAAAACCATGGACCCGACCATACTGACCGCGAACCCGCAAGCGTCCGAGTGTGGTGCCTGCGGGGCGTGTGGCGTGTGTGGGATCGACGGCCCGGTTCCGGACGCCGAGGCCGCGGCCCTGCTCGCCGGCGCCGCGCTCATGTGACACGGCCACCGAACCTCGCGGTTCGGCGGTAGCACAGCCATCCAACCGGTTCCCGGACGATACCCGTTTTTTCGGCTCCGAGTCGACGCGGGACGCGAGAACGCAGGCCCGACGCCGCTGGGGGGAACGCCGGACCGTCAGGAGAGCAGGATGCGCTCGGAGTCGACGCGCGTGAGGAGGGCGACGCTGGCGACCGATATCGCGACCACGGCCGCGAACACGACCGCCATCACCGAGTCGGGGTCGACGCCGAGGTCGAGGACGAACGCCGGGAGTCGAAACAGCGCGATGAGGATGGCGATGGTTCCGAACGTCGCCAGCCGGGGTGTGTCGAGCAACAGCAGCAGGGCGACGCTCGCGGAGGTCAGCCCGACCGCGAACACCAGCGAGACGCCGGCCAGCAGCAGGAAGTACGATGGGCTGACCGTCTCCATCCGGAGGTAGAACAGCCCGCCGACCACCGCGGCCGTGACGAAGCTGATGGCGGCGGTGGGGGCGACCTTGCTCAGGAACAGCTTCCACGGCGCGACCGGGAACGTGAACAGCCGGTCGTACACGTCGTTCATCTTCGCCTTCAGGACGACGTTCGACCCGACAAAAAACGACGCCATGTACGCCGCGCCGAGCATCACGAGGAACAGGTAGAGACGTGACACCGCCGCTGGCGGCGAACTCGTCCCGACGAGCGCGTCGAGCGGCGACTGGGAGTAGACGTACCCGACGACCGCGGCGAGGACGACTATCGGCAGCCGGGGGACGTTCTTTAGTTCGAGCCAGCAGAGCCGACCGAACTTCATCGGCTCACCCCCAGCACCGAGAAGTAGAGCCGTTCGAGGTCGACCCGTTCGAATTCCCCGTCGTGCCCGTCCGGCGGCTCGTCGAACACGTAGACGTCGCCCGCCCGGTGCTCGTCGAACTCGGGGTGGTCCCCGCGGAGCACGAACACGTCGTCCGAGATGTCCGTTTCGAGGACGGTCCGGCCGTTCCGGATGATGCCGACGCGGTTACAGAGCGCCTGCACCTCGTCGAGGTTGTGGGAGCTGAACACGATCGTCTTCCCGCGGTCCCTGAGATCGACCAGCAGGTCCTCGACCGCGACCTGTGCCTCCGGGTCGAGCCCCGACAGGGGTTCGTCGAGCACGAGCAGGTCAGGGTCGGGGAGCAACGCGTCGGCCAGCGTCGCCTTGCGTTTCATCCCCTTCGAGCAGTCGCCGAACTCCTTGTCCCGGACGTCGCGGTCGAGGCCGACGACGTCGAGGTAGTCGTCGATCCGCGCCGGGGGGACCTCGTACACCGCACAGGTGTGTTCGAGGTTGTCGCCGACCGTCCAGTTGGGGTCGAGCGTCTCGTGCTCGAAGGCGACGCTGACCCGGCCCATCACCGACCGGTCCTCGGCCGGCGACTGCCCGAGGAGCCGAACGCTGCCGTCGTCGAGTTCCAGCAGGCCCAGCAGCGCGTTGAACGTCGTGGTCTTGCCCGCGCCGTTCGGGCCGAGGAACCCGTAGATGTCGCCCTCGAAGACGGTCATGTCGACTCCCCGGAGTATCGGTTGCCCGTCGATACGTTTCCGGATCCCGGAGCCGTCAATCACCGTCATTGTTCACGTCTCCATACGTCGTCGTCTTACCGCTGTCGGTCATCGCCGAACTGAGCCTGGTCATCAGCGAGACGAACGTCAGGACGAACATCACCAGTGCGACCGGTCCCACGTCGACCGGGAAGAGGGGGGTGAGCCCGACGTCGAGCAGCGCGACCGAGAGGGGTAGGTACGCGCCCGCGAGCAGCCCCGTGACGTACGTCGGGAGGTACTCGGAGACGTCTATCTCGAACCGATATCGTATCGCGTTGAACCCGAGCGACCCGCCGAACGCCGCCGTGACCGCCCGCACGCCCGGGCCGCCCGACGCGACGAGCAATGCGCTGCCCAGCGCCGCGGCGGCCACCGCGATGTCGACCGTCCGAAGCTGCGAGGAGAGGGTGCTCTCGTCGTCGCCGTCGCTGTCGACGTACCGACGGGCGACGGTCAGCGACGTGACCAGCCGGACGTAGCCGTAGGCGCCGAACGCGGCACACGCGATGAGTAGCGGGTTCATCGTGTGGTGTCAGTCGCCGTCGAGCAGCCGTTCCATTCGAACGTGGGGACCGTACCGGCAGACGTCCGTGAAGTCGTTCTCGACCGTCGCCCGCGAGCGCAGGATGCAGTTGCGACAGAAGTGGAGGTTCGAGCAGTCGCCACAGATGTCCTTGTTCGGGGGCGTGCGGTCGTGGAACGCCTTGGTCACGTCGCCGACCGCCTCGAAGAACGCCGTGGGGTCCTCGAAGTCGAGCGTCCCGAGCCCGTCCCGGCCGTCCTCGGCCATCACGCACGGCCGGACCTCGCCGTCGGGGCCGACGGTGACCGTCTTCCAGCCGGCACCACAGTTGTGCGACCGGGCCTCGTGGCGCTCGGTGAAGTTCTCCATGTCGATTGTCGGTATCGAGTCGCCGTGTTTCTCCCGGACCCGGTCGGCCTGCTCGGAGAGGTCCTTCACGTCCTCGGTCGTCCAGTGGTAGTCCTCCAGCGCGCGGCCGAACGGCATCACCGGGGAGAAGGAGAACATGTCCGCGCCGAGGTCGATGGCGAGCGACGCGAGGTCCTCCATGTGGCTGGCGTTGGCCGGCGTGACGCTCATCGAGACCCGCGTGACGAAGCCACGGTCGGTTATCATGTCGATGCCCTCGGTGGTCAGGTCGTAGGCCCGTTCGGAGCCGCGGAACTCGTTGTGGTACTCGGGGTCGTGGCTGTCGAGGCTGACGCTGAACATCACCGAGTCGCGGTACGGTTCGAGCGCGTCGAGCATCTCCTCCTCGATTAACATCCCGTTGGTGAGGATACCGACGAGGTTGAGCCGCTCGGCGCAGTACGTCGCGATGTCGGTGAACCGGGGGTGGAGCGTCGCCTCGCCGCCGGTCAGTTCGACGGTGGTCAGCGAGGCGTCGGCCATCTCGTCGACCAGCGAGATGGCGTCGTCGTACTCCATGAACGTCCCGTTTTTCGGCTCGGCGACCCGGTAACAGTGGTCACAGGTGAGGTTGCAGGCGTCGGTCAGCTCCATCGAGAGGTGGATCGGCAGGTAGTACTCCGTGCTGCCTTTGACCGTGATGTCGCCGGACTGGGGCTCCTCGTGGACGTCGAGACAGCCCGTCTCCACCATGGTCCCGAGGAACTCGCGGACGCTCCGGCGCTCCGCGGACGTCTCCGCGAGTTCGTCGAGCAGTTCCGACACCGAGCGCGTGCCGTCGCACCGCTCGAGGACGGTCGCCGCGTCGAGGTCGACCCAGAGGAAGTCGTCGTCGCCCTTCGCGTTGTTCTCGACGTGGGCGGCCCGGTTGTCCGCCGGCAGCGCCTCGTTGACCACCGCGACGTCGGGCATTTTGATGAGCTGGTGCTCGGGGGTGAGCCGCGGGTACACCCCGTCCTGCTGGGAGTCGGTTCGTGCCGAAATCGAGCCCGTCATCGTTTTCCTGTGGCGTATCGTTGGCGCTCACGCCGGGTGAACGGTAATCCGATATTTACAGGTGGTTTATAAGGAGTTCCCCAGCGCGCGGCCGACCGTCGTCCGGGTGCCCGTGGGTCCGACGACGGGGCTACTCCTCCGCGAACCCGAACACGCGCTGCAGTTCGGCCTCTATCTCCTCGACGTAGCGGTCCAGCACGCCCTCGACCTTGTCGTCGGCCGCGATGACGCCCTGGATGCGCTCGGTCGGGTTCTCGGGCACCTCCACGCGGAACTCGCCGTCGCCCTCGTAGAACGGCTCGCTCTCGTTCAGCACCTGCTGGTCGATGGCGTGGACGAGTTCCGAGTCGTACCGGTCGTTCATCCGCTCGAAGGCGTTCCTGTACGCCCGCTGAAGCTCGGTGTAGTAGTTGGCGTACTTGTCCTCGAACTTCTCGGGGTCGAACTCGGCCATACGAGCGGGAAGGCGTCGCCCCGTCAAAAGTCGGGCGATCGCCCGGCTCAACCGCGGGTTCGTCTCCCCGCAGGCTCGCGCCCCGTCCGTGCCCACAACGCCACCAGTCGCCGATCCGCTGGCTGGATGGATCGAGCCACCGGCGCGGGGTCGGCCCTGTGCCGACACCCCCACCACGTCCGAGCGGCGCGGCTCCTGGTATCATTCCATATCGCAATATGCGATTTATAGAGGGGTCGAGTTGGGACCGGCAAACTGGCCCCCTGTCTGGCTCATCGCTGCACGATCGGTAGCGCAGTGGGTTACCTTCGACCGCGCCGCGCGACTCCTGTCGCGGCGAACGGCCGGGCAAGCACTGGCTCCGATCATGGGCACCGACAGTGAGACTCGCGGCTGACCCTATTCGCGTTCGATATCCCGGGCCAGGTTCTATCGACCGGTCGTTACATCAGTGACTGGTTGATCCATCGCGCGCGGCCGTCGGGCGGACAACCCCGTCAGGTAGTCCGGCATGGGTCCAGTCCCTCGTCGGGGGTCCGAACCCTGAGCAGGGAGTCCTTCGGTCCGCAGCCGCGGCCCATACTGGACGACCACGTCTTCGAACGCCGACCGGCCGATTCGATTCCCGCGGTCAGCCGCCCGCAGGGTGCCACGGTTCAGTCACCTGACCACGGCCTCCCGATGCTCGTGTCGGTTAAACCGTATTCCGATATACAGAACCGACGGTGGGCGGTGGTTCAACGACGCCATCGGTCGAGTCCCACTCCGTCGGAAGTTCGTTGCGGCCCCGTGGGGCGGTGTGGGACGTTCAGTAGCGGACTCTCATCCCCGAAGCGCGCCGCCGATCGCCCCGGCGAGCGCGCTGTCCAGCGCGAACAGGGCCGCGAGGAACACGACGACCAGCGAGAGGCCGGCCCCGCCGACGATGGCGTTGACCGGCTCCGTGACCGTCACGCCGAGGAACGTCGCCCCGACGAACACGAACACGGCGACGAGCAGGCCGCCGAACGCGCCGGCGAGCAGGCCGTGCCACGCGCCGCTGCCCAGCCCGCCGCCCGCGAGGTAGCCGGCGATGAACCCCCCGATCAGCCCGCCGCCGATCTGGCCGATGACGGGGAGCGCGAGGCCGATGACCGCGACCGTCAGCCCGACGAGAAAGCCGATACCGATCGCTCGCCAGTCGGTCATCGCTGACCACCCCGTCCCGCGCCGTCGTCCGCCGTGGACTGCCAAACTGTCATCTCCTGTTACGGGACGCTGTGGATCCATTTTGTTATGTCTCGGGTAGCGACGCTAAGCCCGGATTACCCGTCAGGAGAGCTGCTCGCCGACCAGTTCGTCGGCGCGCTCGACGAACTCGAGGCGGGTCCCGTCTGGGATCGTCGCGCCCGCGGCGACGTCGTGCCCGCCGCCGTCGCCGCCGACCGCGCGGGACGCCTCGGTCATCACGTCCGAGAGGTCCAGCCCCCGGCTGGTCATGCGGGGCGTGCCGCGGGCGGACACTTTGACCTCGACGGTGCCGTCGTCGGCCTCCTTCTCCGCGAAGGCGACGATGGGGCGGCCGCGGTCGACGCCGGGCGTCCCGACGGCCATGCCGGCGACGATGCCGACGATGGTCTCGCGGATGCGGTCGCCCGCGTCGAACCACTGGAGGTGCTCCTCGCGGGTGACGCCCTCCTCTTTCACCCACTCCAGCCCCTCGGAGAGGTTGCGGCGGTGGTTCGCGAGCAGCGTCTGCGCGCGGTCGAGCGCGTCGGCCCGGTCGCCCAGACAGACCGCCAGCCCCACGTCGGCCCGCTCGTAGCGGGCGGTCGCGTTCAGGAGCGTGGAGAACTCGCTGGCGTCCCGCAGTTCCGTGCCGGGCGCTTCGGCGGTGAGCGTGTACGTCGTGCCGACGAGGTCGTCGACCTTGCCGGGCGGGACGCCGGACTCGACGGCCCGCTGGACGAGCGCGCTGGCGACCGTCTGCTTCTCGTCGTCGGAGAGGTCCGCCCAGCGCCGCCACTCGCCCCCCGATTTCAGGTCGAGGTCGAGGGAGTCGAGGAACCGCAGCGCGCCGTTCCCGTCGTTGGAGATCCCGGGGATCCGCACGTCGGTGGCGTACTCCAGCAGCTTCGGGAGCGGGCGGGTCTGTTTCCCGTACAGCGCGAGGTCGGTACCGGTGTCGAGCACCCCCGCGGCCTCGCCCTCCGCGACGATGCCGGCGTTCGCGCCGACGAGTTCGCCGTCGGTCGCCTGCATATCGCCGACCGCGCCGACGACCGCGAGGGCGGCGAGGTCGCGATTGTCGCCGCTTTCGGGTTCCAGCGCCCGTGCGAGGACGTAGCTCGCGCCCGCGCCGGACAGTTCGCTCGCGCCGTCGATGCCGAACAGGAGGGGGTTGAGGTGGTGCTCGGTCTCGGCGTCGGCCGGCCGGTGGTGGTCGGCGATGACGGGGACGAAATCGCCCGCGGCCTCGTGTTCCGCGATGATCCCCAGTTGGCCGCTGCCGAAGTCCGTGAACAGGACGGTGTCGTAGTCGGTGGCGGCGATGCTGGCTATCTCGGCCTCGTCGAGTTGCTTGCTGAAGACGGTCTCGAAGGGGATCCCGGCCCGCTCCAGCGCGGTCGCCGCGATGCCGGCGCTCGTCAGGCCGTCCGCGTCGATGTGCGAGGCCAGCAACACCGCGTCGGCGGCCCGGAGGCGGTCGGCGCAGGCGGCCGCGCGGTCGGCCAGCGCGGGGACGGGTGCGTCCATCGGCAACGGCTTGGTGCGGCTCCGGGCTTAAACCTCCGGATCACTCCCGGTAGCTCGGCGCGGCCTCCTCGACCGTCTCGGTCGCCAGCGCCTCGAACGACGCGTTCTCGGGTACCACGTCGACCGCGACGCCGTGGGATTCGGCGGTTTCCCGCGTCGGCTCGCCGATGACCCCGACGACGGCGTCGTCGAGCCCCGCCACCGCCTCCTCCCGGACGCCCCGGTCGGCGGCGGCGTCGAGGAAGTGCTCGACCGTGAGCGACGAGGTGAAGATGACGGCGTCGAGTTCGCCGCCGGCGGCCAGTTCCGCCGACTCGCCGCTCCCCGCCGGGCGGACGAGGCGGTAGAGGACGGTCTCGTGTACCTCCGCGCCGGCGTCGGCGAGGCCGTCGGTGAGCACGTCGCTGCCGTGGTCGCTCCGGGCCACCTCAACGCGGGCGTCGGCGACGTCGGCTTCGAGCGCGCGGACGAGGCCGGCCGACGAGTACTCGTCGGGGACCAGGTCGACCTCCCACCCGGCCTCGCGCATGGCGCGGGCGGTGCGCTCGCCGATGGCGACCAGCGTCGCGTCGCCGGGCTCCCACCCCCACTCCGCGACGAGTTCGACGCCGGTCTTGCTCGTCATGACGACGTAGTCGCCCGGAGCGGGCGTCTCGCCGGTCGGCTCGACGGCGAGCATCGGGTCCGGGACCGGGTCCGCGCCGAGCGAGTCCAGCAGTTCGACGGCCTCGTCGATCCGCTCGTCGTCGGGGCGGAAGACGGCCGCGCGGACGTCGCGGGTCACGCGGTATCACCGCCGTCGGCGTCGCTGGGGTCTGCGGGACCGCCGTCGCCGCCCCGCCCCCGCAGGAACTCGACGACGCGGTCGCGGCTCGCCGCCACCTCGCCGATCACGGTGATCGCGGGCGGTTCGATGCTGTGTTCGTCGCGGGCGTCGACGATCGTTTCGAGCGTGCCGGTCGCGACGCGCATGTCGGGCCAGGTGCCGCGCTCGACCAGCGCGACGGGGGTCTCGGGGGCCTTGCCCGCCTCGCGGAGCGCCCGGGTGTAGTCCGGCAGCCTGCCGACGCCCATCAGGACGACGATAGTGCCGCCGGTGGCCGCAAGCGCCCCCCAGTCGACCGCGGACTCCGGCTTCGTCGGGTCCTCGTGGCCCGTGACGAAGGAGACGCTGGAGGCGTGGTCGCGGTGAGTGACGGGGATGCCCGCGACGCCGGCCGCGCCGACGGCGCTCGTCACGCCCGGTACGACCTCGAAGGGGACCCCGCGCTCGGCGAGGTACTCCATCTCCTCGCCGCCGCGGCCGAAGACGAACGGGTCGCCGCCCTTCAGGCGGACCACGTCCTCGCCCGCCTCGGCCAGGTCGATGAGGCGCTGGTTGATCTCGGACTGGGGCGTGCGCTCGCCGCCGGCGCGCTTGCCCACGTCCTCGCGTTTCTCCGCGGGGATCCGCTCGATGATCTCCGGGCCGGGGAGCTTGTCGTGGAGGACGACGTCGGCCTCGTCGATCAGGCGGGCCGCGCGGACGGTAAGCAGTTCCGGGTCGCCGGGACCGCTCCCGACGAGGTAGACGGTCCCGGTCATTCCTCGCGCTTGGCCGCGGTTTGCTCGTCGTCCTCGCGCCGCGCAGCGGCGATCAGGTCGTCGGCCCCCCGCTCGGCGAGGTCGCGGGCGAACGCCCGCGCGGCCTCGGCGTGGCGCTCGACGGGCAGGTCCCTGGTCGCTGTCACGCTCTCCTCGCCCGCGCGGTCGAACACCTGCACCGCAGTGTGGACGTACTCGCCCTGAATGATCGCGTGGACGCCGATGGGGGCGACGCAGCCGCCGCCCAGCTCCGAGAGGACGGAGCGCTCGACGGTTGTCTCGACGCGGGTCCGCGGGTGGTCGAGCACGGTGTGTATCGTCTCGGCCACGTCGTCGTCGGCGACCGTAACCGCGAGCGCGCCCTGGCCGGGCGCGGGGACGAACTCGTCGGTCGGGAGCCGCTGGTAGTCGACGTGGTGTGCGAGGCCGCTCCGTTCGAGGCCCGCCTCGGCGAGCACGATGGCGTCGTACTCCGTCTCGACCTCCCGTTCCATCGCGCGGCGCTCTATCTCGCTCAGGTCGTCGAACCACTCCTCGACGGTGCGCTCGTAGGGGAACTCGTAGTCGTCGCCGGCGTTGCCCTTGCGCTCTTTCTCCTCCTCGGTGCGCTCCTCGTGCTCGCGCTGGAGGCTCGGGGCGAGGAGCTTCTCGATCCGCGTGTCGACGTTGCCCCGGAGGGGTTCGACGGTCAGGTCCGACCGCGCGTTGCGGACCTGCGCGCCCCGGCGGAGGCTCGACGTGCCGACGGTCGCGCCCTCGGGCAGTTCCTCCAGTCGGCGGCCGTCCGGCGTCACGAGCGCGTCGCCCGGCGCGGCCCGCTCCGGGATGCCCGCGACGACGAGGCCGTCGGGCTGGTCGGTCGGCATGTCCTTCATCGAGTGGACGGCGGCGTCGAGTTCGCCGGCCAGCACCTTCTCGTCTAAACTCCGGACGAACGCGCCGGTCTTGCCGAGGCGGTGGATGAGTTCGTCGCTCACCCGGTCGCCCTCCGTCTCCACCTCCACCAGTTCGGCGTCGACGCGGCGCTCCTCAAGCGCCGCCTTCACCGTCGCCGCCTGGCGGGTGGCGAGGTCAGAGCCCCGCGTCGCCAGTCGGAGCGTCCCGTTCGTACTCATACCTCCACCTCGGCGTTCCACCTTGAAACCCCCTTCGTAACGCGAGTTCGCCCGGCCCGCGGTCAGGGGGTGCCGACGTGCTGGTGACGCTGGTAGAGGTAGTACAGCGACACCGCCACGTCGAGCAGGAACGCCGTCGCCACGATGCCGACGACCGCCACGAGCGCGTACAGCGCCGGGTCGGGATCCCACCCCACGTCCGCCGCCGCGACCGCTTCCGCGTCGAGGTAGAGCGCTATCGGAAACAGGGCCGTCAGCACGGTGCCGACCATCCCGAGCAGAAACAGGGGCAGGAACACCACGACGAGCGGCCCGGCGACCGCCATCGGTCCCATCATCCCGCCCATCGGCAGGCCGAAGCCCAGGCTGAAAAACAGCGCCGCGACGACCCAACCGAACACGAGGAAGCCGAGCAGCGAGAGGACGGGCATCACCGCGACGACGTACCACCAGTTCGAGTCGACGCGGTCCGCGGCGGCGCGGTCGGTGGAGGGGGATTCAGGCGCGGACATACTCGAGACGACGCCCCGACGACACATAAAACCGAAACGCGGCCGGCGATGGATCCACAGGATCCACAACGGCCAGCGCGAGCGCGCGGCGCACCGACGCGCCGCGAGCGAGCGTTCGGGGAAGGGCAGGCGTTCGGCTGTCGAGGGAGTGGCAAGCATACGGCGGCTTCGTCGCCGTTTCGCCGCGAACGAGCGCAGCGAGTGAGCGGTCCAAGGAACCATCGAGGGGCGGCTTCGCCGTCCCGAGATGGTGACGCCGTGATTTTGCTCGAGCTTTTGCCGAGCCTCGGGAAACCGGCGCGTCAGCGCCGTGTTTCCCGTCGCGCAGCGCAAAAGGTCGTCTAGAAGTCCACGTCCGTCTCCATCCCCTCGGTCGCGTCGGCCAGACCGTCCTCCTGGACGTCCTCGGTCAGGCCCCCGGAGAGGTCGCCGTCGGCGAGCAGGCGGTCGAACTCGTCGCGGTAGCGGTCGTTGGCCCCCCGCGACTCGTTTTGCGCGCGGACGACGCGGCGGTACCGGCGGACCGTCGACTCGCTGACGTCGAACTCGTCGGCGAGTTCGGCGGTGCTCGGGTCGTCCGTGAGCCGCTCCCGGAGGGCGGCCAGGTCGAAGGGGGCGTCGGTGTCGCGGTCGCGGACGAGGTGGAGGTCGAGGCGGGCGCGGAACGCGACCTTCCGCGAGACGTCTAACTCGCGTGCGATGGTGGCGTCGCTCTCGCCGTCGTAGAACAGTTCGACGAGCGTCACCAGGTCGCCGTCGCCGAGGTCCGTCCCGAACTCGTACCGCTCCCGCATCCGCGATACCACGCTCCGCAGGCGGTCCTCGACCCCCTCCGTCTCGTCGGTCAGGGAGCCGGGCGTCTCCTCCTGGGACTCCGTCACCGTCTCCTCGTCGGTGACGTCGATGAAGATGTCCCGGAGCTCCTCCGTTTTTTCGTCCATTGGTCGTATGGAACCACGTTGCCGGCGACGGTACAAAAAAGCTTGTCGCCGGACGGCGGCCGGGTCGGGGTTCTCGTAAACCATATCAAATTGTGGAGTAAACCAGTACGTTCTTGGCACCGGCCGTTCCAGGGGTGGGCATGAGCACGGACACGGACTCGGTCGAACTGGTCGACGACCTGACGGTCGGCTACGTCGCGCAGGCGGCGCTTTTGGCGGCGTTCGTCGGCGCGGGGGCGTACGTGTCGTTCCCGCTGCCGTTCTCCTCGGTGCCGGTGACGCTGCAGGTGCTCGGCGTCTTCCTGGCGGGCATCGTCCTCGGCCCCGTGTGGGGGGCGGCCTCGATGGTGCTGTACCTCGCCGTCGGCGCGATCGGCGTGCCGGTGTTCGCGGGCGGCGGCGCTGGCGTCGGGACGTTGCTGGGGCCGACGGGCGGCTACCTCTGGTCGTACCCGGTCGCCGCGGCGCTGATCGGCGGCGTCGTCCACCGCGGCATCGACCTCCGGGACCCGGCGACGGTGTCGGTGCCGGTCGTCGCGGCCGCGCTGGTCGCCGGCACGGTCGTGATCTACGCGTTCGGCGTCGCGGGGCTCGTGGCGGTCGCGGGGTACGGCGTCGCGGAGGCCGTCAGCGTCGGGGCGCTGGTGTTCGCCCCGGGCGAGGCGGTGAAGATCGCCGCGGCGACGGCCGTCGCCCGCAGCGGCCAGCTGCCGACGCGATGATCGAGGCACGGGACCTGGTCCACCGCTACGGCGACGCGCGGGCGGTCGACGGCGTCTCCCTGACCGTCGACGACGGGGAGTTCCTCGTCCTCGCGGGCGCGAACGGCAGCGGCAAGACGACGCTCGTCCGGCACTTCAACGGCTTGCTGACGCCCGACGGGGGCGAGGTGCTGGTCGACGGGACGCCCGCGACCGAGGACCCCGTCGCCGCGCGGACGCGCGTCGGGATGGTCTTCCAGAACCCGCGTGACTGTTTCGTCGCCGCGACGGTCGGCGCGGACGTCGCCTTCGGCCCGGAGAACCTCGGACTGGACCGGGCGGAGATAGACCGCCGGGTGGACGAGGCGCTCGCGGCCGTCGACATGGCCGGGCGTCGCGACGACCGGATCGGGTCGCTGTCCGGCGGCGAGCAGGCGCGGGTGGCCATCGCCGGCGCGCTCGCGATGGAGCCGGCCCACCTCGTCCTCGACGAGCCGTTCGCCGGGCTCGACGACCCGGCGCGGCGGTCGGTACTGGACCGGCTGGCGGCGCTGCACGACGGCGGGACCGGCGTCGTCGTCGTCACGCACGACCTCCGGGACGTGGGCACGCTGGCCGACCGGATCGTCGCGCTCGCCGACGGTCGGGTCGCCGTCGACGCGCCGCCGGACGGGGCGGCCGCGGAACTGTCCGGTGTCGACGTGCGCGTCCCATGGTGACCTACGAGCCGGGGTCGTCGCTCGCCCACGGCTTCGACCCGCGGGCGAAGCTGGCGTTTCAGGTCGGCTTCGCCGCCGCGGCGTTCGCCTATATCTCCCCGCGGGGGCTGGCGGCGTCGACCGCGCTCGCGCTCGCGGCGCTTGCGGCGGCGGGGCTGTCGCCGCTCCGGGCGCTCGCCGCGTTCCGGTTCCCCCTCCTGCTGCTCGCCGTCGCCCCCGTCTTCGCGGCAGTCAGGCTCGGGCCGCCGTGGGTCGACCCCGGTGCGGCGGCCGACTCGGCGCGGCTCGCCTACCGCGTCGTCCCCGTCTTGCTCGTCAGCGCCGCGTACGTCCGGACGACGCCGGTCCGCGAGTCGCGGGCGGCGCTCCAGCGCGTCGTACCGGGGAAGGCGGGCCGCGTGCTGGGCGCGGGCGTCGCCATCACGATCCGGTTTTTCCCGGTGCTGCTGGCCGACCTGCGCCGGATCCGGGAGGCGTCGGCCGCCCGCCTCGGCACCGAGCGGCCGCTCCGCGAGCGGCTTCGAACCGTCGCGCTGGCGGGCGTCGGCCGGGCGTTCGACCGCGCCGACCGCCTCGCGCTCGCACTGCGCGCCCGCTGTTTCTCGTGGAACGCGACGCTCCCGGCCCTCTCCTTCCGGTGGCGGGACGGCGCTCTCTGCCTGCTGGCGCTCGCGCTCGCGCTGTCGCCACTCCTGTAAACGTTCCACGAGTTCCCGATTTGACGGGGACGGCGCGGCGGTTCGCGTAACAAGATTTAAGCGCCCGGTGTCCGCGTGATCGTACATGACATTCGTGGCCCAGTCGGGGGACGCGGTCACGCGGGAGACGTTCTGGACCATCAGCGGGGTCGGGGAGGTGCTGTTTTACTACCTCGCTGCGGTGGCGGTCCTCGTGTTCCTCTACGGCGTCTACGACCGCGTCGCCCGCTACGCCCGCGGCGCGGACGACCCGTTCGACCGACTCGACGACCTACCGGGACGCGTCCTCGCAGCGACGAGAACCGTCTTCTCGAACGTCAACCAGTTCGACAGAGATCTGTACGGCGGCCTCATGCACGCGTTCATCTTCTGGGGGTTCCTGACGCTGCTCATCGGGACGACGATTCTGGGCATCGACATGGACATCGCCCGCAAGGTCGGCGAGTCGTTCTGGACCGGCGACTTCTATCTCGCCTACTCCCTGACGATGGACGCCATGGGCCTGCTCTTTGTCGTCGGCATCGGCATGGCCCTCTACCGGCGCTACTGGGTCCGCAACGAGCGCCTCTGGGGCAAACACACCGGCCCCGAGGACCATCTGTTCGTCTGGGCGCTGTTCGTCCTCGGCGTCGGCGGCTACCTCACTGAAGGCCTTCGCATCCTCGGCACCGGCTTCCCCGACTTCGAAACCGTCAGTTTCGTCGGCTGGTTCGTCGCCGACGTGTTCGCCCTCGCCGGCATGAGCGAATCGCTGGCCGTCGACCTCTACTGGTGGGCCTGGTGGTCACACGCCTTGGTCGCGCTGGCCTTCGTCGCCGCCATCCCCTACGCCAAACCCTTCCACATGCTCTCCTCCTACGCCAACGTCGTCGCCCGCGACGACCAGGCCGGCAAACGCCTGCCCGGTGTCCCCGACGACGCCAGCCCCGAGGAGATCGGCTACACGGGCGTCGAGGACTTCACCTGGAAGGATCGCCTCGACCAGGACGCCTGTACGAAATGCGGCCGCTGTTCGTCGGTCTGCCCCGCGAAGGCTTCCGGCCGCCCGCTCGACCCCCGCGACGTCATCCTCGACCTCAAAGCCTACCGCGAGGCCCTGGGTGCCGGCGACGCCGAGGAACAGCCGATCATCGCCGACGGCGGGACGAGCGTGATCAACAGCGAGACGATGGAGTCCTGCATGGCGTGTATGGCCTGCATGGACGCCTGTCCGGTCGACATCGAGCACCTCAAGCAGTTCACGGAGATGAACCGGCGGCTGACCGAGTCCGGCCAGATGGACGCCAACGTCCAGGACGCCATGATGAACGTGTTCCAGAACGGCAACACGTTCGGCGACCCCGAGCGCAAGCGCCCCGACTGGACCGACGACCTCGACTTCGACGTGCCCGACGCCCGCGACCAGCCGGTCGAGTACGTCTGGTACGTCGGCGACTACCCCAGTTACGACGAGCGCAACCGCCGGATCGCCCGCGCGCTGGCGACCGTCTTCGAACGCGCCGGCGTCGACTACGGCATCCTCTACGAGGACGAACAGACCGCCGGCAACGACGTCCGTCGCGTCGGCGAGGAAGGCCTCTACGAGATGCTCGTCGAGGACAACGCGGCCGCCATCCAGGACTGCGAGTTCGAAAGCATCGTCTGTACGGACCCCCACGCGTACAACACGTTCGCGAACGAGTACCCCGAGTTCGACGCCTGCGAGTGGACCGGCCACGACGTGTTCCACTACACCCAGGTCGTCGCGGACCTGGCCGAACGGGGCGCGCTCGGCCTCGACGGAACGGAACTGGACTACACGGTCACCTACCACGACCCGTGTCATCTCGGGCGGTACAACGACGTGTTCGAGGCACCGCGCGAGTTGGTGCGGGCGACCGGCGCGGACCTGTTCGAGATGCCGCGGAACCGGTCGGACTCGTTCTGTTGCGGCGGTGGTGGCGGCGGCCTCTGGATGGAAGTTGAGGAGGAGACGAAACCGAGCGAGGAGCGCCTGCGCGAGGCCCTGGAGGACACGGACGCGGGCGACGCGGTCGAGAAGTTCGTCGTCGCCTGCCCGATGTGCGCGACGATGTACGAGGACGGGCGCAAGACCGGCGGCTACGAGGACGACATCGAGGTCGTCGGCCTGACCGAACTCCTCGCCGAGGCGATCGGCGCGGACGGGCGGGCTTCGGTGTCGGCCTGACGACAGGTTTATTTTCCCACGCTCGCGGGCTACGTGTACATGTCGAGAAACGACGCCGACGGGCGGGCGGTTCAGCAACAGTCCCAGGAGCCACAACGGGGACGCGGTCAGTCGATCGACCCCGACATCGCCTCCATCCTGATCCGCGGCGAGGAGGTGCTGATAAGCACTCGCCCGGCGTGGTCGGCGTGGAGCCTCCACCTGTTCGTCGCGGCGCTGGCCGTCCTCGCGTCGCTCGCCGTCGGCGAGACGGAGGTGATCGCCGTCGGGTTCCTCGCCGCGGGCGGCATCGTCGGCTACGTCTGGTACCAGCGCAAGAAGGTCCGGTATCTCGTCACGGACCGCCGGCTGATCGTCGTCACGGGCATCTCCTCGAAACAGACGAACGAGACGTGGATGGAGGACGTCCGCGGCATGCAGACCGGCGCGTCGTTCATCGAGCGCTTCCTGGGGCACGGTCACATCACCGTCTCGGAGTCGATCCTCCCGCGCGGGAGCCTGCTCGCGCTGAGCGGCTTCCGGGGCCTGACCCTCGGCGGGATCCCGGACTACGAGGAGATAGCGAACGTCGTCCGCCAGCGCCAGGCCGAGCGGAAGGGCGGGAACTACTGACCGCCGCGCCGGTCCCAGCCGGACCACTCCCCGCGGAGCACGCCGAAGTACACCATGTCGACGTACTCGCCGTCGACGTTCTCGGCCTCGCGGGCGACGCCCTCGCGCTCCATGCCGCATTTCTGCAGGACGCGCTTCGACCCCTCGTTGGTCGCCAGCGCCCGCCCCCGGACGCGGTGGAGGCGCAACTCCTCGAACGCGTAGCGGACCATGAGCCGTGCCGCCTCGGTCATGATGCCCCGCCCGTGGACGTCGGGCGCGAGCCAGTAGGCGATCTCGGCGTGGCCCGCCGTCCCGTCCACGTCGAACAGGGTGACGGTGCCGAGGATGTCGCCGTCGCGCGGGCCGTCGCTCTCGGCGTCCTCGAAACTGCGCGCCCCGTCGTCGACGCAGACGGCCAGTTCGACGCCCGCGTCGTCCGAGGAGATCCGCTCCTCGAAGTGCTGGCGGGTGGTTTCGAGGTTCGTCGGGGCGGCGTTCGTCAGCGGGCGGCGGACGCGCGGGTCGTCGATGTTGTCACGGATGAACTCCAGGTCGTCCTCCTCGATGGTGCGGAGGGTGACGCGGTCGCCCCGCAGGAAGGCCGCGCCGGGCATCAGGCCGTCACCTCCCCGTTCCACTCCCGGGCGAGCAGCCCGTACGTGTGGGTGTCGACGTGCTTACCGTCGACGTACTCCTCGTCGCGCAGGACGCCCTCGGCGGCGAAGCCGAGGCGGTCCAGCAGGGCCCGCGAGGCGTCGTTGGTCTCTATCGCGCGGGCACGTACCCGGTGGAGGCGGCGCTCGTCGAACGCGTAATCGAGCAGGAGCGAGACGGCCTCGGTCGCGTAGCCCTCGCCCTGCGCCCCGGGGGTGAGCCAGTAGCCGACCTCGGCGTGGCCCGCCGAGTCGTCGACGTGGAAGAGTGCGACGTGGCCGACCGGCTCGCCGTCGACGCAGGCCAGCAAAACGACGTCGTCGCCGTCGTACAGGTCCTCGAAGCGGTCGCGCTGCTGTTCCAGGTTGGTCGGCCGATCGAACGTCATCGGACGGCGGACCGCGGGGTCGTTCCGGTGGTCGCGGAGGAAGGGGAGGTCCTCCTCCTCGACGGTCCGGAGGGCGACGCGGTCGCCGGAAAGGAAGGTGCCGCCGGGCATGCACGCATCTCTCCCTCCGGCGAAAATAGTTCTACCGAAGGTGTGTCGACGGTTCCCAGCCCGACGCGGCGACCGGTCAGAACAGCGCGGTGACGTACTCGCCGAGGTAGACCCACGTCAGCGCGATCCACGTCTGGAACAGGAGGCTCCCGAGCGCGGAGAGGGCGACGAACTCCCGGTCGCTCATCTCCGCCAGGCCGGCCGGGACGGTGAGCATCCCGCGGGTGAACAGCAGGGCGTTGCTCACGGGGACGACGACACGGCCCCAGCGGTCGAACCAGCGGTCGAACCGGTCGAGCGACGACGCGCTCACGCGGAACCAGGCCTTGTCCAGCAGGTAGCCCCGGCCGTAGCGCTTGGCGACGGTAAACAGCGCGAACTGGCCCACCGTCGCGCCCGCCACCGCGGCGAGGATGATGAGCGCCGTGTCGACCGTCGAGTCGGCGAGCAACGCGATCCCCGCGGGGACGAGCGCCTCGCTCGGCGCGAAGTACAGCAACATCGCGCCCTCCAGGATCAGGATGCAAAACAGCGCGGCGAGGCCGTACTGGTCGAGCCAGCGGCGGGCCAGTTCCTCGTCGCCGAGGAACACGAGCGCTATCCCGACGAGCGCGGCGACCGCGACCCCGGCGGCGAGCGCAAGCGGCCCGTACTCGGAGAGGAACCGCCTGATGCGGCCCCGCTCGACGGTTGAGACGTCCGACTGCATTCGTCAGCGTAAACCACCACGCCGGTAATAGGCCTTGTGACACGTCCCGGCGGGCCGTCACGTCGGCGGACCGCGCCGCCTTTTATCGCCGCGCCCCAAGGGCCGGCCATGACCCCCACCCGACGGCCGCGCCGCCTGCGGCAGGACGGCGTCCGCGAACTCGTCAGCGAGACCGACCTCGACGCGAGCGACCTGATCGCCCCGGTGTTCGTCGACGCCACCGTCGACGAGCGCCGCCCCATCGAGTCGATGCCCGGCCACGAGCGCGTCCCGGTCGAGGAGGCCGTCGCGCGCGTAGAGGAACTGCTCGGCGTCGGCGTCGAGTCCGTGATGCTGTTCGGGATCCCGGAGTCCAAAGACGAGCGCGGCACGCGCGCCTGGGCCGAGGACGGCGTCGTCCAGCGCGCGACCCGCCGGATCACCGAGGCGACGGACGCCTACGTGATCACGGACGTCTGCCTCTGTGAGTACACCGACCACGGCCACTGCGGCGTGATCGAGGACGCGGCCGCCGAGGACCCCGACGTGACGGTCCGGAACGACGAGACGCTCGACCTGCTCTCGAAGACCGCCGTCTCGCACGCGGACGCGGGCGCGGACATGGTCGCCCCGTCGAGCATGACCGACGGGATGGTCGGCGCGATCCGGGCGGGGCTGGACGACGCCGGCCACGAGCACGTGCCGGTCATGAGCTACGCCGTCAAGTACGAGAGCGCGTTCTACGGGCCGTTCCGCGACGCCGCGGACGGCGCGCCCGCGTTCGGCGACCGCCGCCACTACCAGATGGACCCCGGAAACCGCCGCGAGGCGATGCGCGAGGCGGAACTGGACGTCGAACAGGGCGCGGACGCGCTGATGGTCAAGCCCGCGCTCCCCTACCTCGACGTCGTCAGCGACGTGCGCGAGGCGTTCGACCACCCCGTCGCGGCGTACAACGTCAGCGGCGAGTACGCCATGCTGCACGCCGCCGCGGAAAAGGGGTGGCTGGACCTCGAAGGGACCGCCGTGGAGTCCCTGCTGTCGATCAAGCGGGCCGGCGCGGACCTGATCCTCACGTACTTCGCGGAGGACATCGCGGACGCGCTGTAGGCGCGCCGGCCCCGCGCGAGGGCGGCCGTCGCCCGCGTCGCCCCCGGACGGCGCGCCCCGCCGGCTGATTTCTGCCCGATCGTTGGGCGGAGTTCGGTAGACGAATGAACGATTATCCGGTGTACATACTGTCGCCCATGAACCTTATATTCGTAATATCGGGTATTACTCCGGACGCCTGTCGATCAATGTGGTTGTATTGTGGCTAAACGTTAACGCTAAGGGTTATATTGTTACCGATATTGTCCATCTACCGTGAGCTGGAACACGAACATGGCGTTTGAACCCGGAATAGAGAACGAACGTATACCTTCGGTACGTGCGTCGGGGACCCCGGCGGTGGTCGCCTGATGTTCGCGGACGTACTGCTGCAGGCGACGGTCGAGGACCTGGAGACGATCGTGGAGGGGGTGAACCTGCTGTGGGTGCTCGTCGTCACCTTCCTCATCTTCTTCATGCACGCCGGCTTCGCCATGCTGGAGGCGGGGCAGGTACGCTCGAAGAACGTGGCGAACCAGCTGACGAAGAACCTGCTGACCTGGAGCGTCGGCGTCCTCGCGTTCTTCATCGTCGGCGCGGGCGTCTCGACGGTCGTCGGGACGCTGACCAGTAGCGGGAGCATCACGGTCTCGGACCTCTACGCCACGATGACGACCAGCGCGGTCAACGACTGGGTCGGCTGGCTGTTCGGCGCGGTGTTCGCGATGACCGCCGCGACGATCGTCTCCGGCGCGGTGGCCGGCCGCGCGAAGCTCCGCGCGTACGTCAGCTACACCGTCCTGCTGGCCGCGGTCATCTACCCCGTCGTCACCGGCTTCACCTGGGGCGGCGGCCTGCTCGCGGTCACCGACGGCGCGGCGAACGGCTACATCGCCGACGCGCTCGGCGCGACCGGCTTCGCGGACTTCGCGGGCGGCATGATCGTCCACGGCATGGGCGGCATCGCCGGCCTCACGGCGGCGTACGTCATCGGCCCGCGGATGGACCGCTACAACTCCGACGGCTCCGCGAACGTCATCCCCGGTCACTCGATGACGTTCGCGGCGCTCGGCACGCTCATCCTCGCGTTCGGCTGGTACGGCTTCAACGTCGGCACGGCCGCGACGGTGTTCGCCGTCGAGGACGGCTCGATCGTGCTCGGCGCGTTCGACTACGTCGGCCGCGTCGCGCTGAACACCACGCTCGGCATGGCCGCGGGTGCGGTCGGTGCCGGGCTGGCCGCGCTGTACAAGTCCGGCAAGGTCGACACGCTGTACGTCGCGAACGGCCTGCTTGCGGGCCTGGTCGGCGTGACCGCGTCCGCGAACGTCGTCGTCTGGTACGGCGGCATCATCTCCGGCTTCGTCGCCGGGGCGCAGCTGCCGTTCGTGTTCGAGTTCGTCGAGAAGCGCCTGAAGATCGACGACGTCTGCGCCGTCTTCCCCGTCCACGGCTCGGCCGGCGTCATCGGCGCGCTGCTGCTCCCGTTCTTCCACGTCGACGGCTTCAGCGCGAGCCTGCTGGCCGCACAGGTCGTCGGCGTCGTCGTCATCTCCGCGTGGACGATCCTGGCGACCGCCGCGGTGTTCGGGCTGTTCAAGTCCGCGGGTCAGGCCCGCGTCTCGCCGGAGCACGAGCGTGACGGCCTCGACGTCTCCGAGCACGGCGTCGACACCTACCCCGAGTTCGGCAAGCCCGACACCGTCACTGACGGCGGGATGGACGTCGTGCGCACCGACGGCGGGTCGGACGCGGGCGGCATCAAGATGATCACCGCCATCGTGCGCCCCGACCGCCTCGGCGACGTGAAGCAGTCGCTCGCGGAGGTCGGCGCGCCGTCGCTGACCGTGACGAACGTCTCCGGCCGCGGCAGCCAGCCCGCCAAGAAGGGCCAGTGGCGCGGCGAGGAGTACACGGTCGACCTGCACCAGAAGGTGAAAGTCGAGTGCGTCGTCGCCGACATCCCGGCCGACGACGTGGTCGAGGCGATCGCCGACGGCGCGAAGACCGGCGAGCCCGGCGACGGGAAGATCTTCGTGATGCCCGTCGAGGACGCGCTGCAGGTCCGCACCGGCAACCGCGGTCCGGAAGCGGTGTAGGCCGCGTCGACTGCAGTCGCACTCACGGCCCGCGCGGAGCCGCGATCCGCGCCCTTTCCTGTCGCGTTTCGTTCCCGTCCGATCCACCCCGTCCCGTTTGCCCCTTCCTGTACTGTTGTGGTACCCGGTAGCGTACCCCGCCCCGTGCAACCGATCACCGATCGTCCGGTGCGGTTCGGCGAACTCGCCGGCCCGCTCGTACACGGCGCGTCGTTTTTCGACTGGCAACTGGTCGCCACACAGGAGGTGGCTGCGGCGGTCGACTACCCCTTCGAGGCGATCCTCGCGGACGACGGCATCCCCTTCGCCCCGGTCGTCGTCGCCACCTCGGTCGACCGCTACCCCGGCGTCGGCGACGAGGTCACGGTCGAGGTGGTCCCGCTCTCGGTCGGGGACACCAGCGTCGAACTGCTGTACGAGGTCGTCGACGGCGGCGGCGACCGGTTCGCGGCGGCGCGGATGACCCACGTCACCATCGCGCCGGACGGGGGCGCGCGGGAACTGCCCGACGACGCCCGTGCGGCACTCTCCGACGCGCGGGTCGACCGGTCCGTCGAGGTCGGACCGGCGGCGGATGGGGACGCGGGCGACGACCTGCCGACGCTCGCGACGTCGTTCCCGGTCCGCAGCCCCCACATCGAGGGGGCGGAGCTGGCCTACTTCGAGGAGTACCCGCGCTTCGCCGGGATCGTGCTGGAGGAGTATCTGGAGGACTGCGGGACGAGCCTCGGCGAGCTAGGCGGCGAGAAGCAGCCGTTCCGGCTCCGGGACTGGGAGTGGGAGTTCCGCGCGCCCGTGCCGTTCGAGACGACCCTCCGGGTCGAGTGCGACGTGCGGTCGGTCGACGAGGGAGCGGTCCGCGTCGCCCACGAACTGTCGAGCGGCGGCCGGACGAACATCTCGGGCGTCACCGAGTACGGCTGCTTCGACCGGGAGGGCAACCCCGTCCCGTTCGACGACGCGATGCTGGAGCCGTTCCGGGGGTGAGGCGGCGACCCGGCAGAGTGCGGGCCTACGTCGCGGTCCGCGCCCGCAGTTCCGCCTGCAGCGCCCGGCGCTTGACCAGCGCGAACCCGGCGAACACGACGACGAAGCCGACGACGGTCGCCGCGGTGAGGGACTCGCCCAGCGCGACCCACCCCGTCAGCGCGGCGAACACCGGCACGAGGTAGTTGACGAGGTTGATCTCGACCGAGCCGAGCAGGTCGAGCAGCGAGAAGTACAGCAGGTAGCCCGCGCCGCCGGCGACGACGACGAGGTACGCCATCGCGACGGCCGCCCGCGGGGTCCACGCCACGGACTGCGGTTCGCCGAGCGCGAGGCTGGCGAGGTGGAGCAGGGGCGCGCCGACGACCATCGCCCACCCCTGGAGGGCGGGGGCCGGGAGGTCCGTCCGCACGCGCTCTATCGCCACCGCGCCGACCGCCCAGGCGAGCGCGGACCCGAACACGAGCGCCACGCCGACCGCCGAGGCGTCGGCCGACCCGGGGTCCGGCCGCGCGACGACGACCACGCCGGCGAGGCCGAGCAACAGCCCCGCCACCGTCGTCGGCCCGAGGCGCTGGGTCGGGAGCGCGACGCTGGACGCGCCGGCCGTGATGACGGGGATGGCGCTCACCACCACGGCCGCGACGGCGCTGGTGACGTACTGCTGGCCGGCGAACAGCAGCGCGTGGTGGGCGGCGATGAGGCAGACGCCCGCGGCGACGACGGCCAGCCAGTCCCGGCCCCTCGGCCGCCACCGCCCCGCCCCGACCGCGGCGTACCCGAGCACGAGCACGGCGACTGCGTCGAACCGGAACGCGGCGAGCAGCGCCGGCGGGAGCACCGACAGCGACGCCTTCGCCGCGGGAAACGAGGTGCCCCAGAGGACGCCCAGGAGGACGAACCCGGCCGCCGTTCGGTACCGTGCCATACCCGCCCCTCGCCGGGCGGGGGCAAAACGATTTTCATCGTGTTGATAATTGTTGACACGGACACCTGCCGCGTCCGGAAACGGTTTTCCCGGGGCCGCACCAAGGCCGACGTATGACCCACGAGCAGTCCCGCGACCTCTACGACCGCGCGCTGTCGGTGATGCCCGGCGGCGTCAACTCCTCGGTGCGGGCGGCGATCGAACCGTACCCGCCCTTCGCCGAGCGCGGCGACGGCGGCCACCTGATCGACGCGGACGGCAACCGCTACGTCGACTGGGTGCTGGGCCTCGGGCCGCTGCTGTACGGCCACGACACGCCCGACCCGGTGCAGGCGGCGGTGCAGTCCCGCGCGAGCGAGGGGCCGATGTACGGGATGCCGACCGAGGTGGAGGTCGAACACGCCGAGTTCGTCGCCCGGCACGTGCCGAGCGTCGAGATGATCCGCTTCGTCAACAGCGGCACCGAGGCGACGGTGTCGGCGGTCCGCCTCGCCCGCGGCTACACCGGGCGGAACAAGATCGTCGTCATGCAGGGCGGCTACCACGGCGCACAGGAGTCGACGCTCGTCGAGGGCGACGCCGACCACCCGCGCCCCTCGACCGCCGGCATCCCGCAGTCGTTCGCCCAGCACACGCTCCCGGTCCCGTTCAACGACGCGGAGGCCGCCCGCGAGGTGTTCGAGGAGCACGGCGACGACATCGCGGCCGTGCTGGTCGAACCGCTCCTCGCCAACAAGGGGATCGTGACGCCGGTCGAGGGCTACCACGAGACGCTCCGGGACCTCACGGAGGACCACGGCTCCCTGCTCATCTGGGACGAGGTGATCACGGGCTTCCGCGTCGGCGGCCTCCAGTGCGCCCAGGGGAAGTACGGGATCACGCCCGACGTGACGACGTTCGGCAAGATCATCGGCGGCGGCTACCCGGTCGGTGCGATCGGCGGCCGCTCGGAGATAATCGAGCACTTCACTCCCTCGGGCGACGTGTTCCAGGCCGGCACGTTCTCGGGCCACCCCGTGACGATGGCCGCGGGCCTCGAAAGCCTGCGCTACGCCGCCGAGAACGACGTGTACGAGCACGTCAACGCGCTGGGCGAACAGCTACGGAGCGGGCTCACCGACATCGTCGCCGACCAGGCCCCCGAGTACACCGTCGCCGGGGTCGACAGCATGTTCAAACTGCTGTTCACCCGCGACGCCCCCGACTCGTTCGACGGGCACTGCGAGGCCGGCTGCCAGCAGCGCCCCGACTGCCCGCGCTACGACACCTGTCCGAAGAACGGTGCGGACGTGGCCGCCGGCGAGACCGACCGCTGGCGGCGGGTGTTCTGGCCGAAGATGAAAGAGCAGGGCGTGTTCCTCAGCCAGAACCAGTTCGAGTCCCAGTTCGTCAGCTACGCCCACACCGAGGAGGACGTGGAGACGACGCTGGAAGCGTACAAGGAGGCGCTGTAGCGCGAAATTCGCTGATCGCTTGACGGCCAGCGCGAGGTCGCTCGCCGGGAGGCGAGCGTCCGAGCGTCCGGGGAAGGGCAGGCGGTCACCACGTTAGCACCCGCGAACGAGCGCAGCGAGTGAGCGGTCCAAGGAACCATCGAGGGGCGGCGGAGCCGCCCCGAGGTGGGTGACGCCGTGATTTTGGTCGAGCTTTTGCCGAGGGAGCGCGCCGACGGCGCGCGACCGCAGCGCAAAAGGTCGTCGTGTCGTCGTTCTATTCCGGTTTGAGCCCGCCGTCCTCGACGCGCATGACGGCCTCGCCGTCGGGGAGGTTCGGCGCGTCGACCATCTTGACGATCCGCTTGTCGCCCTTGGACTTGCGGAGGTAGATGCGGAACGTGGACTTGTGGCCGAGAATGTTCCCGCCGATGGGCTGGGTCGGGTCACCGAAGAAGGAGTCGGGGTTCGACGCGACCTGGTTGGTCACGAGAACTGCGACGTTGTGGAGGTTGCCGACCTTGTCCAGGTCGTGGAGGTGTTTGTTGAGCTTCTGCTGGCGCTCGGCGAGTTCGCCCCGTCCCACGTACTCCGCACGGAAGTGGGCGGTCAGCGAGTCGACACAGAGCAGGCGGATGGGGTACTCGTCGTCCTGTGTCTCGCTGGCGAGCTCCTGGGCCTTCTCGGCCAGCAGCATCTGGTGGTTGGAGTTGAACGCCTTGGCGACGTGGATCTGGTCGAGGACGCTCTCGATCAGTTCGTCCATCGCCTCGTCGTCGTCGGGGCTGCCCTCTATCTCCCGGTCCTCCATGAACGCCTCCAGCGTCTCGTCGGAGAGGCCACGGACCATGTCGTCGATGCGCTCGGGGCGGAACGTGTCCTCGCTGTCGACGAACATCGCGGCGCCGCCGAGGCCGCCGTGCTCCTTGGGGAGCTGGACGTTGACGCAGAGCTGGTGGGTGACCTGCGACTTCCCGGAGCCGAACTCGCCGTACACCTCGGTGATCGACTGGGTCTCGACGCCGCCGCCGAGCAGTTCGTCGACCTCGTCTATCTTCCAGCTGAGCTTGCCGATCTTCTCGCGGCGCTCCAGTACGTCCGCGCCGGTCTCGAAGCCGCCGACGTCGGCGGCCTCGCGGGCGGCCTGGACGATGTCCGAGGCGGTGCTGTCGCCGACGTCGGCCGTGTTCGACAGTTCGCTGGGGCTCGCGACGGCGAGGCCCTGGAACGAGTCGAAGCCGGCGTCCTTGAGCTTCTCCGCGGTTGCGGGGCCGACGCCCGGCAGGGTTTCGAGGTCTGCATCTGCTGCCATACCTACCCCTAAGCTACCCCTGCTACATAAACCCCGGTTAACAGGAGAGTGAAAGTGAAACTACCGGACGTGAACGGGGCTGCCCCAGTCCACGTGCCAAGGTTTAGAAGGGAATCCGCGCCGGACGGCCGCGGCGAGCGCGCGGCGCACCGACGCGCTGCGGGCGAGCCGACGGGGAAGGGCAGGCGGTAGCGTCACAGCATCCGCGAGCGAAGCGAGCGGGGATCACTCGCACCGGCATACGGCGGCGAAGCCGCCGTTTCGCCGCGGCCGAGCGCAGCGAGTGAGCGGCCTTTTTGGCCGAGCTTTTTGCCGGGAGGGTCGCCGAAGGCGACCCGACCGAGAAAAAGGTCGTTGTCAAAAGGTCGTCTTAGTCCCAGGGATGTGCGCCGTCCTCGCTGGGCCACAGCGGGTACCAGTACTCCTTGTCGCCCTCGACTTCGAGTTCGCCGTCGAGGACGCTCTCCAGTTTGAACTCGGTCGCGTTGTCGCGCTCGTTGCCGGCCCGGGGGGCGAAGGGGTAGTACGCGCCGCGGCGGAAGGAGTAGATCCAGTAGGCGGGGTCGCCGTGGCGCTCGAACCCGAAGACGGCGGCCAGCAGCCGGGAGCCGTAGTCCCGCTCGATGAACGTGTCGGCGGCGAAGTGGAGGCTGGTCACGAGGTCCTCGTAGTCGTCGTCGGCGAGGACGACCCAGCGGTAGCCGTGGTCGTCCTCGTGGAGTTCGGCCTCGGTGCCGGTCTCCTCCTCGCCGGCTTCGAGGATGGCGACGACTTCGTCGACGGCGTCGGCGAAGTCCGTGCTGTCCACGCCGGCGAAACAGAGCGCGGCCTCGCCGACGGCGTCGTACCCGAGGTCGGCCTGCATCGTCAGATACGCCGTGCTCATCCCGAACAGGTCCTCCGGGTCGGCGTCGCGCGCGGCGTCGGACTCGGCGCGGACGCCGAGGATCTCCCGCAACCCGTCGAGCAGTCCCATGCGTGTCAGTCCGGCGGCCCGCGCCTTAGTCCGTTCCCCGCGGGCGTCGCCTTGTGGCGGTTGCCCTCGCCGAGCATCGGTGAGAGAAACCGGTATCAGTACCCCTCCATCTGCCGTTCGAGGTCGCGCAGGCGCTCGACGCGTTTCTCCGTCGGAGGGTGCGTGCTGAACAGCCGCGAGATCATCCCCTTGGAGATGGGGATGATGAAGAAGGCGTTCATCTCCGCCTCGTCGCGCATGTCCCGCGTGGGGATGTTGTCCATCTCGCCGGAGATCTTCAGCAGGGCGTTTGCAAGCGCGGAGGGCTGGCCCGTGATCGTCGCGCCCCCGCGGTCCGCCGCGTACTCGCGGTACCGGGACAGCGCCCGGATGAGGACGTAGCTGATGATCCAGACGAGCAGCGAGACGCCGATGGCGACGATGACGCCGCCACCGCCCTGCCGGCGGCGGCCGCCGCCGAAGAACGCGCCCCAGCGGACGACGACGAACGCGATCGTCGAGAGGAAGGAGGCGAGCGTCATCACCATCATGTCCCGGTTCTTGATGTGGGCGAGTTCGTGGGCGATCACGCCCTCCAGTTCCTCCCGGTTCAGCGTCCGCATCAGGCCCGTCGTCACGCAGACTGCGGCCTTGCGCTGGGAGCGGCCGGTGGCGAAGGCGTTCGGCACCTTGTCGTCGGCGACGGCGACCGTCGGCTTCGGCAGGTTGGCCTGCTGGGAGAGCCGCGAGACGGCGGCGTGCAGTTCGGGGTACTCGTCCTCGGACACCTCCGAGGCCCCCATGCTCCACAGCGTCAGTCGGTCGCTGAAGAAGTACTGCGTCAGCGAGAACCCGCCGAAGATCAGCGCCATCACCAGGATGCCGCCGCCGATGTACGAGACGATCACCGCCGCGAAGACGATGTACAGCGCGAACAGCAGGAACATCGTCAGGAACATCCGCAGGCGAAGCCCCCAGTCCGTTTTCCACTGCATACCCTCCGTAGGACGGCGGTCGCCTAAAGGGTCGCGCCGGCGAGGGCTTCGCGCCGGGCGGGTGCCCCGCGGTGACCGCCGAGCAAGCGGTTTAAAGGCGAGAGCGCCGTACGACGCGGTAATGAGCGAATCACGCGCGTTCTGCCCGCGCTGTGGCGACGCCGTCGCCGAGCGCGAGGGCCTGCGCCCGGGCGAGGCCCGCAGCGACCCGAACCTCTGTGACGCCTGCTACTTCGAGGACTTCGAACTCGTGTCCGCGCCCGACCGCATCGAGGTGCAAGTTTGCTCGCAGTGCGGGGCGGTCCACCGCGGCAACCGCTGGGTCGACGTCGACGCCCGGGACTACACCGACGTCGCCATCGACGAGGTCAGCGAGGCGCTCGGCGTCCACGTCGACGCCCGCGAGGTGACCTGGCAGGTCGACCCCGAGCAGGTCGACCAGAACACAATCCGGATGCACTGTTACTTCACGGGGATCGTCCGCGAGACGCCCCTGGAGGAACAGGTCGTCGTCCCGGTGAAGATATCCCGGGGCACCTGCGACCGCTGTGGCCGCATCGCGGGCGACTACTACGCCAGCATCGTCCAGGTCCGCGCGGCCGACCGCGACCCGACCGCCGAGGAGGTCGAGCGGGCGGAGGCCATCGCCCACGAGGTCGTCGCCGAGATGGAGGAGACGGGCGACCGCAACGCCTTCGTCACGGAGGCGACCGAGACGGACGACGGCCTGAACCTCAAGGTGTCGACCAACAAGATCGGCCGAAAGATCGCCCGCCGGGTGACGGCGGAGTTCGGCGGGTCGTTCGAGGACCACGAGACGCTCGTCACCGAGGACGAGGACGGCAACGAGGTGTACCGCGTCACCTACGCCGTCCGCCTGCCGCCGTTCACGCCGGGCGACGTGATCGACCCGGAGGACGGCGACGGCCCGGTCCTCGTCCGGAGCGTGCAGGGCAACCTGAAGGGGCGGCGGCTGGCCTCCGGCGAGGCCTACGAGGCGTCGTTCGAGGACGGCGACGCGCCCGAGGCACGGACGCTCGGTACGGTCGACGACGCGGCGGAGACGACGCTCGTCGCCGTCGAGGACGAACACGCCGTGCAGGTGTTGGACCCCGAGACGTACGAGTCGAAGACCGTCGCGCGCCCCGACTACCTCGACCCGGACGCGGACGCGGTCCCTGTGCTGAAGAGCCGGGCGGGCCTGCACGTGCTCCCGGCGGACGCCGTCCCGGACGATGAGTGAGGGCGACCCCGCCGCGGCCGAGGACCTCGCCGCCGTCGTGGAGAAGCCCCGCGCGGAGGTCGCCATCGAGTCGTTCCGCGCCGAGGGCGTGTACGACGACGCCCGGAAGGTCCGGTCGTACGGCGACGCCGTCGCCCTCCCGGTGACGGCACCGCCCGAGGAGACGGACGTGCGCGAGGTCGTGCGGCAGGTCGACCCGGAGCCGCGCGCCCCCGACCTCGAAACCCTGCTCCGGGAGCGCGGCTGGACGGACGACGAACTCGCCCGCGCGCCGGGGTCGTGGGCCGTCGTCGGCAGCGTGATCCTCGTCAAGTTCGACGACTGTCCGCGCGAGGGCGAGGTCGGCGAGGCCCTGCTGGAACTGCACGGCGCGGCCGACACCGTCGTCGCCAGCGAGGGCGTCGCCGGCGAGCGCCGCGAGCCATCGGTCCGGGTCGTCGCGGGCGACGGCGACACCGAGACGGTCCACACGGAACACGGGACGCGCTACGCGCTGGACCTCGCCGAGGTGATGTTCAGCCCCGGGAACAAGGCCGAGCGCGCCCGGATGGGCGACGTCGTCGACGCCGACGAGCGCGTCTTCGACATGTTCGCCGGGATCGGTTACTTCACGCTCCCGATGGCCCGCGCCGGGGCGCAGGTCACCGCCGCCGAGATCAACCCGACGGCGTTTCGCTACCTCACGGAGAACGCCGTCCTCAACGAGGTACAGGACCGCGTCAGCCCGTACCGCGCGGACTGCCGGGACGTGGAGGTGACCGCCGACCGCGTCGTGATGGGGTACTACGACGCCCACGAGTACCTGGACGCCGCGCTCGCCGCGCTCGAACCGGGCGGCGTCGTCCACATGCACGAGGCCTGCCCCGAGGACCTGCTGTGGGACCGCCCCGTCTCGCGGATCGAGGCGGCGGCCGACGAGCGCGGCCGGACGGTCGAGGTACTGGACAGACGGCGCGTCAAGAGCCACAGCGAGGGCGTCGCGCACGTCGTCGTCGACGCGCGGGTGGAGTAGGCGACCGGCGGACCGCGGCCGCTCGCCGCGGGGATCCGACCGATATCAGTCGAAGCCGCGCGGCCGCACGCCGCCGTGGTACAGCAGGTGCGCACCCGCCGCGACCATCCCGAGGCCGAGCAGTCGCACCCGCCGGCGCGTCGCGTCGCCGGGGTCGAACCGGGCGTCGAGCACCGCGCCGTACCCCACCTGCGCCGTCCGGAGGAGGAGGCCGGGCACGAGCAGGTGGGCCGTCCCGGTCAGCACCATGGCGAGGCCGGCGAGTCGCGCGTAGTCCGTCTCGGCGGCGTCGGCGTCCATGCCGCCGGCTAGGGGCCGTCGGAACAAACCTTTCATGGTGTTCCGCGCGCACGTTCGGGTATGGACCGTCAGCAACTCATCTCCCTGCTGCTCGTGGGGCTGATGCTCATGTCCTCCGTCGCGTACGCGGCAAGCGTGATCTGAGCGACGTCCGCGTCGCTACTCCGTGTCCCACACGTCCGCGATGGGGCTTTTCTTCTCGGAGCGGCCGCTCGACCCGCCGGACCCCCCCGTCGACCCCGACGACCCGCCGGCGCCTCGGCCGCCGTCGCGTCCGCTGTCGCCGGTTCGGCCGCCGCTCGTCCCCCGTCGGTCGGCGGACTGCGACCGCCCGGAACCGCCCGCGCCGCCGCTGGCGTCGCCGGGGTCGAACGCGGGCAGGTCCGGGCGGCTCATCCGGTCGACCTGGTCGCGGAACCAGTCGGGCATGTCGGTGCGGGCGCGGTCGAACAGGTCCAGCAGCGACGAGTCCGCGAGGTAGGTCGCGCCGTGGTCGTCGGGCGCGCGGACGACGCGGCCGCAGGCCTGGATGACGGTGCGCAGGGTCGTCCGGTAGTACCACGCCCACTGGTCGTCCGCGAGGCGGTGGGCGACCCGCGAGTCGTTCGTGTTCGGGAACGGGGCCTTGCAGAGCACCTGCCAGCGGGCCAGATCGCCCTCCAGGTCGAGGGCCTCCTCCATCTTCACCGAGAGGAACACGTCGGGGTCGTCGGTCGCCTTCCACGTTTCGAGGGCGTCATCGCGGCCGTCCCGGTCGTGCGAGCGGACGCGGTCGGCGACGCCGAAGTCCGCCAGGCGGTCCCGCAGGCGCTCCTGGATCGCGTAGGAGTGACAGTGGACCAGCCCCTTCTCGTCGCGGTGTTCGGCCATGATCCGGACGAGGACGCGGGCCAGGTCCGGGAGCGTCTCGTCGCGCTCGGCGTACGTCATCTTCCCCTGGGTCACGTCGTACAGCGGTCGGTGCTCGACGGGGAACGTGTGCCCGACGTCGACGAGCGCGACGTCGGCGGGGTCGAGGCCGACCTGCCGGCAGAACGCGGCCTTGTCGAGGATCGTCGCCGAGAGGAGGGCAAAGCGGTTGCCCCGGTCCCAGACGGTGTGCTTGAGGTACTTCTCGGGGTTCATCGGCTTGATCGTCAGCGGGCCGCCGTCGCCGGACGCGCCGCCGTCGCCGTCGACCGGGTCGGCCTGGTCGACGAGCCACTCCGTCGCGCTGTCGGGGTCGCGGTAGTCGTCGACGAACCAGTCGAGTTCGGAGATGAGTTCCTGCAGGCGGTCGCGGGTGCGGGCCTCCTCGGGCGTCAGTTCGGCCTGCGCGAGCAGGTCGTCCTTGCGGCGCTTGCAGGTGTCGACCAGGGCGTCGGCGTACTCGACGGCGCGCTCGACGGAGTCGACCGCCGGCACCCGGAGGTCCTCCCAGATGGGGACCGAGCGCGGCCCGAGTTCCACCGTCGCGTACATCTCGGCCCACTCCGCGAGGCCGTGTGCCTCGTCGATCACGCAGACGTCGCGCTTGCGGAACACGTCCGAGCCGGCGGTCTGCATGAAGTACGCGAGCGTCATCGCGGCGATGCGGCGGTTCGACGCGATGGCCCGGTCCGAGAAGTACGGGCAGCGGTGTTTCACGGAGCAGTCGTAGCCCGACTCCCGCACGCAGGGGGCCTGGTTGACGGGCGTGTGCTCCTCGTTGGGCAGGATGCAGGTGTAGTTGCCCTTCCCGCGGATCACGTTCAGGTCGTCCAGCAGCGGGTCGGCGGCGGCGTCGTCCAGTTGCGACACCTGCGGCGTGGTGTAGTAGGCGTCGGTCGCGTCGCTGGGCGAGGCCTCGTCGGTCCGGCGGGCGCAGCCGGCTATCGCCCGCGCGAGCAGCGACTTGCCGCTCCCGGTCGGCGCGCGCACGAGCACCACGTCGTTCCCGGCGGCGAAGGCGTCCCGGACGTCGTCGAGCGCGGTCCGCTGGTTCCCGCGGTAGGAGGGGGCGGGGAACTCGTCGTGGATCCGCTCGGGGTTCACTGTCGGAAGTCGAACACGCGCGGCGTCCTAAGGCTATCGACTCGTGGGGGTCGGCGGCCCGCCGCTTACTCCTCGCCCGGGAGGGCGGCCACGTCCGCGGCGGACGGGTCCTCCGGCAGGTCCTCGATGCAGTCGTAACAGAGGAAGTGCTCGGAGCCGTCGGCGTCGAACTCCAGCGTGACGCCGCCGGTCTCGTCGCCGTCGAACGTCCAGAGGTTGGCGATGCCGCCCGCGATCTTCACGGGGCGGCCGCAGCCGTCGCACGGGTCCGTGGTCATGCCCCTCGATCCGCGCTCGCGGGTGAAAAGGGGTTCCCCGCCGCGCTTTTGCTCCGCGCCCGCGTAGCGCCCGCGCATGGAGGTGGACTGCGAGGGCTGTGCCGGCTGTTGCATCGACTGGCGGGCGCTCGCGGACCGGGAGCTCGACCACGAGCGCCGCGGGCCGTACGAGCCGTTCGACGACGCGTACAACCTCGTCGCGCTCACCCGCGGGGAGGTGCGGACGCTCGTGGACTGCGGGATGGCCGACGCCCTGCGGCCGCGCCTCTGGCGCGACGAGGACGGGGTGACGGTCGACGGCGTCCCGCTGGCGGCGGTCGGCGGCCGCCCGGCGTTCTACGTCGGCCTGCGCAACGCGCCGAAGCCGGTCGCGCCGTTCGGCCGCGAGTCGGCGACGTGGCTCCCGACCTGTGCCTTCCTCGACCCGGAGACCCTCCAGTGTCGGGTCCACGGCGACGCGGCGTACCCGAGCGAGTGCGCGGAGTACCCCGGCCACAACCTCGAACTCGACGCCGAGGCGGAGTGCGAGCGCGTCGAGGACGCCGTCGGCGGCGAGCGGCTACTCGACGACGAGCCGCCCGACGGGATGACGGGGCCGCTGTTCGGGCCGCAGGCGGTCGGGCAGAAGGTGTTCGTCCACCCCGAGCCGGACCGCCTCGCCGGGACAGTCGAGCGCCTCGTCGCGGGCGAACTCACCGCGGGGGACCGCGCCGAGTTCGTCGCCGTCGCGGCGGCCGCCAGCCCCGGCACTACCGCGGTCGACGACGACACGTACGAACGCACCCGCGAGGCGGCGCTTTCGGCGGACTCGTGGGTCGGCCGCGCTATCGCGGACTGGCGGGAGCGGGCCGACCGCGACGCGGCGGAGGCGGCCCCGCCGGAGCCGTCGCTGGCCGAGCGTGTCGAGGAGCGGCGCGGCGCGCCCGGGACGCCGGGCTGGTAGGCGACCCGACGCCGAACCGGCGGCTTCGGTGCCGGATCGGCCGTCCCGGACCGCCGGCCGCGCGGCTCGCGGGGGTCGGGGTCACGTGCGGGTGTGAAACCCGCGAGGCGGTAGGACTGCAGGAGAAGCGGCCCTACGAGGATTTGATCTGCTCGAACTGGTTCAGCAGGTCTTCGGTCGACTCGCCGGAGTCGTACTCGACGGAGCCGTTGTACACGGTCCGCTCGTCGTCGAAGTCGGCGTCGACCTCGCTGTTTTTCTGCTCGCGCCGCTCGTGTTCGTCCTCGTCATAGGCACCCATTGACATGGCACTTACAACCATGATAAGCAACTGTCGCATTTCAATGTAACGGTCGATCAGGTTATCCGTCGGCGATTTTTTCTCCGACCGGACGACAAGAGGTTTATCAGCGGCCGTCGTACCGGCGAACGTGGCACGTCCGCTCCGATTTCGCCGATCCCCGGAACGCTGGAGCGCGTCCCGGGTCCACGACCAGTTGTTCACCGACCTCGACGACAACCTCGGAGCGACGGCCGTCGACCCGCACTTCCGGCCCGCGGGCGACTGGGAGACGCGGCGGTTCGAGATGGACAACGGCGACGTCGCCCTGTTCATCTGGGACGGCGACGCGGCGTACTGGATGGGGAACACGGAGACGCCGAGCGCCCTCTGGCGGACGGACAAGTACGGCTGGGAGGAGGTGCCGTATCAGGTCGCCCGCTGGGCGCAGCGCGAACTGCTGGCGGACCTCCACGACGAGTCGCCGTGGCTGGAGCCGTACCCGCACGTCTCGTGGTTCTTCCTGCCCGTGTTCATGTCGAAGGATGGGCGACACACCACCCGGGAGTTCTTCCGGGACCACGCCGCCGGCTTCCCCGACGCCGGGCGCGACGAGGGGCTGGGCTTCTACGAGCGGTTCCTCTCGACCGGCGTGCTGGACCCACACCGCGACGAGATGTCCGGGAAACTCGGCACGAGCCCGCAGTTCGACCTCGTCCGGATGAGTTCCGCGATGGCCGAGTTCACGGCCGCGAAGCTCCTGACCGACGCGGGCTACCGGGTCACGCCCGAGATAGAGGTAACGACGGGACACTCGCTGGACTTCCGCGCCGCGAAGGGGGACCACCAGCCGCTCGTCGAGGTGACCCGGCCGCTCCCGCCGACACAGCGCGCGGCCGACACGGCCGTCGCCGCGGTCCGCGAGACGGCCGAGACGAAAACCAGCGGCCAGCTATCCGAGCACGGCGGCGGCGCGGTGCTGTTCGTCGACTGCTCCAGCTTCCACGACGACCAGTGGCAGGCGGTCCGCGGCGAGCAGCCGGAGGTCCACCACCGCCCCGCCGTCGTCTACCGCGTCCGCCCCGACGGCCGCGCCGAGGGCTACTCGAAGGGGGCGGTCCCGCTCGACCTCGACGGCACTATCGAGTGGGTGTAGGCGGATTGCGGTGTGGTAGAGCGGGGTCGCAGGAAGCATACGGCGGCGAAGCCGCCGTTTCACCGCCGGAGCGGGGCGGAGCCCCGCGGAGGCGGCCTTTTTTCATCGACGTTTTTTGGCCGAGTGGTTTGCTCGCTGTGCGAGCGAACCCGAGGCGAAAAAAGGTCGTTTAGAACGAAACCTGGTCCGGGCCGTGCGGGCTGCCGGGCGGCGTGGGGTCGCGGTCGCTGTACCCCTTTCGACCGATCGCCTTGCTGCTGAGGGCGTTGTAGACGGCGAAGCGGGCGTCCTCGGCGGCCTCGTACGTCTCGCCGCTGGTGCGCCCGAGGACCTCGCCGAGCGTCTCGGAGCCGTTCGGCAGCTCCAGTTCCTCGTCGCCGTGTCGGGCGACGAACTGCTCGGTGGTCAGCGGGTAGTCGGCGTCGTCGAACAGGCGGTCGGTGGTTCGGTGAAGCATCGTACCCGGTACTGGGTGAAAGATAATTATAAACATTGTCCATATACGACCTTGGTCGTCGGGGTACACCTATGCTTCATTATTCGTCCTAATATGCCGCGGAATGGTCAGGGCTAAACCGCTGGCAGGGAAAGCGGACGCATGGTGTACGCGGACCTCCACGCACACACGAGGCGCTCCGACGGCGAGATGACGCTGTCGGAGGTGCCCGACGCGGCCCGCGAGGCCGGGGTGAGCGTCGTGGCGATCACGGACCACGACCGCATCCACCCCGACCTGGACGCGCCCGTGACCGAGCGCGACGGCGTCACCGTCGTCCGCGGGATCGAACTCCGCGTCTCGGCGGGCGACCAGCGGGTCGACCTGCTCGGCTACGGCGTCTCCGCCACCCCGGAACTGGAGCGCGAACTGGACCGCCTCCAGCGCGACCGGGTCGAGCGGGGCCGCGCCATCGTCGAGAACGTCGAGGACCGCCTAGGCCTCACGCTGGACGTCGACGTGAGCGAGGGGATCGGGCGACCCCACATCGCCCGGGCCATCGACGCCCACCCCGACGCGCCCCAGGACTACGAGGGCGCGTTCGACGAACTGATCGGCAGCGGCTGCGACTGCTTCGTCGCGCGGGACGTGACGCCGTTCGAGCGCGGCCGCGACCTGCTAACCGGGGCCTGCGGCCTCGTCTCGCTTGCCCACCCGCTGCGCTACCCCGACCCGGCCTCGGCGCTGGCGCTGACCGCCGACCTCGACGCAGTCGAACGGTTCTACCCCTACGGGCGGCAGGTCGACACGACACCCGTTGAGCGCGCCGTCGACGAGCACGACCTGGTCGTCACCGGCGGGAGCGACGCCCACGACCACACGCTCGGCGTCGCCGGCCTGTCGGCGGACGCGTACCGGGTCGTCGGCGAGCGGATCGGGTAGCGCAGGGTTCAAACGCGCTCGTCACCTACTGTGGGTATGCACTGCCACTACTGCGACCGGGAGGCCGCCTTCGCCGCGGAGTCGGACGGCGTCCGGGTCGGGCTCTGCGAGGAGCACTTCCGCGACCGGCTGGAGGAGCTGGCTGATTCGGAGGCGCTGGAGCAGATCCGGGAGACGGTCGACGTGGACCGAGCGGAGTAGAGTTTCAGCGGAACTCCGCGGTCGGCGTCGAGTTTGGTCGACCGAGCGGAGTAGAGTTTTAGCGGAACTCCGCGGAGTGATTCTCGCGTCCGCATGCTGCAGAGCCGTCAGTCCGACTCGCCGCGGTCCGCGCGGTGCTCGCTGATGAGCCGGTCTAACTGCTCGGCCTTGCGGTCCTTGCGCCGCTGCTCGGCGCGGTCCTCCCAGTCGGCGATAACCGCCTCCACGTCGCCCTCGCGGGCGACGGCGAGTTCGTCGACTTCCTGCATCGCCACGTCGTCGGCCGGGCCGACCGGGATCCCCGCCTCGAACAGTTTCTCGTCGGCGATATCCGAGAGGCCGCCGTTCTTGAGGACGACCCGCGGCGCGACGTCGACGAGGCGTTCGGCGGTGCTGCGGCCCGCGCCGCTGGCGTCCCGGAGGTACACCACGTCGCCCTCGGCGAGGCCGTAGGCCTCGTTCGCGGCGGCCAGCGCGTCCTTGGTGAACTCCTCGACGGGCTTTACGGGTATCAGGTCCTTCTTCTCGGCGGCGACGTCGCTGAAGTTCGAGTGGTCGAGCTTCCACAGTTCCTTCAGGCGGTCCAGCTTTCCCTCCAGCGACTCGGTGCGCTCGCGCTCCTCATCCAGTTCGCGTTCGAGCCGCTCGGTCTCGCGCTGCAGCCGGGTCACCTCGCGGTCCTTGCGGACCTCCTGGCGCTCCCGGCTCCGGGCGGCGTCGAGTTCGTCTTCCAGTTCCGCGATGCGGTCGTCCTTCTCGGTGACCGTCGATTCGAGGTCCTCGACGTGGTCCTGCAGGCGCTCGACCTGGCGTTCGAGGTCGCGGATGCGCTTTTCCTCGTCGGTGAGTTCGCGCGGGACGTGCTCGGTGCTCTCGTCCTCCTCGTCGTCGGACTCCGAGAGGTCGTCGACGACCGCCTCGACGGATTCCTCGCCGGTCAGCACGCGCGCGGTGATCTCGCCGCGGTCCATCCGCGGCGGCACCTTCCGGGCGATCCGCTCGAACTGGTCGCGGTGGTCGTCGTACGCGAACAGGGCCGCGGCGACGGCGTCGCGCTCGTGGTCGTTGTCGTAGCCGACCTCGCGGGTCCGGTGTTGCTTCTCGTCGACCGGGAGGTCGCTGACCGGGGCCCACGCCGCGGCGTCGAAGCTACGGCGGATCTTCTCGACGGTCTCGGGCATCGGCGTCACGTCCGCGGCGACGAGTATCGGGCGGCCGCGCTCGACGATCCACTCGATCACGTCGGCGGTGTCGGCGGTCCGCGTCGAGAGCACGTCCAGCACGTTCCCGTCCAGGTCGACGACGCCGACCGCCGTCGTCGTTCCGGGGTCGATCCCGACGAGCACGTGGTCGCGGCGCTTGACCAGCGGCCGGAACTCGATGCCGTCACGGCGGACGCGCTCTATCTCGACGCGGGTGTCGCCGTTCCGGCCGCGCGAGACCGGGATGTCCTCGGGCCGGCCCTCGACCTCGAAGACGGCGTTCGAGTAGCCGCCGTACTTCTCCGTGGCGTCCATCTCGTATTCGAGGCCGGCGTCGTCCAGCGCCGACTCCACCTCGCGGGCGCGGGTGCGGACCGCGCCGTGGATCCGTCGGGTGTAGCGGTCCTGGCTCCACCCGCCGCTCCCCGTCGAGCGGCCGCGGGACACCTTCACCTCGGTCGTGTCGGTGAACGCCGATACCTCCTGGCCGACGTTGCGGGCGGCGAGGCGGGCCGCCGCCTCGGCCTCCTGCATCGGGTCCTTGCCGTACGGGACGCCGTGGCGGCTGGCGACCCGCGAGAGCGGTTCGGGCTGTTCGGCCCCCGTCACCTGCACGAGGCGGGTACCGTCCGGGAGGTCCCCGAGGAAGTGCACGAGTGCGTCCTTGTTCTCCGCGAGTTCGTACATGTTGTCCGTCGCGACGATGTCCGGGCACTCGTCGTCGATCCGGCGGCGGAGCTTGCGGTACGTCACCACGTCGCGTTCTAGCTCCTCGCCGTCGAAGACGACCAGCGCGTATGAGGGCGCGTCACCCCGGACGTCCCCGCTCTGGATGTCGACGCCGAAAACCACCGTGTCGAGAGCACTCGTGCGGGTACTCACAGGACCGGGTACGGGAGGGATCGATATAAAGAACAGGACGGCGGCGGGGACCGGCTACCGGCGGCCCGCGTCCCGCCTCACTCGTCGCTCGGGAACGGCACGTCGACGACCTGCCCGTCGTCGGGGACGAACGCCTCGCCGTCGAAGGTCTCGCGGGCCTGTCGCTCGTGGGCGGCCACGTCGCCGGTGTACCGCGAGGAGACGTGCGTCATCGCTAGGCGCTTCGTGCCCGCCCGGCGGGCGATCTCCGCGGCCTCGCGGGCGGTCGAGTGGCCCGTCGCCCCGGCCCGCTCGGCGCGGTCGTCGGCGAACGTCGCGTCATGGACCAGCAGGTCGGCGTCGGCGGCCACCTCGGCGGTCCGCGACGTCGGCCGGGTGTCGCCCGTGTAGACGACTTTTCGGCCGGGCCGCGGGTCGCCGACGACCTGCTCGGGGCGGACGACGGTGCCGTCGTCGAGTTCGACGGGGTTGCCCTCGTGGAGTTCGGAGAACTTCGGGCCGACCGGAACGCCCAGTTCCTCCGCGCGCTCGCGGTCGAACCGTCCCTTGCGGTCGTCCTCGACGAGCGCGTACCCGACCGCCGTGGTGCGGTGGTCGACCTCGAAGGCGCGCACCTCGTAGTCCTCGCCCGACAGCGCGACGTCGCCCGGGCCGACCTCGTTGACCCGGACCCGGAACGTCGGCCGGGTGTTGGCGGCGAACAGCAGGTCCTCGACGTCCGAACGGGTGCCCTTCGGCGCGTGGACGGCGAGCGGATCCTCGCGGTCGTTGAAGTCCATCGTCTGGAGCAGCCCCGGGAGGCCGAGCACGTGGTCGCCGTGGAGGTGCGTGACGAACACGTGCGATATCGCGAAGCCGGTCCCGAACCGCATCATCTGGCGCTGGGTCCCCTCGCCGGCGTCGAACAGCAGGCGGTCACCCTCGCGGTTGACCACGAGGCTGCTGGGGTTGCGCTCTGTCGTCGGCACGGCCCCGCTGGTCCCGAGGAAGGTGACGCGCATGGTCATGCTCGTAGCCTCGGCCGCCCACCAGTAAACCGCCTTCGGAACGCACCCCGCGACCCCCGAACCGACCGATTCTTACCGCCGCCGCGACTACCGGGATGTGATGGACGCGCCGCTGTGGACCGACACCCACGCCCCCGACCTGGCGGACCTGCCGCAGGACGACGTGCGCGAGTACCTCCAGCGCGCCGTCGACGAGCCGCTGAACCTCGTCGTCCACGGGCCGAAGGGGAGCGGCAAGACGGCCGCGGTGCGGGCGCTCGCCCGCGCGGCCCACGAGGACCCGGACAACGACCTCGTCGAGATCAACGTCGCCGACTTCTTCGGGCGGACGAAGACCGAGATCAAGAACGACCCGCGTTTCGCCTCCTTCCTCCAGGGTCGGAGCAGCATGGCCAAGCGGGACATGATAAACCACGTCCTCAAGGAGTCCGCGAGCTACGCCCCGGTCTCGGGGACGTACAAGACGGTCGTGCTCGACAACGCCGAGGGGATCCGGGTGGACTTCCAGCAGGCGCTGCGCCGCGTGATGGAGCGCCACCACCGGACGACGCAGTTCGTGGTCGCGACCCGCCAGCCGACCAAGCTCATCCCGCCGATCCGGTCGCGCTGTTTCCCGGTCCCGATGCGTTCCCCGGCCGACGACGAGATAGCGAGCGTGCTCGAAGGGATCGTACAGGCGGAAGGCGTCGACTACGAGGCCGACGGCCTCGAATACGTCGCGGGCTACGCCGACGGCGACCTCCGCCGGGCGATCCTCGCGGCCCAGACCACCGCCGAGGCCGAGGGCGAGGTCACGATGAACGCCGCCTACGAGACGCTCGGCGAGGTCGGCGCGGACGACCAGGTCAAGGAGATGCTGGACGACGCCGAGGCCGGCGAGTTCACCGACGCCCGCTCGACACTGGACGACCTGCTCGTCGACGAGGGGTTCAGCGGCGAGGAGGTGCTCGACGACATCCTCCGGATCGCACGCTCGCGCTACGGCGGCGACCGCCTCGCCGAACTTCACCGCCTCGCCGGCGAGATAGACCTCGACCTGGCCGAGGGGACGAACGACAGGCTGCACGTCTCGCACCTACTGGCAGAGTTGGGGCGGTAAGCAGGCTGTCGTGAATGAACGACAGGCTGCACGTCTCGCACCTGCTAGCGGAACTGGGACGGTAATTCTACGTCCCGCCACACGTTTTTGTACGAAGCCGCGGCCAGCGCCGCCATGCTCTGACCGGTCGCCGCGGAGCGGTCGAGGCGGGTGCGCGACGCGCCGCTCCGCGGGCGAGTTCCGTCGCCTGCTCGTGTCCCTGTCCAGAAACGTTATCGGTGCCCCGGACGAGGCCGAACCATGACGACGCGCGGACCCCTCCACGGTTCCGGTACACCGCCCCTGAGGTGGACCATCCCATGACCGACGGCACGACCGCGACTGTCGAAACCTCCCTCCCCGAGCGGCTGGAACGGGTCGGCATCGTCGCCGGGGCGACGCTCCTGCTCGCGCTCCCGATGGGCGTCGTCGGGTCGCTCCTCGTCGCCCGCGGCTGGCCCGCTTGGGCGGCTGCGATCCCGGTGCTCGGGCCCGGACTCGCCGTCGGGGTTCTCGCTGCGACGGACCGGATACCCGTCTCCTACGGCCAGATCTGGTCGTTCTCGCTGAGCAGCTGGTTCGTCACGCTGTTGCTACTGCAGGCCAGCGGGTCGAACTCGCTGACCGCCGAGCGGTCCGTCGTCCTCGGAGCCTGGGCCGTCGGACTCCTCGTCGGCGCGGTCGTCGCGTCCCGCGGCTGGCTCCACGACCGGTTACTCTAGCACCAGCACGTACCGCGTCAGCGACCGGTGGACGCGGCGCTCGAACGCGGATTCGATCTCCCAGCCCGCGTCACGGGCGACGCCGGCCCACGAGCGGTCCGCGACCATCACGGTCCGCGGCGCGACCCGCCGGGCCTCGGCGAGCGCGCCGGCGACGAGGTCGTCCAGGTCGTGGGTCGCGATCTTCGACTGGCGGCCGTACGGCGCGTCGAACACGACGCCGTCGGCGGCGTCGTCGCGGAACGGGAGCCGCGTCGCGTCGCCGCGGAGCACGGCGTAGTCGCCGGCGAGGAACTGGTCCAGGTTCTCCCGGGTTCCCCGGACCATCCGCGCCTGCGCGTCGCTCCCGAGGACGCGCGCGCCGGCGAGTCCGGCCTCGATGAGGACGCCGCCGGTGCCACACATCGGGTCGAGTATCGTCCGGCCCGGCCCGGCCCCCGCGACGTTCGCCAGCGCCCTGGCGAGCAGCGGGTCCATGCTCCCGGGCTGGAAGAAGGCCCGATCGGTCGGCTTGCGGTCGCCGTAGTCCCGGCGGCTCTCGGCGACCTGCCACCCGAGCACGCAGGCGTCGGCCGCCTCGGCGTCGGCGACCCCGGTCGGCTCGCCCCGGGCGAACAGCGCGCGGAGTTCGTGGTCGGGGTCGTCCAGGTCCACCGCGAAGCCGCGGTCGACGAGGACGCCGCCGAGTTCGCGCTCGACGGCCTGGGTGTCGACGCCCGCGCTCCCCCGGACGTCGCGCGCCCGGACGGCGACGGTCCCCTCGCGGTCGAGCGACGCGGCCGACAGCAGCGCCCGCGCGCCGGCCACGCTCGCGTCCGTCCGGCCGACCACCTCGCTCGCGCGGTGGGTGTAGGCGAGCGTCCGGACGGCCTCGCGGTCGACGGCGGCGGCCGTCGCGAGGCCGGGCGCGACGACGGTCACGTCGGCCGCGGCGCTCTCGGCCTCCCGCGCGGCGAACGCGTCGTCCTCCCCGCCGAGTTCCAGCAGGTACACGCGAGGGCGTCCGAGCGGGGCGCAAATCAGGGTGTTGGTCCGTCGCCGACGGGGATTTATACCCCTCCGTAGCCCTGTCTCGGCGGCGACCTGTCCGCGGACGGCACCAACCTTTATAAACCTTAAATACGTCTTTTAAGTCGACTCATGACTGATCCCAAGGAAACCATCAATATCGAAAACGTGGTGGCCTCGACGGGAATCGGGCAGGAACTGGATCTGCAGAGCGTCGCGATGGACCTGGAGGGGGCCGACTACGATCCGGAGCAGTTCCCGGGGCTGGTCTACCGCACGCAGGAGCCCAAATCCGCCGCGCTCATCTTCCGGTCGGGCAAGATCGTCTGTACCGGCGCGAAGTCGACCGACGACGTCCACGAGAGCCTGCGGATCGTCTTTGACAAGCTCCGCGAACTGGAGATAAACGTCAACGAGGACCCGGAGATCGTCGTCCAGAACATCGTCACCAGCGCCGACCTGGGCCGCAACCTGAACCTGAACGCGATCGCCATCGGCCTCGGCCTGGAGAACATCGAGTACGAACCGGAGCAGTTCCCCGGCCTCGTCTACCGCCTCGACGAGCCGGAGGTCGTCGCGCTCCTGTTCGGCAGCGGGAAGCTCGTCATCACGGGCGGGAAGAAGCCCGAGGACGCCGAGCACGCGGTCGACAAGATCGTCTCGCGGCTCGAGGACCTCGGCCTCCTCGAGTAGAACCGGCACGCACAACTCGGCGGCGTCCGAACCCCCGCCATGCCAATCGTCGCGCAGCTGGACCCAGCCCCGGGCACGCCGGTCGCCTACGTCGGCACGTTCCTCCTCTCGGCCGCGTTCTACGCGTTCACCGCCCACATCGCCGCCAGGTACGTCCTCGGCGACGTGCTCGCGCGGAAGGCGCTGCTCGTCGGGGTCGTCCCGGCCGCCGCCTCGCTGTTGCTCCAGCAGTACGGGCCGGCGGTGACGATCATCGTGACGCTGCTCGCCGACTTCTTCGCCATCCGCGGCGTCTACCGCCTCGGGAACCGGTTGGCGGTGCTCGTCTCCGTGATCCACTACACGGTGACCGCGATCCTCGGGATCACGATCTACAACCTCGTCGCCCTGCTGTCGACCGCCCCGACGTAGCTGGTTTTTAGTTCCGCGTCCCCGGAGTCGGCGTATGGACCAGGCACAGCGGACGCGGATCGCGCGGGGCGGCCTGTCGCTGCTGGTCGCGGGCGCGCTGATCGCCGCGGTCGCGGCGCTCGAACTGGGGGCGTCGACCGGGGTACTCGTCGCGCTCGCGGCCGCCGGCGTCGCGCTCGCCGTCGCCGGCCGCGCGTGGGACCAGCCGGTGCTCGCGGCGGTGTGGCCCGCGCCGCTGTTCGCGGCCGTCGGGCTCGCCCTCTTCGCGGGCGACGGCCGGACCGCGCTGTTCGTGGAGGCGGGGCTGTTCGTCGTCGTCGGCGTCGCACAGCTGATCCTCTCGCAGGTGTGGGACTGACGGCGGTGGTATCCGCCGTCCTCACTCCACCAGCCGCTCTATCTCGGTGACGAGGATGTCGCTCGCGCCCTCCTGTTTCACCTCGGTGATCGTCTCGAACACGTCGCGCTCGTCGACGACGGCGTGGACCGCGACCTTCCCGTTCCCGTCGTCGTCCGCGATGTCCATCACGGTCGGCCCGCCGAGCCCGGGGATCACGTCGCGCACCGAGTCGAGGCTGTCCTCGGGGACGTTCATCATCAGGTAGCGCTTCCCGTCGGCCGACAGCACGGATTCGAGCGCCGTCTCGACCTGCCGGGCCTTCGGGTCGTCGACGGCGTCCTCGCGGGCGAACAGGTAGACGGAGCTTTCGAGCACCTCGTCGATGATCCCGAGGTTGTTCACCCGGAGGGTCGTCCCGGTGGAGGTGATGTCGATGATGGCGTCGGCCATGTCGACGTGGGGCGTGAGTTCGGTCGCGCCGGTCACCTCGACGATGTCGGGCGAGACGCCGGTTCCGGCGAAGTAGTTCCGCGCCACGTTGGGGAACTCGGTGGCGACCTTGCCGCCCGCCAGATCCGCGACGGACTCGACGGGTCCGTCGTTGGGGGCGGCGAGGACGAGCCGGCAGCGGCCGAACTCCAGGTCGAGGCGCTCGACGACGTTGCCCGGTTCGGCCTCGCGGACCTGGTCGAGCCCGGTGATCCCCAGGTCGGCCGCGCCGTCGCTGACGTACTCGGGGATGTCGGCGGCGCGGGCAAAGAGGAGGGTGACCTCCGGGTCGACCGTGTCGGCGTACAGCTTCCGGTCCGCGCCGTCGACGACGTGGAGGCCGGCGCGTTCGAGCAACTCGATCGCCGGGTCGTGCAGTCGCCCCTTGTTGGGCACGGCAATGCGCATACGCGGCGTTGGGCCGCCCCGGGCAACTACTTTTCCCTCGCGGCTCAGCCGTACAGCGCCTCGACCAGCCGGAAGGTGACGTGTATCTCGACGACGGCGGCGACCGCGAGGGCGATCCACGCGGCGGCGACGAAGCCGAACGTCCGCCGCCACTCGGCGCGGGTCTGGACGGTGTCGCGGCGGCCGGCAACGCGGAGCGCGGTCCGGGCGACGACGCGGAACGCCACGGCGCTGGCGGCGAACAGCGCCGGCAGTTCGAGCACCCCGTGGGGTGCGATGGCGACGAACACGAAGTCCCAGCCCTGCTGGCTCCCGGCGAGCGCGCCGACGTAGCCGAGCAGGATCCCGTTGACGACGAGGCCGAGGACGGTGACCAGCCCGAGCGTGAGCGCGCCGAGCAGGAAGACGGCGAACGCCCGCGTGTTGTTGGCGAGCAGGAACGGGACGGTCGGTTCGGCGGGGAACACGCCGCCGGGGCCGTCGAGGCCGATCGCCGCGAACAGGTCGACGCCGTCGACGACGAGCGCGACGCCGCCGGCCGCCCCGAGGAGGAACAGCGCGACCGACAGGAGGAGGTACCGGCGGTGTTCGCGGGCGGCGAGGGCGAGCCACTGGAGGTCCATACGGGCCACGAGGGTCGCGGGGGGAATAAATCCGGCCGCCGCGACCCGGTAGATTGACGCCGCGGGCGGGTCACGTGTCGCCCATGACAACGATGCTGGTCGCGGGCGGGCGGGTGCTCCGCCCGGACCTGACGGTGACGCGCGCCGACGTACTGGTCGACCGCGGGAGCGGCGAGATACGGGCGGTCGGCGAGGACCTCGACGCGGACGCCGACGAGACGCTGGACGCCGAGGGCGGCCTCGTCATCCCGGGGCTGGTCAACGCTCACTCCCACGTCGCGATGACGCTCCTGCGGGGCTACGCCGACGACAAGCCGCTGGACGCGTGGCTTCGGGAGGACGTCTGGCCGGTCGAGGGGGCGATGACGGCCGAGGACGTCCGGGCGGGCGCGGACCTCGGACTGGTCGAGATGATCAAGGCCGGGACGACGGCGTTCGCGGACATGTACTTCGACGTGGGCGAGGTCGTCGACGCCGTCGCCGCGGCCGGGGTGCGCGCCCGGGTCGGCCACGGCGTCGTCACCGTCGCCAAGGACGACGACGCCGCGGTCGCGGACTTCGAGGAGAGCCTCGACGTCGCCGCCGAGTACGACGGCGCGGCCGACGGCCGCGTCTCGACGGCCGTGATGCCCCACAGCCTCACGACGGTCGGCGACGAGTACCTGCGGGAGTACGTCGCCCGGGCCCGCGAGGCCGGCGTCCCGCTGCACTACCACGCCAACGAGACGGTCGACGAGGTCGACCCGATCGTCTCCGAGCGCGGCGAGCGGCCGCTCGAATACGCCGACGACCGCGACATGCTGAGTTCGGACGACTTCGTCGCCCACGGCGTCCACGTCGACGGGACGGAGATCGACCTGCTGGCCGAGCGCGGCACCGCCGTCGTCCACTGCCCGGCGTCGAACATGAAACTCGCCAGCGGGACGGCCCCGGTCCAGCGCATGCGGGAGGCGGGCGTCACCGTCGCGCTCGGGACCGACGGCGCGGCCTCGAACAACGACCTGGACATGTTCGACGAACTGCGCGACGCCGCGATGCTGGGCAAACTCGCGGCCGACGACGCCAGCGCGGTGCCCGCCGCGGCGGCCGTCGAGATGGCGACTGCGGGCGGCGCGGCGGCCATGGGCATCGACGCCGGCCGGATCGAACCCGGCGCGAAGGCGGACCTCGCAGTGGTCGACCTGGAGGCGGCGCACCTGACGCCCCGCCACGACCTCGTGAGCCACCTCGCGTACGCCGCCCGCGGGAGCGACGTGCGCCACACGGTCTGTGACGGCGAGGTGTTGATGTGCGACCGCGAGGTGCTGACGCTGGACGAGCGGGCGGTCCGGGAGCGCGCCGAGGACCGGGCGCGGGACCTGGTCGAGCGCGCCGAGGCGTAGCGTCAGTTCCCGTCGACGCGCGGGTCAAGCGAGACGTGCGCCAGGTCCTGGATCAGGCTCCCGACGACGCCCGCGGTGGCGGTGACGATGGCGATGCCGAGCACCAGCGGGATGTCCCGGTCGTGGATCGCCTGCAGGCCGACCCGACCGATCCCCTGGATGGGGAGTATCTGCTCCAAGACGAACACGTTCACCACGAGGACGCCGAGCAGTTCCACGAAGAACAGCGAGAACAGCGGGAGCGCGGCGTTTTTCAGCACGTGGCGGGCGACCCGCCGGTTCGACGCGCCCTTCGCGCGGAGCAGTTTCACGAACTCGGTGTTGACGTACTCGCTGGACTCGGCGCGGGCGTAGCGCAGTTGGCCGGCGATGAGGCTGGCTCCGAGGACGCTCGCCGGGAGGACCACCGTTCGGAAGTCGGGGATGGCGGCGATCAGTTCGGGGACGTGGTCCGCGCCGACGATCGGTATCACGATCACCCACCAGAAGTTCGGGACGCCGTAACTCACCGAGAACGCCGCGGTCGAGAGCCGCTCGACCGCGGACCCGTCGTTCATCGCCGAGAACACGCCGAGGCCGACGCCGCCGACGATGGCAAACAGCATCGCCGGCACCACGTACGCGAGCGTCGCCGGCAGCGTGCGCGAGAGCACGTCCGTCACCGGGGCGTTCTGGCTGTAGGACTGGCCCCAGTCCAGCGTGGCGACCCCGACGACCCACCGGAGATACCGCTCGTGGAGCGGCGCGTCGAGGTTGCGGCTCTCCCGGTACTCCCGGATCGCCTCCTTTCCGGCCGCGTCGGCGTCCTCGGCCGAGTCGACCTCGGGCCCCGTCGCCGCGCCCCAGGCGATGGCTCCTTCGTTCGGGTCGTCGGTCAGCGCGACGAACGCGAACGTGACCGAGACGACGAGGTACAGCGCGAACACGGCGAACAGCACCCGCTTCGTGACGTGCTTCCAAGGCGGCATGGTGGAGGGTTGCCTCGAAGGTGACGGAGCGATCATAAAAATTTAATGAACGTTACTGAGACACGTGGCACCGTACCGCGAGCGACATCCGCGACCGACCGCCCAACGATGACCCCCCGCCTTCCCGAGCGGTCCCCGCCGCTCACCGAACGAGGTGTACAGCGACGTGAGTAACGACGGCGACACGGCCCCGCTGGAGCCCGTCGACTGGGACCGGGTCGACGACGCCCGGTCGGTGCCCTGGCGGCTCGTCGGCCTGCTCGGCTGTCTTGGCCTGCTGGCGGCGGCCAGGCTCCACTACGGCGAACACGGCGACATCTTCCTCGAGTTCCCGTCGCGGCTGACCTGGGTGTACCGCGCGAGCCTCGTCGTCCTCGCGTTCCTCGTCGTCCCGCCGCTCGTCCGGAACCCGGCGCGGACGCGCCGCCGGTGGGAGCGGTTCAAGTCGAACCGCTTCGCCGTCGTCTGCCTCGCCTTTCTCGCCGGCTACACCCTGCTCGTGCTGGTCGGGCCGGCGTTCATCGACCGCCCGAATCTCGGGGTCGGCAACGGCTTTCAGCCCCCCGCGTTCCTCACGGCGCCGCTGAGCGGCGACTGCCTCGGCCCGGTCGTCTCGTCCGGCGGGGGGAAGCTGTGTCGCGGGACGCTCACCTACCCGCTCGGCTCGGCGCATCTGGGCTACGACATGCGGCCGCTCCTGTTCTGGGGGATGCGGACGACGTTCCAGGTGGCCGCGATCACGACGGTGATCATGGTGCCGCTCGCGACCGCGGTCGGCGTCGTCAGCGGCTACGTCGGCGGCTGGGTCGACACGCTTCTGATGGGGTACGTCGACGTCCAGCAGTCCGTCCCGGCGTTCGTCGTCTACATCATCCTCGCGTTCGTGTTCCGGACGAGCCTCCTGTTGCTGGTCGTCGTGTTCGGCCTGTTGAGCTGGGGGAGCATGGCCCGGCTCGTCCGGAGCGAGACGCTCCAGCGGACCGAGGAGTCGTACGTCGAGGCGGCCAGGGCGGCGGGCGTGAGCCACCTGACCGTCCTGCGGCGGCACGTCCTCCCGAACGTCTCGAACACGGTCGTCGTCGGCGCGACCCAGAAGATCCCCCAGATCGTCCTGATCGAGGCCGCGCTGACCTACATCGCCCTCGGCGACGTGGGGCAGTGGTACCCCTCGTTCGGCCAGACGATCCGCACCGGGCTCGACCCGTACTACCGCGCGACGTCGCCGGGCGTGATGGACATGTGGTGGGTGTGGCTGTTCCCGGCGGTCGTTCTGGCGGCGACCGTGATAGCGCTCAACGTCGTCGGCGACGCGCTGCGGGACGCGCTCGACCCGCGGGGTGAAGCATGACCCTGCTCTCGGCGTCGGACCTGACGGTGACGTTTGAGGCCGACCGCGGCACCGTCCGGGCGCTCGACGGGGTCGACTTCGCCGTCGAGCGCGGCGAGACGGTGTGTCTCGTCGGCGAGAGCGGCTCCGGGAAGACCGTCGCCTGCGAGACGCTGACCCGCCTGCTGCCGTCGACGGCCGCGGCCGAGGGGACGGTCCGGTTCGACGGGCGCGACCTGCTGTCGGTCCCCGAGCGCGAGATCCGGGCGATCCGCGGCGACCGGATCGCCCACGTGTTCCAGAACCCGCAGGGGGCCCTAGACCCCGTCTACACCGTCGGCGAGCAGATCGCCGAGGCGGTCCGCATCCACCGCGACGCCTCGAAGTCGGCCGCGCGCAAGCGCGCCGTCTCCCTGCTCGACCGCGTGGGGATCCCCGACCCGGCCGAGCGCGTCGACGAGTACCCCCACGAGTTCTCCGGCGGGATGAAACAGCGGGTCGTCATCGCGATGGCGCTGGCGACCGACCCGGACGTGCTCGTCGCCGACGAGCCGACGACCGCCGTCGACGTGACGACCCAGGCCGGCATCCTGGAACTGATCCGCGAACTGCAGGCCGAGCGCGGGATGGCGGTCGTGTTCGTCACCCACGACCTCGGCGTCGTCGCGCAGGTGGCCGACCGCGTCGTCGTCCTCTACGCCGGGAAGGTGATGGAGCGCGCGTCGGTCGGGGACCTGTTCGACGACCCGGCCCACCCCTACACCGAGGCGCTGCTCTCCTGCCTCCCGCGCCGCGGGCGCGCGCCGGAGCCGATCCCCGGCGACTTCCCGGACCCGACCGACCCGCCGGACGGCTGCCGGTTCCACCCGCGGTGTCCCCACGCCGTCGAGGAGTGCCGTGCGGGCGACCAGCCGCCGATCGTGCCCGCCGACGCCGCCGACCACGTCGCGTCCTGCGTCCACTACGGCGCGGACGGCGACCCGAGCGTGCTGGCCGGCGACGCCGACGGGTCCGCTCCCGACGGCGACGACCGCGCCGCGGCGGAGGGGGTGAGCGAGGATGAGTGACCCGCTGCTGTCGGTCCGGGACCTCAAGCGACACTACCCGATCCGCGGGGGCTGGCTGCGCCGGGTGACCGGCCAGATCCGGGCCGTCGACGGCGTCTCGTTCGACCTCCGGCGGGGGGAGACGCTCGGGCTGGTCGGCGAGTCCGGCTGCGGCAAGTCGACGGTCGCCCGGTCGGCGCTGGGGCTCGAACCGCCGACCGAGGGGACCGTGGCGTTCGACGGTGACGACGTCGCCGACCACTCCCGCGGGGAGCGGACGGCGTTCCGCCGCCGCGCCGGGATCGTGTTCCAGGATCCCGCCTCAAGCTTCGACCCGCGGATGACCGTCGGCGAGTCCGTCGCCGAGCCGATGGCCGCCCACGGGCTCGGCGCGGAGCGCCGCGCCGACCGCGTCGACTCACTGCTCGAAACCGTCGGCCTCGACCCCGCGGACGGGGACCGGTACCCCCACGAACTCTCCGGCGGGCAGAAACAGCGGGCGGCGCTGGCGCGGGCGCTGTCGCTCTCCCCGGACCTGCTCGTGCTGGACGAGCCGGTGAGCGCGCTCGACGTCTCCGTGCAGGCGGAGATCCTCGCGCTCGTTGCGGAGCTTCAGGAGGCGTTCGACCTCGCTGTCCTGCTCGTCAGCCACGACATGAGCGTCGTCTCGCAGCTCTGTGACCGCGTCGCGGTGATGTACCTCGGCGAGATCGTCGAGCGCGGCCCGGCCGACGCGCTGTTCGACGACCCGGCCCACCCCTACACCGAGGCGCTGCTCTCGGCGGTCCCCGCGCCGGACCCGGACGACCGGCTCGAGGACGCCGCGCTCGACGGCGAGGTGCCCGACCCGTCGGACCCGCCGTCGGGCTGCCGGTTCCACACGCGCTGTCCGTCGGTGATCCCGCCGGACGACGCCGCGGTCGACGACGGGACGTTCCGCGCGGGGTTCGCGCTCCGGGTCGCGCTCCGGAACGGCAACGTCGGCGCGCGGTCGGTCCGCGAGCGCCTCGCCGACGGCGGGGACCCGGACGACGTGTCGCGGTCGGCGGTCCGGGCGGCGATCCGCGAGGAGTACGGTCTCCCACCGGAACTCGACGCCGACCCCGCCGAGCGCGCCGTCGCGGACGCGCTCGACGCAGTGGCCGCCGGCGACCCCGACGCGGCGGCGGAGCGGCTGTCGGACCGCTTTCACAGCATCTGCGAGCGCGAACCGCCCACGAACCACGGGTCGGGCGAGCGCGAGGTTGCCTGCCACCTCCACCGGCAGTCGGCCGAGGCCGACGCAGTCGCCGGGCGCGACCGCCGCTGACCGCCGGTAGCGCCGGCGACCGTGCCCCTGATCCGGCAGCCGTTTGAACGCTGAGAACGGTTTTTGAACGTTCTAACGTTCTCTGCGCCCTCCGAACCGCAACCAAAACGGTCTGAACGGGAGGGGTGGTTTATTCATCGGACTCCCGATGTATCGCTCGTCATGCACCGAAGCACTCTGTTCGCACTGGTGGGGGTCGCCGTGCTGGTTCTGTCGGCCGTCGGGCCGGCGGCCGCGGCGGCGGACGCCCCGGCCGACGTGTCGGCCGACGACGGGACGACGTACGACGCCGCGACCCTCGTCGACGACAACGAGACGGACGACAACGGGACAGTCGACGACAACGAAACCGCGGACGACAACGACACGGTGGAGGATAACGAGACCGTCGACGATAACGAGACGGTCGATGGGAACGACACTGTCGACGACAACGAAACCGTCGACGAGAACGATTCCGTCGAGGACAACGAAACCGTCGACGACAACGAGACGGTCGAGAACGCCACCGACAGCTTCGGGTTCGAGGTGACGTCGTTCATCGAGAGCCTGAACGAGACGAACTCGACGCAGCCCCGCGGCCTGCTGATCGCACAGTTCGTCGTGGCGAACAACCCCGGCAACGCGCTGGCACACGCCGGCCCGCCGGCCCACGCCGGTCCGGGCGGTGACGACGTGAACGAGTCCGACGACAAGCGCGGCCCGCCGGAGCACGCCGGCCAGGGTGCTGACGGGAACGAGTCCGACGACAAGCGCGGCCCGCCGGCCGACGCCGGTCCGGGCGGCGACGACGCTGACGATGACGACACGGACGATGACGACGCGGACGACGACGCTGATACTGACGATACGGACGATGACGACGCGGACGACGAAGAGGAGGAAACCGAGGACGACGGTGACGACGAGGACGGCGGGCCGGGCAACGGCAACGGGAACGGTCCCAAGAACTAACCCCCGGTAGCTGCGGTCGACTCTTCTGCGGCATTTTCGACGCGCTGCCGTCCCGCGTCCCGGCGCGGTTCGGTAGCGTTTTCCCGCCGGTCGCCCACGTGTCGTTCATGACAGACGGCTATCCGCCGATCACCGAGCAGTTGTCCGACGCGGACGCGGCCCGCGAGGAGGGCCGCCGGAAGATGGATTGGGCGCGCCAGCACATGCCGATCCTCGCCGAACTGCGCGAGGAGTTCGTCGAGGAGCAGCCGCTGGCCGGCCAGCGCGTCGGGATGGCGATGCACGTCGAGGCCAAGACGGCCTGCCTCGTCGAACTGCTCGCCGACGCCGGCGCGGAAGTCGCCATCACCGGCTGCAACCCGCTGTCGACCCACGACGACGTGAGCGCGGCGCTGGACGCCCACGACTCGATCATCAGCTACGCGAAGCGGGAGGTCGACGACGAGGAGTACTACGCCGCCATCGAGGCGGTCATCGACCACGAGCCGACGGTGACCGTCGACGACGGGATGGACATGGTCGCGGCGATCCACGACGACTACCCCGAACTCATCGACTCCATCGTCGGCGGCTGCGAGGAGACGACGACGGGCGTCCACCGCCTGCGCGCGATGGACGAGGACGACGCGCTCGACTACCCCGTCTTCGCCGTCAACGACACGCCGATGAAGCGGCTGTTCGACAACGTCCACGGCACCGGCGAGTCGTCGCTGGCGAACATCGCCATGACGACGAACCTCTCGTGGGCCGGGAAGAACGTCGTCGTCGCGGGCTACGGCGACTGCGGCCGCGGCGTCGCCAAGAAGGCGTCGGGCCAGAACGCGAACGTCATCGTGACCGAGGTCGAGCCCCGGCGCGCGCTCGAGGCCCACATGGAGGGGTACGACGTGATGCCGATGGCCGAGGCCGCCGAGGTCGGCGACGTGTTCCTGACGACGACGGGCAACCGCGACGTGGTCACCGAGGAGCACTTCCCGCGGATGAAAGACGGCGTCCTGCTGGCCAACGCCGGCCACTTCGACGTGGAGGTCGACCTCGACGCCCTCTCCGATCTGGCCGTCGCCGAGCGGGAGGCCCGCGACGGCGTCCGCGAGTACGAGATGGACGACGGCCGTCGGCTCAACGTGCTCGCCGAGGGGCGGCTGGTCAACCTCGCCGGCCCCATCGCGCTGGGCCACCCCGTCGAGGTCATGGACCAGAGCTTCGGCGTGCAGGCGGTCTGCGTCCGCGAACTCGTCGAGAACCCCGACGCGTACGACGCCGGCGTCCACGAGGTGCCCGACGCGCTTGACCGCGAGGTCGCGGAGGTGAAACTCGCGGCCGAGGGCGTCGAGTTCGACGACCTCACCGACGACCAGCGCGAGTACATGGACTCCTGGCAGCACGGCACCTGATGTCGAACGCGAAGGGCGACCGCCGCGAGCGCGAACTCGTCAACGAACTCGACGACGCGGGCTTTGCGGTGATGCGCGCCCCGGCCAGCGGCAGCGCCACCGAGCGCGAACTGCCGGACGTGCTGGCGGGCGACGGCGAGACGTTCTATGCGGTCGAGGCGAAATCGAGCGCCGGCGACCCCATCTACCTCGACGGCGAGGAGGTCGAGGCGCTCGTCTACTTCTCGCGGAACTTCGGCGCGAAGCCCCGCATCGGCGTCCGGTTCGACCGCGAGGACTGGTACTTCTTCCACCCCGGCGACCTCCACCGGACCGACGGCGGCAACTACCGCGTCAAGAAGGAGACGGCGCTCGCCGACGGCACCGACTTCGCGGAGTTCACGGGGGAGTCCGAGAAGGTGACCCTCGACGAAGTCGGCGACGACAGCGGGCGCGACGGCCCCGACGAGCGGGTCGTGAACGTGCTGGAAGCGGTCGAGCGCGGCGACGTGTCGGTCGAGGAGGCGGCGGCGCTGCTCGACGAGTAGGCCCCCGGATCACTCCAGCATCGCCGCCGCGGCGTCCGGGTCGACGGTCGCGTACCGCACGACGCCGTCGAACGCGTCGAGCGGGAGGCGGTCGCCGCCCGGGACGCCGCGGCCGTCGCGCTCGCGCAGGTGTCGGTCGACGAACCGCCGGGCGACCAGCGCCGTGCGGGCGTCGCCCCGCGCTTCGATGTCCTCGCGCGCCGTCGCGAGCAGCAGCGCCGCGGTGAACACGTCGAACACGTAGTGCAACACGCGCTTGGCCGACAGTTCGGCGTACGCCTCGCCCTCCGTCGCCAGCGCGGCCAGCGCGCTCGCCAGGGCGTTCGTCTCCGCCCGGACGGTCTCCACGTCCGCCGAGAGGGGCCCGCCGTCGGCGGCGTCCAGCCGCTCGGTCACCGTTTCGAGCAGCGGCTCGTGGGCGGCCTCGCGGTCCAGCGCCCGGAGCACGTCGAGCGAGAGGACGTTCTCGGTCCCCTCCCAGATCGGCAGCACCTGCGCGTCCCGGAGCAGGCGGTGGGTCGGGAAGTCGCTCACGTAGCCGTTCCCGCCCTGCACCTCCATCGCGTACGAGGCGGTGTCGACGGCCATGCGGCCGGTGCGGGCCTTCGCGATGGGGATCAGCAGCCGCATCAGCCGGTAGACGTCGGTGTCGTCGGGGTCGGCGGCCGAGCCGTCCCCCTCGCGGGCCGCGCGGACCGCGCGCTCGCGCTCCGAGAACAGGCGGGCCGCCTCGAACGTAAAGGCCGTCGCCGCCTCGTGGTCGATAGCCATGTCGACGAGGTCGGCGGCCATCAGCGGGTGCTCGTCGAGGCGCTTGCCGAAGGCCTCGCGGTCCGCGGCGTGGACCTTGCTCTCCAGGAGCGCCCGGCCCATCAGCCCGCAGGCGGCGGCCGCGTTCGACAGGCGTTCGAGGTTCAGCATCTCGGCCATCTGCTTGAAGCCGCGTTCCCGGTCGCCGATCAGGTGCGCGCCCGCGCCGTGTAGCTCCACCTCGCCGGTCGGGACCGATATCGTTCCCAGTTTGTCCTTCAGGCGGCGGTACGTCTGGTCGTTAAGCTCGCCGGTGGCGGGGTCGCCCGCGGCCTTCGTGGCGGGACCGCCCTCGGGCGCGGTGTGGGGCACGAGGAACAGCGAGAGGCCGTCGGTGCCCTCTGGCGCGCCCGACGGCCGGGCGAGCGCGAGCGTCCCCTCAGCGTCGACGTTCGAGCAGAACCACTTCTCGCCGTCCAGCCGCCAGACGCCGTCGGCGGCGTCGTAGCGCGCGGTCGTCTCGGTCGCGCCCACGTCGCTGCCGCCCTGGCGCTCGGTGAGGAACATCGCGCCCTCGATCAGGTCGTCGTAGTCGCGGGCGGTCAGCGCCTCGTAGTACTCCCGGGCCGGCCCGTCGCGGTCGGCGAACTTTTCCAGCACCAGGGCGACGCCGGTCGTCATCGCCACCGGGCAGTCGAAGCCGGGGTCGGCGTACGACAGCAGGTACTGCATCGCCAGGTTGTGCGTGAACGGCAGCGGCTCGTCGCGGCCGGGCGGCGCGCGGAAGCAGTCGGCGACGATCCCCGACTCGTAGACGAGGCGCTCGTTCTCGTACTGCGCCGGGTGGTAGCGCACGTCGTTCGCGGGGTCGCCGTACTCGTCGTAGGTCCGCAGTTCCGGGCCGTGTTCCTCGACGGCCGCCGCGTTCTCGACGACCGTGGTGCCGACGAGCGCGCCGAACTCGGCGAGCCGCGGCTCCGCCCAGTCGAGCGCGTCGTCGCCGTAGACGCGCCGGACCGTCGACTGCAGGGTCCGGTCGAGCGCCCAGTAGTCGACGCCGCGGCCGCCGTCGAGGTCGCCGTAGTCGATCGGCGTGTCCATGCCGGACGTCCGTGAAGGACTCACATAATACGCCGGGGGATCAACGGCCCGCGGGTTGCACGCGGTTCATCCGCCGGCCGTCCCCCCGGCCGCCCCGCGGAAGCCGCTCCAGCCGGGTGCGGGGGAACGAGTACACCCGGAGCGACTCGGGGACCGGGCCGTCCGCGCCGATCCGCACGGACTGCGGGTAGACGACGCCGACGACGGGGTCGTCGGCCGGGTAGCCGCGGTTCGACGGGTAGTCCGCGACGGTGTAGACGGAGTTCTCGACGGCCACCTCGTCGGCGCGCCGGTCCGAGAGGGCGACGACCTGGAGGCGGTCGCCCGTCTCGCGGTCCCGGACGCGGTCGCCGGGCCGGAGCCGGTGCTCGGAGCAGAAGTGCGGTCCGGGTGCGTCGCGGGCGACGAACGTCGTCGCGCCGCAGGTCGCGCAGTCGACGGCCACCTCGCCTGGCGGCGGGACCCGACCCTCGTTGACCTCGATGGCGACGCGGCGGACGTGCTTGCAGCGCTCGCCGCGGAAGGCGTGGTCCGGGCAGGTACAGCGCCCGGCCGGCAGGTTCACGTGGTACGTCTCGCCGCTCGCGCTCTCGACCTCGTAGAGGTCGGTGCCGAAGGCGGTGACGGACATCGGCTCGGTGCGCGCACGGAGCGACCGCTCGTCGAGTTCGGCCCCGCGCGGAACCGGGAGGGTCGTTCGCGATGACGCGGCTGTGGTTCCTGATTGCGTCATGGTGATGCGGGCCGGCGAACCGCCGAATCCGGGCGGCTCGACCGTGTTCCCGTACGGATCCTTGGTGCCGGAGACGGGTAAGTCTTGCACGTCCGTGGATCGATATGACGCGGCAACAAGGGGTTGGTATCTATGCCATCTCGGGTAATATCGTAGCAACCACAGTTACCAATCCGATAATATGTAACTCCTAACCGTGCGGATACGGATCCGATAGCTACGTTTAGGATAAAGTCACTCCGTGTGACGCTGTTTTGTTATATTTCGTTTATATGAATCGGAATTATATATATATACTAAACCGAATTTATAGAGGTTGGGGGCAGTTATTCGCGACTCAGCGCATACACATTACCGTCTCTACTTCCCACATAGATAGCCCCGTTCGTAACTACCGGTGAAGAAACTAATTCTCCACCTGTATCGTAGGTCCATCGTTGCTCGCCGGAACTTGCATTCAGTGCGTACACATTGTTATCCCAGTTTCCAAGATATACGGTACCGTTAGTGACTGTTGGCGAAGAAGCTTCAGATCCAGTGTCGATAGCCCATTGTTGCTCACCGGTACTTGCATTTAGTGCGTACACGCGGTCATCACTTCCGATGTAAACCGTACCGTCAACGACCGTCGGTGACGAGAAGGCCGGGGAAGACGTTTCAAAGGTCCACTGTTCCTCGCCGGAACTGGCATTCAGTGCATACACGATACTGTCACCACTTCCAATATAGACAGTACCGTCACTAACTGCTGGAGATTCATTCCGAATATTTCCGCCCGTTTTGAAGACCCACTGTTCGGTACCTTCGCTCGCGTCGAGAGCGAACACGCTGCCCTCAAAGTTCCCGACGTAGACTGTATTCTCAACGACCGTTGGTGTAGAAAACACACTTTCGCCCGTTTCGAAGGCCCATTGATAATTACCATCGGTACTTAGTGCGTACACCTTCCCGTCTCGGCTTCCAATGTAAACGGTTCCATCAACGACTGTTGGTGACGAGAACCCCTCACTATAGCTTTCAAAAGTACCCCGCTGCTCTCCGGTGTTTGCATCCAGCGCGTATAGCTTACCGTTGCTACTCCCGACATAGAGAGTCCCGTCCATAACTGCTGGCGATGTATTTATCGATCCACCCGTCCCGTAGGCCCATTGTTCGGTACCGTCGTTCGCATCAATAGCGTAGATATTGTTATCCGTACTTCCGACAAAGATCGTATCGTCAACAACTGTCGGCGATGACACTATCCGATTGTTTGTCTTGAAGTCCCATATCTGAGTGACATTTGGCGTGTCCTCGGATTCATTGGTCGTCTCATTACTCTCCGACTGGGTTTCTGTATGATCCGCGATCTTACTGCTGGTCGTCTTGGCCCCGTCTTCGCCAGGATTTCCGGCATCAGATTCGTTCCCAGTGCAGCCTGCGCTTCCTATTGCGACCGCCGCGCCGAGCGTGGTCAAATACTCCCGCCGCGAGTGCTCCATATATTCCTGAACTCACGTCAAACACATAAAGATGTTCAGATAGTTAATAGGTTCTCACCGAGAATTAGCGGTTCGTGACTACGTGGGTTCTATTACCCCAACTCGCGAGGCACACCGTTTCGTCAACAACCGCCGGTAAAGTGGCTACGGGCCCACCAATCTCAAACGCCCACTGTTGCATGCTGTCCGTCAGATCTGTCCGATCGGTGCGTTGGCAGGTTACCGAGGTCGTATCCAAACAAGGACGTCCGAATAGATATCGCGTCGGGGCCTGAAATGAATTCAGTCAACTCACCGGAACACGACGCTCCGGGTCCGACAGGGTAAGATGCCCGGGGGTCCTATCCGGGTGCATGAACCCGCTCCACGCCTCCCCGTCGGCGGGCGACCCGGTGCTCGCGGCCGTCGTCGGGGTCGCCGCCGTCGCCTCCGCAGTCGTCCTCGGCCTCGCGCTCGCCGCGCTGCTCCGCCGGCGGTCGCGGTCGTATCTGCTGGTCGCGCTGGCGCTGGCGACGCTTGCCGCCCGAACCGCCGTCGCCGTCCTGACGATGGCCGGCGTCCTGCCCGACGCCTCCCACCACCTGTTCGAACACGCGCTCGACGTCGTCATGGCGGGGCTGGTGATCGCCGCCGTGTACGCCGCGCGGACGACCGCCCCGAGCGTCGCGGAGGGCGAGGCATGAGCGAGCACCGCGCGCGCATCGAGGACCGCGTCGCGGCGGACCCGGGGATCCACTTCAACGAACTCGTCCGGACGCTCGACCTCGCCCCCGGGCAGGTCCAGCACCACGTGCGGCGGCTGCTCGACGCGGACCGCCTCGTCCGCGAGCGCCTCTACGGCCGCACCCACTACTACCCGCCGAACGTCGACGAGCGGGAGCGCGCCGCGCTGGCGCTGTGCCGGCGCGAGACGGCGCGGGACGCGCTCGCGGCGCTCGTCGTTGGCGGCCCCCAGCGCCCGGGCGACCTGGCCGACGACCTCGGCGTCGCGCGGAGCACGCTGGAGTACCACCTCGACCGCCTCGTCGAGCGCGACCTCGTCCGCAAGGAGCGCGGCGACGGGGGGCGGGTGACGCTGGTGCTCGTCGACCCCGAACGCACCGTCCGCCTGCTGGACGCCGTCGAGCCGACGGTCTCCGAGCGCCTCGTCGACCGGTTCACCCGCCTTGTCGACGACCTGCTCCCGGAGTGACCTCAGACCCCCGTTTCGAGGGGCGGACCAGAACGGGTTTTCACGCAGGGCCCCGAGGGGGACGCATGCAACGACGCGACGCGCTGCGCGCCGCCGGCGGCCTCGCCGTCGCCGGGCTGGCCGGCTGTCTCGACGGCGTCCTCCAGACGCGGTCGGCCGGGATGCCGCCGGTCCTCGACGACCGCCCGGACGCGGTGTACCTGCCGACCCACGTCGAGGGGATGGAGATGGTCGGGAGCGCCGCCAGCGGCGACTACGAGTTCGCGCTGACCTACAGCTACGCCCACCGGTTCTGGACGGTCACCGGGAACGAGGCGTCGAAACACGCCCTCACCGACGAGGACGACGTACACCTGATGGCGACCGTCTGGGACCCGGAGACGCGCACCGTCCTCCCGGACACCGGCCTCTCGCTGGAGATCCGCGACGATTCCGGGAACCTCGTCTCGGAGGAGGTCATCTACGCCATGCTCTCCCAGCGGATGGGCTTTCACTACGGCGCGAACTTCGGCCTCGACGGCGACGGGAGCTACGAGGTGACGGTGAGCGTCGGCGGGATGGGCACCCGCCGGACTCGCGGGTTCGAGGGGCGCTTCGGCGACCCCGCGAGCGTGACGATCGACTGGGAGTACAGCGAGGACGACCGCGAGTCGATCAGCTACCGCGAACTCGACGACGCCGGCGACCAGGACGCGCTCGCGCCGATGGCGATGTCGTTCCCGAACGCCGTCGCGCCGGAGTCGCTGCCCGGCGAGGCGCTCGGCACCGCCGAAATCGGCGACGCCATCTTCGTCGCGACGGCCGTCGACGCCGCGCCGTTCGGCGGCGACGGCACGTACGTCGCGCTGTCGGCCCGGACGCGCCACAACCGGATGCTCCTCCCGGAGATGGCGGTGTCCGGCTCGCTCACCCGCGGCGGCGACGCCGTGTACGAGGGCGAGTTCCGGCGGACGCTCGACCCCGAACTCGGCTACCACTACGGCGCGGTCGTCGACGGCGTCGAGTCCGGCGACGAACTGACGGTCGGGATCGACACGCCGCCCCAGACCGCCCGCCACGAGGGGTACGAGACGGCCTTCTTCGGCGGCTCGACGGCGACGCTCACCGTCGAGTGAGCCGGGCCGGCGGTCCATCGCCGCCCTCAACCGGACCCGGCGCGCCACGGCCCGTCCGCCGGCGGGACGGCTTTCGAAGCGCTTTTCGCCGGCGACGCTGTCGTTCCGGACATGGACCGACAGACGCTGACCGAGATCGTCGTCTCCGTGGGGGCCGTCGGGACGATGATCGGCGCGATGATGTTCGTCGGGTCGAGCTACACGACGGACGGCGAACTGACGACGACGGGCGGGCAGGTGCTCGTCGGCGTCATCTTCCTGTTCATACTGCTGATGTTCGCGGTCGGCTTCGCGCTCTCGAAGGCCGACTTCGAGTCCGACGCCGAGCAGGCCGACCCGGACGGCGCGAACGGGGCGTAGTCGCCGGCCGCTCGCCGCCCCCTCCCGGCGCTAGTCGCGCCAGTCCGCCGCCGCGTCGGCCGCGTCGAGCCGCTTCTCGTAGTACTTCAGCGGGTGTGGCACCGTTTCGCAGACGTCGTCCTTGTTCACGCAGAGGCCGTACTCCGCCATCGTCTCGCAGGACGGCGGCGGGTACTCCGTCCCGCCGTCCGCGGTCGCTATCCTGTCGGCGCGGTAGTCGTCGCCGTCGGCACAGAACGCCGCGACCTCGCTCCCGTCCATCCCGATGGCGGTCAGGAACGACGTGAGCACGAACCGGTCGGGCTCGGGGAGCGCGCCGTCGCGCTCGCGCTCCGCGAGACGCTGGAGGCAGGGCGGGAACAGGTCCGGGACGACGGCGTCGATATCGCCGGAGAGTTCGAGGTCCGCGAGCAGGTCCTCGACGGCCTCGACCGCGTCCGCCAGTTCGGTCGCGATGGCCTCGGGGACGGCGAGGGGTAGCCCCTCGCTCACCCGGCGCTCGACGGCCTGCCGGAGCAGGAGGTGGAGTTCCTCCTCGTCGACGGGGACGCCGCCGTCCGCGAGCGCCCGGCTCGCCAGCCGCCAGCGGTCGCCCGGGAGGTCGCCGGACAGCGTCAGGTAGTCGCCGACCGGGACGCGGTAGCCGTCGCCGGCCGCCGTCGCCGTCAGGTCGAACTCGCGGAGCAACCGGTCGCGGCTCATGCGCTCGCTGCTGGCGCTGCGCAGTTCGTCCGCGTCGAAGTCCTCGGTGAACCGGCGGTGGGCGGTAACCGCCTCGGCGCGGGCGTACTTGCGGGTCAACACGGGGTCGTCGACGAGCGAGACGAGGACGCGCGCGACGGGGTAGGAGAGCAGTTCGACCCGCGGGCGGCGGAGGTCGGGTTCGCCGGTCGTGTCCCCCGACAGCGCCGCCTCGACGCGGCCGACGGCGCGCTCGACCGCGGCGGGGTCGTCCCGGGCGACGAGGTCGGCCAGATCGACAGCCGCCTCGTCGACCGCCTCGCGGGCGGCGTCGAGGAAGGGGTACCGGGCGTGGAAGCGTTGCATCGGCGACCCGTTACTTCCGCCACCCGATAAATAACTCGGTCGGCCGGCCAGTCGGGCGGCCGGGGTCGGCGGCGTCGCCACCGACCGGACGAACTAAGTCCGATCGCTCGCCTACCAGCGTGCGAGTGCCGTACTTCGACTACCCCTGCCCCGACTGCCGGACCACGAACAACCTCCACGAGACGGACTGCCGGTTCGCGGGCACGTCGTGGGCGACCATCGAGAAGGCGTACGTCGACATCGTCGCGGCGCTGTCGGCCGAGCCGCGACCGGAGGCTGCGCTCCGCGACGCCGTCGACGGTGACTGGGGCGCGCTCCACGCGGCGGCGCTGTCGCTGTTGCGCGACGAGTTCCGCGTCTTCGAGGTCGGGAGCGGCGACGAGGCCGACGCGGCCGCCAACCGCGTCCGCGGGTCGGACGGCGACCTGGCGCTGACCAGCCCGGAACAGCGCCGCGAACACCTCAGCCAGCCCGACCGCGAGCCGCTGCGCACCATCTACCGCGAGGGGTCGGTGCCCGGCTGTCACGACAACGCCGTGTTCGCGATGATCGCCTACTACGAGATGGTCGGCTTCTCCTGGCGCGAAACCAAGGAGCGGGTCGTCGAGTGGCTCCACGACAGCGGCACGTGGGCCCGCGGCGGCTTCGAGGAGTCCTCGCCCGAGCAACTCGTCGAGAGCAAGCGCCACGTGTACGAGGAGGGGTACGGCTGGAAGGAGAAGGCGACGGCGGCGAAACGCGTCATCGACCGCCGGGGGTAGGCCGGCGGCGACGCCGCGGCGGTCCGCGGTCGGACGGTCGCTTGTCCGGACGAATCAGCGCCAGTCAGCGTCCGGGTCGACGACGTGTTCCGGATCCTCGCCCGCCAGCACCGCCTGCACGTCCGCGAGCAGCGTCTCGTTCAGGTCCGCCAGCGACCGCTCCGAGTAGAACCCGGCGTGGGGCGTCACGACGACGTTCTCCAGGTCGAACAGCGGCGACCCGTCCGGCGGCTCCTCGGCGAGCACGTCCAGCCCCGCCGCGGCCAGGTCGCCGCCCGTCAGCGCGTCGTACAGGGCGTCCTCGTCGACGATCCCGCCCCGGCCGACGTTGACCAGCACCGCGCCGTCGTCCAGCCGCTCGAACGCGTCGGCGTCGAACATCCCGCGCGTCTCGTCGGTGAGCGGCGCGTGGACCGAGACGGCGTCGGACTCGTCGAGCAGCGTGCCGAAGTCGACGCGGCGCGCGCCGTACTCCGCGACGGTCGCCTCGTCGACGTACGGGTCGTAGACGGCCACGTCGAGGTCGAACCCGTCGGCCAGTTCGACCAGCCGCCGAGCGATCGCGCCGAAGGAGACGACGCCGAGCGTCGACCCGACGACGGGCGAGAGCGGGCGGCCCGCCTCCCAGGCCCACTCCCCGTCCCGCACCTCGGCGTCGTACGGCCGCAGGCGTCGCTTGCAGGCCAGCAGGAGGGACAGCGCGTGGGTCGCCACCTCGTCGGTGGAGTAGTCGGGCACGTTCGTCACCGTCACGCCGTGCTCGGCGGCGGCCGCCACGTCAACGTTGTCGACGCCCGTCCCGGCGCGGGCCACCAGCCGCAGGGACTCGCACGCCTCGAACACCGCCGCGGTGGCCGGCGTGTTCACGTCGACCACCAGCGCGTCGGCGGTCGCGGCGGCCGCCGAGACGGCGGCCTCCGTGCTCGTGTCCGCGACGGTCACGTCGGCGTCCAGCCGGTCGCGGAACAGTTCGGCGTCGACGAAGGGGGTGTCGCTTACGACGACTTCCATTGACGATCGGACGTTCGTCCGCCGGGATAAAAGACGATCGGGCTATTCTCGGCGGCTAATAACGTACGATCGATCACTACATTGCCCGGGTCAGCCGGCCGCCCGGCGACGCGCCCACCGACGGCCGAGCACGGCGACGGCGGCGAAGAGGCCGGCCAGCAGGCCGGCGTGGACGGCCGAGTCGAGGGCGCCGGCCCCGACAGCGCCGCCGACCCCGCCGGCGACGGCGGCGAGTCCGGCACCGCGGCCGACACCGGACGCGGGGGGCATGGCGACTCAGTCGCTCTGGATCCGGGGCGCGAGCATGAACGTGACCTGCCCGTTGCCCTCGGCGATGTCGAAGTGGATCTTGACGGGGAACTCCTCGCCCAGTTCCAGGGTGACCTCGGCGTCCTTGGCGATCGCCTTGTTCATGTCCTTCAGGTAGTCGAGGCTGAACAGCGAGTAGGCGGGGCCGGCCTGCAGGTCGATGAGGTCCTCCCGGTCGAGTTCGAGGTGGACGTCGTCGGTGTCGCCCTCGGCGTCGACGTAGAACAGTTCCTTCTCCTCGTCGACGCCCAGCGCGATGTGGTCCGACACCATGTCGGCGGCGGTGACCGCCCGGTCGATGTCCGCGCCCTCGATGACGATCTCGGAGGCGAGGTCGAGGTCGGGGATGTCCGGCTCCTGCCGGATCGAGTCTGGGTCGATGAGCGCCAGCGTGTACTCTAGCCCGTCGATCTGGATGTGGAGCTTGCGGGTCTCCTCGTCGAGTTCGAGCTCGACGAGCTGGTCGGAGTCGGCCATCCCGACGATGTCCTCCAGCCGCGAGAGGTTGACGCCGATGACGCCGCCGTCGGCCTCGTAGGACTCGAACGCGTCGGCCGACAGCGAGAGGTCGACCATGCCGACGTTCGCGGGGTCGACCGCCCGGATTTCAATGCCGTCGTCGTCGAGATGGATCTTACACTCGTCGACCAACACGCTCACGGAGTCGAGCGCGGTCCCGAGCGTCTCCGCGCTCACTATCGCCTTGAACATTCTTGGGTCGAGATTTGGCGGCCCCACATAAAAAACCGCGCGTTCCGCGTGCGCGCGGGAGGCGTCGGTACCGTTATCCGACAGGTCCGCGGTACGTGTCCCTATGCCGTCCGTCACGACCAACGGCGTGGAGACGCACTACGAACGGACCGGTTCGGGACCGCCGGTCGTGTTCATCCACGGGCTCGGCTGGGACCGCCGGTCCTGGCGGCCACAGCTGGCGGCGCTCGCCGACGAGTACGACCTGGTGGCGTACGACTACCGCGACCACGGCGAGAGCGAGGGGGCCCCCGGAACGGCGTACTCGATCGGGCTTCTGGCGGAGGACCTCCACGCGCTCGTTGAGGCGCTGTCGCTGGACAGCCCCGTCCTCTGTGCGCACTCCTACGGCGGGCTGATCGCCGCGGAGTACGCCGTCCGGTACCCGGACGACGTGGCAGGCATCGCGTTCGCCGACGCGCGGACGGCGATCGGGGAGAGCGCGTTCGAGCGAGCGATGTTCCGGCTCCAGCCCGTGCTCGCCCGCCTCGAATCCGTCGTCGGGCGGGAGCGGTACGACCGGTTCATGGAGTTCGTCGCCGAACGCGTCGCCGACGCCGAACAGGGCTCCGACGAGGAGGTACCCGAACTCGGCTGTACCCCGTCCGAGTACGCGGAGGCGGTCACGGACGGGATGTCGCTCGACGTCGAGGGGAAGTTCGTGACCGCCGGCCGCGAGTACGTGGGCGCGAGCCCGACGGACTTCCACGTCCCGGTGCTGTACGCCTACGGCGAACTGACGAGCGACGTCATCGCCGGCAAGGCCGACCGGCTGGACCGGGCCCCGACCGACGTCCGGGTCCGCGAGGTCGCAAACGCGGGCCACGGGCTGATGCTGGAACAGCCGGAGGCGTTCACGGCGGTGCTCGAATCGTTCCTCCGGGACGTGACCGGCGATGGCTCGCCGCGCGCCGCCGCCGACGGCGACTGAAGACGGCGGTTCATCCGATGTGCCTTTCCGGGTCGACGGCGTCTCCCCGTGTATGAACGCACGTTCGCACGCGGCTCGGCGTCCGTACGCGGCCCGAAACCCGGTGACGACAGCATGACGGGGAAGGACCACTACTACAACAAGTCCAAACAGGAGGGGTACCGGAGCCGCGCGGCGTACAAGCTCAAGCAGCTAGACCGGCTGGAGGGGCTGATCGGGCCCGGCAACACGGTCGTCGACCTCGGGGCGGCCCCCGGCGGCTGGATGCAGGTCGCCGCGGAGATGGCCGGCGAGGGCGGCACCGTCGTCGGCGTCGACCGCCAGCGGATCGACCCGCTGGAGGACCCCGACGCGACCGTCGAGTACGTCCGCGGCGACATGACCGACGAGTCGACCCGCGAGGAGGTCGTCGACCTCGTCGGGGACGCGGACGTGGTCGTCTCCGACCTCGCGCCGAACATGACCGGCGAGTACGGCCTCGACCACGCCCGCTCGGTCCACCTCGCGCGGCAGGCGTTCGAGACGGCGCTGGAACTGCTCGACAGCGGCGGCGACTTCGCGGTGAAGGTGTTCGAAGGGCAGGACCTCGACGACCTCCGGGAGGAGATGGAGGCGGAGTTCGAGTACGTCCGCACGACCAGCCCCGACGCCTCCCGCGACGAGTCCTCGGAGGTGTACCTGATCGCCAAGGGGCGGCTGACCGCGCCCGTCCGCGAGGGCGACCGGCTGACCGTCGAGATAGTCGACGAGGGCAGCGAGGGCGACGGCGTCGCCAAGGTCGAGGAGTACACGCTGTTCGTCCGCGACGGCGAGGTCGGCGACGAACTGGAGGTCGAGGTGACCGACGTGAAGCCCCGGTTCGGCTTCGCCAAGCGCGCGGACTGACGCCTCAGGGCCCTCCGGCCGCCGGGCCACCCGATACCAGCAGCACGTCTGAACGCCGCGAAGGCGACGCGAGACGCCGTTCTCGACGGTCAGTAGCGTCCGGTCCGGCGCGGTCGCCCGGGTGAGCAACAGGAGCGTGGCGAACGCCGTGCTCGACGAGGAGGCGCACTTCGCTGGGCCGTCCAGCACTCCCGGTCACGTTCGACGATCCCGTCGCTACCATGGTCGGGCGACGACGGCCGCAGGAGGAAGCGTCGGCCCGCTCAGAGCCGGCTCGGCAGCGTGATCACGTAGAGGATCCCCAGCCCGAGCACGTACGTCAGCGCCACCGGGATGGCGACGATGAGCATCGTGAGGACGCCCGACGGCGTCAGCAGGCCGGCGAGCGCGAAGATCAGGATGGTGACGATCCGCCAGCGCCTGTACATCGACTCGAACGAGACGATCCCCCCGAGGTGGAACATGACCTGCGTGACGAGGATGTTCCCGAGGATGCCGATCCCGGCGGTGGTGAGGAAGATGAGCCAGAAGAAGTTCTTCAGGCGGTAGGAGATCACCATCCCGGCCTGGTAGGCGTCGGCGACCAGATAGGAGATGATCGTCGGCGCGACGAAGAGGTAGCCGACGGCGCTCCCGCCGACGATACCGCCGAGGATCGCCAGCCCCCACACGCCGAACACGCGGCGGTCGCCGCTGACGAACCCGCGTTCGGACATGGCCGGCCAGGCGTAGTAGACGACCAGCGGCGCGACGGCGACGGCCGCGAGGATCGTCGACACCTTCACCTCGAAGATGAGCGCCTCGACGGGGTGCATGGCGATGACGGGGTCCTGCACGTTGCCGATCACCTCCGGGGGCATCTTCCGGAGGAAGTCCTCCCGGATCCGCCCGATGCCGCCCTGGTAGAGCCAGAAGAACGTGCCCGCGAGGACGACCATGAAGAGGCCGACGATGCGGAACATCTTCGACGTGAGGCTCTGCAGGATAAAGGAGAGGTCGTAGTAGTAGCCGCCGATGTCCTCCTCGGTCGTCTCCTCCTCGGTGAAGGCGTCGACCATGCCCGCGGCGGTGCTGGTCGCGGTGCCGCCCGGTCCCTCCCCGCCACCGCCGTCGCCGCCCTCGCCGTCCGTGCCGTCGGCGCTCGCGGCCGCCGCGGCTTCGTCGTCGTCGGCCATCGCCTCGGCCTCGTCGAAGCGGTCGAGGATCGCCTCGGCCTTCTCCGGCCGGTCGGCGTCCATCGCCTCGCGGGCGCGGGCCAGCGCCTCGTCCTCGGTCAGGTCAGCGAACACCTCCGGCGGGGCCGCCCGGACGCCGGCGGCGTCGAGCGGCCCGAGGTCGATGTCGGCGGGGTCCGGGGTGCCGGTCGCGGCGTCGTACCGCGGTGCGACGGGCTCCCGGAGCACCTTGACCGTGTAGGCGAGCACGAGCAGCAGGGCGACGACGAGGGCGACTTCGCCGGCGACGACCGCCTGCTCGGCGAGGCCGGCCGGCGTCGACAGCGGCCGCGTCGTCACGGCGTCGGGGCCGAACGGCAGCGACGGGAGGACCGAGCCGTTGAGCGCGTCGACGACAGTTCGGTCAACTATCGGGAGCAGTTCGCGGTTGAGGTAGCCGACGGCGCCGGCGCGGATCGCGCCGACCGTGGCGGCGAACGTCGCGGCGACCGCGAGCGCGCCGATGCCAACGGTCCGTCGTCCCGACCCCGCCCCGACGGCGTCCGGGGCGGCCCCGGTCCGGCGGACGTTCGTCACCAGCTTCGCGAGGCCGAGGCTGACGACGTAGAGGACCACGAGCGGCGCGGCCCACATGATCTGGGTGAACGGGTCGGGCGGCGAGAACAGCGCGCCGAACGCGAAGATGCCGACGACCGCGTAGCGCCACTTGTCGCGGAACGTCTCGTAGGGGACTATCTCAGCGTACGAGAGGACGCTCATCACGAGCGGGAGCTGGGCCGCGAGGCCGAACGAGACGGTCAACAGCAGGAGGAACTGCGTGTAGAGGACGATCCCGTAACTGGGCTTTATCTCCGCGCGGACGGCGTTGACCGCGAGGAACTCGAACATGAAGGGGAAGAACACGCCGTAGGCGTACACGACGCCGCCGACGAACAGGCCGATAGAGAGGACGACGAAGCCGGCGACCCGGCCGCGGGTGACGGGGACGACGGAGGTGTACCCCCGTTCGCGCAGGGCGTCCCGGGAGAAGTACAGCAGGAAGGGGACGGCGAGCAACACGCCGACGAGCAACCCGATCTTCACCTGCAGCAGTATCACGTCGAACGGCGTCCGGACGATGAAGTCCACCTGCCCCTCCGCGGGCGTGCCGCCGAGCTGCGAGGTGGTGTTTGACTTCAGGAACTCCCAGACGAACGTCCGGAGGCCCCAGATCGTCGCCATCATGCCGACGACGAAGACGATGAACACCTTCTGGAGGTGGGACTGCGCGGACGACAGCATCGCGCCGATCGTCTCGCGGCCCGCGTTGACGGCTTGGACCGTGTCGTCGTCGACGGCCGAACTCATTACTCGTCGGTGGATTCCCCTGTCGTGGTTATCAATCTTCTTCTCTCGCCGCCGTGGCGGACGGTACAAAAAGGCCTATAAGAAGCCGTCCGCGTACACACGGACGAATGGCGGACGAGCCGGAGGACGGTTCTGGGCGGGAGACGAACGACCCCGACGAGCCGTGGGACTCCCCCGAGCAGGACGTGCCCGACCACACCGTGCCCGGCGCCGACGACCCGATCGAGCGGGCGACGCCGGACGCCGGGGCGGGCGGTCCCTCGTTCGACGCCGCCGACGACGTGGACGCCACGCCGCCGGCACACGGCGGCCCCGAGACGGGCACCGGCGTCGGCGAGGACGTCGAGGAAGAGTGGACCCAGCCGCCGGACGACGAGGAACTCCCGCTGGCCGCCCACATCGAGGAGATGGTCAAGCGGCTCGGGGTCGTCGTGGTCATCGCGGCCGTCGTCACCACCGTCGCCTTCCCCTTCGCCGAGGACTTCATCACGACCATCTGGTACCACATCCACCCGGGGACGGTGACGACCTGTCCCGGCCAGGAGTCGTGTGCGCCGCCCCACGTCTACGGGCCGCTGGAGCTGAAACTGGCGGAGCTGAAACTCGCCAGCCTCGCCGGCTTCGTCCTCGCGTTGCCCGTGTTCGTCTACGAGACGTACCTGTTCATGCGGCCCGGCCTCTACCCGCAGGAGCGCCGGTACTACCTCGCGGCGGTCCCGACGAGCCTCGTGCTGGCGCTTTTCGGCGTCGCGTTCGCGTACTTCCTCGTGCTGCCCGCGCTGTTTACCTACTTCCTCTACTACTCGCAGGCGACGGCCGACATCGCCTTCGCACTCCGGGACACGTTCAACCTGATCCTCATGATGATGGGGATGCTGGCGCTGGTCTTCCAGATCCCGCTTTTCATCATGCTCGCGATCATGATGGGGATCACCACCCGGAAGTGGCTCGCCGACCGCCGCCTCTACTTCTGGGGCGCGTTCCTCGGCATCGCCTTCCTCTTCAGCCCCGACCCGACCGGGATGGCCCCCATCCTCGTCGCGTCGACGATGGTGATCCTGTTCGAGGGGACGCTGTTCCTGCTCCGCTGGGTCGGCCGCTGACGCCGGCGGGCCGGCCGTCCGGTTCCGCTCGACGACGCCCGACAGCGCCGCAACCGTTGGGGCCGTGTGGTTTGGCCGGCCAGCGCCCGTCGGTCCGTGCGGTTAACGCGGTTATATCCCCTTCAAGACCGACCGCTCGGCCACGGGACGGGGCGTTTATTCGACGATCCGTAACGGTCAGGGTTATAAAATGGCGCACCGTGCAACTCGATATGAATCTGAGGTCGTTCGTTTCGAATTTCTCCGGGGAACTGATCGAACGGCGGATCGGATGCGGTCGGGGCGGGGTGGGCCGCCCGTGACGGGCCAGGTGCCGACGACCTGCGTCCGCTGTGCCGTCGGCTGCGGGCACGTCCAGCAGGCGGCCGACCAGGGGTACGGGCTGGACCTGGTCCGGGGCGACCCGAGCCACCCCGTCAACCGCGGGCTCGCCTGCCAGCGCGGCGTCGACGAGACGGCGAACCCGGACGGCGAGTGGCTGACGCGGCCGCTCGTCCGGGCGAACGGCGAACTGACGGCGACGACGTGGGACGTGGCGCTGACCGCCGCCGCCGAGGGGATCGCGGCGGCGGCCGAGCGCGACCCGGACTCGGTGGCCGTCCTCGGGAGCGGCCAGCAGACCAACGAGGCGGCGTACGCGCTCGGCAAACTCGCGCGGGCCGGCATTGGCACCCGGCACTACGACGCGAACACGACGCTGTGCATGGCGAGCGCGGTGACGGCGTACTACGACGCGTTCGGGAGCGACGCGCCGCCGCCGACGTACGACGACGTCCCGGAGGCGGAGACCCACCTCGTCTGGGGGGCGAACCCCGCGGCGGCCCACCCGGTCATGTTCCGGTGGATCGCCGACTCGGCGGACGACGCGGGGAGCGAACTCGTCGTCGTCGACCCCGTCGAGAGCGAGACGGCCGAGATGGCCGACGCACACGTCGCGCCGGACCCGGGGACCGACCTCGCGCTCGCCCGGGCCGTGCTGGCGCGCCTCGTCGACCGGGGCCGCGTCGACGACGCGTTCGTCGAGCGGGCGACGACGGGCTTTGCCGCCCTCCGGGACGCGCTGCCCGACGCGGCCGACGCCGCCGCGACGGCCGGGGTGTCCCTCGACGCGGTCGACCGCCTCGCGGCCGCGCTGGAGCGGGACGCGCTGCTGTACTGGGGAATGGGCGTCAATCAGTCCGTCCAGGGGACGGCCACCGCCGGCGCGCTGGTCGACCTCTGTCTCGCCTCGGGCAACCTCGGTCCCGGCACCGGGCCGTTCTCGCTGACCGGGCAGGCCAACTCGATGGGCACCCGCGTCTGCTCCTCGAAGGGGACGTGGCCGGGCCACCGGTCGTTCGACGACCCCGAAGCCCGCGGACGGGTGGCCGAGGCGTGGAGCGTCGACCCGTCGGTCCTGCCGGACGACCCCGGCCCCGGCCCCGTGGGGATCGTCGACGCGGTCGACGACGGCCCCGTGGAGGTCTGTTGGACCGTGGCGACCAACCCCGCGGCGGGCCTGCCGGACGCGGGGCGGGCGCGGGAACTGCTCGACGACGCGTTCCTCGTCGTCCAGGACGCCTTCCGCTCGGAGACGGTCGAGCACGCCGACGTGGTGCTGCCGGCCGCGACGTGGGGCGAGACCGAGGGGACCGTGACGAACATGGAGCGGCGCGTCTCCCGGGTCCGCGCGGCGACGGACACGCCGAGCGGGGTGTGGTCGGACCTGGACATCGTCGCGGCCGTGGCCGCCCGCGTCGCGCCGGGGCTGCTCGACCGGCCGCCGGTCGACCCGGAGGCCGTCTTCGACGAGTTCGCCGCGCTCACCGCCGGGACGCCCGCGGACCTGTCGGGGATCACCTACGACCGCCTCGACGCGGCGGGCGCGGTGCGCTGGCCCGCGCCCGACGCCGCCAGCGAGGGCGGTTACCGCTACCACGACGACGGCGACTGGTCGTTCCCCACGCCGTCGGGCCGCGCGCGGTTCTCGACCGCGAGCCACGGCGGCCTCCCGGAGCCGCCGGACGAGGAGTACCCGCTCACGCTGACGACGGCGCGGTCGCCGGACGCGTACAACACCGGCGTCAGGACGCGCTCCGGCGACCCGCCCGCCGCCAGGGTCAGCCCGGCCACCGCGGCGGCGTTCGACGGGGACGTCGCCGGCGAGGGGGGCGACGACCGCCGCGTGACGGTCGTCTCGCGCCGCGGCTCGGTCGACGCGGCCGTCAGCGTCGACGAGGGCGTGCCCGACGGCGTCGTCTGGCTGCCGATCCACCACCCCGCGGTGAACGACCTGACGCTCCCGGCGACCGACCCGCGGTCGGACGAGCCGAACTTCAAGCAGTGCGCGGTCAGGCTGGCGACGCCGGACGGCACGGCCGAGCGCGCAAAGGGGGTGCCACAGTGACCGTCGCCGGGATCGTCGCGGGCGGCTGTCGCCCCGACGGCGCGGAGCGGCCGGCCGACGGCGACGGGACGCTCGTCCGTCGCGTGGCGGGGACGCTCTCGGGCCGGACCGACCGGCTGGTCGTCACCTGCCGGCCCGACCGGCGGGACGCGGTCGCCGGCGCGCTGGACGGGCTGGATGCCCGACTCGCGCCGGACCCGGCGGCGGCCGGCGGCCCCGCGGCGACGCTCCGGGCCGGCCTGCGGACGTGTGGCTGTCACCGCGCCGCCGTCGTCGCCCCCGACGTGGCGGCGGTCGACGGCCGCGCGGTCGGCCTGCTCGTGGAGGCCCTCGACGCGAGCGACGCCGACGCCGCGGTCCCGCGGATCGACGGCCGCCAGCGCCCGCTGTGTGCGGTGTACGACGTGGCCGCCGCGGTCGACGCCTGCACGACGGCGCTGCGGCGCGGCGAGGGCGACGTTCGGGGCGTGCTGACGGCGCTGTCGGTCGCCGACGTGGACGAGGCGCGGTTCCGGTCGCGGGTCGACCCGGCGACGCTCCGGCGCGTGGACTCGCCCGCGGCGCTGCGCGCGCCCCGCGACCCGTCGGTCGAGGGCCGCAGCGAGTCGGATTGACGAACCGGCCGTTCCCGGCCGGACGACCGGCCGATTATCGGACGTTCATTGACCTAAAACACCATTAATACGGCTTAACTCCGACCGCACGTCGCCGGAACCGGGATAGTTCCGTAATTGTTCAACGATTAGTCTTTTGTTAGCCTTTGGCGTACTCTCTCCCGTATTACCGACATGAACGCAGGGAAATCACAGCGTGATATGAACGAACGTTCACAACCATTCGCCGAGGTGGCCGCCGATGGCGCATAAGAAGGAGGCCTGGAAGGCCGACTGCTACGGCGACGAGGTCCGCGAGAAGATACTGGAGTTCGCCGAGCGCGGGTGGGAGTCGGTGCCGGAGGACGAGCGCGACGCGTGGTTCTCCCGGTTCAAGTTCTGGGGGCTGTTCCACCAGCGCTCCGGGCAGGAGAGCTACTTCATGATGCGCCTGACCAACTGCGGCGGCGTGCTGGAGCCGGGCCAGCTCCGGGCGATCGGCGAGGTGGCCGACGAGTACGCGACCGGCCCGGCCGCAAACCCCGAGTGGGGGAACGGGTTCATCGACCTGACGACGCGGCAGTCGGTCCAGCTCCACTGGCTCAAGCTGGAAGACGTGCCCGCCATCTGGGAGAAGCTGGAGGCCGTCGGCGTCTCCTCGCGCTCGGCCGGCGGGGACACGATGCGCAACATCTCCGGCTGCCCGGTCGCCGGGAAGGACAGACACGAGTACGTCGAGAGCCGGGGGCTGCTGGACGAGATACAGGAGACGATCCGCGGCGACGACGCGCTGTCGAACATGCCCCGGAAGTTCAACATCAGCGTGACGGGCTGTCGCGAGGGCTGCGCCCAGGACAGCATCAACGACGTGGCGCTTGAACCGGCGCGGAAGCTGGAGGGCGGCGAGCAGGTGACCGGCTTCAACGTGCGGGCCGGCGGCGGGCTGGGCGGGCGCGAGCCGCGCCCCGCACGGCCGCTGGACGTCTTCGTCCGCCCGGGGAACGCGGTCGAACTGGTCCGGGCGTTCGTCGAACTGTACCACGAGGAGGGCGGCCGCGAGAACCGCTCGAAGAACCGCGCCCGCTTCTTCGTCGACGAGTGGGGCACCGACGCGATCCGCGAGGAACTCGCCGAGCGGGTCGACTTCGACCTCGGCCGCGCGGGGACGGACCTGCGCGACGAGTACACGTACAACGCCGGCCGGAAGGCCGAGCGCGGCAAGCACGACCACGTCGGCGTCCACGAGCAGGCCGACGGCAACTACTACGTCGGCCTGAGCGTCCCGGTCGGCCGGCTCCGGGCGGCGGAGGTCATGGAACTGGCCGACCTCGCCCACGCCTACGGCTCCGGCGAGGTCCGGCTCACCCGGCGGCAGAACCCGCTGATCGTGGACGTGCCGGAGGCTGAGCTGGACGGCCTGCTCGCCGAGCCGCTGCTCGACGACCTGCCGCCGGAGCCAAACGCCTTCGAGCGCGGCGCGGTCGCCTGCACGGGGACGGAGTTCTGCTCGCTCGCGCTGACGGAGACGAAGGTCCGCACCGCCGAACTGCTCCGCTGGCTGCGGGCCAACGTCGACCTGCCGGACGACGTGAGCCGACTGAAGATCCACTTCTCGGGCTGTACCGCCGACTGCGGGCAGGCGATGACCGCCGACATCGGCCTCCAGGGCATGCGCGCCCGCAAGGACGGCGAGATGGTCGAGGCCGTCGACGTCGGCGTCGGCGGCGGGATCGGCGAGGAGCCGACGTTCATCGAGTGGGTCCGCCAGCGCGTGCCCGCCGACGAACTGCCGGGGCTGATCCGCAACCTCGTCGAGGCCTTTGCCGCGCTCCGGACGGAGGGCCAGACGTTCCGCGAGTGGGTCGAGGCGACGGGCCACGAGACCATCATCGAACTCGCGGAGCCCGAGGAGACCGACTACGAGGACCCCTGCCTGACCGACGCCAAGCAGTCGTGGTACCCGTTCGAGGACGGCGAGAGCCCCGCGCCGACCGCGCCGGACGGCACGCCGCTCTCGGCCGATGACTGACGCCCGGGAGGAGCGCGACGTCGAGCGCCGGGCACAGCCCGCGCCGTTCGACGCCGCGCCGGAACTCGTCGAGCAGCGGGACGCGTAGGCGGCCGCGGTCAGTCGCCGCCGTCCGACGCCCGCCGGACCTCGTCCGCGAGGTGCAGCGAGTACGACGGCTGCTTGCCGTTCCCGCCGCGGACGCCCGGCGTCGGCGGGACCGTCCGCTTGTGGAGGGTGTCGACGTACATCGCGGCGACGCGCTCGGCTGTTTCCACGTCCACGCCGGCCTCGTCGGCGGCCCGCTCGACGCGCTCGCCCTCGTCGACCAGCCGCCGGAGGAGGGGGTCGACCGCGTCGTAGCCGGCACCGATCTCCGCCTCGTCTGTCTGGCCCGCCCACAGGCCCGCGGTGGGCTCCTTCTCGATGATCCGCGGGGGGACATCGAGGTGGCGCGCGAGCGTCCTGACCTCCGTCTTGTACAGGTCGCCGATCGGGTAGAGGTCCGCCGCCCCGTCGCCGTGTTTCGTGAAGTAGCCGAGCAGCAGCTCCGAGCGGTTGGCCGTGCCGACGACGAGCCGCGACCGGGCGTTGGCCGCGTAGTACGTACACGCCATCCGGAGCCGCGCGATGGCGTTGCCGACCGCGTCCTTGTCCCCCGCCGGCGCGACTGTCGGGGCGACGACGTCCTCGAACATGTCGAGCAGCGGGCGGAGCTGGACCTCCCGGAACTCGATGCCGAGGTCCTCCGCGACCGTCCGGGCCTCCGCGGCGTGGGCGCTGTCGACCTTGGTGCAGGGCATCCCGAGGCCGAGTACGCGGTCGGGGCCGAGCGCGTCCGCCGCCAGCGTCGCCGTCACGGTCGAGTCGATCCCGCCGCTCATCGCGACGACGGCACCGCTCGCCCCCGCGTCGGCGACCTTCCCCCGGAGGAACGTGCGGATGTCCGAGTGCGCCCGCTCGGCCGCCTCCTCGGTCGCGACGGCGTCGGCCGTCGTCCGTCCGTGCCCGTACTCGTCGTTCGTGTCCGTATCAAACATACTGTATCAAAACCGCGCAGCGCTCGTCCGTCGAAGCAGGGAGATGGGAGAGACTGTCGTCGCGGCAGACGTCGCCGTCGCACGAAATACCGCCGACGATGGGGGATCGCGCACAGGTCAACGACGATCGGCCCGCGTCGGCGCAGGTGGCTGGTGTCGACAGGCGTGGCTGACATCCCACTGGTGACAGCGTACAACGACGTCGCTCCCGGGTCAGCGTCCGTCGAGTCCGAAACCTGCGGTCGTGTAGCCTCGTGTTCTCACCTCCGGCAGTTGTGAGGTCGTGACGAGGGCATAAGTATTTTTCCTAAAACGTCCTATGTCTACCCGAATACCTACCCTATCGTTAGTCGATCGCTCATCAAACACAACGTCTAACCACAGATTCAGAGTTTAGCTGGACGAACGGACTCACGACTGTGCCCGGAGCTACGCGACGGTCGTTCGCGTCGTCGGACGGGCGGGGGACCGCGCACCGGCCGCGTGCCCACGGGCGGTCGGATGCCGGCGTGGGCTGTCGTGGGGTTCGGGCGGCCGTCGGGTTCGAGCAGGTGGGGTTCAGGCGGTCGTGAGGTTCGAGCGGCCGTCGGGGTCGTGCGTATCGGCACAGGGGACGGCGGGCCGCGCCGTCACTCGTCCCGGGAGGGCACCTGCATCCCGACGGCGTCGGTGGGGCGCGTCCGCTCCAGCGCGTAGGCGACGGCGTCCTCGACGGGCATCTCGCCGCCGCCGTCGCCGCCGGGGCCGCCGTACGCGCCGTCGAACAGCGAGGCGAACTCGAGGGCGATCCGGTCGGCGCGGCGGCCGGAGGCGACCGTCCGCACGTCGTACTCCTCCGCGAGGCTCGTGTGGGGAAACAGAGTGGCGTCGACGGCGTACGCGCCGTCGTCGGTGTTCTCGGGCGGGGTGATCCGCACCCGTACGTCCCCGGAGGCGTGGACGTAGTCCACGAACTCGGCTGTCCGCGTCTCGTGTACTTCCCGATCCCAGGCGGCCGGGATGTCGTCGTCGTCCATCGAGTGATCGTATCGACACGCGACCTTACGTGCGTAGAGACTCAGTCAATATTCGCGGACGGAACGCGTGTTTCTGGACGGATATCACACTTCCTTCCGGGTACAGCGCGCAATAGGTGCCCGTTCGTCTACCGTACGTCGCGGAAATACGTCGGTCAGTCATCCCGGCGGCTCGCCCGCCCGGGGCCGGGCCGAAACGGCGGTCGGTCGCGCCGGCGTCGTCACTCGGCCTGCGGGTAGTCGGCGGCCAGCGGGTCGTCGTCCCCGTCGTCGAACACGTCGGCGACGACCGGCTCGTCGTCCGGGCTGACGCTGCCCGTCCGGTAGCCGTGGAGGTCCAGCGTGACGTGGTCGAAGCCAAGGTCCGCGAGGTGCTCCCGGACGGTCTCGACGAACTCGCGGTTCAGCGCGGCGTCCAGTTCCTCGGGCGCGATCTCGATGCGGGCGAGGCCGTCGTGGTCGCGGACGCGGAACTGCGAGAACCCCCACTGCCGGAGGACCGTCTCGGCCTTCTCGACGCGGGTGAGCCGCTCCTCGGTCACTTCGAGCCCGGTCGGGATCCGCGAGGAGAGGCAGGCCATCGACGGCTTGTCGGCGACCGAGAGGTCGTAGCGGTCGGCGATCTCACGGACCTCCTCCTTCGTGATGCCGTGGGCCAGAAGCGGCGAGTAGGCGTCGAGTTCGTCGACGGCCTGGAGGCCGGGCCGGTGGCCGTCGCCGGGGTCGCTGGCGTTCGTCCCGTCGCAGACGACCTCGATCCCCATGCGCTCGGCGGCGTCGAACATCTCACCGAGGCGCATCGTCCGGCAGTGGTAACAGCGGTCGCCGTCGTTCTCGACGAACGCCGGGCTGTCGAGTTCGCTGAACTCGACTATCTCGTGGCGGATCCCGATCTCCCCCGCGACGCGCTTTGCGTCGTCGAGTTCCGCGTCCGGCAGCGTCTCGCTTTTGGCGGTGCAGGCGACGGCGTCGTCGCCCAGCGCCTCCGCGGCCAGCGTCGCGACGACGCTGGAGTCCACGCCGCCGCTGAACGCCACGAGCACGCCGTCGCGCTCCGCGAGGTCGTCGCGGACGGCCGCCATCTTCTCCTCGACGGATGTCATACCGCGGTCGTAGCCGTCGCGCGGCCAAAAGCGCGTTGCACGCGGTACGCGGCCGACGCGTCCGGCGCGTGCCCGACGTCTTTCCGCGTCGCCGCGGGACCGGTTCGACCCCCGAAACGGGCGTTTCGGGCCGTTCTCCACCCGAAACGCAGGGGTTTCCTTTCTATTTGCCAATGTTTCTCACGGTGGCGGTCCCCGGGCGGGAGATTTTTCCCCTCCCCTCCGAATTGGCGAGGTGATGGAGTTCGAGGCGATCCCCGGCGTCGGCGAGAAGACCGCGGCGTCGCTCGCCGAACTGGACGACGCCGAGCGCGCCCTGCGGACGGGCGACGTGGCCGCGCTCGCTGACGCGCCGGGCATCAGCGAGGGGCGCGCCGCCCGCATCGCCCGGGCGGCGATCCGGCTGGAACACGACGACCCCGGCGGCTTCCTGGCGACCGACAGGGCGCGGGAGGTGTACGACGAGGTGCTAGAACTGCTGTGTGACCGCACCGTCACCGACTACGCGGCCCGGCGGCTGGAGACGTTCTACCCCAGCCCCACCGCCTCTCGGATCGCGGAGGTCCGCGAGTTCGTCGAGCGGGCGACCGACCGGGAACCGACGCCCGCCGTGACCGAGGCGCTGCAGGGCGTCGAGCCGCTGTCGACCCCCGGGGACCTCAGGGTGCGGGACCGCTGTCTCGCCACCAGCGACGCCGAACTGTACAGCGAGGCCCGCGAGGCGGTCCCGGAACTGAGCGTGGAAGTCGTCGAGGACGCCCGCGACCTGGCGGAACTGGCCCGCGGTTACGCCACCGTCATCGCGCTGGACGAGGCGTTCGCCGGCATCGACGTCGAGGGCGACGTGCGGGTGCAACCGGACGCCCTGGAGACCCCCGCGGAGGTGGTGCCCGAGCGCGTGCTCGCCTTCTTCGCCGCGAACCGCGAGCCGCTGCGGGCCGCCGCCGCGGTCCACCGCGAGGCCGGCATGGACGCCCCCTGCGACCTGGATGCGCTGGAGGGCGCGCTGGAGCGCCTCGCGGCGGACGGCACGGTCGTCGGCGACGACGAACTCGACCGCCTGACGACCGCGGTCGACGACCTGGACGCCGCCGTCGGCACGGCCGAGAGCGTCGCCAACGACCGCCTCCGCGACTCGATCCGGGAGCGCGACGTGACCGTCGAGGGGTCGGACCTGCTCTCGCTGGTCGAGCAGGGCGCGGGCGTCGACTCGCTGCTGTCGCGGGAACTGGCCGACGAGTACGCCGCTGCGGTCGCCGCCGCCCGCGACCACGTCGTCGACGCGCTCGACCTGGAGTCCGGCGAGGCGGAGGTCGCCCGGCGGGCGTTCCCCGACGAGCCGACGTTCCCCGTCGAGCGCAACGACGAGGCCGTCTCGCGGCTCCGCGACGACCTGACCGCCGCGAAGGAGCGCCGGGCGACCCGGCTGAAGCGCGAACTCGCCGACGACCTGGCCGACCTGCGTGAGCCGGCCGAGAAGCTCGTCCGCGCGGCGCTGGAACTCGACGTGGAACTCGCCGTCGCCCGGTTCGCCGACGACTTCGACTGCACGCTCCCGACGGTCGTCGACCCCGACGACGGCCCCGGCGGCTTCGATATCGAGGGCGGGCGGTCGCCGCTGCTCGACGTGCCCCACGACGAGGTCGACCCCGTCGACTACGGCGTCGACGGCGTCGCGCTGCTGTCGGGCGTCAACAGCGGCGGGAAGACGTCGACGCTCGACCTCGTGGCGACGGTCGTCGTGCTCGCCCACATGGGGCTCCCGGTGCCGGCGGACGCCGCCCGGATCGAGCGCGTCGAGGAGTTGCACTACCACGCCAAGACCCAGGGGACGCTCGACGCGGGCGCGTTCGAGTCCACCGTCCGCCAGTTCGCCGACCTGGCGACCGGCGGCGAGGGGTCGCTCGTCCTCGTCGACGAACTGGAGAGCATCACCGAACCCGGCGCGAGCGCGAAGATAATCGCGGGCATCCTGGAGGCGCTCCACGAGAACGGCGCGACCGGCGTCTTCGTCTCTCACCTCGCGGGCGAGATACGGGACGCCGCCGACTTCCCCGTCACCGTCGACGGCATCGAGGCCCGCGGGCTGGAAGACGGCGAACTGCAGGTGAACCGCTCGCCCGTGAAGGACCACCTCGCGCGGTCGACGCCGGAGCTCATCGTCGAGAAACTGGCGACGGAGGCCGGCGACGGGGCCGGGGGAACGGACAGCGACGAACCGCCGGACGCGGCCGGTGCCGCGGCGGACCACGAGGCGGCGTTCTACGGCGGCCTGCTGGAGAAGTTCGAGTCCGCGGGCGACTGATCGGCACCGACGTTTACGCCGCTGCGCGTCGTCCGCCGAACACATGCCGTACAGCTACGACTGTCCCGCGTCGGACTGCGAGTACACCGCGCAGGACAACGAGATGGGCGTCGTCGTGGAGAACGCCCAGCAGCACCGTCAGGACAAACACGGGGAGTCGGCGACGCGCGACGACGTGGAGGAACTGATCCTCGGGCCGTAGGGCGGATCCCCGACCACCGGTTCCAGCCGTGGTACGTCCGGCCGGAAGTCCCGAAAACGTCCGAATGCGGCGGGTATGACGCCCGTCTGCCGAAAGACTAAGTAGCTCCGGCAGCGTGGTGAAAGTGATGGCCGACGACCCCGAGGAGGGGATGTTGTCCTGGGACGAGTCGGTGTTCCGGAACGAGCACGTCTTCGAGATAGACTACGTTCCGGAGACGTTCAAGCACCGCGAGAGCCAGGTCGACAGCCTCAAACACTGCCTCCGGCCGGCGGTCCGGGGCTCCCGGCCGCTGAACGCCATGGTGCGGGGGCCGCCCGGCACCGGCAAGACGACGGCGGTCCAGAAGCTGTTCGGCGAGCTGTCGGGCAAGACCGGCGTGCGGACGACCCGGGTGAACTGCCAGGTCAACGCCACCCGCTACTCCGTGTTCTCGCAGCTGTTCGAGACGATGTTCGACTACGAGCCGCCGTCCAGCGGCATCTCGTTCAAGAAGCTGTTCGACCAGATCACCGAGAAGCTCGTCGAGGAGGAGGAGGTGCTGGTCGTCGCCCTGGACGACGTGAACTACCTCTTCTACGAGAGCGAGGCGTCGGACACGCTGTACTCGTTGCTGCGCGCCCACGAGGAACACAGCGGCGCGCGCATCGGCGTGATCGTCATCTCGTCGGACCCCGACCTGGACGTCATCGAGGAACTCGACGGGCGCGTCCAGAGCGTGTTCCGGCCCGAGGACATCTACTTCCCCGTCTACGGCGAGCGCGAGATCGCCGAGATCCTCGCCGAGCGGGTCGAGCGTGGCTTCCACGACGACGTCGTGAGCGCGCCGGTGCTCGACCGGGTCGCCGAACTCACGGCCGAGAGCGGCGACCTGCGGGTCGGCATCGACCTGCTCCGGCGCGCCGGGCTGAACGCCGAGATGCGCGCCAGCCGCACCGTCTCCGTCGAGGACGTCGACGACGCCTACGAGAAGTCCAAGTACGTCCACCTCTCGCGGAGCCTGGAGAACCTGAGCGACAGCGAGGCCGAACTCGTCCGCGTCATCGCCGAGCACGAGGGCAAGCAGGCCGGCGACGTGTACGAGGCGTTCCACGACGAGACGGACCTGGGCTACACGCGCTACTCCGAGATCATCAACAAGCTCGACAACCTCGGGCTGGTCGAGGCCGAGTACACCGACGTGGAGGGGCGGGGCCGCTCGCGCTCGCTCGCGCTGGCGTACGACCCGCAGGCCGTGATCGACCGGCTCTAGCGGTCCTCCTGCCGGCCGAACGCGCCGTCGATGCCCCGCGAGAGCACCGTCGCGACGCCGTCGAAGTACCCCGTTCCCCACAGCGCGACCGCCACCGCGCCGAGCGTGTTGAACGTCAGGTCGAGCACGATGTCGCGTTTCCCGTACTGCGCGAGCACCGCGTCCCCGCCGACGAGGCTCGCCAGGCCGCCCGAGGCGAACTCCGCGATCTCCCAGACGACGCCGAACGCGAGCACGAACAGGAGGATGAAGAGGAAGCGAAACTCCGCCGGGAAGTCGACGGCGTCCGAGGACTCGTCCAGCGCCCGGACGACGGCGTAGCCGACGCCGGCGACGAGCGTCGCGGACAGGGTGTGGGTCACCTGGTCGTACCAGCCGATCCACTGGTACGGGCCGAGCGCGCCCACGGTGTGGAGGAACGCGGCCGTCGCGATCCACAGCGCCAGCCCCCCGCCCATCTCGTGGTCGTAGCGCCACTCGACGAGTTCCGGCGTGAACGACACCGCCAGCGGGAGGACGGCGTTGACGAGGAGGCCGGGGTCGACCGTCACCAGCGCGTAGCCGGCGATGCCCGCGAGCGCGACCTGCATCCCCCGGACGACCAGCCACAGCACGCCGTCGGGGAGGCCGACGGCGTCGCGGAGGTTCACTGGAGTTCCTCCCGCCCGTCGGCGGTGACCGTCGCCGACGGACTGTGCCGCCGGAAGTACAGTTCGAACCCGACCCCCGCCAGCAGGCCGACCGCCGCGGCGAGCACCATGTCCCACATCATATCGGGCACGTCGGCGATGTACGCCGTGCCGAGCGTCGCGTCGGAGACGAATCGGACGACCGTCCAGACGCCCGAGACGGCGAGCGTCGTGATGACGACGAACGCGATGGCGAACCGGGCCGTCATCTCCACCTCGGTGAACGCGTCGAGTTCGACCGCCACAAGCAGCGCCAGCGAGGCGACGGCGACGTAGCCGGCCAGTTGCGTGTACAGCCCGTACGTCCGGACGACCGCCGGCAGCGCCGCCAGCCCGAGCAGTTCGGGCGGCGGGATCGCCGTCACCGACCGCCGGACGACCGCCGGGATCAGCGCCACGCCGGCGACGACGGCGGCGAAGCCGGCCCACAGCGGCGCGCCGGTCACCAGGCTCTCGACGACCGCGAACAGCAGGAAGCCGACGAACAGCCACGCGAGCGCGACGCCGATCCGCCGGTCGTCGAGCAGCGTGCTTCGGGACGTCATGGCCGCCGTACCACGGGGAGCGGCAAAAGGGTCGGTCGCCGTCCGGGCGGCCGGGAACGACGGGCCGCCCCGTCAGGTCGCGTCGGCGACGAGCGCGGCGGCCTCGTCGAAGACCCCGTCGGCGCGGTCGGGGTCGCGGGCCTCCGCGGTGATCCGCACCAGCGGCTGGGTGCCGCTCGCGCGGACGAGGAACCACGCGTCGCCCAGGTCCACCCGGACGCCGTCGACCGTCTGCACGTCGTCGTACCGGGCGAGGACGGCCTCGCGGACGCGCTCCATGACGGCGGCCTTCTCGCCGGTCTCCACGCTGTCCCGGCGGATGGGGTACGTCTCGACGCCGTCGACCAGGTCGCCCAGCGGGCCCCGCTCGGCGACGAGTTCGACGAGTTTGCAGGCCGCCAGCGGCCCGTCGGGGCACAGCGTCTCGTCGGGCCAGATCCACGCGCCGCTCTCCTCGCCGCCGAAGGCGACCGCGGGGTCGGTCGCGGCCTCGGCGACGAACACGTCGCCGACCCGGGTGCGGGTGAGCGACGCGCCCACCTCGGCGAGCGCATCGTCGACGGCGAGGCTGGTGTTCAGCGGCGCGGCGACGCGGTCGCCCTCGCCCGCCGCGGCGCGGCCGAACAGCGCGAGCAACACGTCGCCGGACACGAACGCGCCGTCGCCGGTCACCGCCTGCATGCGGTCGGCGTCGCCGTCGTGGGCGATGCCCAGGTCCGCGTCCGTCCGCTCGACCAGCGCGCACAGCGACCGGCAGTTGTCGGCGGTCGGTTCGCTGGGCCGCCCCGGGAACGCGCCGTCCTCCTGGGCGTTCAGCGTCTCCACCTCGCAGCCCAGCCGCGAGAGCGCCGCGACGGTGACGCCGCCCATCCCGTTGCCCACGTCGACGGCGACGCTGGGCGGGTCGTCGACCGTCACGGCGTCGGCGAGCGTGTCGACGTGGCGGTCGAACGCGCCGTCCCACGACCGCCGGTCGCCGACGCCGTCCCACCCCGACAGGTCCGGGTCGTCGGCGCGGACCCGCTCGGCGACCGCCTCGCGCTCGGCCTCGTCGAACGCCTGCCCGCTGGGTGACCAGAGCTTGATCCCGTTGTCGGGCGCGGGGTTGTGGCTGGCCGTGACCGAGACGCCCGCGTCGGCGTCCCGCCACGCGACCGAGCGCGCGACGGTCGGCGTCGCCGCGCGCCCGAGGTCCACCACGTCCGTGCCGCACTCCCGCAGGCCCGCCGCCAGCGCGTCCGCGAGGAACTCGCCGCTCTCCCGGGGGTCGCGCCCGACGACGACGCGGTCGGCCTCGGCCGCCACCGCCCGGCCCACCGACAGCGCCAGGTCCGCCGTCACGTCCTCGCCGACTCGTCCCCGGATCCCGCTCGTGCCGAACATAGCCGAGGTGACAACACGGGGCGGCAAAAGCGGTGCGGGTCGGCCGCCGTGCGCTCCACTTTCACCGAGGCCGGCGGGGGTTCTTGTGGCGGGCGCGAGTGGGTCGGCCATGGACGAGAGGGTCAGGCGACACGCCGAGATACTGGTCGACCACTGCACCGACATCGCCGCCGAGGACGACGTGTTGATCCGCGCGCCGACGCCCGCCGAGGACCTGGTCGTCGCGCTCCACGAGCGGATCGGCGAGGTCGGCGCGTGCCCGTCGCTCTCCTGGCTCAACTCCCGCGCTGGCCGGGCGTACGCCCGGGCGATGGACGCCGATGACTTCCGACTCAACGAACCCCGCCTCGCGGCGATGGAGGAGACTGACGTCGTCATCATGGTCACCGGGGCGACGAACGCCTTCGAGACGAGCGACGTGGATCCGGGGAAGTCGGCCGCCGCGAGTCGGGCGAACGGCCCGATCCTGGAGGAACGGCTCGACACGCGGTGGGTCATCACCCAGCACCCGACGCCGGCCGACGCCCAGCAGGCCGAGATGAGCACCGAGGCGTGGGAGGCGTTCGTGTACGACGCCGTGAACCGCGACTGGGACGCCCAGCGGGCGTTTCAGGAGCGGATGGTGGAGATACTCGACCCCGCCGAGGAGGTGCGGATCGTCTCCGGCGACGCGACCGACGTGACCCTCTCGGTCGACGGCATGGCGGCGGCGAACGACTACGCGAAGGAGAACCTGCCGGGCGGCGAGGTGTACACGTCGCCGGTGCCCGACGGCGTCGACGGCGAGGTGACGTTCGACCTGCCGGTGGTCCGCAACGGCCGTGAGGTCGAGGGCGCGACCCTGCGGTTCGAGGACGGCGAAGTCGTCGACCACGGCGCGGAGAAAAACGGGGACGTGCTGACGAGCGTGCTGGAGACGGACGAGGGCGCGCGCCGCGTCGGCGAACTCGGAATCGGCATGAACCGGGGCATCGACGAGTTCTCCTACAACATGCTGTTCGACGAGAAGATGGGCGACACCGTCCACCTCGCGCTCGGGAAGGCCATCGAGGAGTGCGTCCCCGAGGGTCGCGAGTTCAACGACAGCGCCGTCCACGTCGACATGCTCGTGGACATGAGCGAGGACTCCCGGATCGAGGTCGACGGCGAGGTGGTCCAGCGCAACGGGACCTTCGCGTTCGAGGGGAGCGAGACCGAGTGACGGGTGCTACAACCCCTCACCGTGGATCGACACACTCGCCGGCCACCTCGACGAGTTCATCGGTCACTCTCACCCGGCCGTCGAACAGCCCGCACGTGTCGGCGCTCCACGCGAGTTGCCCGCGGAAATCGTCGCCGGACACGGTCACCTCGTGTCGCCCCTCGGACCCAACCACTACCTCGAAGGCGCGCGCTACCCCGCTGTCGACCTGGTCGGATTCGTCCTCGTAGGTTGTGCCCTCCATATCGACGACATCGACCTGGACGGTAACCGGCTCGACGCGTTCGTTCTGGACGGTGAGATCGAGCCGACTGCTCTCCTCAGTCCCGAACAAACCCGTACAGCCAGCCAGCGAAGTCGCACCCGCGACCGCGAGGACCTGACGACGGTTCATACGATATGCACACGAGCGTGACACTTGAACCTCCGTCTCGGTCGAAGTGCCTGCCGAGCGACCGATGGCTCTCACGTGCGCGACACCGACCCGTCCTGTCGATGACTGGACGATCGCGGAGAAAACCCCCTTGATGGACGGGCGGACGGCGAGGCCCTGCTGCGGGCCGAGCCGTCCAACCCGGGGAAGGGCAGGCTGGCAGGAGTCGGCGTAGAGGCGAACTGAGTAAGCATACGGCGGCGAAGCCGCCGTTTCGCCGCGAACGAGCGGTAGCGAGTGAGCGGGGTTTTTTGATCGACATTTTTGCCGGGAGCGGTGCGCCGCAGGCGCACCCGACCGGGAAAAAGGTCGTCGTCCCTACTCGTACCGAAGCGCCTCGATCGGGTCAGTCCGGGCGGCGCGCCACGCCGGGTAGAGGCCGGCGGCGACCCCGACGAGGATCCCGACGGCGACGGCGATCCCGAACCACTCGAACGGGTAGGAGAGCGGCAGGTCGGCGTACTCGGTGACCGCCCAGCCGCCGGCCGCCCCGAGCAGGACGCCGCCGACCGCGCCGAGGACGCCGAGGATCACCGCCTCGGTCAGGAACAGCGTCAGCACGTCGCGGTTCCGCGCGCCGACGGCCTTCATGATCCCGATCTCGCGGGTGCGCTCGGTGACGCTGACGAGCATGATGTTGGCGATGCCGATCGCGCCGACGAGTAGCGAGATGACGGCGATCCCGGTGACGAAGGCGGTGAGCTGGTCGAGGACGGTCCGGAGCTGGTCCAGCAACTCCTCGCTTGTCTGCAGCGTCAGTTCGAGGTCGTCGCCGAGGAACTCGCTGGCGTCGGACTCGTCGCTCTCCAGGTACGCCCGGGTCTCCTCGCGGGCGGCGTCGACGTCCTCGACGCCGGTCGCCCGGACGGCGATGGAGTAGTAGCGGGCCTCGTCGCCGCCGGCGAGTGCGGTGTAGTACGGGTCCGCCGGGAGGTAGGCGCGGGGCTCGCTGCCGAAGCCCTCGAACGGGCTCTGGCCCTCCGAGGTGGCGAGGATCCCCACGACGGTGGCGTTCTGCCGGCCGACGCCCGGGACGGTCACGCCTATCTCGTCGCCGACCGAGACGTTGCGGTCGAACCGCTCGGCCATCGCGGGGTTGATCACGGCCTCGCGCTGGCCCGATGCGAAGCGGCGGCCCTCGCCCACGTCCGCCGGGTCGAGGTACGCCTCGCCGGTGGCGTACACCCCCTGCCTGAGCGGCACCGTCTCGTTGCCGGCGGCGACGGATTCGGTGGGCACCGGCGACCACGGGAACGCGGCCTCGACGTGTTCGAGGTCGTTAAGGCGCTCGACGTCCCGCGGCGTGAACACGAGTTCCGCGCCCTGCCCGGGGCCGCCCTCCTGGTCCGGCGGGCTGGCCCAGACGTAGACCGTGCTGGCGTCCTCCGCGCCGACCTCCCCGAGGATGCCCGCCGAGAGGCTGACGCCGAGCGTGACGAACGTGATGACCGCGGCGACGCCGATGATCACCCCGAGCGTGGTCAGCGTCGACCGGAGCTTGTGGCCGCGGATCGACCGCCAGGCGAGCCGGGCGCTCTCGCGGAGCCTCATCCGGCCACCTCGGCGTCGCCGACGCGCTCGACCCGCTCGACGCGGCCGTCCAGCAGGTGGACGATCCGCTCGGCGCGCTCGGCGATGTGGCGCTCGTGGGTGACGACCAGCAGGGTGTTCCCGTCGGCGTGTATCTCGTCGAGCAGGTCCATGATCGTCGCGCCCGTCTCCGTGTCCAGATTGCCGGTCGGCTCGTCGGCCAGCACGAGCGTCGGCTCGGTCACCAGCGCGCGGGCGAGCGCGACGCGCTGGCGCTGGCCGCCCGACAGCTCGTTCGGGCGGTGGTCGCCGCGGTCCCCGAGGCCGACGCGGTCCAGTATCGCGGTGGCCCGCCGCTCGCGCTCGGCGGCGGGCACGCCCTGGAACACGAGCGGCATGGCGACGTTCTCCCGCGCGGTGAGGCGGGGCATGAGGTTGAACGTCTGGAACACGAACCCGATCTCGTCGCCGCGGAGGTCGGTCCGGGCCCCCTCGGACAGCGCCGTCACGTCCGTGCCGCCGACGGCGACGGTCCCCTCCGTCGGCGTGTCGAGGCAGCCGACGAGGTTCAGCAGCGTGCTCTTGCCCGACCCGCTCGGCCCCATGACGGCGGTGTAGGAGCCGCGGGGGAGCGTCAGGTCGACGCCGTCCAGCGCGTGGACGGGTTCGCCGACGCGGTACGTCTTGCGGACGCCCGACAGCGAGATGGCGGGGTCGGCCGCCGTGTCGTCGCGCTCGGCGGCCGTGGCGGCGGGATCGTCTGCCATGCACGCGCTAGGGCGGGATCGAGGAAAAGCGTGACCCGCGCCACCCCGCGGTCCCGGGCCATGAGCGGCGCTCGGACCGCCCGGGCTTTTTGCCCCTGCGGCGCGGGGTCGTCGGTATGAAGCAACGCGGCGGATCGACGGCGGCGAAGCGCAGGGCGGGCGAGCGGGCGGCCGAGGCGGTCGCGGACGGGATGGTCGTCGGGCTGGGCACAGGGAGCACGGCGGCCCACGCCATCCGGGCGGTCGGCGAGGCGGTCGACGCGGGGGCGGACGTCCGCGGCGTGCCGACCTCGTTTCAGTCGCGTCAACTCGCCATCGACGCCGGGATCCCGCTGGTCGGGCTGGACGAGGTCGAGACGGTCCACCTCGCCATCGACGGCGCGGACCAGTTCGCCGGCGGCGACCTCGTGAAGGGCGGCGGCGCGGCACACGCCCGCGAGAAGGTCGTCGACGCGACGGCCGAGCGGTTCGTGGTCGTCGCGGACCCCTCGAAGGCGGCCGACGCGCTGGACCATCCGGTCCCGGTGGAGGTGTTGCCGGACGCCCGGTCGCTCGCCGCCGAGAGGGTACGCGGGTTCGGCGGCGAGCCGACGCTCCGGGCGGCCGAGGGGAAGGACGGCCCGGTCGTCACGGACAACGGCAACCTCGTGCTCGACTGCGACTTCGGGGCGATTGACGACCCCGGCGGGCTGGCGGCGCGGCTGTCGGCGGTGCCGGGCGTCGTGGAGCACGGGCTGTTCGTCGGGATGGCGGACGAGATACTCGTCGGTCACGGGGACGGCGTCGACGCCAAAAAACCCTGAGCGGCTACGCCGGTCAGGTTCGAAGGTCGGAGAGCCTGCTTACAGGTCGCGCGGCTGCACCGTCTTCCGGTCGTTGGCCTCGGCGCGGTCCGCGGCGTCGGCGAGGAGCTCGTCGACCTCCTCGTCGAGGGCCTCGTAGAAGTCCGAGGCAACGTTCTTGTCGTCGAGCGCTTCCTTGACGGCTGCTTTGACAATGAGGTCTGCCATACGAACTGGAGTTGCCCGCCACCCTTTATAAGGTTTCCCAAATAGAGCGGCGAGCGGCCCTGAGTCGGGCGTACAGCGTGGGATCGTGTCGCAGGCGTGAGGGGTGGCCACCCGGGGGAACGTCGCCGGCGGGGAACGACAGGCAGGAGTGGCTCGGCCGCCCACGGGGTGGTATGCGCGAGCTACTGGAGGCCGTCGCGGCCGGCGACTGCACGCCGGCCCAGGCCGAGGCCGAACTGCGGGGGTACGCGACCGGCGAGGCCGGCCGGTTCGACGCGGCGCGCGAGCAGCGCAGCGGCGTCCCGGAGGCCGTCTACGGCGAGGGGAAGACGTCCGACGAGGTCGCCGAACTCGTCGCGACGGCCGTCGAGACGACCGGCCGGGGGATCGCCACCCGCGTCGACGGCGACGACGTGGCGGCGGTCCGCGAGCGACTGGGCGACGAGCGCCCCGACGCGTCCGTGGAGTACCGGGAGCGCTCCCGGGTGCTCGTCGCCCGCGACGAGGGGTTCGAACCGCCGGACCTCGACGCGATCGTCGGGGTCGTCACCGGCGGGACCGCCGATGCGGGGCCGGCGGGCGAGGCCGCCGCCATCGCGTCGGAGATGGGCGCGTCCGTCGAGCGGGTCGACGACGTGGGCGTCGCGAGCATCGTCCGCGTGCTGGACCAGGTGGACGCGCTCCGGGAACTGGACGTGCTCGTCGTCGCGGCCGGCCGCGAGGGGGCGCTGCCGACCGTCGTCGCGGGGCTGGTCGACACGCCCGTGATCGGGCTGCCGGTCGACAGTGGCTACGGCCACGGCGGCGACGGCGAGGCGGCGCTTTCCGGGATGCTCCAGTCGTGTACGGCGATGACGACGGTCAACGTCGACGCCGGCTTCGTCGCCGGCGCGCAGGCCGGTCTCATCGCCCGCGCCGTCGACGGATCTACCCGGAACGGAAAACAGTAGTTTCGGTTCTCGGTGTTTACCTCGCGATCGACGTGGTTTGATTTCCGAAGGAGAAACGGAAGTTTGCAAACTACGAAATTGGGTCCCATTTTGGAAAGGATATATACCGTAGTAAGCCGTAGCACGGGGTGCCGGCCAACGAAGTGCCGGTTGACAACAATGCCCACATGCGACCACTGCGACGCACACGTTTCCGAGCGGTTCGCGCGTGTGTTCGCAGACGAGCACGGGCGCATCTTCGCCTGTCCAGGCTGCTCGGCGAACGCAGGAATCGCCGAGGCCGCACGACAGCGTGCCCGGGGCTCGTGAGGCCACTGAGACCGATAGCGGAAGACCACCACGCGAAGCCTTCCTCTATCACGCCGTTTTTGGCCGCCGCCGCCGATCGAACCTGACAGTGTCCCACTACGTGTACGTCCTCGAGTGCGCCGACGACACGCTCTACACCGGCTACACCACGGACGTCCAGCGCCGCGTCCGCGAACACGACGCCGGCGACGGCGCGAAGTACACCCGCGGGCGGACGCCCGTGGAACTCGTCCACGTCGAGTCGTTCGACTCGAAGTCCGCCGCGATGTCCCGAGAGCACGAGGTCAAGTCGCTGTCCCGGGCGGCCAAGGAGCGCCTGATCGACGGCGACCGCGGCCCGGGCGGCGACGCGCCGTGACGGCGCTTTCCGGCCGCCCGAATGGTTTATGATTACAGTGTGGTAACTACGACCCGATGACCGAACCCGCCACGGCGGCCGAGACGGCGGACGTCGGCAGGTCCGGGCGGAGCATCGCCGACCTCCGGGCGGACCTCGCCCGGAGCGACCTCGCCCGCCACCTGGCGCTTTTCTACGAGTCGACCGACGCGCAACTGGCGGCCGTGGCCGCCTACGTTGACCGGGGACTGCAGGCCGGGCACCGCTGTCTGTATCTGGTCGACGACAACGACGCGGCCCGGATCAGGGCGGCGCTTCGCTCCCTCGAGATCGACGTCGACGCCCGGATCGAGGCCGGCGACCTGGCGATCCGCGACGCGTCGGAGGTGTATCTCGACGCCGGGTTCGACCCCGACCGCATGATAGACGAACTGCGGGCGGCCTGCGAGGGGAGCGTGGCGGACGGGTACGACGGGCTCTGGGTGGCGGGGGAGAACACGTGGTCGTTCCACACGGACGAGACGTTCGACCACGTCGTCGACTTCGAGGCCGACTTCGACGCCTGCTGTCCGGACCTCCCCGTCATGGCGCTGTGCCAGTACGACCTCCGGCGGTTCAGCGGCGAGTCGGCGGCCAAGGCGCTGTGGACCCACGAGCAGATCGTCTACCGCAACGCCGTCTGCGAGAACCCGTACTACATCCCGCCGAAGCAGTACCGGTCCATGGCCGACCCGCAGACGAACGCCAGGCTCATGCTCGAACAGACGTACGACCTGGCCCAGGCCAGGCGGCAGATACACCGCCGGGAGCAGCGCCTGTCGGTCGTCACGCGGGTCCTCCGGCACAACATCCGGAACGACCTGAACGCGATCCACGGCCTGCTCGAACTCGTCGAGGAGAGCGCGGGGCTGGACGACGCCGGCCGGGAGCGGCTGGCGAGCGCGCGGCAGTGCGCCGAGGACGTCGTCGACCTCGCGGAGAAAGCCAGGTACGTCGAGCGGAGCATCGCCGAACCGGACGTCGAGCGGGTCGCCCTCGGCTCGGTGGTCGACCGGGCCGTCGGCCGGGTCGCGGACGCCCACCCGGACGCCGAAGTCGCGGTCACGGGCGACGCCGACGTGCGGGTCCACGCCGACAAGCACCTCGACCGGGCGCTCGAGGAGGTGGTCACGAACGCCGTCGTCCACGCCGACGCCGACCCCCCGTCGGTCGCCCTGCGCATCTCGGCCCCGTCCCCCGCGCTCGTGCGGCTCGACGTCCGGAACCCCGGCGGCCCCATCCCGGAGATCGACCGGCGGGCGCTCCGTCAGGAGTACGAGACGCAACTCGACCACGGGAGCAGCCTCGGCCTCTGGCTCGTCAAGTGGATCGTCGAAAACAGCGGCGGGAGCCTCTCGTTCCCCGACGACGGGGACTGTCAGGTCCGGATCGAACTGCGCCGCGCCTTCGAGTGACCGTCCCGGCGGTCGGCCCAGCCCCCGGATCGCGGGGGTTTTTTCGCCCTCGGCGGCGTTGGGCCGGTATGGAGACGCCGATATCGTTCGGGACCGACGGGTGGCGGACGACCCTGGAGGAGTTCACCGCCCCCCGCGTGCGGATGGTCGGGCAGGCCGTCGCGACGTACCTCGCCGACGAGGGCCGGGGGGACGACTCCGTCGCGGTGGGGTACGACGCCCGCGAGAGCTCCCGCGGGTTCGCCGAGGAACTCGCCCGCGTGCTCGCCGCCAACGGCCACGACGTGCTGTTGCCCGAGCGCGACCGCCCGACGCCGCTGGTCGCCTGGGCCATCGTCGAGCGGGACCTGGCTGGCGCGATGATGGTGACGGCCTCGCACAACCCGCCGGAGTACAACGGCGTGAAGTTCATCCCCGCCGACGGCGCGCCGGCGCTGCCGGAGGTCACGGACGCCGTCGAGGCCCGCCTCGCCGAGCCGGACCCGCTCCCGGAGGCCGACCACGGGACGGTCCGGGAGGTCGACCTGGCGACCCCCCACGCCGACCACGCGATGGACCTGGTCGACGCCGACCTCTCGGACCTGACGGTCGCCTACGACGCCATCCACGGGAGCGGCCGCGGGACGACCGACGCCCTGCTGGAGCGGGCGGGCGCGACCGTCGAGCGCCTGCGCTGCGACCGCGACCCCGAGTTCGGCGGCGCGTCCCCCGAGCCCAGCGAGGAGCACCTGTCGGACCTGATAGCGGCCGTCCGCGACGGCGACGCGGACCTGGGGATCGCCAACGACGGCGACGCCGACCGGCTCGCCGTCGTCACGCCGGAGCGGGGCTTCCTCGACGAGAACCTCTTTTTCGCGGCGCTGTACGACTACCTGCTGGAGAGCGACACCGGCCCGGCCGTCCGCAGCGTCTCGACCACGTTCCTGGTCGACCGCGTCGCCGAGGCCCACGGCGAGGCCGTCGTCGAGACGCCGGTCGGCTTCAAGTGGGTCGCCGAGGCGATGGCCGACCACGACGCGCTGGTCGGCGGCGAGGAGAGCGGCGGCTTCACCGTCCGCGGCCACGTCCGCGAGAAGGACGGCGTGCTGACGGCGCTGCTGGCGGGGGCCGTCGCGGCCGAGGAGCCGTTCGACGCCCGCGTGGACCACCTGCTCGACGAGCACGGCGAGATCCACCAGGGGAAGGTCAGCGTCGACTGCCCGGACGCCGAGAAGGAGCGCGTCATCGCGGACCTGGAGGAGGTCATCCCCGACGCGGTCGCCGGCGCGGCCGTCGAGGACGTCGTCACCGTCGACGGGTTCAAACTCCTGCTTTCGGACGGCTCGTGGACGCTCGTCCGCCCGAGCGGCACGGAGCCGAAGCTCCGCGTGTACGCGGAGGCCGACAGCGAGGAGCGCGTCGAGGCGCTGCTCGCCGAGGGGCGCGAACTGGTCGAGCCGCTGGTCTGAGCGGCGCGGCGGCGTCCGCTATCGAACGCCACGCAACCGTCCGTCACCGGCCGGCTCGACGGCGAAGCCGAGCGACTCGTAGAACGGCCGCACGGACGGGTCGAACGCGGCGGTGAGCCGGGCGGCGCGCTCGCCGGCCACCTCGACCAGCGCGGTCCCGATCCCCTGCCCGCGGCGGGAGCGCGTCACGGCGACCGCGGCGACGTGTGCGCCCTCCGTCCGCGGTTCGAGGACGAGCGCGCCGACGACCCGGCCGTCCGCGACGGCGACGAGCGCGTCCCCGCGGTCGATCGCGCCCGCCACGTCGCCGGGTTCGAGCATCGCGGCATCGATCACGCGCCTGACGGCGACGCGCTCGTCGGGGCGGGCCTCGCGGACGGCGACGCCGTCCGGCGGCCCCGCGTCGCTCCCGCCGCTCATCCGCCCTTTATCAGCCTGACCACGGTGACGCGCTCGGCCTCGACCGGCTGGTCCTCCGGCACCGGCCGGCCGTCGACCATCGCCGTCGCCTCGTGGGGCGAGAGGTCGACCGCGGCGAGCAGGTCGGCGTACGTCGGGTCCTCGACGGACACCTCCCGCGTCCCCTCGCCGGCGACCTCGACGGTGACGTTCATGACGAGCGGTTGCCGTCGGCGGGCCGTAAGCGTGTCGTCCCGGCCGCCGGGACCGCAAACGATACGCGTCCGGGAAGTATGTGGTCAGCTATGACGAAGCAGACCCGCTCCCGACGGGAGTACCTCGCGCTGATCGGGTCGGCCAGCGCCGTCGGCGTCGCCGGCTGTTCGTCGTCCGACGACGACGGCTCGGCGTTCGACACCGACGCGAGCACGGCCGGCGACACCGATACGGCCGCCACCACGGACCGGGCCGCCACCGGCACCGACGGGGAGACGAGCACCGAACGCGAGAGCGAGACGACGGAGGAGTCCCCCGCCGACGGCGAGGCCGTCACGGTGGCGCACCTGGCCCCGACGAGCGGCGGGATCGCCGAACTCGGGCAGCGACAGCGGCGGGGCGCGGATCTCGCCGTCGAGTGGGTCAACCAGCGGGACGCCTACGACTTCGAGCTGGAACTGGTCGGGGGCAACACGGAGGCCGTCCCCGACACGGCGGCGGCGGAGATGGGACGCGTCGTCGCGGAGGAGGACGCCCGGTTCGTCACCGGCGGGCTGACCGTCCCGGTGGCGGGGGTGCTCGCCGAGCGGGCGGTCGAGAACGCGGTCGTCTACCTCTCGTCGGGACGGGGCCCCCAGCTTTTCGGCTCCGCGTGCAACGAGTGGACCTTCTGGTGTGAGACCACCGCCGCGCAGCTGGCTGCGTCGATGGGGCGACACGTCGCGACCGAACTGGGGTCGGACGTCTGGTTCCACTACGGCGACTTCGCCTACGGCCGGCGGGTGTACGAGTGGACCAGCGAGGCGATGGCGAGCGCGGCCGACGGCTTCACCGAGGTCGGACAGACGCGGTCGGGGCCGGCCGACTCCGACTTCCGGTCCGTCATCGACCGGATCCGCTCGTCCGACGCCGAGGCCGTCGTGCTGGGGCTGTCCCAGCCGACCCTCGTCAACTTCCTCAACCAGGCCGCCGACCTCGGCCTGACCGAGGAGACGGCGGTCGTCAGCCCCAACGGCGCGTCCCGGGCGGTGCGCAACGGTGCCGGAGACAGCGCCGTCGGGACGTACGGCGGCGTCCGCTACCTCCCGTCGCTCGCCACCGGCGACAACCGGGCGTTCGTCGACGCGTACCGCACGCGGTACGGCGGCCGCCCCGACACCCAGGCCCGCCTGGGGTTCGACTCGGTCCGGTTCGTCGCGAACGGGATCCGGGCGGCCGGCAGCACGGATCGGGAGGCCGTCAGCGACGCCCTCGAAGGCGGCACGTTCACCACCGCCCTCGGCGACGTGACGTTCCGGGAAGGCGACCGGCTGGCGACCAACCCGGCGTGGATCGGCGAGGTGACGGCCGGCTCCGGCACCCCCGGCGTCGAACGCCTGGCGCAGGTGTCCGACGGCCGGTCGCTGCCACCGGCCACCGACCTCGACTGTCGCTGACGACGCGACCGGCAGGGCGGCTCCCGCTTACGCGGTCCCGCTCCCGCCGTCGGCGTCCGGTTCCGGCGTTGTGTCCCCGGTCCGGCGGTCGCGCCGCCGCCGGCGGTAGCCGCCGGTCAGCACGCCCAGCAGCGCGCCGAGGCCGATCAGGAACACGAGCAGGCCGAACAGCCCGCCGAGCAGCGGTACCTGCGTGACGAGCGCGACGACGACCAGACCGACCACGAGCGCCAGCCAGCGGCTGCTCATGTCGGTGAGCGCGAGGAGGGCGACGCCGACGACGAAGGCCCCGTACACGCTCCCGATCCACGCCAGCAGGAGGAAGGCGAACAGCCAGGCGAAGGCGATCGGGATGCCGATGATCGTGATCAGGAAGAGGACGAACACGATCGGCGCGGCGACCACGGCGAGCAGCCCGATTCCCCCCGCTCGGAGCGTGTTGTCGACGCCGTACTCGCCGACCCGGGCGGAGAACGTCGGGAGCGCGAGCAACAGCAGCGCGCCGAGCAGGAGGTTCATCAGGAACCCGAACAGCGTCCCGAGCCACGGCAGTTCGGGGAACTGCGGCCCCACGTCGAGCGACCCGTCCCGGATCGTCTCGCCGGCGACCGTCGCCCCGTCGGCGACGGTGAGGTTGCCGTCGTAGCGCAGGTCGCCCTCGACCGTGCCCGTCGAGGCGACGGTGATCGTCCCGGCCGCCAGGCGCGCGTCGCCGACGGAGCCGGCGATCGTGACGGTGCCGGCGGCCGCCTCCAGCGTGCCGCCGACGGAGCCGCTCTCGCCGACGAAGACGTTGCCGCCGACGGCCGTCACGTCGCCGCCGACGTCGCCGGTGATCCGGACGTTCCCCGAGAACGCCTCCACGTCGCCCTGCACCTCGCCGGCGACGATCACGTTGCCCGCGAACGCCCGGAGGTCCCCGGTGACGGTCCCCCTGATGATCACGTTGCCGGCGCTCGCCGAGAGGTCGTCGTCTATCGTCTCGCCGGCCTCGACGACGACGGTGTCGCCCGTGCGGTTCTCCTGGGCGGCGGCGACGCCCGGCACCATGGCGACGACGGCGAGGACGGCGAGCGTCAGTGCGAGCAGGTGCGAGCGGCGGTCCGTGGACATGGTCGAACGACGACGGCGGCGACCAAAAGTGTAACTGGCGCAACCTGACTCGCGGGTCGGGACAGCGGTCTCGGGGGCTTTATGCCCGTCAGGGGCCTTGCCCGTCGTATGAGCACGGCGGACGCCGAGAGCGACCCCGCGGGGGGGCGATCGGAGATCTGGATCGAGAAGTACCGCCCGACAACGCTGGACGAGGTCGTCGGCCAGGAGGAGATCACCGACCGGCTGCAGAGCTACATCGAGCGCGACGACCTGCCGAACCTGATGTTCTCCGGCGAGGCCGGCATCGGGAAGACCACCTCCGCGATCGCCATCGCCCGGGCCGTCTACGGCGACGACTGGCAGGAGAACTTCCTCGAACTGAACGCCTCCGACGAGCGCGGCATCGACGTGGTTCGGGGCCGCATCAAGGACTTCGCGCGGGCGAGTTTCGGCGACTACGACTACCGGATCATCTTCCTCGACGAGGCGGACTCGCTGACCAGCGACGCCCAGTCCGCGCTCCGCCGGACGATGGAGCAGTTCTCGGGCAACACGCGCTTCATCCTCTCGTGTAACTACTCCAGCCAGATCATCGACCCGATCCAGTCCCGGTGTGCCGTCTTCCGGTTCTCGCCGCTGTCGGACGAGGCGGTCGAGTCGGAGGTCCGCCGCATCGCCGACGCCGAGGGGATCGAGGTGACCCAGGACGGCGTCGACGCCATCGCCTACGCCGCCGACGGCGACATGCGCAAGGCGATCAACGCGCTCCAGGCCGCCGCCGTGATGGGCGAGACGGTCGACGAGGACGCCGTGTTCACCATCACCAGCACCGCCCGCCCGGAGGAGGTCAAGGAGATGGTGACGAAGGCGCTGGACGGCGACTTCGTCGCCGCGCGCTCGACGCTGGACGAACTGCTGACCGAGAAGGGGATCGCCGGCGGCGACGTCATCGACCAGCTCCACCGCTCGGTCTGGGAGTTCGACCTGGACGACGAGGCCGCCGTCCGCGTGATGGACCGCGTCGGCGAGGCCGACTACCGGATCACCGAGGGCGCGAACGAGCGCGTCCAGCTTGAGGCGCTGCTGGCGTCGCTGGCGCTCGAAGGCTGAGCCGTCCGGCTACGTCTCGAACTCGAACCGCGCCCCGCCCTCCGCAGACTCCGTCAGGGCGACCGTCCAGCCGTGGGCCTCCGCGACCTGTTCGACGATCGCGAGCCCGTAGCCGGTCCCGTTCTTCCGCGTCGTGTACCCGGACTCGAACACCGACTCGCGCTCCTCGGGGGGGATCCCCGGGCCGTCGTCGGCGACGTAGAACCCGCTTTCCGTCCCGCCGACGCGGACGGTAATGCGGTCGTCGCCCGGCCCCCGGGTGAACGCGCCGGCGGCCGCCGGTTCGGCGGTCGCGTCGGGGTCGAACACGTCCGGGGAATCGGCGGCGGAGCCGTTGACCGCGTCGGCGACCGGGGAGGCGTCGTCCGCGGCGGCGGCCCCGTGCTCCGCCGAGTTCCGGAAGAGGTTCGCCAGCAGGTCGCGCAGGCGGTCGGGGTCGGCGTCGACGACGCGGTCGGTGTCGACCACCAGCCCGCAGTCGTCGGCCTCGACGTCGTTCCAGGCCTCGGTCGCCGCGGTCCGGAGTTCGACGGGCCGGGTGTCGCCGACGATCTCGCCCTGCCGGGCCAGCGAGAGCAGTTCGTCGATCATCCGGCTCATCCGCTCGTGTGCCCCCTCGACCCGGTCGAAGTGCTCGGGGTCGCCGGTTTCCCGGGCGAGTTCGAGGTAGCCGTCGGCGACGTTGAGCGGGTTCCGGAGGTCGTGGCTGACGATGCTCGTGAACTCGTCCAGCCGCTCGTTTTTCCGCTCTAGCTCGCGCTCGTGGCGCTTCTGCTCGGTGATGTCCGTGTAGATGGAGTACCCCTGCACGCTCCGCTCGCCGATCCGCAGCGGGACAACGTGGAGCAGGAAGTCGCGCACCCCGTCGGCGGTCTGGCGGCGGGTGGTCGTCCGCAGGCGCTCGCCGGCCAGCAGCGCCTGGTTGAGGTTCTCGGCCTCCCGCTCGCGCTCGGGCGGGACGATGTACTCGTCGATGACCTCGCCGACGACCTCGGCCGCGTCGTAGCCGAACGTATCCTCGAACTGTGAGTTCACGTCGCGGACGACCGGCGTGTCGCCCTCGAACTCGTAGCCGACGACGGCGTCGGGGACGTTCTCGAACAGGGCGGCAAAGCGGTCGCGCTCGGCGACCAGTTCGGCCTCGTGGTCGCGGCGGGCCGCCTCCGCCCGGATGCGCGACAGCGTCTCCTCGACGTGTGCGAGGAGCATCTCCGCCAGTTCGCGGTCCCGGGCGTCGAACGCGCCGACCTCGCGGGCGGCCGCCTGGAACAGCGCGTCGTCGCCGATCGGCACCGAGAGGATCGAGCGGTACGTCTCGGCGGCGGCCGCCGCGTCGGGGTCCTCCCGGAGGTCGTCTATCAGGATCGACTCCCCGCGCTCGTAGGTGCGCCCGGCGATCCCCTCGTCGGCCGGGATGCGCTCGTAGCCCGACTCGGACATCCCATCCGAGACGGACTGCGGGACGAACCAGCCGTCCTCGACGACGTCGATGCCGCAGATGTCGAACTCGAGGACGCGTTCGGCGGCCTCGACGGCGCGCTGGAACAGTTCCGCCTCGGTCCGGGCGCCGACGATGTCCGCCGCGCTGGCGTGGAGCTGTTCGATCTTCGTCCGCGACGTCTCCCGCCGGCGCACCCACGTGACCTCGTCGATTACGGGGCCGAGGGACCGGCCGTCGCGGCCCGCGCGGACGTAGCCGGCGACCTCGGTCGTCGGGACCGCCGACGGGGGCCGCACGCTCCAGACGACGACCGGGACCGAGCGGTTCCGGTGGCGGCAGTCGTCGGTGCAGTCGGCGTCGACGACGAGGCAGTCGGCGTCGACCGCCTCGGGGATGTCCTCGGGCGCGACGACCTCAGCCCGTACGTCGTCGCGGTCCGCCGTGGCCGCCGCTACCTCCGCGCGGCGGTCTCCGTCTGCGAGTGCGAACAGCACGGTCGGCGGCTCGGTCATCTGTGTTCGGACTTGTTGTTAATATTACTCACGACCGGCCTGTATAACCGTTCTGGTTGATCGGCCGCGTTCCGGTCGATCAGCCGTTCATCGCCAGCAGCGCGTAGTTGAGCGCCCCGGCGAAGGCGATCCAGCCGAGATACGGGACGAGCAGCGCCCCGGCCCGGCGGTCGACCCGGGCGAACGCGCGGGCCGTCGCGGCCGCGAGGACGAACAGGACGACGATCACCGCGAGCGCCAGCCCGAGGTCCCGGAGGACGAAGAAGGCGGGCGTCCAGACGACGTTGCACGCGAACTGGAGCGCGAAGAGGCCGAGCGCGACCCGCACGGCGGGGTCGTCGGTCCCGCGCCGCCAGACCAGATACAGGGCCACCCCGAGCAGCGTGAACAGGAGGGTCCAGACGACCCCGAACGCCGCCCCGGGCGGGTAGAACCACGGCTTCTCCAGCGCCCGGAACCAGTCGCTCCCGGGGCCGCCGAGCAGCGCCGGCGCGGCCCCCACCGCGTTGACGAGGACGACGCTCGCGAGGAGGCCGGGCAGGTCGTCCCTGCCGAGCGGTTGCGGGGCGTCGGCGGAGCGGGTTCGCATGCGTGAGCGGACGGGCCGCGGCGGCAAATCGGTTCCCCTCGATGGCGGGAGCGGGGCCGCCCCCGCGGCCAGTTCCGCGGTTGCGGAACTGTTATACGGACTGCGCGGCCACGTTGCCGTATCATGAGCGAACTCGAAGCGGAGTACCGTCTCGAGTATTTCGAGACGAACGACTTCGTCCGCCGGGAGTGTACGGAGTGTGGCGCGCACTTCTGGACGCGCGACGAGGACCGCACGACCTGCGGGGAACCCCCCTGCGAGGACTACGGGTTTATCGACAACGCGGGGTTCGACGAGGAGTACAGCCTGACGGAGATGCGCGAGGCGTTCCTCTCCTTCTTCGAGGAGCACGGGCACGAGCGGATCGACCCCTACCCCGTGGCGGCGAACCGCTGGCGCGACGACGTGTTGCTCACGCAGGCGTCGATCTACGACTTCCAGCCGCTTGTCACCAGCGGGCAGACGCCGCCGCCGGCGAACCCGCTGACCATCTCCCAGCCCTGCATCCGGATGCAGGACATCGACAACGTCGGGAAGACGGGCCGGCACACGATGGCGTTCGAGATGATGGCCCACCACGCGTTCAACACGCGCGAGGAGGTCGACGAGGACGAGTACGCCTACCACGGCGAGGTGTACTGGAAGGACCAGACCGTCGAGTACTGCGACGACTTCTTCACGTCGATGGGGGCCGACCCCGAGGAGATCACCTACATCGAGGACCCGTGGGTCGGCGGCGGCAACGCCGGGCCGGCGATCGAGGTCATCTACCGCGGCGCGGAGCTTGCCACCCTCGTCTTCATGTGCATGGAGCAGGACCCCGACGGCGAGTACGAGATGAAGGACGGGAACCGCTACTCGTACATGGACACCTACGTCGTCGACACCGGCTACGGGCTGGAGCGCTGGACGTGGGTGAGCCAGGGGACGCCGACCGTCTACGAGGCGGTGTACCCGGACATGATCGAGTTCCTCAAGGACAACGCCGGGATCGACCTCTCCGAGGAGGAGGCGGAACTGGTCCACCGCGCGTCGAAGCTCGCCGGCCACATGGACATCGACGAGGCCGAGGACATGGACGCGGCCCGCGACAACATCGCGGAACAGCTCGACGTCGAGACGGCCGATCTGGAGGCGCTGATGGAGCCCCTGGAGGACATCTACGCCATCGCCGACCACTGCCGGACGCTGGCGTACATGCTCGGCGACGAGATCGTTCCCTCGAACGTCGGGACGGGCTACCTCGCGCGGATGGTGCTGCGCCGCACGAAGCGGCTCTGTGACACCGTCGGCGTCGACGCGCCGCTGGACGAACTGGTCGACATGCAGGCCGAGCGCCTGGGCTACGAGAACCGCGACACGGTCCGCGACATCGTCCGCACGGAGGTCGAGAAGTACCGCGAGACGCTGGAGCGCGGCTCGCGCCGCGTCGAGAGCCTCGCCGAGGAGTACAGCGAGCGCGACGAGCCGATCCCGACCGACGAGCTGATCGAGCTGTACGACTCCCACGGCATCCAGCCCGACATGGTCGAGGAGATAGCCGCCGAGAAGGGCGCGGACGTGGAGACGCCCGACGACTTCTACGGGCTCGTCGCCGAGCGCCACGACACCGGCGGCGGCGCGGTCGAGCAGGCCGAGGCCGACGAGCGCTTCGAGGACCTGCCCGAGACGGAGAAGCTGTACTACGACGACCAGCAGGGAACGGAGTTCGAGGCGGTCGTGCTCGACGTGTTCGACCGCGAGGACGGCTACGACGTGGTGCTCGACCAGACGATGTTCTACCCCGAGGGCGGCGGCCAGCCGGCCGACGCCGGGACGCTCGCCTCCGACGAGGCGACCGTCGAGGTGACCGACGTCCAGATCGAGGACGGCGTCGTCCTCCACCGGACCGACGACGACCCCGGCAAGGGCGAGTTCGTCCGCGGGCAGATAGACGCCGGGCGGCGGCGACAGCTGATGCGCCACCACACTGCGACACACGTCGTCATCCACGCCGCCCGCCGGGTGCTTGGCGACCACGTCCGGCAGGCCGGCGCGCAGAAGGGCGTCGACTCCTCCCGGATCGACGTCAGCCACTACGACCGCATCTCCCGCGAGGAGATAAAGGAGATAGAGCGGGTCGCCAACGGCATCGTGATGGAGAACACGTCGGTCACCCAGGAGTGGCCCCACCGCAACGAGGCCGAGGCCGAACACGGCTTCGACCTCTACCAGGGCGGCATCCCGCCGGGGACGAACATCCGCCTCATCCACGTCGCGGAGGACGTCCAGGCCTGCGGCGGGACGCACGTGAACCGCACCGGCGACATCGGCGCGATCAAGGTGCTCTCGACCGAGCGCGTCCAGGACGGCGTCGAGCGGCTCACCTTCGCCGCGGGCGAGGCCGCCATCGAGGGCACGCAGGCGACCGAGGACGCGCTGTACGGCGCCGCCGACGTGCTCGACGTCTCGCCCCAGGAGGTGCCCGACACCGCCGAGCGGTTCTTCTCCGAGTGGAAGGAGCGGGGCAAGCGCATCGAGGAGCTGAAGGAGGAACTCGCCGCGGCCCGCGCGGGTGGCTCCGGCGGCGGCGAGGAGGTCGAGGTCGGCGACGCGACGGCCGTCGTCCAGCGCCTCGACGCCGACATGGACGAACTCCGCGCGACGGCGAACGCGCTCGTCGACGAGGGGAAGATCGCCGTGATCGGGAGCGGCGCGGACGGCGCGACGTTCGTCGTCGCGGTGCCGGACGGCGCGGGCGTCAACGCCGGCGACGTCGTCGGCGAACTCGCCGGGAAGGTCGGCGGCGGCGGGGGCGGCCCGCCGGACTTCGCGCAGGGCGGCGGCCCCGACGTCGACGCGCTCGACGACGCGCTGGAGGACGCGCCCGACGTGCTCCGGCAGGTGCGAAACGCCTGATGGGCCCCGACGAGTACGCGGCGCTCGTCGACGGACTGGCCGACGACGTCGAGGGCGCGCTGGCGGGCGCCGACGGCCCCGACGAGCGGGAGGACGCGCTCTGGGCGGCCGTCGGCGCGTTCGTCCCGGAGATGGAGCGGCCGGTCTGCGAGGCCGTGCTCGCCAACGCCGACGCGGAGCCGATGGACGACCTCGTCGACGAGGTCGCGGCGATGCGGGACTCCGACGACGACGAGCAGGTGCGGGCGGAGGCGTTCACCGCGCTCTTACAGGACGTGAACGCCCGCGTCGCCGCCCGCGGCGGCTACGAGTAGGAACGGGGCGGTTCGCAGGGCCGGATCTCACCGCGGCGCGCCGTTCGAGAGGTCGATGGACGCGCCGTCCTCGTCGAGTCCGAGCACCCGCACCGCCGCCTCGCCGACCTCGGCGGCCCGCTCTTCCGGCGCGTACACGCCGAGTCGCCACTGGGTGCGCTGGGCGCTGCGCAGCCCCTGGACCAGCGCGGACTGCTCGTGGAGGCGGCGCACGTCGCCGTTGACGACGACCCGCGTCGAGGACTCGGGCATGCTCGGCTCGCCGGGGCTGTCGAGGAGGACCGCCCGTTCGGGGGCGTCGGCGGCGGCCGCTATCTCCCGCTCCAGTTCCCGGACGCGGCCGTGGTCGACGCCGACGACGTCGTCCGGCACCGCATCGATCTCGGCCCACGCGGCGCGCTTGTAGAGGTCGCGCGTGGCGAGGCGGGCCGCCGCGTCCGCGGTCCCGTCGTGTCGCCGGAGCGCCGCGAGCAGTTCGTCGTCGGTCATCCGCGCGAACCGCTCGGCGGCGAGGTCCGTCCCGTCGAGCAGGCGCTCGCAGACCCGCTCCAGCATCGCGCCGGCGATCCGGGAGACGTGGTGGCGGTACACCGTCGCGTTCATCAGCGCCCGCGCGACCAGCACGCTCTCGGCGGTCGGGACGTTCCCCTCCGCGAGCGCGAGGTCGCCGTCGACAAGCGCTAGCGACCGGAGCAGCCGGCCGTGGTCGATGGTGCCGTAGGGGACGCCGGTGTGGTGGGCGTCCCGGACGAGGTAGTCCATGCGGTCGACGTCCAGTTCGCCCGAGACGAGCTGGCCGAGTTCGCCCTCGCCGGCGACGAGGTCGGCGACCGCGTCCGTGTCGAGGCCGTGCGATTCGAGGACGGCGGCGAGTTCGCCCGAGCCGAGCAGGTCGTGGACGTCGTCGTGGTGGCGGCCGAGCCGTCGCTCGATGACCGCCTCCGTCTGGTGGCCGTACGGGCCGTGGCCCACGTCGTGCAGCAGGGCGGCGGCCCGGACCGCCTCCGCCCGCGCGCCGTCGACGCCAAGCCGATCCAAGGCCCGGCCGGCGAGGTGGTAGACGCCGAGGCTGTGCTCGAAGCGCGTGTGGTTCGCGGAGGGGTAGACGAGCCGGACCGTCGACAGCTGCTTGATGTTCCGCAGGCGCTGGAACGCCTCGGTGTCCAGCAGGTCCCGCGCGACGCCGTCCACGTCGACGTGGCCGTGGACGGAATCCTTGATCGCGTTCATGGCCGACCGGTGTCGCCGCGGGGGCAAAAACCGGGCGGGTTCGCGGGGCGGGCCGGGCACCGACGACCGATTTATCACGGCTCCGGGCGAGATGGGACCCGTGACGCCGAAACGACTGGTCGACCTCCTGTTTCTCTACGCCGGCCTCCTGAACGCCGCCCAGTACGCGCTCGCCCACGGGCTGCGGGTGGAACTCGGGTCCGCGTGGCAGCTTCTCGCCGGGCTGATCTTCTGTCTGATCGCCGCGACGCGGTGGAACAGGACGCCGGAGGAGGTCGGGCCGAACGAGTACGGGCCGCTGATCTACGCGCTCGTCGCCCTCTGTGCGGTCCTGACGCTGCTCACGGCCGGGATCGCGGTCGCCTGACGCCTGCGCCCCGAAGCGTGGGGCCGGCCCGCGGGCGGAGGACGAGCGGATTAAGGGCCGGGAGCGCACAGGTCCGGACGAATGCCGACCGCGAACAACGACGGCGCGACGCTGTACTACGAGGCGGACGGGGAGGGCGAGACCGTCGCGTTTGTCGGCGACGCCGGCTACGGCGCGTGGCAGTGGGGGTGGACCGCGCCGGCCGTCGCCGGCCCGTTCGAGACGCTCGTGTACGACCACCGCGGGACGGGGCGCTCGGACGCGCCGGCCGGCCCGTACGACGTGGAAACGCTCGCCGCCGACCTCGACGCGGTGCTTGCCGCCGCCGGCGCGCGGAGCGCCCACCTCGTCGGCGCGGGGCTCGGCGGGCTGGTCGCGCTGGCGTACGCCCACCGCCACTCCCGGGCCGAGACGCTGACGCTGCTCGCCACCCCCGCCAGCGGCGGCGACCTTCGGGAGCCGGCCGACCGCCTCCTTGCCGACCCGTCGGACCCCGCCGCGCTCCGCGGGACGCTGGACGCGGCGTTCTCGCCCGACTTCGTCGACCGGCAGCCGGAGGTGGTCGACGGCGTCGTCGAGTGGCGCGCCGCGGGCGACGCCGGCCCGGACGCGAGCCGCGCGCAGGCCGCCGCGGCCGAGGCGTACGACCCCGAGCCACTGTACGAGGTCACCCTCCCGGCGCTCGTGCTCGCCGGGGAGGACGATCCCGTGGTGCCCGTCGCCTCGGCGGAGCGGCTGGCCGCGGACCTCCCGCGGGGCGAGTTCGCGTCGTTCGCGGGGCGGCACCTCTTCTTCGCCGAGCGCTCGCGGCCGGTCAACGACCGGGTGCAGGGGTTCCTGGAGTCGCAGTCGGACGTGGACCTGGAGTAGGCCGGGCGGGGCCGACCGGCATCGCCGTTCGTGCCTGCGCGGACCCAGCCCGTCCCGGACGCCGGCAGATTTCCCGGCGGTGCGTAACGCACTTGTCCCTCTCCCTACTGTACGGAACTGATGAGTCGACCGCGCATCGCCGTGTTGAACGCCGCGCACGACCCCGAGCACAACCGTCGAAACTTCCGGCGGGAGCTCGACGCCGACGTCACGGAGTTCGACGTCGTCGGCCAGGAGCTCCCGGAGACGTTCGACTTCGACGGCTGTCTGGTCACCGGGTCGCGCGCGTCGGTCTACTGGGACGAGGAGTGGATCGACCCCACGAAGGAGTGGGTCGAGACCGCCATCGACCGCGGCCTCCCGTTCCTCGGCGTCTGTTGGGGACACCAGCTCCTGGCGGACGTGCTCGGCGGGCGCGTCGAGCCGATGGGCGAGTACGAGATCGGTTACCGCGAGGTCCGCCACTCCGGCGACTCGCGGCTGTTCGAGGGGATCGACGAGGAGTTCACCGCCTTCACGACCCACTCCGACGCCGTCGTCGAACTCCCGCCCGGGGCGGAGCGCATCGCCGAGAACGACTACTCGGTCCACGGCTTCCGCAAGGACCGCGCCTTCGGCGTGCAGTTCCACCCCGAGTACGACACCGAGACCGCCGAGTCGGTGACGAAGGGGAAAGACCTGCCGGAGCCGCGGATCCAGTCGGTGCTGGAGGGGATCAACGCGGAGAACTATGCGGCCGCCTGCGAGGCGAAGGCGCTGTTCGACAACTACCTTGACTTCGTCGAGGAGGTCCGCGCCGACGCGCCCGCGGCCGCCGACTGACGGCCCGTCCGCGGTGCCGTTCGCGGCGACGACAAGGCCTATGTCGCGCGCCCGAGACCGCCGAGGCATGGTCCCCGCGATCGAACTGCGGAACGTCGAGAAGCGGTACGGCGACGTGGCCGCCCTCCGCGGCATCGACCTGACGGTCGAATCGGGCGAGGTGTACGGCTTCCTCGGGCCGAACGGCGCCGGGAAGTCGACGACCATCGACGTCATCCTGAACTACGTCCGGCCGACGAGCGGCGAGGTCAGGGTGCTCGGGCACGACGCGGTCGCCGAGAGCGAGCGCGTCCGCCAGCGGACCGGCGTCCTCCCGGACGCCGTCGCCGCCTTCGGCCACCTCACGCCCCGCCAGCACCTCCGCTTTGCCGCCGAGTCGAAGGGGGTCGACGCCGACCCCGACGCGCTGCTGGCCCGGGTCGGCATCCGCGACGTCGCGGACCGCGAGGTCGGCGGCTTCTCGAAGGGGATGGTCCAGCGCCTCCTGCTGGCGATGGCGCTGGTCGGCGAACCGGACCTCCTGATCCTCGACGAGCCCTCGACCGGCCTCGACCCGAACGGGGCCCGGGACATGCGGGAGATAGTCCGGGAGGAGCGGGACCGCGGCGCGACGGTGTTTTTCTCCAGCCACATCCTCGGGCAGGTCGAGGCGGTGTGTGACCGCGTCGGCATCCTCCGCGACGGCGAACTCGTCGCCCAGGACAGCATCGAGGGGCTCCGCGAGACGGCCGGGACGGAGGCGACGCTCCGCGTGACGACCGACGGCGTCCCCGACGGGGCGCTGGGGGCCGTCCGCGCCGTCGACGGCGTCACGGGCGTCGCGGCCGACGGGCACACCGTGACGGTGCGGTGTGGTCCCGGGGCGAAGCTCCCGGCGCTCGACGCGCTCCGCGACGCGGGCGTCGCCGTCCGCGACTTCGAGACCGAGCGGGCCTCGCTGGAGGACCTGTTCGACGCCCACACGCGGGCCGAGGCCGCGGAGGTGTCGGCGTGAGCGTCCGCGTCATCGTCCGCAAGAGCGTCCGCGACGCCTACCGCTCGCGGTCGCTGGCGGTCGGCATCGGCGGGTTCGTCCTGCTGTTCGCGCTGTCCGGGTACTTCCAGGCCAACAGCTACGAGCCGGCACTCGTCAGCGACGGCCTCGTCGGCGCGGCGACGTTCCTGGTGCCCCTGGCGTGTCTCCCGCTCGCGGCGACGGCGATATCGGGGTCGCGGGAGGCGGGCGACCTCCGCCTCGTGCTGGCGTACCCCCACTCCCGGGACGACGTGGTGGTCGGCACCGCGATCGGGCGAACGCTCGTCCTCTGTGCGGCGCTCGGGAGCGGCGTCGCGGTCGCCACCGTCGCCTTCCTGGTCGCCGGCGGCAACGCGGCGGACGTCGGTCCGCTCGGTTCCTACCTCGCCGTCACCGTCGCGTACGCGGCGACGCTGTCCTGCCTGACCGTCGGCCTGTCGGCGCTCACGTCGACGGCGACCCGGAGCATCGCGGTCACCCTCGTCGCGTACGCCATGTTCGCCTTCGGGTGGGGGACGATCGTCCGACGGCTCGTCGCCCTCCGGAGCGGGGGCCGACGCATCGAGTACCCGTATCCGGAGTGGGCGCGGGCGGCGCTGGAACTGACGCCGCTGCAGGCCTACGAGAACCTCACCGCCGACTTCACCGGCGTCGCGTCGTACGCGCCCGAGACCGGGGTGTACCGGAGCGAGCCGTTCGCGCTCGCCGTCCTCGCCGTCTGGCTCGTCGTCCCGCTGGCCGTGGGGCTCTACCGCTTCCGGACCGCGAACGTGTAGCGCGGGGCAACGCTCTTGGTCGGACGAAACGAGACGAAAACGATGAGTTCACCGTCCGTCGTCGACTCGCTCCGCCAGCCCGAGTACACCGGGGAGAACCGATGTACGCCGTGTACGGCCGTGAACGTCGTCATCGCGGCGCTCGGGAGCGGCGCGGTCGGCTGGCTCGCGGCGGGCGCGGCCGGGACGACCGTCGGCGCGGCCGTCGGGTCCGCCGCCTTCGCGTGCTGTGTGGCCGCTATCTACCTGCGGGGCTACCTCGTGCCGGGGACGCCGGCGCTCACGAAGCGGTACCTCCCCGAGCGCGTCCTCGCGTGGTTCGACAAAGCGCCCGAACCGGTCGACCGGGCGGCCGCGTCGCCGGGCGACGCCGAAGGGGACGCCGACGGGGAGTTCGACCCCGTCGACCCCGAGCGGGTGCTGCTGGACGCGGGCGCAGTCGAACCGTGCGCGGACGTCGACGACCTCTGTCTCGCCGACGGCTTCCGGGAGACGTGGCTGGCGGGGATGGACGGGGACGTGGACGCCGACGACGCCGTCGCGGCGCTGGGCCTCGACCTGTCGGACTGCACGCTCGACGCGTTCGGCGACGCGTACCGCCTCGAACGGGACGGCCTCCGCGTCGCACAGTGGCCGTCGGAGGCGGCGCTGGTCGCCGACGTGGCGGGCGCGAGGGCGCTCGCCCGGCACTACGACGAGTGGGGGTCGCTGTCCTCGGAGGACCGCGGCCAGTTGCTCTCCGCCCTCCGCCTCTTCGCCGACACCTGCCCGGTCTGTGGCGGCCCCGTCGCGCTCGGCGAGGACACCGTCGAGTCCTGCTGTCGGTCGTACGACGTGGTGGCGGTGACCTGCGGCGACTGCGACGCCCGCCTGCTGGAGGAGCGCTGGGACGGCGCGCCCGCCGGCGCGTAGGGGCAAAAATTACGGAGCGCTTTTGGGCCGCCGGCCGCGAGTGTACCCCATGCTCGATTATGTGGGACTGGAGGCGGATCTGGACGAGGAGGAGCGCCTGATCCGCGACACCGCACGGGAGTTCGTCGAGGACCGCGTCAAGCCCGACATCGGGGAGCACTTCGAGGCGGGGACGTTCCCCGAGGACCTCATCCCCGAGATGGGCGAACTCGGGTTCTACGCGCCGAACCTGGAGGGGTACGGCTCGCCGAACGTCAGCGAGCGGGCGTACGGCCTCCTGATGCAGGAACTGGAGGCCGGCGACTCCGGGATCCGCTCGATGGCCAGCGTCCAGGGCGCGCTGGTGATGTACCCCATCCACGCCTACGGCAGCGAGGACCAGAAGGAGCGCTGGCTGCCGGACCTGGGCACCGGCGACGCCGTCGGCTGCTTCGGGCTCACGGAGCCGGACCACGGCTCGAACCCGTCGGGGATGGAGACCCACGCCGAGCGCGACGCCGGCGAATACGTCCTCAACGGCTCGAAGACGTGGATCACCAACTCCCCCATCGCGGACGTGGCCGTCGTCTGGGCGCGGGACCGCTCCGCCGAGGACGACCCCGTCCGCGGGTTCCTCGTCGAGACGGACCGCGACGGGGTGTCGACCAACAAGATAGACGACAAGCTGTCGATGCGGGCCTCGATCACGGGCGAGATAGCCCTGAACGACGTGTACGTCCCCGAGGAGAACGTCCTGCCGGGCGTCTCCGGCATGAAGGGGCCGCTCTCCTGTCTCACGCAGGCCCGCTACGGCATCGCGTGGGGCGCGGTCGGCGCGGCCCGGGACTGCTTCGAAACCGCGCGGCAGTACGCCAAGGACCGCGACCAGTTCGGCGGTCCGATCGGCCGGTTCCAGCTCCAGCAGCGGAAGCTGGCGGAGCTGGCGACCCAGATCACGACCGCGCAACTGCTCGCCCACCGCCTCGCGGACCTGAAGGAGCGCGGTGACCTCCGCCCGCAGCACGTCTCGATGGCCAAGCGCAACAACGTCCGGATGGCCCGCGAGGGGTCGAAGGTCGCCAGGGAGATGCTCGGCGGCAACGGGATCACAACGGACTACTCGCCGATGCGCCACATGGCGAACATGGAGACGGTGTACACGTACGAGGGGACCCACGACATCCACACGCTGATCCTCGGGGAGGACCTCACCGGGTTCGCCGCCTACGAGTAGCGAGGCGACGCAGTCGTCTCGAATGCACGGCGAACCCGCGCCGACTCGCGGCTCCGGTCAACGCCACCGGGATCGACGCCCTCTTTGACGGCTCGGGCGAAGTCTCGCCCAAGCGAGAGTTGAATCTTTGATGCAGTGGCGATACAGGGAGACGGTGCTCGTGTTGAGTACGCTGGCCTTTTTCGCGACGATGGCGGCGCGGCTGGCGATCAGTCCGGTCGTGCCGGCGATCACCGACGCCTTCGACGTGTCGAACGGCGTCGTCGGGCTCGCCCTGACGGGGCTGTGGATGGCGTACTTCGCCTCCCAGTTCCCGAGCGGGATCCTCGCGGACCGCTTCGGCGAGCGGAAGGTGATCCTCGTCGCGGTCGGCGGGACGGCCGTCACGAGCCTGCTGCTTGCGGTTTCGCCGTTGTTTTCCGTGTTCGTCATCGCGACGGTGCTGCTCGGCGGGGTGGCGGGCCTGCACTACAGCGTCGCGTCGACGCTTTTGGCCCGCACGTACGACGGCAACCTCGGCGCGGCGATCGGGTTCCACAACTCCGGCGGGCCGGCGGCGGGGCTGGTCGCGCCCGTCGCCGCGGCGTGGGTCGGCGTGCGGTACGGCTGGCGGCCCGCCGTGGCGCTCGGGGCCGTCATCGCGGTTCCGATCTTCGTCCTGTTCGCGTGGCGCGTCCGGCCGACGGAGCCGCGCCGCCCGGACGACCCGATGCGGGAGCGGTTCGAGCGCGGGCCGATCGTCGAACTGCTGTCGCGCCGCCGGATCGCCTTCACCGTCTGTCTCGCCGCGGCGGGTGCGTTCGTCTGGCAGGCGACGTCGTCGTTTCTCCCCACGTTCCTCGTCGCGTACCGCGGGCAGTCGTCCACGATGGCCGGCGCGGTGTTCTCGGCGTACTTCGTCGTACAGGCAGTGACGCAGGTCGGCGTCGGCGCCGCCTCGGACCGCTTCGGCCGGGAGCAGGCGACCGCCGGGTGTATGGTGCTTGCCGTCGCGGGGTTCGCGCTGCTCATCCTCGCCCCCGGCGTCCTCGCGCTGGCGCTCGCCGTGGTGCTCGTCGGGACGGGGATGGGCTGGGGCGGCGCGCTCATCCCACGGTTCATGGACGAACTGAGCGACGAGGAACAGGGCGCGGGCTTCGGCCTCGTCCGCACGGTGTACGGCGTCGTCGGATCGCTTGGCTCCGTGGCGACCGGCACGCTCGCCGACCTGTTCGGCTGGGCCGTCTCCTTCGGCGTGCTCACGGCGCTGCTCGCGCTCGTGTTCGTCGCCCTCGTCGTCAACTGGGCGCTGGACCTGGGCTACTGACTCGCCGGACGGCCCCCGGACTGTCGGCGCTAGTCGCTCGGCTCGACGAGCGCGGCCGCCAGGTCCCGCGCGGCGGTCAGCGGGAGCGCGGTCGTCGCCCCCTCGGGCGTCGCGGCGTCCCACTCCCGGTAGGCCTCGCGCGACGGGAACGCGTGGACGTACGGACACAACTGGCCGTAGACGGCGGCTGGCGTCGGCTCGTCGGGCACGTCCGGGTCGGCCGCCGCGCCCACCGAGAGCACCGCCGTCCCGGGGTCGGCATCGACGCCGTCGGCCGTGACGGTCGCCCGGACCTCGCCGCCGCCCGGCGGCGTCGACTCGACCGTCACCGCCGCGTCGACGAGCGCCTGCAACACGAACGCGTCCAGGACGCAGACGAAGCGGAACGACTGGTCGGGGTTCCGAGCGACGTGGCGGCCCTCGGCGTCGTGACAGAGGTCGCCGACGCTCGGTGGCATCCACTCGGTCCCGTCGAGGGCGTCGCGGACGGCCGCGACCCAGTCGCCGACCGTCCCCGCCGGTCGCTCCGCGCCGTACACCTCGCCGAGTGCCCGCCCGACCTCCTCCGGGAGCGGCCGGGCCATCGGGTCAGCGTCCGTCGCCGCCAGCGCGTGTCCGCCGTGGTCCGTTCCGTCGCTGGTCGCACCGGTCGATACCTCCGTCGAACCGCAGCAGTCGCAGTCGGTCACGGCTTTACTTTGAAAGCCGAAGTGCTTATACTGTCGAGTCCAAAGTATAGAACCGACTTCGAATGACCGAAGCCACCGCAGCGGACCGAACCGACCCGTCCTGCTACTGCCCGCTGTCGGGCGTCGTCGAGACGCTCGCCGGGAAGTACGCGATGCAACTGGTCTGTGTCATCGGCGCGCTCGAACCCGTCCGCTTCTCGACGGTGGAGGAGCACCTGCCGGACGCCAGCACCTCGACGCTCTCGGCCCGGCTCGACGAACTGGCCGAGGAGGGGCTGGTGACGCGGACGCAGTACGACGAGATACCGCCACGGGTGGAGTACGCGCTCACCGACGACGGCCGCGAACTGTGCGAGCGGCTGGAGCCGGTGCTCGCGTGGGCCGAGGCGCGGGACGGCGGGTCGGCGTGAACGGCCCGCCCCTCAGCGGCTGACGAGCCGCCCCAGCAGCCCGCGGTTGTCCGCCACCAGCCGGTACAGCGGCTCGCGGGCGCGCTCGCTCCCCGGTACCGCGCGGAACGCCGCCACCGCAAGACTGTACGGCGGCCCGAGGCGCTCGACGGCCATCTCGGTCGCCTTCCCGCAGGAGTACACCGCGTCGGCGGTCAGCAGGTGGGCGCACGTCTCGTAGTCGTCGGGCAGACGGGCCAACTGATCGGGCGAGAGCTCCGAGAACCCGACGAGTTCGAACTCGCCGCGGGCGGCCGCGAACTCCGCCGACCACGTACAGAAGCCGCAGTCGTCGTCGTAGACGAGCCGCGGCGGGGCGTCGGGCATCAGTCGAAGCGACCCGTCTCGGCGTCGCAGTCCTCACACAGCGTCACGACGGCGTCGCGGTCGTCGGTCATCTCGACCCGCTGGCGCGTCGCCTCGCCGCAGTCGGGGCACTCGCGGCGGATCTCCGTCTCGCCGGCGTCCTGGGGCGCGCCCATCGCCAGCGCGACGACGCGCTCCTCGCCGCGGTTGACGCCACGCTGGAACTCGCCGGGGCCGAAGCGGACCAGTTCGTTCGGCCCGACCTCGACGTCGCCGTCGAGCGTGGCGAACGTCACTGTCCCCGCCTGCACGTAGAACACCTCCTCCTGCTTTTCGTGGGCGTGGAAGCCGTACGCGAAGCTCTCGCCGGGGGCCAGTTCGTAGTAGTTCAGCGCCAGCTCCGCCGCGCCGAGCGCGTCGGTCAGCGGCCGCACCACGTCCGCCGGCCCCATGCGGCTCTCCATGTCGTCGAGCGACTGCCGTTTCATGCCCGGAGCAAGGCCGTCGACCGGGAAAAGCCACGCGACCGCGGTCGGCGGGGGCCGCCCGCGCGGCGGCGGCCCGAACGCCTCGCCCGTCCCCGACTGATGGGTTTAAGAGCGCGACGGCCCGCGTGACACACATGGCGATCGACCCGCAGTTCGACGAGCACCGCGAGGTAGTCGAGGAACACGAGGGCCACGACGTGTGGGGACCGGTCGAGGAGCCGGAGACGCTGGGGATCCACGGCACCCACGTCGCGGTGGACTTCGACATCTGTCTGGCCGACGGCGCGTGTCTGGAGGACTGCCCGGTCGACGTGTTCGAGTGGGTCGACACGCCGGACCATCCCGAGAGCGAGATCAAGGCCGACCCGGCCAACGAGGCCCAGTGCATCGACTGCATGCTCTGTGTCGACGTCTGCCCCGTCGACGCCATCGACGTCGACGGGAGCCGGTCGGCGTAGGCGGCACCGCCGTGACCGCCCGGACCGCGCTCCCGCGGCGTCCGACACCGTAGCGCCTAAACGGGCGCTCCGCCTCGCCGTAGGTATGGACACGTACGACCTGATCACCCGGAACGCGGCCGAGGTGGTCACGGAGGACGAGGCGGAGGCGCTGGCCGAGGACCCCGACGGGAAGCGGGCGTACGTCGGCTACGAGCCCTCCGGCGTGCTCCACATCGGTCACATGCTGACCGCGAACAAGCTGATCGACCTGCAGGAGGCCGGCTTCGAGGTGACCGTCCTGCTGGCGGACGTCCACGCCTACCTCAACGACAAGGGCACGTTCGAGGAGATCCGCGAGACGGCCGAGCGGATGCAGGAGCAGTTCATCGCGTACGGCCTCGACGAGTCACAGACCGAGTTCGTCTACGGCTCGACCTACCAGATGGACGAGGACTACGAACTGGACCTGCACGCCCTGCAGGTGGAGACGACGCTCAACCGCGCCCAGCGCGCGATGGCGGAGATCCAGAGCGGCGAGACGGCGAAGGTGAGCCACGTCGTCTACCCGCTGATGCAGGCGCTCGACATCGAGTACCTCGACGTCGACCTCGCGGTCGGCGGGATGGACCAGCGCAAGGTCCACATGCTCGCCCGCGAGAACCTGCCGGAACTGGGCTACGACTCGCCGACCAGCCTCCACACGCACATCCTCGCGGACCTCGAAACCGGCATCGGCAAGATGTCCTCCAGTTCCGGCGTCACCATCTCGATGGAGGACACGACCGCGGACATCGAGGAGAAGGTAAACGCCGCGTACTGCCCGCGGACGCGGGACCCCGACCCGACCGACGACGGCGAGGAGCGCGAGAACCCCGTGCTGGAGGTCTTCCAGTACCACGTGTTCCCGCGGTTCGAGACGGTCGTCGTCGAGCGCCCCGACGAGTACGGCGGCGACCTGGAGTACGGGGAGTACGAGGCGCTGGCCGCCGACCTGGAGGGCGGCGAACTCCACCCCGCCGACGCGAAGTCGGCGCTGGCCGAGTACCTCGACCGGCTGATCGAACCCGGGCGGCGGAAGCTGTAAGCGTCGGCGGCGAGTTCCGGGGCGGCCGGGTTACACCATCCCGCCCATCCCGAGCGAGCCGAGCAGGTTGCTGACGAGGGCCTTCACCGTGAGGCCGAAGCCGAACAGCACCAGCGCCATGCCGGCGGCGACGATCGGGTCCGCGTACGCGATCAGACCGAGGCCGCCGAGGACGACGACGACGCCGACGATGCCGCTGATTCCGAGTTTGTCGAACATGGGTGCGCCGACGGCGGCCGAGGTATAAAGGTCGGCGATCCCGCCGACGACTCCCGCGATTTTAAAAGCCTGCCGTGCCTTGGTAGAGGCATGAGCGACAACCAGGGACGCAAAGACCTCCGCATGCCAGACGACGACGAGGTGTTCGCAACAGTGACCGAGATGCTGGGCGCGAACCGCGTCCAGGTCCGCTGTGCGGACGGCACGGAACGAACCGCTCGCATCCCGGGCAAGATGCAGAAACGCATCTGGATCCGCGAGGACGACGTCGTGCTCGTCGAGCCGTGGGACTGGCAGGACGAGAAGGCCGACATCACCTGGCGCTACGAGAAGCAGGACGCCGACCAGCTCCGCGAGGAAGGCCACATTCAGTAGCTCTTCTATGGCGACACCGCGAACCCACCACCCCGTAGCCGGTGATCCGTCCCCCCGACCATGACCGACGAGTACGGGCTGGTCGACCGGGAAAACGCCGACGCGCCGGGCGACGAGTGGGAGGAACTGGACGTCTCGGACACGGAGGCCGACCGCATCGCCCGCCGGCGGGACCGGGAGTTCGACGAGTTCCGGAAGAAGATAAAGAACAGCGAGCGGTTCAAGGTGGAGGCGTCGGTGTTCGACGACGCCACCTTCGCCGCGCTGTACAAGCTCGTACAGGACGGGTACGTCGACGCCCTGGGCGGCCCCGTCTCCACGGGCAAGGAGGCGAACGTGTACGCCGCGCTGGGCAGCGGCGGCGAGGTGGCGATCAAGGTGTACCGGATCAACGCCAGCGACTTCCGGGACATGCGGGACTACCTCACCGGCGACCCCCGGATCGAGGAACTCGGCGGCGACAAGAAGCGGGTCGTCCTCGCGTGGACGAAAAAGGAGTACGCCAACCTGAAGCGCGCGCAGGCGGCGGGCGTCCGCGTCCCCGACCCCATCGCCGTCGAGCGCAACGCCCTGGTCATGGAGTTCCTCGGCCACGACGGCGAGCGGGCGAAACGGCTCGCCGAGGTCCACGTCGAGAACCCGGAGACGGCCTACGAGGTGCTCCGGGAGTACGTCCGCCGGCTGTACGACGCCGGCCTCGTCCACGGCGACCTCTCGGAGTACAACGTCGTCGTGTACGACGGCCACCTCGTCGTCATCGACGTCGGCCAGGCGGTGACGATCCACCACCCCAACGCCGAGGAGTTCCTCGAACGCGACTGCGAGAACGTGGCCGCCTTCTTCGCCCGGCAGGGCGTCGACGTCACCGGCGACGACCTGCTTGCGTACGTGCGGGAACACGCCGACCCGCGGGAGAACTGACCCGCCCTAGTCGGCGAGCCACTCGACGGCCGCGGCGCGGCGCTCGACCAGCGTCGACAGGTGGTCGTCGTCGGGCAACCGGGTCAGTTCGGCGTCCGGCAGTTCGTCGGCGAGGTACGCCGCCCCCGAGAGCGGCGCGTTCGTGTCGCCCGCGCCGTGCCAGAGCCGGACCGGGGCCGCCGCGTCCGCGAGGTCGAACCCCCAGTCGCGGACGAACAGGCGCGTCTCGCGGGCGGCGGCCGCCGTCCCCTGGCGGTACGCCTCCTGCAGGTTCGCCGCGACGAGCGGGCCGAACGGCCGCTCGGTCCGCGCCTCGAACGCCGACAGCGGCCGGTCGCTGAACTGCCCGACGAGCGCCTCGGGGTCGGACCGCTCGACGGCGAACGACTGCAGTCGGAACAGCGCGCCCGTCAGCAGTGCCGACCGGCGCGCGACCGCGTTCACCGCCCGGTTCATCCCGCTGACCCCCTCCGACGGGGCGTCCGGCGGCGCGACGGTGCTGACGAGGGCGACGCGGGCGACGCGGTCTGGGCGGCGCGCAGCGACCGCGAGCGCGTGCGGGCCGCCGCCGGAGAACCCGAGCAGGCCGAACTCGTCGACGCCGAGCGCGTCCGCGAGCGCGGCGGCGTCGGCCCCCCAGTCGCCGAGCGTCCGGTCGGGGTCGGGGTCCGACCGGCCGACGCCGGGGCGGTCCGGGGCGACCAGCCGCACCCCGCGGCGCTCGGCGGCGTCGTCGAAGACCGCCGCGAGGAGCCGCGATCCCGGCGTCCCGTGGCAGTAGAGGACCGGCGTCCCGTCGCTCGCGCCGTACTCGGCGTAGGCGAGCGACCGTCCGTCGGGGAGGGCGACGCTGTCGTCGGGTTCGTGGAGGGCGTCTCGTGTCACGACACGGCGGGTTTCCCGCGACCGGAATAAGTCGGTTTCGTCACGGGACGGCTCTCGCTCCGCGCGCTACCGCGGCTCCGCGTCGACCCCGTCGGCCGCGGGGTCGCCCGCTTCGGCGCGGTCGTGGATGTGGCCCTCGCGCTCCCGCAGGTGGCGGGGCTCGCGGCCGTGTTCGACGGCGAGGGCCTCCGCGACGATGCTGTGTGCGATCTGGTAGGGCGTCCCGCCGCCCAGGTCCAGGCCGACCGGCGTGTACAGCGAGTCGAGGTCGGACTCGTCGACCCCGTCGAACGCCTCGCGCATCCGCTCGAACCGCTCGCGTGGCCCCATGAGGCCGACGTACGGGGCCGACGAGGCGAGCAGCGCCTCGACGGTGATCCGGTCGTCGACGAAGTTGTGGGTCATAACCACCGCGTGCGTCCGCTCGTCCAACGGCACGTCCGCCGCGACGCTCCCGGGCGAAGTCGTCACCGTCCGGTCGGCCGCGGGGAACCGCTCGGCGAGGTCGACGCCGCCGCGGAAGCCGACGACGGTCACGCGGAAGTCGTTCCGGACCGCCAGTTCGGTGACGGGGCCGACGTCGTGTCCGGAGCCGAACACCACCAGGTCCGCCGGGGCCGCGAGGCCGTCGACGAACAGGTCCAGCCCCGCCGACTCGACGCGCAGCGTGTCCGAACGCCCGCGCTCGGCGAGGTCGGCCGCCGGCCCCGCGATCCGGTCGGCCGGCCACCCGTCGGCCGGCGACCCGTCGGGCAGTTCGAGCCGGTCCTCGTCGGGGTAGTAGTACGCGCGGTCGCCCCGCTCGAAGCCCTCCTCGGCGTCGAGCACGGTGACGACGCCCACGTCGCGCCCGGCCTCGAACGCGTCGACGGCCGGCCGGTACGTCGCGTCCAGCGGTTCGAGCAGGACTTCGATGACCCCGTTGCAGCCGACGCCGAGGCCCCAGACGTCCTCCTCGTCGTCCTCCATCAGGTCGTAGGTGACCAGTTCCGGCCGGCCGCGCTCCCGGATCCGATCGGCGGCCGACAGGAGTTCGTGTTCGAGGCAGCCGGCGGTGATCGAGCCGACCCCCTCGCCGTCGGCGTCGAGGAGCATCTTCGCCCCCGGCCGGCGGTAGGCGTTGCCCTCGACGTCGACGACCGTCGCGAGGACGTCGGGCCCGCCGGCATCGAGGCTGTCGGCGACGTGCTGTACCACTTCCGTCTCCGGAACGCTCCAGTTGTGCTCGGACATGTCAGGTTGTCTCCCGCAGTTCGATGGTCGAGGGCCGTTCGCGCGCCGCGTACACCTTCCGGACGCCGCTGTCGTGGAGGTCGGTCCCGCAGGCCCCGCCCGCGACGGCCGCGCGGACGCCGGCCGGGTCGTCGACGCTGGCCCCCGCGACCACGTCGACGCCGGCGTCGAACAGCGGCTCCGGCAGGCACGACGCCGTCGCGCCGACGAGGACCACCGCGGCGTCGTCGGGGGCCGCCGCGAGGTACCGCTCGGTCCCGCCGTACACGAGCGTCGACCCGGTGACGAACACGACGTCGGCGTCGGCCATCGCCGCCGCCGTCCCCGCCGGGCGGAACGTCCGGACGTCGACGCTCGCCGGGGCCGACACGTCGCCGACGGCTCCGCGCTCGACGACCCGGACCTCCACGTCGGCGAACTTCCGGAACGCCGGGCGGAACAGCCCGACGGTGACGACGACGTCGACGGACCCCGCCAGCAGCGCCATCGGGTCGCCCGTCCGCCACCGGACGTGCGGGGCCGAGAGGGCGTTCAGCGTCGCGACGGCCACGGCGCGCGCCCCGCGCCCTTCCGCCGTGTCGCCCCCGGTCCCGTCCCTAATCGGGTCGAGCAGCGCCGCGACGGTGTCGCCGACGGGCGGCTCCCCGCCGGAGGGCCGGTGTGCCAGCCCCGCCGGCCGCGCGCCGTCGGCTCCCCCGTCGACGAGTTCCACGAACACCGCTGCGTCGCCGACGGTCACCCGGTCGAGCCGGGGGCCGGCGAGCGCGCCCCGCGCCCGGAGCGCGTCGACTACCGCCGGCAGGAGGCGGTCGCTCACGCCGGGTCACCCCCGTCCGCGGCGCTCCGCGACCGGCCACCGTCGCGCTCGTAGCCGACCGCGCCGGCGAGCCCCCGCGTCTCCAGCTGGCGGGCCGCCTCGGCCAGGTCGTCCGCCGCGGCGAAGCCGAACAGCGCGTCGACGTACGGCAGCACCGTCGCCATCCCGCGGGACGTCGGCTCGTACGCTGGCGAGACGGCGAGCGGGTTGAGCCAGACGACCGCGCTCGCCCGGTCGGCGAGCCAGGTGATCCCGTCGGCCAGGTCCGCGGAGTCGCCCACGTCGAGGCCGTCGCTGACGACCACGACGACGGTCCGGCGGTCGACCGCGTACGGGGCCGTCCGCCGGAGCGCGTCGAACGCGTGGCCGATGCGGGTGCCGCCGCCCCACTCCACGTTGGCGGCCCGGAGGGCGGCGGCCGGCTCGCCGTCGGCCCGCGCGAACGCGTCGGTCGCCTCGACGAGGTCCGTGTCGAACAGGAACACCCGGGCGTCGAGCGCGCGGGTCGTCGCCCGCTCGGCCAGCGCGAGCAGCGCGCTCCGGTCGACGGTGTCGAGGACGGAGCCGCTGACGTCCACGAGCAGGCAACAGCGCAGTTCGCTGGGCGTCGGCTCGCGCCGCGGCAGGTCCACCGGCACGCCGCCGGTCGCCAGGCTCGCCCGGAGCGCGCCCCGCGCGTCCACGTCCGGCCCGGCCGTCGCCCGCCGGCGACGGCGGCCGGGGAGCGACGACAGGGCGTCGACGAACCGGTCTATCGCCGCGGCGTCGTCGGGGCCGGACGGCGTCGCGGCGTCGACCGGCTGGCTCTCGCCGGCGCGGCTGTACCGCCGGGCGTCCCCCTCGCCGTCGGCCGGCCGGTCGCCGGACGCGCGGCGGCGGTCGGTCGGGATCCGGACCTCGATTTCCCCGTCGCCCCCGCCGTCTAGCTCGGGCGGGTCGGCGTCGGCGAGCAGGTCCGCGTCGCCGTCGTCCGCCCCGCCGTCCGCCGACGAGCCGGCGGTTTCTCCTTCGTCGTCGCCCGACGGGGACGGCCCGTCCGCGGCCGTGGCGATCCGGTCGAGCCCGGTCCGCAGGCGGTGCCAGAACGTCGGGAACGCCTCGTCGAACGCCTCGGCGTCGGCCCTCTCCGAGAGCAGGGTCGCGCGGAGCGCGGCCGCGACGCGGCGCTCGTCGTCCAACCCGACCGCGGCCAGCGCCCGGGCGGCGTCGAGGGTCGCGGACCCGGCGACGCTCGCGCCCTCGGCCCGCAGGTCGGCGACGAACCGGAACAGCTCGGTCAGGACGTGTTTCCGGGCGGCGGGGAAGTCCGGCACGCCCCCGTCGTCGCCGCGGTCGTTGAGGCCGGCCGGGCGGTCGCCGGCGTCGGTCGGCCCGTCCGGTCCGTCGTTCCGGGGCATGGGTCAGTCGACCCGTTCGCTCGCCGCGGCCGCCGCCTCCCGGAGCCGCTCTAAGAGTTCGGTGTCGACGCGCGAGACGTCCTCGGCCTCCTTCAGCAGGCAGCCGATCGTCCGGTCGATGGCGTCCGCGGGGATCGGTTCGTCCCCCTCGTGGCGGAGCCGCGCGACGGCGCGGGCCCAGTCCAGCGTCTCGGCGACGCCGGGCTGCTTGAGGAACGACTCCTCGCGCAACCGCTCGACGACGGCACACACCTCGGCCGCGACGGCGGCGTCGAGCTCCGGCACCTTGCGGCGGACGATCTCGTACTCCGTCTCGAACGACGGCGGCTCGACGTGGAGATACAGGCAGCGCCGCTTCAGCGCGTCGCCCAGCCCGCGGGTCCGGTTCGACGTGAGCACCACGACCGGCGGCCGGTCGGCGCTGACGGTGCCGTACTCCGGGATCGACACCTGGAAGTCCGACAGCAGCTCCAGCAGGAACGCCTCGAACGCCTCGTCGGCGCGGTCGATCTCGTCGACGAGCAACACCGGCGGCCGGTCGCCATCGGACCGGAGCGCCCGCAGCAGCGGCCGTTCGAGGAGGTACTCCTCGCCGAACACCGAGCCGACGCCGGAGCCGGCCGCGCCCTCGTCCACGGCGGCCTCGCGCCCGCCGCCCCGCCCCCCGTCGCCCTGCACCGCGAGGAGCTGCTTCGTGTAGTTCCACTCGTACAGCGCGTTCTCGGCGGTCAGCCCCTCGTAGCACTGCAGCCGGATCAGCTCCGTGTCGAACCCCTTGGCAAGCGCCTTGCCGAGTTCCGTCTTCCCGCTGCCCGGCGGCCCCTCGACGAGCAGGGGTTGACCTAACTGCAGGGCAAGCGAGACGGTCGTCACGGTGCGGTCGTCGGCGACGTAGTCGGTCCGGTCGAACCGCTCCCGGAGGTCTTCCTCGGTCACGTCCCCGAACGACGCCGCGGCGAGCCGCTCGCTCACGCGTTCACCTCCTCCACGTACGCGGACGGCTCGGACTCGAAGGAGTCGGCACAGCCGTGACAGCAGAAGTGGTACGTCCGCCCGCCGTGCTCGACGGACGCCGCGGCGTCGTCCGGGTCGACCGTCATCCCGCAGACCGGGTCGACGGCTGGTTCAGAGCCGCCCGCGTCGTCCCCGTCATCTGCGGCCGCATCCGCGTCGCTGTCTGCGGTCTCGTCGTCGGTCGTCTCGGCCCCATCGGCTGCACTACCGACGGCCGCGCCGCCCGACACGCCCGCCCGCACGTCGACGACTTCCGCGAGCAGGCCGGCGGCGAGTTCGGCCGGCGTGCGGGCCTCGATGTTGACGCCCGCTGGGTTGGTGACCGCCGCGCGGACGCTCTCGGGGTCGGAGTCGAGCAGGTCCGCGGCGCGTGCGACCTCCTCCTCGGCCCGCGCGTCGCTGGCGATCAGCCCGACGTAGGGCGCGTCCGCGGCGACGCCGGCGGCGATCCCGCGGGCGTCGTACTTCCCCATCGACGCGACGACGACGAGCGGCGACGGGCCGACCGCGGCGGCGATCCCGTCCGGGTCGACCGTGTCGACCACGTCGGTCCCGTCGGGCACGTCGCCGGCGTCGGCCGCGTCCGCGACGACGCGGGTCACGTCCAGCGCCAACTCGTCCGCGAGCCGGGTCAGCGACCCCGCGACCGGCGAGTCACCGACGACGACGAGTTCGGTCGTCGGCGTCACCGGTTCGAGGAATATCTCCAGGACGCCGTCGCTGTGACACGTCATCGGGAACGCGTCGAGGCCGGGCCGGTCGACCGTCTCCGGGTCCGGCGCGATCCCGACCAGGCGCGGCGCGTCGGCCTCTATCGCCTCTCGGCCCTGCGTCGCGACGATGGACTGGGCGCAGGCCGCGCCGCCGACCCAGCCGTGCAGTTCGCCGTCGGCGGTGACGACCGCGCGGTCGCCGACGTTCGACGACACCGGCGGCTCCCGCCGGACGACCGTCGCCCGGGCGTACGGCTCGCCGCGCGCCCGCAGTTCCTCTTCCAGCGTCGATACGTCACCGTCGTCGATCCGGCTCCGGTCGCCGTTCGGTTCGCCGTCTGCTGTGTCGTCGGTGGTCATCGTGTGGTGGTGTCGAACGCCCGGCGGGGGCGGTGCCCCGGCCGGCGTGCTCCGTCAGTCGTCGGCCGGTTCCCCGTCGTCCTCGACGCTGAACTCGACGTTGTGGACGGGCTGGTGGCTCAGCCCGACCTCGTCCAGTTTCTCCCAGACCACGTCGGGCGTCATCGGCATCTCGACGTGGCTGATCCCCTCGTGGGCCATCGCGTCGACGACGGCGTTGACGATCGCCGGCGGCGAGCCGACGGTCGGCGACTCGCCGACGCCTTTCGCCCCGATCGGGTGGTGGGGCGACGGCGTGACGGTGTGGCCCGTCTCGAAGTTCGGGATCTCGTTTGCGGTCGGCAGCAGGTAGTTCATGAAGTCGCCGCCCGTGACGTTGCCGTTGTCGTCGTAGGTGACGTGTTCCAGGAGCGCCGTGCCGATCCCCTGTGCGAGGCCGCCGTGGATCTGCCCCTCGATGATCATGGGGTTGATCCGGTTGCCGCAGTCGTCGACGGCGACGAACTTCTCGAACTCGATCTCCCCGGTCTCGCGGTCTATCTCCACGACCACGATGTACGACCCGAACGGGTACGTCATCTCCGGCGGGTCGTAGTAGTTCACCGCCTCCAGCCCCGGCTCCTCGTCGCTGGGGTGGTTCATGTACGCGCCCGCTGCGATCTCGGTGATGGTGATCGACCGGTCGGGCGCGCCGGCGACGTGGAACTCGCCGGACTCGCGGTCCCACTCGATGTCCTCCTCGGCGGCCTCCAGTTCGTTGGCCGCGATGGACTTGGCCTTGTCCCGCACCTTGCGCGCGGCGACGGCGGCGGCCGCGCCGGCGACCGGCGTCGACCGCGAGCCGTAGGTGCCCAGCCCGTACGGCTCGGTGTCGGTGTCGCCGTGTTCGACGGTGATGTCGTCGACGTCCATGCCCAGTTCCTCGGCGACGATCTGTGCGAACGTCGTCTCGTGGCCCTGCCCCTGCGTCTGGACGCCGACGCGCAGGACGGCGTTGCCGGTCGGGTTCACCCGGAGGTCGGCGGAGTCGAACATCTCGATGCCGGCGATGTCACACTGCTTGCCGGGGCCGGCCCCGACCACCTCGGTGAACGAGGAGATGCCGATGCCGAGCAGTTTGTCGGCGTCCTCCTCGATGCGGCGCTGCTGTTCCTCGCGGTAGTGCTCGTAGTCGGCCATCTCCAGGGCCTTGTCCAGCGCCTTCCCGTAGTTCCCGGAGTCGTAGTTCCATCCCGTCGCGGACTCGTAGGGGAACGCGTCCGAGGGGATGAAGTTCCTCCGCCGGATCTCCGCGGGGTCGACGTCGAGTTCGTCGGCGAGCACCTTCACCATCCGCTCGATGAGGTACACCGCCTCGGTGACGCGGAACGAACACCGGTAGGCGACGCCGCCCGGCGCGGTGTTCGTGTACACCCCCGTCAGCGAGCCGTGGGCCGCCTCGATGTCGTACGACCCGGTGAAGATGTTGAAGAAGCCGGCCGGGAACTTCGAGGGCTGGGCCGCCGCGTTGTACGCGCCGTGGTTGGCGAGCACGTCGACCTTGACGCCCTCGATCACGCCGTCCTCGGTGGCGGCGAGTTCGCCCGTCATGTCGTAGTCGCGGGCAAAGCCCGTCGTCTGGATGTTCTCCGAGCGCTCCTCGATCCACTTGACCGGCTCCTCCAGCACGTACGACGCCGCCGCGGCGACGACGTACCCGGGGTAGATCGGCACCTTGTTGCCGAACCCGCCGCCGACGTCCGGGCTGACGATCCGGACCTTGTGCTCCGGGATGCCCGACACCTGCGAGAACAGGGTGCGGTGGGCGTGGGGTGCCTGCGAGGTCATGTGGACCGTCATCTTGTCCTTGCCGGGGTCCCAGTCGGCGACCGCGCCGCAGGTCTCGATGGGCGCGGGGTGGAGCCGCTGGTACAGCATGTCCTCCTCGACGGTCACGTCGGCCTCGTCGAAGACGCGGTCGGTCTCCTCCCGGTCGCCCGTCTCCCAGTCGAAGATGTGGTTGTCCTCCTGGTCCTCCAGTTCCTCGCGGACGAGCGGCGCGTCGTCCTCCAGGGCCTCCTCGGCGTCGACGACCGGGTCGAGCACGTCGTACTCGACCTCGACCTTCTGTGCGCCGTCCTTCGCCGCGTAGCGGTCCTCGGCGATGACCGCGGCGACCTCCTGGGACTGGAACTTCACCTTCTCGTTGACCAGCACGTCCTGCGTGTCGTCCATCAGCGTCGGCATCGTCGCCAGGTCGTGGGCCAGCAGGTCCTCCGCCGTGAGGACGGCGACGACCTCGTCCATCGCCTCGGCGCGGGAGCCGTCTATCTCCTCGATCCGGGCGTGGGCGTGGGGGCTCCGGACGATCTCGCAGTGGAGCATCCCCGGCTTCTTGATGTCGTCGACGTAGTCGCCCCGGCCGGTGATGAAGCGCTTGTCCTCCTTGCGGCTGACCTCCTCGCCCATCCCGCCGCGGCCGTGGCCGCAGTGTTTCTCCGGCTCCGGCCCGTCGTCCTCGGGGTGCTGGTACTCCGTGTCGGCCTCGGGCGCGCCCTCGCGGTCGCTGCTCATTCGCCGTCACCCCCGAGGTAGTCGCGGTCGAACTGGTCGTCGAACGACTCGCCCTCCGGCCCGCCACAGCAATCTTCCAAGCCGCAGAACGTGTCGGCGTCGCCGGCGGGGGCGTCCGCGCTCCCCGCCGAGGCGTCCGCGCCGCCGTCCGCGGCGACCGTGCCGCCGTCCGCCGCGGCGCGCGCGTCGAGTTCGTCGGCCGCGTACTCGATGGAGCGGACGATGTTCTGGTAGCCGGTACAGCGACAGAGGTTGCCGCTTATCGCGTCGCGGATCTCCCCCTCCTCCGGGTCGGGGTTCTCGTCCAGCAGCGCCTTGCCGGCTATGAGCATCCCCGGCGTGCAGTAGCCACACTGGAGGCCGTGCTCCTCGCGGAACCCCTCCTGGAGCGGGTGGAGGTCGTCGGCCGCCGGCAGGTCCTCCATCCCCTCGACGGTGAGTATCTCCGCGCCGTCGGCCTGCGCCGCGAACATCAGGCAGGACTTGATCGGCTCGCCGTCCTTCAACACGGTGCAGGCCCCGCAGTTGCCGGTGTCGCAGCCGATGTGCGTGCCCGTCAGGTCCAGGTCCTCCCGGATCGTGTGGACGAGGAGCCGCCGCGGCTCCACCTCGACCGTGTGCTCGGTACCGTTGACCGTCAGCGTGATCTCCGTTTCGTCGGTCACTGTGTAACCCTCCGTTTCACCGTCCCGGCGCGCTCGGCGGCGTCGCCGAGCGCGCGCTGGGTCAGGACGTTCACCATCCGCTCCTTGTACGCCGCGCCGCCGTGCTCGTCGGACTCGGGGTTGGACTGCTCGGCGGCGAGTTCGCCGGCCGCCTCGAACAGGTCCGCGCTCGGCCGCTCGCCCTCGAGGCGCTCCTCGGCGTCGGTCGCCCGGGCGTTGGTGATGTCGACCGCCGTCATCCCGATCCCCGCCGTCTCGATCCGGCCGTCGTCGTCGAAGACGAGTCGGGCGGCGACGCCGGCCATCGCGTAGTCGCCGGTCTTGCGCTTCAGCTTGTGGTACGCGCTCCCCTCGTTCGGCTCGGGGGTCGGGACGCGCACCTCGGTTATCAGCTCCTCCGGCTCCAGCGTCGTGTCGTACGGCAGGAGGAAGAACTCGTCGGCGGGGATCGTCCGCTCCCCGTCCGGCCCCGCGGCGACGACGTCGCCCTCGTGGGCGAGGAGGACGCTCCCCCAGTCGCCCTTCGGGTCGGCCTGCGCGACGGAGCCGACGACCGTCCCGCGGTTGCGGATCTGGGGGTCCGCGACCAGCGGGGCGGTGTCGGCGAAGCTCCCGTAGCGCTCGTCGATCAGGTCCGAGTCCGCCACGTCGGCGTGGCGGGCCAGCGCCCCGAGCCGCAGGTACCCCTCTGACTCCTCGAGGTAGTCGAGCGAGTCGATGCCGTTGATGTCGACGACGACGTCCGGGTTCGCCAGCCGGAACCGGAGCATGGGCACGAGGCTCTGCCCGCCCGAGAGGATCGTCGGCTCGTCGAGGCTCTCCAGCAGGCTCGTCGCCTCGTTGACCGTCGTCGGCTCGTAGTGTTCGAACGGTGCCGACTTCATCAGAACATCCCCCGGATCCTGTCGGTGACGCCCGAGTCGGTCTCCTCGACCTCGGTCATCTCCGACTCGATAGCGCCGAAGAAGTTGTTCACGATCTTGTTGGCGACCGGGTTGATGACGCGGCCGCCGAGCTGTGCGATGCGGCCCGAGATGTCGGCCTCCGTCCACCACTCGATGCGGGAGCCGTCGCCGTCCTCCAGTTCGTGGATGCGCATCCCCGACTCCATGCTGAAGCCGCTGCTGCTCGCGGAGCCGGAGCCGACGGCCGTCATCTCGAAGTTCTCCTCGTCGCGGTCCTCGATGGTGACCGTCGTCTCGAACTTGGGCTTCACGCTGCCGACGCCGACCTGCATCAGCGCCGCGTACTGCTGGCCCTCCTTGAACGCCCGGGCGGCGACGACCTCGGGGTCGGCCTCCGGGAGCGTCTCGACGTCCTCCTCGGGTTCGTAGCTGTCCCACTCGAAGTCGTCGTCCATCGGCGTGATGTACTTGCAGCCTTTCAGCGCGTTCCGGACCGCTATCGGGTCCGAGAGGACGACCCACGCCTTGTCCGGCGGGACGTCCTCGAGTTCGAACTCCCCGTCGAACTCCATCACCGACCGCCCCCGTTCGTTCCTGTCCGCCCGACCTGTGCCGCCGTCATCTTTTATAACCCTCCACTATGAGCATACTATTACCACGCTCCATGTTATACGGTACCACCGTAATAAGGTTACTGAAAGATAAGGACAGTTTCATCGGGCCGCGGCGGTTCAGGGCTACTACATGACCGACGGACACGACCACGGCGGGATGCGCACCTGGCGCGAGGGGGCCGAGGCCGTCCGGGACCTCCGCGCCCGCCGGCTCGACGACCGCGGCACGGAGACGGTGCCGATAGACCGGATCGCCGGCCGTGAACTGGCCGGACCGGTCAGCGCCCCCGAAGCGGTGCCCGCCCGGAGCCACGCGACGATGGACGGGTACGCCTTCGACGCGACCGGGGAGTACCCGTACGACCTCGTCGACGCCGAGGTGTTCCCGGACGACGAGCCGCCGTCGCTGGCCGCGGGCGAGGCCGTCCGGATCTTCACGGGCGCGCCCCTCCCACCCGCCGCCAACGCCGTGTTGAAACAGGAGGAGGCGACCGTCGAGGACGGGCGGCTCTCCGGGACGCCGACCGAACCGGGGACGTACGTGTACGAGCGCGGGAGCAACGTCGCCGAGGGCGAGCGGCTGTTCGACGCGGGCGAGCGCCTCGGGCCGAAGGACGCCCTGTTGCTCGGCGACTTGGGCCTCGACGAGGTGCCGGTGTACGAACGGCTCTCGGCGGGCCTCCTGGCGACCGGGACGGAGATCCACGAGGGGAAACACCGCGACCTTGACTCGCCGATGCTTGCGGGGCTCGTCCGCTCGTGGGGCCACGAGGCGACCTACGAGGGCACCGTCCCGGACGAGTACGAACGCGTCCGCGACCGGATCGCCGCCCTCGCCGCCGAGTACGACGTCGTCGTGACGACCGGCGGGACCAGCGTCGGCGACGCGGACTACGTCGTCCGCGCGCTGGAGGAACTGGGCGACGTGCTGTTCCACCGCGTCCGCCTGCGGCCGGGCAAGCCCATCGCCGTCGCCGAACTCCCGGACGCGGTCGTCTTCGCCATCCCCGGCAAGCCGGTCGGTGCCCACGCCGTCACGTCGCTGGTCGCCCGGCCGTACTTCGCCGACGCCGGCGACCTGCCGACCGTCTCTGCGACGATGGCCGCCGACGTGGGCATCTCGGTCCCCGGGTTCGCGTACGCCGTGCCGGTGACGCTCGCGGACGGCACGGCGACGCCGCTGGGGCACGCGGACTCGCCGCTCTCCGTCTACGAGGACGAGTTCGACCCGAGCGTGCTCTCCTCCAGCACGCGCGCCACGCGGGCGGACGGCTTCGTGCTCACCGAGTCGGCGCTGTCGGCCGGCGAATCGGTCGACGTCGTCCCCTACCCCGTCGTCGAGCGCTGACCGGCGGCGTTGGGGCCGTCGCTACTCCTCGCCGTCCGGCGCTTTCCGCACCACGATGTCGCCGTTCTCGACGTGCCACTCGACGCGGTCGCCCGCGCCGACGTCGAGGAAGTTCCGGACCGGCTTCGGCACCGTCGTGAGGTTCTTCTCCGAGACTTTGGTGTCCGTGAGGTTTCCCATCGGCCCGTGGTACGACCGTAGCGTACACATAGCTTGTGCTACGGCGGCCCGTAGTCGACCCCCTCTGCACGACTCGCCGGGACGCTGCGGCGGGTGCCCGCCGGACTCGCCGCCGGTCCCGCGTTCCGCCCCTTCCGGTCCGAAATTTTACGTCCGCTCCGCGATACGTGCGACCATGATCCTCTGTGTCGACCCGGACGACCGCGAGCGCGAGCGGACCGCCGAGGCGCTGGCCGCGGCGGGGTTCGATACCCGGACGGCCGGGTCCGTCGCGGAAGCCCGGGAAGTACTCGCCGACGGGCCCGCGCTCGACTGCCTCGTCGTCGAGCATGCGCTCCCCGACGGCACCGGGCTGGAACTCGTGCGGGCGGCCCGCGAGACGGCACCCGACGCCGCGTGTATCGTCTTCACCGACCGCGGGATCGAGGAGATCGACACCGCCGCCTTCGGCGACGTCGTCGCGGAGTACCTCCCGAAGGACGGGCCGGACGCGCGGGACGAACTCGTCGCGCTCGTCGAGGGGAGCCTCGCGTTCCACAGCCAGACCGCCTACCCGGTCCCGGAGAACGAGGACGCGCGGGTCGCCGCCCTCGAACGGTACGCGAGCGACCCCGACGCGCTCGGGGCGTCGTTCGACCGGCTGGCGGAGCTGGCGACCGCGCTGTTCGACCTCGACGCGGCCGCGGTCGGGCTCGTCGACGCACACGAACAGCGGTTCCTGGCCTGCCACGGCGTCTCGTTCGACCCGATCCCCCGCGAGGAGACGGTCTGTACGTACGCCATCCTCGACGGGGACGTGACGGTCTTCGAGGACGTCCGGGACGACCCGCGGTTCGAGGACAACGAGGGGCTGGCGGCCGCGAGCATCCGGTTCTACGCGAGCGCGCCGCTGGTGACGCCGGACGGGGAGGCGATCGGCACCTTCTGCGTCTACGACGACGCCCCGCGGGAGTTCTCCGACCGGGACCGCGAACTCCTGACGATGCTCGCCGACGAGGCGCTGGACCAACTGGAGCTGCGCCGGCGGCTGCGCGAGCGTGGGGGTGAGGGCGATGCCTGAGGCCCCGTACGAGTTCGACGGGCTCCCGGTGGAACCGGTCCGTCCCGGGACGACGCTGCTCGTCTCGGGGCCGATGCACGCCGGCTCCCGCCGCCTCGCGTTGCGACTGCTCGCGGGGTCGGCCGACGAGGGGCGGGTCGTCATCACCACCAACAGCCGGGCCGAGCGGATCGCCGACGACTGCGCGGGCGTCGGCGTCGACCTCGACCCGGACCGGGCCGCGATACTGGACTGCGTCGGCGGGGAGGACACGGACGTGTCCGCGCGGGTGTTTCCGGTGTCCGGCCCCTCGGACCTGACCGGGATCGGGATGCGCTTTTCCGACGTCTACCGGGACTTCGACCGCGATGGGGTCGAGCGCGTCCGAACGGCGCTTTGCTCCCTGTCGACGCTGCTCTCGTTCGGGGAGCTCAGGGCCGTCTCCCGGTTCGTCCACACCCTCGCCGGCCGCATCGACAGCGTCGACGGGCTCGGGGTGCTCCTCATCGACCCGGTCGTCCACGACGACCGGACGCTCAGCACGCTGGGGCAGTTCTGCACCGGCCGCATCGAGGTCCGTGACGGCGACGACGCCCCGGAACTGCGGGTCCGCGGGCTCCCGAACCAGCCCCGCGACTGGACGCCGTTCGACCTCTCGCCGGACTGACCGACCGCGGCGGCCGGCGGGCACGCGGACGGCGCCGCCGCTCGCGGGCGTGGTCTTCGCGCGTATCGAGCGCCGGCCTACACCGCCGAGTTCCAGCGGTGCGCGCCGCCGTCCGACGCCTTCTCGAAGTCGAGGTCGAAGCGGTCGGAGTCGAGCAACACCGGCCCCGGGACGTACGCGTCGTCCCCGTCGACGGGGGCGAGGAGGTCACGGCTCGCCATCGTCGACAGCACGTCCCTGACCGTCCGCTCGCGGCCCGCAGCGAGATTGGCCTCCGCCATCACGCCGTCCACGTCGACGCGCCCCTCCAACATCGCCAGCCGGATCGCGGCCACCCACGCCGGCTCGCGCTTCGTCTCCCGACACATCGGTGTCTCATGGCATGGCGGGCGCGGTAATATAACTTGGTACGGTCACGTCCCCGACTCGCCGGCGGTCGCGTCGGCCGGTCCGTCCCGTGTAACGGAAGGCTTAACAACATTCTTGGCCTCGGTTAATACATGACCGTCGCAAGCGTCTCGATGCCCGAGGAACTCCTCGACCGCATCGACGAGTTCGCGGAGGACCACGGCTACACCGGCCGGAGCGAGGTCGTCCGCGAGGCCGCCCGCAACCTGCTGGGCGAGTTCGAGGACAAGCGTCTGGAGGGCCGCGAACTGATGGGGATCATCACGGTGATGTTCGACTACGAGACGACCGCCGTCGAGGAGAAGATGATGCACCTCCGCCACGAGCACGAGGACCTCGTCGCCTCGAACTTCCACAGCCACGTCGGCGAGCACCACTGCATGGAGCTTTTCATCCTCGAGGGCTCGCTGGAGGAGATATCGACGTTCGTCGGCAAGATCCGCGCGACGAAGGACACGCTGAACGTCGACTACTCCGTCATGCCGGTCGACGAGTTCAGCCCGCTCTCCCCCGAGTAGCCCGGCCCCGTAGCTTCATTGCGTCCCGGTCCGTTGGCCGACGCGATGAGCGACTCCGAGGGCGACCGCTCGGCGGACGCCGTGTTCGGGCTGCTCGCGGACGACACCCGCGTCGACATCCTCCGGGCGGTCGCGGTCAAGCAGGCGGAACTGACCGGCGTCGGGTCGGGGCCGATGCGGCTGTCGTTCTCCGAGATATACGAGGCGGTCGACGTCGACAACACGTCCAAGCTGTCGTACCACCTGGGGGAGCTGACCGGCACCTTCCTCCGCAAGGACGAGGACGGGTACGCCTTCAGCCACGCCGGGGAGGAACTCGTCCGCTTCGTCCTCTCTGGCAACTACGACCGGCCGCCGGAGTTCGGCCCCGTCGAGACGTCCGGGACGTGCCTGTTCTGCGGGGCGGAGACGCTGGAGGCCCGGTTCCAGCACGAGATGTTCTTCATCGTCTGTACCGACTGTGAGGAGCCAGCGATGGGCTACTTCCTCAAGCCCGCGCAGGCGAAGGCCTTGGACGGCCAGGAACTCGTCCGGATGGCGATCCGGAAACAGACGTTCGACTACCGGCAGGTCAGGCGCGGGGTCTGCCCCACCTGTGCCGGGCCGCTGTCGACCGAGGTGATGGACGCAAGCGACTCGCCGCTGCCCGACGCGGACACGTTCCTCGCGGTGGACCGCTGCGAGGCGTGCCTGCGGCGCTACTCGGGGCCGCTGACCTACGGCGTCGCGCACCACCCGGCGTCGGTCGCGTTCCACTGGGACCACGGCATCGACGTGATGACCGAGGGGATCCGGCTGTTCAACGACCGCCTCCGCGACGGCCGCTGGACCTCGGAGCGCGTGGCGACCGACCCGGCCGAGTACGCGGTCGAACTGCGCGAGGGCGACGACGTGCTCCGCGCCCGCCTCGACGACACGGCGACGGTGACCCGCACCGAGCGCGTGCGCCGCCGCGGCGGCGCGGACGCCGATACCTGACGGGTTCGTTACAAAACCGTCGTTGAGCCAGTTCGGCCGCTGTGCGGACGCCACCCGCCCAGCGGCGCGTATCGGCCCGTATCCGCCCCGCGTGGCTCAAACGCGATTTTGAAACCATTCCGGTAATATATCAAAAACTCGATAATACTTATGGGCGTGTCGGCCGCCCTCACGAACGAGGAATGCCCATGAACTCGACCGAACGACCCGACCGCACGGCTGAGCGCTCCGCCGCGGCCGACCCGGTGCGGGACCGCCCGATGACGACCGACGAGATACGGGCCGCCTACGCCGACCAGGCCGACCGGCTGTACCGCTTCGACTTCGCCGACCGCCTCCTCGCGGGGCGGTACCGACGGCGGCAGTTCGGGGACGCCGAGGGCCGCGTCCTCGACGTCGCCTGCGGCACCGGCACGAACTTCCCGTACCTGCCCGCCTCCGTCGACCTCGTCGGCGTCGACGTCAGCCCGGAGATGCTGGCGAAGGCCGGCGACAGGCTCGACGGCCTCGCTCTCGACGGCACGCTGCGCCGGATGGATGCGCAGGACCTGGAGTTCCCGGACGACAGCTTCGACACGGTGATATCGGCGCTCTCGACCTGCACGTTCCCCGACCCCGTCGCCGCGCTCCGGGAGATGGAGCGCGTCTGCGACCCGGACGGCCGGATCCTGCTCGTCGAGCACGGCCGGAGCGACGTCGGCCCCGTCGCCCGATTCCAGGAGTGGCGCGAGGACGCCCACTACGCCTCGGCCGGCTGCCGCTGGACCCAGGAGCCGCTCGCGGTCGCCGCCGAGGCGGGCCTGTCGGTCCGCGAGGCCGAGACGAGCTTCCTCGGCATGATCACGACCATCGAGGCCCGGCCCGAGTGAGGCCGCCTCCCGACCGTGCTACCCACAATGCTCCGAACTTTCATCGACGACTGCATCGACGCCGTCACGACCCACAGCTGGCTCGTCGTGTTCCTGATGCTCCTGTTGACCGCCGGGATGGCCGTCGGCGCGACGGACCTGAACACGGGCAGCAACGCGAGCGGGAACGACATGCTCCCGTCGACGACGCCCGACGAGAAGGCGGAGTACGTCCAGCAGCAGTACGGCGCGGCCGACGGGAGCGACGGGACGGTCCGCGCCGCCGTGTACGTGCGCGCCGCGGACGGGAACGCGCTCTCGAAGGCCGCGCTGCTGGACGCCCTGCGCTACCAGCGGACCGTGACCCGCAACGAGTCGGTCGCGGCCGCGACGCCCGACGGCCGGTCCGTCGCCGGCGTCCCCAACGCCGTCGCCCGCCGGCTGGCGAACGACTCGGACGCGGACCTCGACGCACAGATCGCCGCCCTCGAAGCGGCGAGCCCGGAGGAGGTAAACGCCACCGTCCGCGGGACGCTCACTCGGGATTCCGAACTGCTCCGACTCCTCCCGAACGGCTACGAGCCGGGCACCGCGACGGCCGAGAGCCACCGGATGCTGTTCCCCCTCGCGGCGACCGAGGGCGGCGAGCCGCCGAGCGACGCGACCCGGGCGCTGTTCGCGGCCGCCGACGACCGGGAGGACCCCGAGTACTTCACGCTGGGCGAGCACGCGATGGCCCGGAACAGCGAGCGGCTGAACCAGAACACCGTCGCGTTCGTCCTCCCCATCGCCCTGACGCTCATCGTCGGCGTGCTCGCGTTCACCTACCGCGACCCGGTCGACGTGGTCGTCGGGCTGACCGGCGTCGTCGTCTCGGTCGTCTGGATGTTCGGGATCCTCGGCTGGCTCGGCGTCTCGGCCGGGGTCACGATGATCGTCGGGCCGGTCCTGATCGCGGGGCTGAGCATCGACTACGGCTTCCACGTGTTCACGCGCTACCGCGAGCAGTGCGGCCCCGACGAGGGCGTCCGGCCGCCGATGCGCCGCGCCGTCCGCTCGGTCGCGTTCGCGCTCGGCCTCGTCACGCTGACGACGGGCATCGGTTTCCTGTCGAACCTCGTCAACCCCGTCCCCGACATCCGCGCGCTCGGGGTCGGGATCACGCTCGGCGTCCTCTCGGCGCTCGTCGTGTTCCTGACGCTCGTCCCGGCGCTGAAGGTCGGGGTCGACGACCTGCTCGAACGGGCCGGGCTGGACCGCCGGAAGCGCCCGCTCGGGGAGAGCGCCCTCCTCCGGCCCCTGCTGCGGTCCAGCGTCGCCCTGGCGAAGCGGGCCGCGCCGGTCGTGGTCGCCGTCGCGCTCGTCGCCGGAAGCGCCGGCGCGGTCGCCTGGACGGCGCTGGACGAGCAGCCGTTCGACCGGCAGACCGAGCCCGCGGCGGAGTGGAAGACCGAACTCCCCGGACCGATGGCCTGGGAGGACGGCGAGTACGGCATGAACGACCTCTACGTGCAGGAGCGGTACCGCGCGGTCGCGGACGAGGAGACCGACCGCGTCCAGTTGCTCGTGGAGGGCGACGTGACCGACGACGCCGCGCTGGCGAGCGTCCGGCGCGGGGCCGAAGCGACCGCCGCCGACGCCCGGACGCCGGGCGCCCGCGTCGTCTCGCCGCTCTCGGTGATGCGCTCGGTCACGGACCGCAACGACGCGTTCGCGAAGACGTTCGCGGCGGCGGACACCGACGGCGACGGCGTGCCCGACCGGAACCTCGAAGCGGTGTACGACCACCTCTACGCGGTCGCGCCCGACGCGGCGAGTCGGGTGATCGAGCGGACGGACGGGGAGTACCGCTCGCTGCGCGTCGTCGGCCCCGCGGACGGCGGCGGGACGCTGGACGAGCGGGCGACCGCACAGCGCGACGCCGCGGCCGCCGTCGAGGCCGGCGACGCCGACCTGACCGCGACGGCGGTGAGCCGGTCGACGATCCGCCGGGCGGGCATCGCGGCGATCACCGACGGCGTCCTCCGGGTGATGGCGCTGGCGCTGGCGGCCGTCCTGCTCACGCTCGTCGCCGTCTCGTGGCGCGTCCACGGCAGCGCGTCGCTCGGCGTCGTCGCGGGCGTGCCGGTCACGCTGGTCGCCGGGCTGGTCATCGGCGGCATGTACGTCCTCGACGTCCCCCTGACGCTGCTGACGGCCCTCCTGATGAGCCTGGTGGTCGGCCTCGGCATCGACTACAACATCCACGTCGCCGACCGGTTCGCGGCGGAACTCCGCCGCGGCCGGGACGCGTTCGCCGCGCTGGAGACGGCCGTCGTCGGAACCGGCGGCGCGCTCCTGGGCAGCGCGCTGACCACGGCCGTCGCGTTCGTCTCGCTGCTGCTCCACCCCTCGCCCCAGTTACGGAACTTCGGAACGCTGGTCGTGCTCGCGCTGCTGGCCGCCCTCGTCGTGAGCGTGGTCGTCCTCCCGAGCATGCTCGCGCTCTGGGCGCGCGCCGGCAGGGCCGAGGCGGTCCGCGAGCCGTCGGAGGCCCCGGCGGCGCCGGCGACCGACGACTGACCGGCGCGGGTCGCGCGGCCCGGTTTCCTAGAGAAACGGCACGGCGAACGACGCCGTCGCGGCGCTGACGACCACCCACCCGGCGTAGTTCCACCACGGGACGCCCCGGCGGCGCGGCCCGGGCAGGTCGTCGGTATAGGTCCAGTGGCCCTCCTCGACGCCGCGGTGGTCGACGAGCAGGTCGTACGTCGCCGCCAGCGCCGCGGCGACTGCGACCGCGGGCCAGCCGTCGACCGCGAGCAGCGCGGCCCGGAACGCGGCGTACACCGCGCCCGTCCACCCGAACAGGACGTAGAGCGGGACGCCGACGACCTTCGGGCCGACGTGGTGGTCGAGCCACCCGGCGTTTATCACCGCTGCCTCGGCGACGAACGCGACGAGCGCCCCGCCGCCGAAGAACGCGGCCGTCGCGGCGGGCGGCCACGTGAACGCGGCGTGTGCGAGCGCGACGAGGCCGACCGCGGTCGTCGTGCCGGCGAAGGCTCGGTTGCTGGGCATGCGTCGACCTGCCGGGCCGCGCTACATAAATGTCAGTCGGCCGCGGAGGCGGCCGGCGCGTCGTAGCCCGACTTGACCGGCGGCGACAGCGCGAACAGGAGCACGGCCCCGACGATGAACACGCCCCCCAGCAGCGCCACCGCGTCGAGCGTCGACCACCACGTGGCGAGGACGCCGCTCCCCACGCGGAACGGGATGCCGGCGACCGAACGCAGCATCGCGACCGACGACAGCAGCGTCGCCCGGCCGACCGACTGCACCTGGTCGTTGATGTACCCCTGGTAGATCGGCCGGAGCACCGAACTGCCGCCCTTCATCGCGAAGAACATGGGGAACGCGAGCACGGGGACCAGCCCCGCCGCGACGTACGTCGCCGCGATGCCGACGGGGACGAGGAACATCGTCTTGCGCACGCCCAGCAGCGATTCGAGGTCGCTGGCGTAGTCGCTGCTCACCGCCGAGACGACGGTGAACGAGGCGTACAGGAACCCGATAGTCGTCGGCTCGGCCAGCCCCCAGCGTTCGAGCGTCGGCCCGACGCTGGCCTCCAGGGAGGTCTGTGCGATGGGCTGGATCCACATGTCCATCGTGAGGATCGCGCCGCTGAACAGCGAGAGGTAGACGACGAACGACCGGAGGCTCGGCGCGGCGAGTTGCTCGCGGATGACCGGGAGCGCGTCGACGATGGTCAGCACCTCCTCGTCGGTGTCCTCGTCGTCGTCGTAGGCCCGGTTCTGGGGGAGGCGGAGGACGAGCACGAGGTTCAAAAGCGCCACCGCGACGCCCGCGTAGAACGGGTAGAAGCGGTTCGTCGCGTAGAGGCCCCCGCCGGCGATCAGGGTGACGACGCTCACCCACTGGCCGATCGCCCGGCCGCGGCCCTGGACGCGGGTGAACTCGTCCTCGACGTCGTGCTCCGCGAGGGTGTCGTACAGCCACGCGGTCCCGCTCCCCGAGATGAACGTGCCGCCGAACGACAGCATCACGAACGTGAACGTGAAGCCGACGAAGTCGGTGGCCACGAGGTAGCTGGCGTTCGAGACGACCATCAGCGCGGAGCCGACCGCGAGGCTGTTCCGGCGACCGATGCGGTCGCCGACGTACCCCGTCGGCACCTCGCCGGTCACGACGACGACGGCCTGAATCGTCGCGATCAGGCCGATCTGGGCGAAGCTGAGGCCGTTCCACAGCAGGAACAGCGTGTACACGGGGTAGTGGAAGCCGGGGCGGGCGGTCGCACGGTAGAGGTAGTAGCGGGTGATGACCGCGGACTTGGAGAGGCGCGACATCGGCTGACTTCCGGACGGTTATTTCGAACCGATATAATGTTGGTGTGGATTTGGTTCGCACGCCCACGGTCGGCCGTCGCGGCGGCCCCGCTTCGAGCGCCACGCCTTATCCTCCGGGAAACGTACGTCTCCCCCATGGAAGCCGCGATCCAGCAGATCGGCGTCGAGTTCACGTCCCGGACGGTGACGTACGGCGGTGCAGCCACGATCGCCGTCCTCATCGCGCTGTCGGGCTTTTTCTCCTCCTCTGAGATCGCGCTGTTCTCGCTCCCCGAGTACAGGGTGGAGGCGATGGTCGACGAGGGCCGCCCCGGGGCGACGCTCGTCCGCGACCTCAAGGCCGACCCGAACCGGTTGCTGGTGACGATCCTCGTCGGGAACAACGTGGTCAACATCGCCATGGCCTCCATCTCGACGACGGTGCTCGCGATCCACTTCTCGCCGGCCGAGTCGGTGCTGCTCTCGACGTTCGGCATCACGGCGCTCGTGTTGCTGTTCGGCGAGAGCGTCCCGAAGTCCTACGCCGTCGAGCACACGGAGGGCTGGGCTCGGCGCATCGCGCGGCCCCTGCAGGTCTCGGAGTACGTCATGTACCCCCTGGTGGTGTTTTTCGACGCGCTCACCCGGGCGGTCAACCGCCTGGTCGGGACCGCCGGGGACCTCGAATCGCCGTACGTCACCCGCGCGGAGCTCCAGCAGCTGATCGAGTCCGGCGAGCGCGAGGGGGTCATCGAGCCGCAGGAACGGGAGGTGCTGCTCGGGATCTTCGAGTTCAGAAACCGGATCGCGAAGGAGGTGATGCGGTCCCGCCTCGACGTCACGGCGGTCGAGGCCGACGCGACCGTCGACGAGGCGATCGACGTCTGCGTCGACGAGGGCCACGACAGGATCCCCGTGTACCGCGACACGCTCGACACCGTCGTGGGAACCGTCGACCTGCCGACGCTCGTGCGCGCTCGACGCGACGGCGACGCGACCGCGGTCGGCGACGTCGCGTCCCCGGCCCTGCAGGTGCCCGAGACGAAGGACATCGACGAACTGCTGGCCGAGATGCGCGCGGCGGGCCACGACATGGCGATCGTCGTCGACGAGTTCGGCGCGACACAGGGGCTGGTCACGCTCGACGACGTCATCGAGGAGATCGTCGGAGAGGTCCTCGCGGGGGCCGAACGCCCGGCGATAGAGCCCCTCGGCGACCGACGGGCGCGGGTCCGGGGCACCGTCAACGTCCACGAGCTAAACGAGACGCTGGGGGTGGAACTCCCGGAAAAACCCGAGTACGAGACGGTCGCGGGGTTCGTCATCGACCGGCTCGGCCGGCTCCCCGAGGCCGGCGAGGTCGTCGAGCACGAGGGGGTCCGCGTCGAAGTCGAACGGATGGACCGGACGCGCGTCCGGTCGCTTCTGGTGACCGCGCCGCGGGCGGACGGCGACGGCGACTGACGCTCCCCGAGCGCGACGACGCCCGTGACCGACACCGCGTCGCCGAGGACCTACGCCGCCACGGCCAGCGGGAGGACCCGCAGGTCGCTCACGGCGGCCCTCAAAAGCGACCGCCGTCGCGGCCGAGGGCGCCGCCAGCCGAAGGTATATCCTTTCCATCGCCCTAGCGGCGTCCATGGATTCCCCGTTCGAGGTCCTCCGGGTCGACCCGACCGCGGACGAGGAGGAGGTCGAGCGAGCGTACCGCCGGCGGGTGCTGGAGACCCACCCCGACCAGAACGGCTCCGCGCGGGAGTTCCGCCGGGTGCAGGCGGCCTACGAGGCGATCCAGTCCGAGCGCCGGCTGCCCGACGCGCCGTCGATGGACGACGGCGGCGACGCGGACGACGAGCCGGCCCGGCCCGAGGGGACGCGCGTCGAGTACCTGAACTACGAGGTGCTCGACGACTACGGCTGGTCGCTCGACGACGACGACCTCTTCGAGAAGGCGGCCGCGGAGGGGCTCACCGACACGGAGCGGGGCCGGTTCCTGAACGACCCGCACGTGCCGCTCCTGGAGGGCGCGGAGAACTGCGGGTTCTCCTGGCCGTACTCCTGTCGCGGCGGGGCCTGCGCGAACTGCGCGGTCGCGGTCACCGAGGGCGAACTGGAGATGCCGGTCGACCACATCCTCTCCGACGAACTGGTCGACCGGGGGATCCGGCTCTCCTGTGTCGGGACGCCGGTCACGGACGAACTGAACGTCGTCTACAACGTCAAGCACCTGCCGGCGCTCGACGACCTCCTCCTGCCGGCGCGCTCGTTCGACGGCGCGGCGGGCAGCGACTGACGGGGCCGCCCGCCGAGGCCGGTCCTCCGGGGTCCGAGGTAGGCCTCCCGGATTGCCGGAAGGGGTACTCCGAAGCCGGCGACCCGAGAGGGGCCACCAATGAACGGACGCGGCTGGGACCTGCTCGGCGTGACGACGGCGGCGTTCTTCGCGACGATGGTCGCGCGCCTGTCGCTCTCGCCGCTCGTCCCCGACATCATCGACGCCTTCGCCGTCTCGAAGAGCACCGTCGGCCTCGCGCTGTCGGGGATGTGGGCGGCCTACGCCCTCTTCCAGTTCCCCGGCGGGATCCTCGCGGACCGTATCGGCGAACGGCGCGTCGTCCTGCTGGCGATGGGGGCGACCGGGACCGCGTGTGCCGTGCTCGCGGCCGCGCCGACGTTTCCGCTGTTTGCCCTCTTCGCCGTGGTGCTCGGGGCGTCGGCGGGGCTGTACTTCACCGCCGGGGTCGCGTTTCTCACGGGCCAGTTCGAGGACACCGGCCGCGCGCTCGGCGTCCACGAGATCGGCGCGTCCTCGGCCGGCCTCGTCGCGCCAGTCGCCAGCGCGTACGCCGCGACGCGTGTCGGCTGGTGGGGGGCCGGCCCCCTCGTCCCGGCGGCCGTCGCGGGCGTCGTGTTCGTCCTGTTCGCGTGGCGGGTGCCGGCGACGCCGCCGTCCGCGCCCGAGCAGTCGCTGTCCGACCAGGTCGACGTGAGCCGGCTGCTCGCCCTGCTCGGCCGGCCCAGCGTCCTCTTTACGACCGTGATCGCGATGGTCGGGTTCTTCACGTGGCAGTCGTTTTCCTCCTTCTTCCCGACCTTCTTGGAGGAGTACGCCGGCCTCTCGACGCCGCGTGCGAGCCTGGTGTTCGGCGTGACCTTCGCGATCACCATCGGGGCCGCGCCGGCGCTGGGCTGGGCGTCGGACGCCACCGGCCGGGACGCGGCGATCGCCGTGTCGCTGGTCAGCGGCGTCGCCGGCTACGCGCTGTTCCTGTTCCTCGACGGCCCCCTCGCCGTCGCGGCCGGGACCGTCCTCGTCGCGGTCGGGCTGAGCTGGCCCGGCGTCGTCAACTCGCGGTTCATGGACCACCTCGGCCCCGAGGAGCGGGGGACCGGGTTCGGGATGGTCCGGACGGTGGTGATGCTCGTCAGTTCGCTCGGCAGCGTCGTGACCGGCACCCTCGCCGAGCGCGTGAGCTGGCTCGCGGCCTACGGGCTGGTCGCGGCGTTGCTCGGGCTGCTCGTCGCGCTCCTCGTCTGCAATCGGGTGCTCGGGATCGACGCCTAATGTGGGTGGGCCGCGCCCGCCGGCGGCCGCTTCGGCGGCGGCTCAGACGGTCTCCGCTATCTCCCCGTCGATGAACCCGTCCTCCCACTCCCGGCGGTCGGCTATCTCCCGGCGGCCGCGGCCGGTCAGGCGGTACTCGTTTGTCCGGCGGTCCTTCTCGCTTTTCTCGACGAGGCCCTTCTCGACGAGCGTGTCGAGGTTCGGGTAGAGCCGCCCGTGGTGGATCTCGGACTCGTAGTACTCCTCCAGGACCTCCTTGATCGCGAGGCCGTGGGGCTCTTCCTCGCCTGCGATGGCGTACAGCAGGTCGCGCTGAAACCCGGTTAGATCGAACATTCTGTCCCCAGTATTCCAGTGGCGACATGTCTGCACTTAAACATAGGGGGTGAACGCACCCGCGAACGTCCGGCCCCGCGTTGTCGCGTTCAGTACGCATAAACCCGCGGCGGCCCCATCGCCGGGTATGACCGAGGATATCGTCGTCTCGCCGGAGTGGCTGGCGACCCACCGCGACGAGGTCCGGATCGTGGACGTGCGCGACGCCTGGGAGTACGACGGGATCGGCCACATCCCGGGGGCCGTCAACGTCCCGTTCGATCAGTTCCGGAGCGAGGGCGACGAGTCCGAGGGAATGTTGCCGGGCGCGGCGGCGTTCGCCGACCTGCTGGGCGAGGCCGGCATCGCGCCCGGGGACACGATCGTCGCCTACGACGACACCCACGGCGTGTTCGCCGCGCGCTTCCTGGTCACCGCGCAGGTGTACGGCCACGACGACGTGCGCCTGCTCGACGGCGACTACAGCGCCTGGAACCTCGACCACGCCACGACGACCGACGCCCCGGACGTGGAACCGACCGACTACGCCGTCGACCCGCCCGAGGACACGATCCTCGTCGACCACGAGGCCGTCGAGGCGGCGATCGACGGCGACGCCGTCATCGTCGACACCCGAGACGACTGGGAGTACGAGGAGGGCCACATCCCCGGCGCGGTGAACCTGGACTGGAAGGAACTCGTCGACGACGAGACGCGGGGGTTGAAACCGCGCGCGGAACTGGAGGCCGTCCTCGAATCGCACGGGATCACCCCCGACCGGCGCGTGGTGCTGTACTGCAACACCGCCCGGCGGATCAGCCACACGTACGTCGTCCTGCGGCACCTCGGCTACGGGGACGTCGCGTTCTACGAGGGGAGCCTCACCGAGTGGACCGACGTCGGCGGGCCGGTCGAAACCGGGTCGTAGGCGCCCGCGACCCATCGTGACGGCGAGGAAAACGGTGATATTTGTCCCGCGCCGTCGTTGGCCGTGTGACGGATGCCCCTCCAGAACACCCTCCGCCACGCGGGCGCCGCCGCCCGTCGGTGGGTCAGCCGCCGCCGCCTCCGCGTCTGCTTCGCGGTCGTCGTCGCGCTGTGCTCCGGCGTCCTCGGCTTCGCGGCGCTCACCGGGTCGACGACGGCGACGGCCGAGGCGGTCCCCGAGGCCCCGCCGACGGAGCACCACACCGTCGTCACCGAGTCCGCGCGGTACGGCACGATAATCGCGTACGCGCCGGACGGGAGCGTCGACTACTACAACAACAGCCACGCGAAGTACTTCGACGTCGACCCCGTCGAGAATGCGTCGATGACAGTCGAGTACACCGCCGTCGAGACGCTCGTGACCGAGAGCGAGCGCTGTGGCGACCCGCCCTGCACCCGGAACGTCATCGAGCGGGCGAACCTCTCGACCGGCGAGGTGACGGAGGTCGTCGCCCGGTACGACTACCGCGAGATCGCGGGCGAGTGGCACGACCACGTCCGGGTCAACGGGACGCACGTCGTCGTCGCCGACATGGCCGACGACCAGGTGTTCATGCTCGACACCGAGACGGGCGTCCGGGAGTGGGCCTGGAACGCCCAGAGCGAGTTCCCCGTCGAGGGCGGCGGCCACTACCCCGGCGACTGGACCCACCTGAACGACGTAAGCGTGCTGGACGACGGGCGGGTGATGGTGAGCCTGCGCAACCAGGACCAGGTCGCCTTCATCGACCCGGAGACGGGGCTGAACGCGTCGTGGACGCTCGGGGGCGACGGGAACCACGCCACGATGTACGAGCAGCACAACCCGGACTACATCCCCGAGGAGAGCGGCGGGCCGGCGGTCGTCGTGGCCGACTCGGAGAACGGCCGGGTCGAGGAGTTCCAGCGCGAGGCCGGTGAGTGGGTTCGCACCTGGGAGTGGTCGGATGCCCGGATGCAGTGGCCCCGCGACGCCGACCGCCTCCCCGGCGGCAACACGCTCGTCACCGACACGAACGGCGGCCGCGTCCTCGAAGTCGACCGCGGGGGCGAGGTCGTCTGGTCGGTCGAACTCTCGCATCCCTACGACGCCGAGCGCCTGGAGACGGGCGACGAGAGCGCCGGCGGCGAGAGCGCCCGGTCGCTCGGCCTCAAATCGCAGTCCCGCGGGAGCGGCGGCGGGCAGGGGTACGACTTCCGCGGGTTCGGCCCGGTCGTGAGCCTCCTGCGGGACCTGACGCCGCCCCGGGTCGTCAACGCCGTCATCTACGTCAGCCCGACGTGGATCGGCCCGGCGGAGATCGGTCCGACCGTGGTCGGCGTCGCGACCGGGGTGACCTGGGCCGGGCTTGAGGGCTGGTGGTTCGTCCGGTCGCGGGACGTCGGCGTCCGGTCGCCGGTGTACCGGAAGGAGGAGTGACCGGCCCGCGGCGGGCGTCGGCCCGCCCGGTATGACGGCGGCTACAGCGCGTCGTACACGGGGTAGACGAGCGTCCACAGCGACGCGAACGCCGCGCCGACGACGACCACCGCGGCGAGCACCGCCGTGTCCGGCCGCGGCCCGGATACGAGCGCCCACAGGGTAGCGACGGGGAGCCCGAGCGCCACCGCGAGGCTGCCGACCTCGACCGCGGCGAGCCGCGGGTTCGCGCGCAACTCCGCGAGCAGGCCCGGCTCCGCGTCCGCGTCGCCGACGTCCGGCCCCGCAACCGTCTCGTCGGCCCCGTCCCCGCCGCCCCCGGTCGCGTCGTCCATGCGCGCCCCTGCGGGTCCGACCCACAAAACGCTCCCGGCGTCCCAGCGAACAAAAGACCTACCTGCGATACGAGCGTTCGCTCCGACATGACCGAGGCCACCGCGGTGGATCTCGACTTCGGCGACGACGGCCTGATCCCCGCCGTCGCGCAGGACGCCGACTCCGGCGAGGTGCTGATGCTCGCCTACGTCTCGCCCGAGGCGTTCGAACGCACCCGCGAAACCGGGCGGGCACACTACTACTCGCGGAGCCGGGACGAACTCTGGGAGAAGGGGGCGACCAGCGGGCACGTCCAGCGCGTCGAGGAGGTGCGCGTCGACTGCGACGGCGACAGCGTGCTCTACCTCGTCGAGCAGGAGGGCGGGGCCTGCCACACCGGCTACGAATCGTGTTTCTACCGGACCGCCGACGGCGACGTCGTCGGCGAGCGCGCCTTCGACCCGGACGACGTGTATGAGTGACCCTGCCGACGACCTCGCGGCGGCCGACCGGGCGGTCCGCGACGCCGAGGCGGCCGTCGAGGAGGTGGGGACCGACGCGGTCGAGGCGGTCGCCGACGCCCACGGCGAACTGGTCGACCTGCTGGAGCGGTACGCCGACAGCGCGACCGGCACCGGCGACTTCAAGGCGTACGTGGAGTTTCAGGACGCCGTCGCCGACCTCGTCGAGGGGCTGCCGGAGGACCTGCCCGAGCGGGACGCCTTCGAGGCGGCGCTCGACGTCCTCGACCAGCGCCGCCTGAGCGAGGACGACTTCGCCGCCGCCCGCGAGGCGCTGGCCCCCGCGGCGGCGACGGCCCGCCTGCTGACGGAGCGCGAGGAGGCCGTCGCCGAGTACCGCGAGGCGCGGAAGGCCGCCGCCCGCCGCAAGCGGACCGTCGAGGGGCGCATCGACCACCTCGAACGCCTCGTCGAACTCGGGGAGGCCGACCTCGACGCGCCCGTCGAGCGCCTGCGGGAGCCGGTCGAGGCCTACGACGACGCCGTCCGCGAGGCGTTCGACGAGTTCCGGGCCGAGGCGAGCGCCCGCGAACTGCTCGAACTGGCCGTCGCCGCCGAGCGCTACCCGCTGGTGGACCTCGGCGCGCCGCCCGAGGACCTGCTCGGCTACGTCCGCGAGTCGCCGGCCGGCGAGGAGCCGGTGCCGACGCTGCTCGAGTACGCCGACTACTCGAAGTCGAAGCTCGACCACTACGTCGACGACGCTGCCGAACTCAAGCGCCGGGTCGCCACCCGGCAGACGTACCTCGAACGGCTGGACGCCGAGCCGCTGACGGTCGGGTGGCCGCCGCCGGCGGCCGACGACCTCTGGTGGCGCTCCCGGGAACTCGTCTCGCTGGTCTCCCGGTTCGCGCCGGAGCCGGTCGTCGCGAAGCTCCGCGACGTGCGGGCGCTGACCCGCGAGGACGACTACGAGCGCCTGCGGACCGCCGCCGTCGCCCGGGACCGGCTGGGGCCGGACGAGCGCGAGCGCCTCGCGGCCGGCGACGTGGCCGACGAACTCGCCGACCTCCGCGCGGAGCGCGACGCGCTGGCCGCGGCGCTGTCCGAGTATCCGGACCGCTGAGAACGGGTCGTTCGTTCGGCGCGCCGGGAGAACCGGCCGGTCAGGCCTCCGCCTTCGCGTCCTCCAGCCGCTCGGCCATCCCGTCGGCCAGGTCCGCGGCGCGGCGCCGGTCGCCGGCCTCCGCGTAGATCCGGACGAGCGGCTCGGTGCCGCTGGGGCGGGCGAGCACCCAGGCGTCGCCGTAGTCAAGCCGGTAGCCGTCGGTCGCGTTCAGTTCGGCGTCGGCGTCGGCGGCGCGGGCCTCGGCGGCCGACAGCATCGCCCGCCGCTCGGCGTCGCCCTCGTACTCGATGTTCCGCCGGACGTTGTAGTAGTCGTCGTACGGCGCGACGACTTCGCTGGCGGGGCGGTCGGCGACCAGTTCGAGGAAGCGGGCGGCGATGTACGCGCCGTCGCGGGACAGGCGGTAGTTCGGGAAGAAGACGCCGCCGTTGCCCTCGCCGGCGACCGGCACCGACGCCCCCTCGGCGCGGAGCTCCCGGATGCGGGAGATGATGTTCGTGCTGCCGATGGGGGTGAGTTCGAGCGACGCGCCGGCGTCGTCGACCACGTCGACGAGCCGCTGGGAGACGTTGACCGCGGAGACGGTCGTGTCGCCGGCTTCCAGTTCGGCGGCCGCCAGCGCGGCGAACGTAGCGTCGCCCTCGACGTACTCGCCGCGCTCGTCGTAGAAGATGGCGCGGTCGGCATCGCCGTCGTGTGCGACCCCCAGGTCGGCGTCCGTCGCGGCGACGAGCCGCCCCAGGTCGCCGAGGTTCTCCGGGACCGGCTCCGGGTCGCGGCCGGGGAAGTGGCCGTCGGGCTGTGCGTTGACGGTGACGACGCGACAGCCAAGCTCCCGGAAGAACTCGGGACTGGTGAGCGAGCCGGCCCCGTGGCCCGGGTCGACCGCGACGGTGAGGTCCGCGTCGGCGATCCGCTCGCGGTCGACGGCGGCGTGGAGCTCCTCGACGTACCGCCGCCGCGCCCCCTCGATCCGGCGGGCCTCGCCGGTCGCGTGCCACGGCACCGACGCCGCCTCCTCGGCCAGCAGGACCCCCTCGACGCGCTCCAGTTCGTCGACCGAGAGCTCGACGCCGTCGGCCCCGAACAGCTTCATCCCGTTGAACGCCGGCGGGTTGTGCGAGGCCGTGATCATCAGGGCCGGCACCCCCTCGGCCTCGGCGTACGCCTGCAGCCCCGGCGTCGGCAGGACGCCGAGCCGGTCGACGTCGGCCCCGACGCTCGCGAGGCCGCTCGCCGCGGCGTCCGCGAGCATCCGCCCGGTCTTTCGCGTGTCCCGTGCGACCGCCACCCGGTCCGCGCTCCAACGCGTCCCGGCCGCCTTCGCCACCCGGAGGAGGAACTCGGGGGTGACCGTCTCGTTGACCACGCCCCGGGTTCCGCTCGACCCGAACACTTCCATTACGTACCTGTCCGGATGCGTCCCTCAAAGTGGTTCCGAAGCGAATGCGGCCCGCGCCGACGCGTCGCCGGCGGTCCGGCCGAGGGCGGAACGCTTTCCGTGGTGGCCCGCGACGCTCCCGGCATGGTCAGCATCGACGAGAAGCGCGTGTACGGGGACCGGGACGGCGAGACGACGGCCTACGTCGCGAGCGGGCAGGGCGTCGCCGCCGTCTCCGTCTCCGACGACCTCGTCGGCGAGTACGGGATCGACCGGGCCTGCACGGCGCTCGACGTCGCCGCCGCGGACGGCCGGCTCGCCGTCGCGACGCCGACGGACGTGCTCGTCAAGGACGGCGAGGCCTACGACGCGGTCGGCTTCGGGCCGGCCGTGGCGGTCGGGATCGACGGCGACGCGCTGGTCGCGGTCGGCCCGGACTGGTCGGTCGCCCGCGCCACCGAGCCCGACGAGTGGGAGGCCGTCGGCGCGGTCGACAGCCCCGTCCGCGCCGTCGCCGGCGACCTGATCGCTGCGGAAAACGGCGTCTACCGCGTCCGGGACGGCGAAGTCGCCCACGCCGGGCTGGACGACGCCCGCGACGTCTCGGTCGCCGGGACGCCGCTGGCCGCGACGGGCGAGGGGCTCTACCGGCTCGGGGCGGGCTGGATGTCGCAGGCCGGGGGCGAGTTCAGGCTCGCCGCCGCGGACCGGGCGGCCGCACCCGGCGACCTCGACCGCGCCCACGCCGCCACGCGGGACCACCTGTACGCCCACGCGGACGGCGAGTGGGCGTCGGTCGACGTGCCAGTCCCCGACCCCGTCGCCGGCGTCGCGTACGCGCCCGGCGCGACGTACGCAGTCGCCACCGACGGCACCTTTCTCGCGGACGCCGGCGACGGCTGGCGGACCCAGCCGCTCGGCCTGACGGAGATCGGCGGCGTGGCGGTGCCGTAGCCGCGGCTGTCGACCTGCGTCGTCACCGCCAGAACGCGCTCACTTGAGTTCGATCTCCCCTTCGCCACAGACGACGACCGTGTGGCCCAGATACTCGAAGCCGACCGAGACCGGCGTCTCCGCGGTGTCGATCAGTTGCTCCAGTACTTCCGCGTCGAGAGCGTCGGCAAGCGGCGGCAGTTCGAGGGGACTGACCCCCTCCTCGTCGGCGACTCGCTCGGCGATTTCGACGACGAGTTCGCCCGTCCCCCGTGTTTCATCCGCCGGCGGTAAGCAGTTCATAAAATCGGTTCAATCCACCCTCAAATAAGGCTACTGGCCAATCGTTGAGGGTCGATCGGGTCACACCAGACCGGCCAGTTCGAACAGCCCGAACAGCACGTCGCCGTACGTCAGCGCGACCGCGAGGCCGGCGAACGTCGGCACGAGAAACGGGACGCCCGGCGAGACCCACACCGTCTCCGCGGCCGTGAGCACGTCGAGGCCCTCGCGGACGTCCCGCGCCGACGCGCCGTACGCGCCGTCGACGTCGGCCAGGAACGCCCGCGCCCCCCACGGGTCGTCGAACTCGTCGGCCGCGTCGGTCGAGTCTCCGCCGGCGGCGACCGCGTCGGGCACCGTCGGTTCGGGGGTCGCCGCGGTCACCGCGCCGTCGGTCGGCGGGTTCGGATCGTCCGGGAGCGTCGCCGGGTCGCGCAGGGCGTCGGGGTTCGCCCGGAGCGTCGCCAGGTCGACCCCGCGCCACCGGAGGTACATCCTGAGCGCGTCGAGGTCGACGCCGCGGCGGGTGCCGCCGTCCGGCGCGGAGAGCAGGCGGCCGTGGGTCTCCGGGACCGCCTCGACCGGCACGGGGCGGCCGAGGAACATGGTCGTCGACAGCCGGCCGGCGGCGGCGTTCCGTGCGGCCAGCACGAGGGGGGCCGCGGCCCCGAACAGCACCGTGTTCGTCAGGACGGTAAAGGAGAGCACGCCGACGTTCGTCCCCTGGACCGGAAGCGTCGCCCACGGCAGGTCGTAGGTCGGGTACGCCGGCAGGAGCAGGGCGACCGTCATCAGCGCCTTCGCGTCCGCGCCGCCGAAGCCGCCGGTCCACCAGAACAGGTAGGCGAGCGGGATCACGAGGCCGACGCTCACCGCCGTCGGCACGAGAAAGCCCCGCCAGGCGAACTCCCCGGCGGTCCAGGCCGTCCAGGCGTCCCACGAAAGCAAGGCGAGCGCGAACGCGGCAAGCGGCGCCCAGACGGCGTTCGACACCCGTCTGGTCGCGATGTCGCGGTACGCGGCCCACGCGAACACGGGGACGGCGAGCAGCCGCAACAGGTCCGTCGGGGCGGCGTCGACGAGGGGCCCGGGCACGTTCGGGTGGGTGGGGCCCGCCCTGTTAGTCGTTGCGCTTGGCGGCCGGACGGCTACTCGGCGGGTCGGAACGCGGAGAAAGGTCGAGAACTACGGCGCGGCCTCAGATGACGCGGTTCTGCAGGTAGTCGAGGTGCTTCGCGTTGTAGACGATCTTGACCTCCTCGGCGGCCGGGGAGCCGATGCAGGTCAGGCGGACGTTCTTCTCCTCGACCTCCTCGTCGGAGAGGATCTGCTGCATGTCCATGTCGATGTCGCCCTCCTTGACGATGGACGCGCAGTTCGCACACGCGCCGGCGCGACACGAGAACGGCCAGTCGTACCCCTGGGCCTCGGCGGCCTCGAGGATGTACTCGCCCTCGTTGACGTCGAGCGACCCGTAGTCCTCGTCGTCGAGGCCGGCGTCGGCCGCCTTCTCGAAGAGGTCGTCGTCGTCCATGTCCCAGCCCTGGTCGTCCAGCACTTCGTAGTTGAGGTATTCTACCGTGGGCATCACCCTGTGGGTTCGACCCCCTAAGTGTTAGAAGTTGCTGTTTTCGAGCCGGTTTCACGGGGCCGACTGGCACAGTCGTTCGCGGCGGCGACGGCCGCGGCTTCGGTTCGACGGGGCGAGATGCGGCCAGCGGTCACCCGACGATCCCGGGGACGAACTGGAACACGAGGAAGGCGGCGATGGTCGCGATGGCGGGCACGAGGTTCTGGAGGGCGATCACGCGCGCGGTCGTCGCCGGTTCGAAGAGGTCCGACGCCCGGGGGATGTCGTCGGCCTCCTCGTCGCCGATCGGCGGCACATCCCTCGGTTCGTCGGTCTCGTCGGGGTCCGGGGTCGGGTCGCCGACCGTCGCCGCCCCCTCGTCGGCCTCCGCGGCGAGCGCGCCGACGGAGATGCGTTCCGGCCCCTCGCCCCGCACCGTGTCGGCGACGGTCGCGGTGCGGGTCGCCCGGCCCCAGCCGAGGCCGAGGATGCTCATCGTCGCCACGACGACGAAACTCGCCGGGATGCCGAGCGCGGAGAGGACGGTGATCAGCGTCGCGCTCACCACCTCGACGACGAGCGCCGCCAGGAGGGGGAGTTCGGTGAGGTCGTTGCCCATCGTGTCGAGCGTGCGCCGGGCGATGGTGACCGCGCCGAGGCCGATCGCGCCGCCGGCCAGCAGGATGCCGGCGTCCATCGAGACCGAGCCGTTGCCGACCAGCGGCGCGACCGCGTTGGCGACGTTCGACGCCCCGGCCGAGAAGGCCATGTAACAGCCGATCACGATCACCAGCGCCGTCCCGACGAACTCCCGTGGGGTCGTGTTCGGCCCCAGCACGGGGCGGGGGACCCCGCCAGAGCGGTCGAGCGCGAGGAGGCTCCCCTCCGTCTGTGTCACCTCGAAGCGCCGGACCAGCGCGGGGTAGAAGTACCGGCCGATGACGCCGCTGACCCAGAAGGCGATGACGGGGGCGACGATCCACCACGAGACGATCTCGAGCATCACCGCCGCGTTCAGCTTCCCGGTGGCGACGCCGAGGCCGGCGATGGCACCGACCGCGGTCATCGACGTCGAGGCCGGGACGCCGACGACGTTCGAGAGGAACAGCGCGAAGCCGATGAAAAAGAGGACGGTGATGCTCACCGTCATCGAGAACAGGCCCGAGGGGACGATCTGACCGCCCATCGTCTCGACGACGTTGCGGCCGACGGTCCAGCCGCCAAGCAGGGCGAACCCCGCCATCAGGACGCCCGCGCCGAGCTTCGAGACCACGCCGCTGCCGACCGCCGGGCCGAAGGCGACGCCCGTGGAGGAGCCGCCGATGTTGAACCCGACGAAGGCGGCGACCGCGATGCCGACTGCGAGAAGTATCTCGGACACGGACGAACTAACGAGAGTGATAGGTATAACTCTTGCAGACCCGGACCGCCGTGGGCACGCGGTCGGCGCGGGGCGCGGCCCGGACACGGGGACGACGGCGTCCCGGTGGCTTTACCGCCCTCCCGCGCCGACGGGGACGCATGACTCCGTTCCCCGAGTTCGAGGTCGTGCCCGCTGTCGACGTGCAGGACGGCGAGGTGGTCCAGCTCGTCCAGGGCGAGCGCGGCACCGAGAAGCGGTACGGCGACCCCGTCGAGTCGGCCGAGCGCTGGGTCGACCAGGGCGCGTCGACGCTCCACCTGGTCGACCTGGACGGCGCGTTCGAGGGCGAGCGCGCGAACGCCGACGCGATCGGGCGGGTGATCGATGCGGTCGACGTCGACGTGCAACTGGGCGGCGGCATCCGCACCGCCGCGGACGCCCGGTCGCTGCTGGACCGGGGCGTCGACCGGGTCATCCTGGGTACCGCGGCCGTCGAGAACCCCGACGTCGTCGCGGAGATAAGCGAGACACACCCCGGATCGGTGACGGTGAGCCTCGACGCGAAGGACGGCGAGGTCGTCGTCTCGGGCTGGACCGAGGGCACCGGCCTCGACCCCGCGGCGGCCGCCGAGCGGTACGAGGAACTGGGCGCGGGCGCGATCCTGTTCACCGACGTGGACGTGGAGGGGCGGCTTGAGGGCGTCCAGACCGGCCCCGTCGAGCGGGTCGTCGACGCGGTCGACATCCCGGTCGTCGCCAGCGGCGGCGTGGCGACGCTCGACGACGTGCGTGCGCTGCGGGACGCCGGCGCGGCCGCGGTCGTGGTGGGGAGCGCGCTGTACGAGGGCCGGTTCAGCCTGCGGGAGGCCGCGGCCGCCGTGGAGTAGCCGCGGCGGGGGCTCCGGTCACTCGAACCGCGGGACGTACCACGAGCGGACCGCGAGCGCCGACACCGGGAGGCCGTCCGCGACGGTCGCGGGGGCGGCGTCGCTCGCGACGACGACCGCGGCCGCCGCGAGCCCAAGCGGGTCGTCGGACTCGTGCAGGTCGAGGGCGTCGAGGCGGTCGCGTGCGCGCCCCTCGACGGGCGCGGGCAGGTCGCAGGCGTCGACGACGCGCCCGACGAACCGCTTCGGCCCCGTCGCGGAGAGACAGAGGCCGAACGCCCGCACGAGGTCGTCGTACGCGCGGTTCACGAGGTGGTGGGGGAGGTCGCTGGCCTCGACGACCTCGCCTTTCGTCCGCGGGAGTTCGGCGAGCCTGATCGCCGCGTACGTCGCCGCCGCGCCCAGCGTCTCCGGGTCCCGCTCCGGGCAGGCGTCGGCGACGAACGCGCCGTGGAGCAGCCGGTTCGCGTCCTCGCGGGCCTCCGCCGGGAGCGAGAGCGCGTCGCAGACCCGGCTGACGGCGTACTCGCCGCGGAGCGTCGTTCCGTTGCGCGGCCGCTCGGCGCTTGGCACCTCGAAGTCGGTCGGCGCGGTCGCGGTCACGCGGCTCCCCTCCCGGCGACTGCCGCCGACGGCACGTCCAGTTCTGAATGGTTTTCAATCATGTTCGTCCACCGATGTCGCATGTTTCGGGTCGTATGAGTTGATATATGCTCTCTTGGTTTAGTTATTTCGGACGAAACGCGCGAACGGTGATCGACTGGCCGCCGTGTGCCGCGGCGGGTGGACGAACGCAATCACCTTGTACGGTCGGCGTCATGGACCGGTATGAGCGACCGCACGGCCGCCGTCACGCGCGAGACGGCCGAAACCGACATCGAGGTGACCCTGGCTGTCGACGGCGACGGCGAGTCGACCGTCGACACCGGGATCGGCTTTTTCGACCACGTGCTCGGGTCGTTCGCCAAGCACGGCCTGTTCGACCTGACCGTCCGCTGCGACGGCGACCTGGAGATCGACGACCACCACACCGTCGAGGACGTCGCCATCGTGCTCGGCGAGGCGTTCGACGAGGCGCTCGGCGACCGCGCGCGCATCGAGCGGTTCGCCGACCGCCGGGTGCCACTCGACGAGGCTGTCGCCGGCGTGGTCGTCGACGTGAGCGGCCGCCCCGTGTTTCGCTTCGACGGCGAGTTCTCGCAGGCGTCGGTCGGCGGGATGACCAGCCACATGGCGAAGCACTTCCTGCGCTCGCTGGCCGTGAACGCGGGGCTGACGCTCCACGCCGAGGTGACCGGCGAGAACGCCCACCACGAGATAGAGGCGCTGTTCAAATCGACCGCCCGGGCGCTCGACGACGCGACGCGGGTCGACGAGCGCCGCTCCGGCGTCGCCTCGACGAAGGGCGACCTCTGAGGCGGCCGGTTTCCGCAGTTCTCCCGCGAGTACCCGGCCGATAGCGCCCCGCTTCGCTCCCCGCGACGCGTCACCGCGGGACCAGATTTAAGTGGGTGTGTAAAGCACGCTTTACTGTAAAGGGTGTTTTACGACAAACGCCCTTTACGTCCACCGATGACGCACGCACGACGGCCCTCCGATCCGACGCATCGATCCGAGACCAGCGCGGGAGGCGACCGTGCCGGGGATGCGACCCCGGGCGGCTCCGACCAGCAGTCGTCCCGCAGCGGGGCGCGCTCCCGCCGGAGCCTGCTCGCCGCGCTCGCCGCCGCCGGCACCGCCGCGGTCGCGGGCTGTAGCGGCGGCGACGGGACGACGACGGACGCCGACACCACGACCGCGGGGACGACCGCGACGACGGCGAACCCGACGTCGGCCGAGACGACCGCCGGGGACTCGGAGCCGGCCATGCCGGCGACCGGCGACCTCCCCGACGAACTGGCCGGCGTCGACGAGGCGGTCCGCTCGTTCGTCGCCGACCGCGGGGTCACGGCGGCGGCGCTCGGCGTCTCGAACGACGGCGAAGTCGTGCTCGAACGCGGGTACGGCTGGGCCGGCGGCGAGGGGTCCGCGCCGCTGTCGCCGGACGCGCCGTTCCGGATCGCCAGCCTCACCAAGTCCATGACGGCGGCGGCGGTCCGCTCGCTGTTCGGCGACGGCCTCTCGCGGGACACGCCGGTCCTCTCGGTCCTCGACCTCGAACCGCCCTCCGGCGAACTCGGGGACGAGCGCCTGCGCGACGTGACCGTCGACCACCTCCTGTCCCACGCCGGCGGGTGGGACGCGAACGCGACGTTCGACCCCGTGTTCCACCACTTCGCCATCGCCGACGCGCTCGGCCTGTCCGGGCCGCCGGACACGTGCGACATCGCCCGCTACATGCTCGGCCAGCCGCTTCAGTTCGAGCCGGGGTCGCGCCACGTCTACTCGAACTTCGGCTACGCCTTGCTCGGCCTCGTCGTCGAGGCGGTGAGCGACACGCCGTACCCCGAGTACGTCCGCGGGACCCTGTTCGACGGGTCGCCGCCCGGCCCGCTGTACGAGGGCCGGACCCTGCCCGACGAGCGCCGCGACGCGGAACCGCCCTACGAGAGCGCCGCCCAGTGCCCGAACGCGATGGCGCTCGACCCGGCGGAGCGAGTGCCCTGCGCAGACGGCGGGTTCTACCTGCAGGGCGTCGGCGGCGCGGGCGAACTCGTGACGAACACGCGGACGCTGCTTGCCCTCCTCCGGGACCACCCCGTCGACGGGTTCGCCGCCGCCGAGGAGTACCCCCACGAACCGGCGTTTGGCTCCCTCCCCGGCACGTTCACGATGCTCCACGAGCGCGAGGACGGCGTCGCCGTGGCGGTCCTCCTGAACCGGCGCGGCCGGGGGTACGGTTCGATCGCCGACGTCGTGGGGAGCGCGCTTGACGACGTCGACGCGTGGCCGTGACGGTCAGCCGGTTCCGTCCCGTTCCACGGCCGTAAGCCGGGCTTTCCGGCCAGTAACGGCGGAATACCTCGCCCGCGCCGGCCCGATCCGCCCGGGTTCGACCCCCGCGCCGCGGAAACCCGTGGACTGCGGCCGGAAATGCCGTTCGCTGTCCCGTCCCATAGCTATACTCCTAGCCCCGACCGGTGCGTCCGTGGCTACGATAGTAGCCGCGCAGCGTAAGCCCCGAAGGCCGCTACGGTAAGGTACGATGAAACCCACGCTCACAACGGTACGTTCGACCTACGACGGGAAAGCGCAGATTAGCCCGGGGGTGCTACGGTCGTGATGTGGCAGGACCTCGTGTTCATGACAGGTAGCTCCCTCTCTATCGTCTTCCTCGCGCCGACGCTCCGCGACGCCGACGCGCGGGTGCCGCTCGGCACCAGCCTCCCCTCGATGGCGATCGGGCTGGTGTACGGCATGACGTTCGCGACGCTCGGCATGACGTTCTCCGCGCTCGGGGCGTTCGCCGCGGGATCGATGTGGTCGCTCATCGCCGTCTGCCGGTCCCCGACCGACGCGACGACGCTGACGCGCCGCGACGGCCTGCGGCTGTTCGGCCATGACCTCCGGCGCTGGGTCGACCGCCGCCTCCCCGAGGCGACGCCGACCGACTACTTCTGACCGCGCCGCCGGCCCAACCCCACACCACTAAGGGCCGTTCGGCCGACGGGCGAGACATGTTCGACGACATCATGGAGAAGTTCGAGGGCTCCCCGAGCCAGCAGGCGGTGATCCGCCTGCTCCTGGAGCGGGGCTTCTCCGTCAACGACGAGGGGCGGGTCGTCTCCGGGGGGATCGAGATCCCCAACACCGGGATCGCCCGGGAGATAGACGTCGACCGCCGGGTCGTCGACTCGACGACCGACGCCATCCTCGCCGACGACGAACTGCGGCGGATCTTCCAGAACATCTCCGCCATCCCGAGCCTGATGGACCTGGCCCCGGTGCTCGACCTGACGGTGCTGACGGTCGCGGTCACCGACGCCGAGCAGGAGGGGATCGTCGCGGAGATCACGGGGATGCTCGCCGACAGCGGCATCTCGATCCGCCAGACCATAAGCGAGGACCCCGAGTTCACCGACGAGCCGCGGCTCTACGTCATCACGGACGAGGAACTCCCGGGCGACCTCATCAACGACATCCGCTCGCTCACGTTCGTCCGCAAGATCGAACTGCAGTGACGCGCCCGCAGCGCCGGGGACGCGTCCGTCGCGGCCGCGCCTCGCTACGCTTTTGAACGCGCCGCCGGTAACGGGGGTATGGACCAGGGGACGCGCGGAGCGCTCGAATCCGCGGGCGTGTTGCTCGCGGCGCTGACCGGCGGGTTGCACCTGATGATCGGCCTCCCGCGGTTCACCCTCTACCTGATGGCCGGACAGCCGTTCCTCGACGTCCGGCAGGTGCTGTTCGTGCTCTCGGGGGTCGCCGTCTTCCTCGGCGTCACGCTGTGGTACATGGGGCTTCGCCGCGACGTGGTGTACGGGGCCGGTATCCTGTTGATGCTGGGCTACCTCGTCGGCTGGCTGGTGCTTGGCGGCCACGGCAACCAGTTCGCCTGGCAGGGCGGCCACCACGCCGGCAGCCCCCTCGTCACGCTGTTCGAACACCTCGTCTCGGAGTGGCAACTGCTCCTCACGAAACTCACGGAGTCCACGCTGCTCGTCGTCCTCGTCGCCCTGCTGTACGACGAACTGACCCGCGACGACGCCCGGGCGACGGACGCGCCCGCGAGCGGCGACGGGACGAACTCGGGCGACGCGGACGCGAACTGAGATGGCGGCCGACACGTACCGCACCGTCGCCGAGCGCGCGACCGCGGCGTTCGAGGTGCGCGGCTCGGAGTTCCTCGGCCACGTCGCGCCCGTCGGGGGCGTCGACGACGCGGAGGCGTTCGTCGAGGAGGTGCGCGCGGAGTACGACGACGCGACCCACAACGTACCCGCCTACCGCGTCCGCGCCGACCCGTTCCGCGAGTACTCGAACGACGACGGCGAGCCGTCGGGGTCGGCCGGCAAGCCGGCGCTGAACGTGTTGCAGGGCCGCGAACTGGAGAACGTCGCGGTCGTCGTCACGCGCTACTACGGCGGGACGAACCTCGGCGTCGGCGGGCTGGTGAGCGCGTACGGTCGGGCGGTCAAGGACGCCGTCGACGCGGCCGGGGTCGTCGAGCGCCGCCCGCACGAGACGGTGGTCGTGACCGTCGGCTACGACGACTCCGGCACCGTCCGGTCGACGCTGGAGAGCGCGGGCGTCGAGTTCGACGCGGCCTACGAGGCCGACGTGACCTTCGAGGTCCGCGTCCCGGTCGCGGCGGCCGACGACCTGCGCGACCGGCTCCGGAGCGCGACGAGCGGGCGGGCGCGCATCGAGTGACCGACGGAGAACGTAGTTTCGGGAGCGCTCCGGAGCCGTCCGGGGGTGCGTTTCGGGAGGAGATCGATACCGCCGACCTCGCCGCCCGCCCCGGGGTTCGACCCGAAACGCGGGGGTTCGACGCGCGTCGAATCAGTCGACGATGATCTCGTCGTCGCCGTCGTCGAGCGCGTCGCGGCCGGCCCCCATCTCGCGCTCGTAGCGGTCGATCCAGTCGGCGAAACACTCCGGGCAGAGCCGCTGGGAGTCGATCTGTGAGCGGTCGACGGTCAGCCGGACCGTCCGGGCGAGCGCGTCGGTGACGGAGTCGCCACAGCCGTCGCAGGCGTCTGTCATGGGAAGGCCGTGGGACCCCGTGACAATAGCCTTTTACGTCGTCCGGAACGCGCGGTCGCCGGCGTCGCCGAGGCCGGGGACGATGAAGCCGTCGTCGTCGAGGTGGTCGTCGATACTGACGGTGAGCAGGTCGGCCTCGGGGTACTGGTCGCCGACACGCAGGAGGCCGTCGGGCGCGCTCACGGCCGAGAGGACGATGAGGTGTTCCGGGTCCGGGGAGTTCTCGACGACGTGGTCGAGGACGGCACACATCGTGCTCCCGGTCGCGAGCATCGGGTCGGCGATGATGACGGTGTCCTCCTCGCGGATCTCGGGGAGCTTCACGTAGTCGATGGTGATCGGGAACTCGCCGTCGTCCATGCCGGCGTGCTCGTCGCGCGAGGCGCTGATGACGCCCTGTCGGGCGCGCGGGAACGCCTTGAGCAGCCCCTCGACGAACGGCGTCGCCGCGCGGAGCACGTTGATGATGACGACGTCGTCCAGCCCCTTCACGCGCTCGCCCATCGTCTCCTCCAGGGGCGTCCGGATCGAGACGTACTCCGTCTCCATGCGGCCGTCGATGATCTCGTACCCGCAGAGGCGGCCGAGCTTCACCAGCCCCTTGCGGAACGCCACCTGCTCGGTGTCGACGTCCCGGAGCTGCGAGAGGGTGTCCTTGGCGAGCGCGTGGTCGACGACGTACGCTTCGTCGCGGTCTTCGATGGTCATTGGACGGAACAGCGTCCGCCGAGGATTATAAGGTAACGGTTCGAAGCCCCTCGCCATGCGCACTGTCGAGGTCTCGCGGTTCGTCCGGGCGCTCCCCGCGGAGGTCGAGCGCGCGCTGACGCCGGCCGCGGTGGTCGAGTACGAGGGGAGCTTCGAGGCGCGGTCGGTCGAGGAGACCGACGACGGCTGGGTGGTCGACGTCGGCGGGGCGGGCGTCGCGTTCCCGCTCCGCTTCGAGGCCCGCGAGGACGGCCTGCACTACGAGCAGGCCGGCGACGGCGGGCCGCTGGCGCGGATGGAGACGACCCTCTCGCTCGCGCCCGAGAACGAGGGGACGCGGGTCACCGCCACCTCCACCGTCGCGGCCGGGATGCCGCTGGCGGCCGTCACCGACCGGATCGCCGCGTGGAAGCGCAAGGGGGAGCTACGGCGGGCGCTCCGCGCGCTGGACGAGGACCTGTCCTGACGGGTCCGCGGGCCGGTGCTGTGCGCCGCGGCCGCACGACTCCGCCGCCTACAAGCCGCTCCGCGAGGACTGCTGCGTATGGGGTTCATTGACACGGTCCGGGACGTGCTCGCCGCGTCGAACGCGTCCCCCGCACGGGGCGGCGCGGGCGACGAGTCCGCCGGCGCGTACTGGTGTCACGACTGCGACGAGCGGATCCGCGACGTGGACGCCCCCGGCGACGGGACGCCGGACTGTCCGGCCTGCGGCGACGCGATGGAGTTCGAGCGCTCGGCCGCCTCGACGGGGTGTGCCTGCTAGCGGACCACGATGAAGGTAAGCGCCATCAGCGCGAGCGTCAGCAGCGCGAAGTTGCGCCACGAAAACGCCGCCCCGCCGGCGAACTCGTAGCCGCGGAGGAGGACGTAGCTGAAAAACCCCGAGAGTATCGCGTTCATCGCCAGGTGCACGCGCGGGTCGCCGTCCGACGCCATACTCGGCGTGCCGTTCCGAGCGCCTTTTCTCTTCCGGCCGCGTTGCACGCACATGCAACTCCGGAACCGCCAGGGCCGCGCGGTCGACCCCGTTCCGTTCCTCGTGGTGACGCTGCTCGGCTTCCTGATCGTCTACTCCTTCGGCCCGCCGTACCTCGGCGCGCTCGGCCTCGCCATCGACCACGGCGTCGCGCTCTCGACCGGCGTCTTCCTCGCCATCGCGGCGGCCGCGTACCACCGCCTCGTCTGGTCGTACCGGCCCGACCGCCGGCGCGCCGTCCCCGGCGGCGTGCGCTTTGGCACGCTGTACTACGGCATCCTCGTCCTCGGCGCGCTCTGCGTGTTGCTCTCGCTGCCGCTGCTCGTCCGGTAGCCGGGACATGGGCCGGCGGAGCCGTCACCCTTTTAGCCACCCTCCGCGTCACGCGTCAACATGTCCCTGAACGAGCGCATCGCGGCGTACCGGGAGTGGCTCGCCGAGGTGTTACACGGTCTCTATCACGGGATGATCGAACACCCGGCGTACGAACTCATCGAGAAAGAGGCCGAGGACACGGACGACGCGCTCATGTTCGCCTGCTTCGCGGACGCCTTCGGCATCCCGAGCCCGGTGTCCTACTACACGGCCGAACTGCTCCCGTACCTCGGCGAGGAGTTCGCCCAGTGGGAGCGCCGGATGTGGGACCGCGAGTCGCTCGTCGAGCGCAAGGGCCAGCAGTACCACTTCTGAGATGGAGAAGTTCGTCTTCTTCGGCGGCAAGGGCGGCGTGGGGAAAACGACGGTATCGAGCGCGTACGCGACCCGCTGTGCGGACGCCGGGCTGAAAACGCTCGTTGTCTCGACGGACCCCGCCCACAGCACATCCGACGTGTTCGACCAGGCGTTCGACGACGACCCCAACCCCGTCGACGGCTACGAGAACCTGTGGGCGATGGAGATAGACCCCGACGAGGAGGTCGAGGCCCACATGCAGGAGATAAAGCGGACGATGAGCGACCAGGTCAGCCCCGCCGTCGTCAACGAGATAGACCGCCAGATCGAACTCGCCCACCGGACGCCGGGGGCCTACGAGGCGGCGCTGTTCGACCGCTTCATCGACGTGATGCGGTCCGCCGACGAGTACGACCGCGTCGTCTTCGACACCTCGCCGACCGGCGGAACGCTGCGCCTGCTCGCGCTCCCGGAGTTCCTCGAATCGTGGATCGAGCGCCTCGTCGACAAGCGGGCAAAGAGCATCGACCTCTACGAGAAGGCGGCGATCGGCGACCGGGACGCCCGCCGCAAGGCCGAGGAGGACCCGATCATCCGCCGGCTCACCGAGCGCAAGGAACTGTTCGAATTCGCGGGGGAGACGCTCCGCGAGGACGCCGCCTTCTTCCTCGTGTTGAACCCCGACGAGCTGTCGATCCGGGAGACGGAGCGGTCCCTCGACGACCTCGCGGAGTTCGACCTCCGGGTCCGCGGGCTGGTGGTCAACCGGATCGCGCCCCCGCCGGACGACGACGAGCAGGGTCGCGGCGCGCAGTTCCTGCGGCAGCGCCACCGGACCGACCGCGAGCGCCTCGCCACGATCCGCGAGACGTTCGACGAACCGGTCGTCGCCGAGATAGAGACGCGGATCGAGGAGGTCAAAGGCGACCTGCTGGCCGACGTCGCCGCGGAACTCGACATCGACGTCGCGCCGACGCCGACCTGACCACAAAGCATTTGCCCGCAGTTACTACCGCGTAACAGACACTTACGTCGCGTCGCCGGCCCCGAAAGCCCGGCCAGCCGCCAATTTTCGACCCGCGGGACGCGTATAACAGCAACAAAAGTTTAAATCATTGTTCATCATACACCGCCACGGGGCAGTATACCATGGTACAAGTCATCTGGCTGGTGCTCGGCGTGTTGACGATGTTCAGCGTGGGGTATCTGGGCTACTCCAGATACCTCGCGAACTTCGTCGAACTCGACGAGGGCAACGAGACACCGGCACACAAGTACGAGGACGGGCAGGAGTACGTACCGTCGAAAAAGCCCGTCTTGCTGGGGCATCACTATTCGAGCATCGCGGGCGGCGCGCCCATCGTCGGCCCGATCACCGCGGGCGTCGTGTGGGGGTGGGTTCCCGCGCTCCTGTGGATCGCCATCGGCAACCCGCTGATGGGGGCGGTCCATGACTTCGTGTCGCTGTCGGGCAGCCTGCGTCACGAGGGGAAGTCGATCGGCTACATCATCGGCGAGTACGTCGGCGAGCGCGGCAAGAACATGCTGTTGTGGTTCGCATTCCTGACGATCATCCTCGTCGTCGCGGTGTTCGCGCTGGTGGTCGCCATCGTGTTCAACGCCTACCCGCAGGCCGCGACTGCGAGCTTCATCTACATCGCGCTGGCGCTGGTGTTCGGGGTCTGGCTCTACCAGCTGGACCTGCCGTTCCTCGTCGGGACGGCGATCTTCGTCGCCGGCGTGTTCGGCGGCGTGTTCGTCGGGATCGAGTTCCCGCTCGCGCTGTTCCCGGCGGGTCCCGACGCCAGCTATCCCGCCGGAACTACCGTGCTGTTCTCGGGCGGCTCCGCCGTTCCGGGGTCGGGGCTGTTCGGCGCGAACGTCGCCGCGTGGATCCCGGTGATCCTCGTGTACGCGTTCATCGCCAGCGTCCTGCCGGTGTGGACGCTGCTCCAGCCGCGGGACTACCTCTCGTCGTTCCTGCTGTACACGGGCGTCGGCGGCGCGCTGCTGGCCATCATCGTCGGCACCGTCATGGGGTCGGCGAGCGAGCCGCTGACGGTCAACATCGACGCCTACTACGGCTTCATGGGGACGACGAGCCTGCCGCTGTTCCCGATGCTGTTCGTCACCATCGCCTGCGGGACCATCAGCGGATTCCACTCGCTGGTGTCGTCGGGGACGACGGCCAAACAGCTCGACAAGGAGACCGACGCCCGCCTGATCGGCTACGGCGGCATGCTCGGCGAGGGACTGCTCGCGACGGTCGCGCTCTCGACGGTCGCGCTCGTCGGCATCACGGTCGAGGGCGGCGGCATCGGCCAGGCGCTGCCCAACTTCGCGACCGGCGGCGGGATCATCCTCACGAGCTTCGGCATCCCCACGGACATCGGCGCGCCGTTCATGGCGCTCGTCCTGGTGAGTTTCCTCCTGACGAGCACCGACACGGCGATGCGGCTCGGCCGGTACATGATGGAGGAGATCGTCGGGACGCCCGAAACCGACGTGCAGACGTACGCCTCCAACCGCTACGTGAACTCCGGCCTTCAGGGCGTGCTCGCGTACCTGCTTGTCGCCAGCGGGCGCTGGCAGGACCTGTGGCCGCTGTTCGGCGGCGCGAACCAGCTGCTCGCCGCGCTGGCGCTGCTGACGGCGACGGTGTGGCTCGCCAACTGGTCCGACACAAAGCAGCTGATTAGCACCGGGGTCCCGATGGCGATCATGACGACGATCACCGTGCTGGCGCTGCTGTATCTGGCGTTCGTCCAGAACTTCCAGCAGAAGTTCCTCGACAGCGAGTGGATGGCCGAGGCGACGACGCTCAACATGGTGTCAAGCGCGATCCAGATCGTCATCGCGCTCGTCCTCGTGGGGCTTGCGTTATCGCTGGTGAAGATGGGGTACGAGAACGTCAGGGAGGCGAGATCCGGCCCCGCGCCCACCAGCACCGAACCGTCCGACGACTGACGCCGTAACCGACGCCGGTTTTTTTTTTCGCGCCGTCGCCGTCAGATCTGCAGGCGGCGAGCGATCAGGTCGAGCAGCCCCGGCTCCTCCCGCTCGATCGCTTCCCACGTCGTCAGCGCCTCGCGCACGTCCGCGACCTCGCTGGTGACGACCTCTCGCTCCTCGGGCGCGACCACGGCGAGGTTGACCTCGTAGTGGCCGTAGTAGCCGTACTTCAGGAGCGTCCGGTCGCGGAACCCGTCGACGTAGTCGCGAACGTCGTCGGGAACCTCCGGGACGACGGTCACGAACGTGAACTCCGTCCCGTAGTGCTCCTCGTCGGCCTCGACCCGCTCGTCGGCCAGGTCGTGCCCCAGGTCGACCAGCGACTCCAGGTCGCCGACCGACAGCGACTCCCGCCGGCCGAGGTACAGGTGCTCGTTGGCCTCGTGGTGGGCGTAGGAGAGCAACGGCGTGAAGAAGTGCTTCTGGCTCTCCATCCGCAGGCGGCCGTAGAGGTCGAACCGCCGGCCCCGCTCGCGCACGCCCTTCTCGAGGTCGTAGTTGAACATCAGGCGGTCGCTCACGCGGTCGACGTACTCGTCGTCCCAGTTGGGCACCTCCGACTCCGGCGGCGCGCCGTCCGGGGTCCCGTCGGACGCCTCGCTCATGGCTCGTAGGCGGCGACGTCGTCGACGGCCGGCGCGCCGACCGCGACCACGCGGGCCGGGCCGTCGGCGTCCTCGGCGACGTGCGCTCGCTGCGGGCTCTCCGGCTCGACGACGAACGCCTCGTTGGCCCCGATGACGTACGTCCCCTCGGGCGTCTCGACGCTCAACTCGCCCGAGACGACGTAGAACACCTCCTCCTGCTCGTCGTGGACGTGGTACGCGAGCGGGATCGCCTCGCCGGGCGCGGGTTCGTACACGTTGACGGCGACGTTCTCCAGGCCCGCCGCCTCGCTGATCGACCGCCGTACGCAGGGCCGGTCCGGGGTCGGATCGACCTCGTTCAGCGCCACGTGGTGATATCCCATGCGATCCCCTGTCGGGATACGCCCCTAATACGTCTTCGGCGGCGGCCGCCCGCGACCCCGGGAAAGGTTTAACCCCATCCTTCACGGACGATCCGGACGAAAGCCATGGACGACGACAGGACCGAGGCCTGCGGCCGCTGCAGCATGACGGCGGTCGTCGACGCCACCGACGGCGAGACGGGCGGGGACCCGTTCGAGGGCGACCGGATCGAGGTCGACCCGGACGAGATGCGAACCGCAGCGAAGCCCGCCGTCCTGCTCGGCCGGGTCAAGCGCCGGGTCGACGAACTCGCGACGAAGTTGACCTACGGCCGGTAGCGTCGCGGCCGCGCCGGTCGGCTCGCCCGCAAAGCGTTTAACCGTTGCCGCGCGTACGGTCGCCAAGCGCATGGAAGAGAGCATCTCGGGGTTCAAAGTCCGAGGTTCGTGGGGGGACGTCGTCGAGCACGGCGAGCGGCTCACCCGCGCGCTCCGGGACATGGACGTCAACGACTCCGGCCACGAGTACGCCGACGCCTTCGAGGAGTGGAACGAGTGGCGGCCCAAGTCCCACGAGCGCATCGAGGGCGACGTCAGCGAGAAGACCGCCGAACAGGCGAGCGTCGCCGAGGGCAAGGGGGAGAAGGCCGGCAAGAACCCGGACGAGGACATCCAGACCGCGGGCGAGAAGCTCACCGAGTCCTACGAGAAACTGGAGGACGACGACACCGAGGGCGCGGTGGGCAAGTGGGGCGAGTCCCTGGAGTACGTCGCCCGCGCCGCCGACTCCGCCGGGCGCAAGGCGCTGCGCGCGGTCGAGGACACCGTCTACCAGCGCGTGATGACACAGATCGCGCCGTACTACTTCGACAACGAACTCATAAGCGCCAACCTCCAGAACTCGACGAACGGCGACGAGGAAGTGTTTACCTTCGAGATAAACGTCAACGACGACGACCTGAAGGCGGCCGTCTCGGACCGCCTCGCCGAGTACGAGGACACCGTCGACCGCTGGCACGTCGACACCGAGAAGGAGACCGAGAACGTCGAGGCCGTCGAGGGCGTGGAGGCGCCGGAGGACGAGGAGCGGTCGAAGCCATCCTCGAACTGAACGGCGTTTCATCGCCGCGACCGTGAAGTGGTTTTGAAGAAGCCGTCTTCGAACTGAGCGCCGCCTGTCAGCAGCACCTTCGGTTTTCGCGGTGCCGCAGACGGTAGGCACTTGTAGGGCCCCCGAGTAGCCGAACGTCAATGGTAGCTGCCGGGACGCTCGCCACGGTCGTCGTAGCCGGGCTGGCCAGCCTCTTCATGGCGTGGGCGATCGGTGCCGGGTCGAGCGGCTCGACCCCCTTTGCCCCCGCGGTCGGCGCGAACGCCATCTCCGTGATGCGCGCGGGCTTTTTCGTCGGCATCCTCGGGTTCGCCGGCGCGGTGTTGCAGGGCGCGAACGTCTCCGAGGCGGTCGGCCGCGAACTGATCGGCGGCGTGACGCTGTCGCCGGTCGCGGCGGTCGTCGGGCTGACCATCGCCGCGGTGCTCGTGGCGTTCGGCGTGTTCGCGGGCTACCCCATCGCCACCGCCTTCACCGTCACCGGCGCGGTGATCGGCGTCGGGCTGGCGATGGGCGGCGACCCGGCGTGGGCGAAGTACCGCGAGATCGGCACGCTGTGGGTGCTGACGCCCTTCGTCGGCGGCGGGATCGCCTACGGGACCGCGAAGACGCTGCGCGACGAGCGCGTGCCCGAACGGGTCGCCATCCCGCTGCTCGCGGGGGTCGTCGCCGCCATCGTCGTCAACGTCAACTTCGTGGTGCTCGGCCCGGCCGGCGAGGCCGCAAGCGTGGCCGGGTCGATCGCGGGGTCGGTCGCCGACGGCGGCCTCGCCGCGCGCGTCGGGATCACGGTCGGCCTCGCGCTCGTCGCCGCCGGGGCGCTCGCCCGCGACATCGACGCCGACCCGGACGCCGGCCAGCGCCACTTCCTCCTCGTGCTCGGCGGCCTCGTCGCCTTCTCGGCCGGCGGGAGCCAGGTCGGCCTGGCGATCGGCCCGCTGTTGCCGCTCGTCTCCCCCGGCTCCGCCGTGGTGGTGCCCCTGACCGCGGTGCTGGTGTTCGGTGGCGTCGGCCTGCTGATCGGCTCGTGGACGGGCGCGCCGCGGATGATCAAGGCGCTGTCCCAGGACTACTCCTCGCTCGGCCCGCGGCGCTCGATCGCGGCGCTCATTCCCTCCTTCGCGATCGCACAGGCCGCCGTCCTGTTCGGCATCCCCGTCTCGTTCAACGAGATCATCGTCTCGGCGATCATCGGGAGCGGCTACGCCGCGGGCGGCAGCGGCGTCAGCGGCCGGAAGATGCTGTTTACCGTGCTGGCGTGGGTCGCCTCGCTGACGATCGCCGTCGTCGCCGGTTACGTGGGCTTTCTGGCGGTCGATACGGTCATCTGACCGGCGTCAGCGACGGTCGAACCCTTCGAACCGGGCCAGCCGGAACGGCTCGATGTCGTGGTCCGTCGTCCCGTCGACCGCGAGGTCGGCGAGTATCTCCCCGACGACGCTGGCGAACTTGAACCCGTGCCCCGAGAAGCCCGCGCCGACGGTGACCTGCGGGTGGTCCGGATGCCGGTCGAGGACGAAGTCGCCGTCGGGCGTGTTGGTGAATAGGCAGGTGGCCATCCGCATCGTCGGCCCCGCGCCGTCCGGGAAGTATCGCTCGGCGTACGCCCGGAGCAGTTCCTCGTCGGCGGGCGTGGGCTCGCGGGCCATCCGGTCGGGGTCGACGACCTCCTCGCGGTGGTTGAACTTGCCGAACTTGAACCCGGGCACGTCGTACCGGGGGAACCCGTAGTAGTGGCCGTCGTCGGTCGCGTGGACGAACACCGGGAACCGGGACGGGTCGAACCGCCCGGGCGCGGTCGGCCGGAGCCACGCGAGCACCTGCCGCTCGGGCACCGCGAGGTCCCCGAGTTCCGGGAGGAGTTTCCGCGTCCACGCCCCCGCCGTGACGACCAGGTGGTCCGCCTCGTACGTTCCCTTCCGCGTCGTCACCCGGACGCCGTCGTCCCCGAGCACCACGAAGTCGTCGACCGCCTCCCGCGCCCGGACGGTCGCGCCGTCAGCGTGTGCGGCCTCGACGTGGGCGACGATGCACTGCTCGGGGACGAGAAAGCCGCCGTCGGGCTGATACACCGCCCGGTGGCCCTCGGGGAGGCCGTACCCCGGGAACCGCTCGTTGACCGCGTCGGCGGCCAGCACCTCGTGGTCGATGCCGTGGCGCTCACAGGACTCTCTGGACCCCTCGAACACCCGGCTTCCGGGCGGGCCGGCGTCCAGGCCGCCCGTGACGTGCAGCAGGTCGCGGCCGGTGCGTTCCTCCAGTTCCCGCCAGCGGTCGTACGCGCTGCTGACGAGGGGGACGTACGCCGGGTCCTCGTACTGTGCCTTCCGAATGATGCGGGTGACCCCGTGTGACGACCCCATCTCGTGGGGGACGTCGTACCGCTCCAGACCGAGGACGTCGACCCCGCGGGCCGCCAGGGCGGCAACGGTCGCGCTTCCCATGCCGCCGACGCCGACGACGATCACCTCGTGGCGACTCGACATACGCCCCCGTCCGAACGCCGAAGGAAAACCCTTACTCAGGTGGGTGGTTCGGTACCGACCCGCGTGCTACGACTCCTCGGGCGAGAGCTCGTCGGGTTCGGTGTCGAGGTCCTCGTCCGCCGACTCGAGTTCCCGGATGCGGGCGTTGAGTATCCGGGTGTTCTCGACGCGCTCGACGGTGATCTCGACGCCGTCGTACTCGATGGACTCGCCCTCCTCGACGAGGCGGCCGGCGCGGTTGAAGATGAAGCCGGCGATCGTCTCGAACTCCTCGCCCTCCGGGAGGTCGATCTCCAGGGCCTCGTTTATCTCGTCGATGTTGACCTCGCCGCGGACGCGGACGGTCTCGTCGTCGAGGTAGTCGATCGGCTCCTCCTCGCCGCCCTCGAGGATCTCGCCGACGATCTCCTCTATCATGTCCTCCATCGTCACCAGCCCCTCCGTGGTGCCGAACTCGTCGATGACGATCACCATGTGCATGCGGTTCTCCCGCATCTCGGTGAGCAGTTCGTCGACGTTTTTCGACTCGGGGACGTGGAGGGTCGGCTTGATGAAGTCGTCGAGTTCGAGGTCGTCGGCGTCGGCCGCGCCGTAGTTCAGGTCCCGGACCAGGTCGCGGATGTGGGCGACGCCGATGATGTTGTCGAGGCTGCTCTCGTACACCGGCAGGCGGGCGTGGCCGCTCCGGACGCAGGTCTGGATCGCCTCCTCGACGCTGGCGTCCTTCGGGATCCCGGTCACGTCGAGCCGCGGCGTCATCACCTCCTTGGCGATGGTGTTGTTGAACCGGAAGATGCGCTGGAGCATCTCGCGTTCGTCCTCCTCGATGACGCCCTCGCGCTCGCCGGTCTCTATCATGTTCTGGATCTCGTCGCGGGTGACGTAGGACGTCTCGATCGCCGAGCGGCCGCCGGTCACCTTGTTGACGATCCGGGTGAGGTAGTCGAACGTGACGATGAGCGGCAGGAGGAGGTACTCCGAGAACTTCAGCGGCTTCGCGATCCGGAGCGCCCACGACTCCGTGTTCTCGACGGCGTAGGACTTGGGCGCGCTCTCGCCGAACAGCAACACCAGGGCGGTGACCCCGAACGTGGCCGCGAGCACGGCCTGCCCGCGCGAGACGTAGTAGCCCAGCAGCCCCGTGGCTATCGAGGACATCGCGATGTTGACGATGTTGTTCCCCACGAGGATCGTCACCAGCAGCCTGTGGGGGTCGTCCTTGAGCTCCTTGAGCGTCCCCGACCCCGGTTTCCCCTCCTCGACGAGCGCGTCGATCCGGTGGGCCGCCAGCGAGAACATGGCGATTTCCGAGGAGGAGAAAAACGCGGACAGCCCCATGAGCACGACCATCACGACGATCCCGACTGTCACCACGGTCGTCTGGTCGACCGGGACGCCGAGCGAGTCGAACGTCTGCAGCAGTCGCACCGTTGCGAGCCCAGATATACCCATCACCCCCGACCTAACTCTGCCCGGAAATTAACTCTTGTCACCTCTCCGGTCGAATTCGGGTGGCCTGTCCGGGCCGTCCCCCCGGCAACGCCCCTGCCGCGGGCGAAGGTCTTACGGCCGAACCGTCCCCATGGATCGGTATGAGCGACCCGACGATCACGTTCTACCGGCTGCAGGCGTGCCCGTTCTGCGAGCGCGTCACGCGCACGCTGGACGAACTCGGCCTCGACTACCGGTCGCGGTTCATCGAGCCGATGCACTCTGACCGCGACGTCGTCAAGCGGATCAGCGGGAAACGAACCGTTCCGGCCATCGTCGACGAGTCCACCGGCGTCACGATGAGCGAGAGCGCCAACATCGTGGAGTACCTCGAACGGACGTACGGCGACGGGGGTGGGGCCTGATGGACTTCGATGTCGTCGACCTGCCTGAGACGGACCACGTCGACGAGGGCGACGTCGCTCCCGACTTCGTCCGGCCGCTCGTCAACGACGAGTACTGGGAGGACGCGGCGCTGTCGGACGTCACCGACGACGGCCCCACCCTGCTCGTGTTCCACCCCATGGACGGCGCGTTCCCGGCGACCTACGTGTGGAACGAGGTCCGCGACCGCGGGTGGACCGACGACCTGACCGTCGTCGGCCTCTCCATCTCGTCGCCGTACGAGCATAAGGCGTTCATCGAGGACCGCGGGATCGACGCCCGCCTGTTCAGCGACCCCAAGGCGACCGTCGCCGTCGAGTACGGCATCGCCCACGACCTCGACGGCATGACCGGGGTCACCGAGCCCCGCCCGGCGGTGTACCTGCTGGACGCGGACCGCACCGTCGAGTACGCCTGGGTCGCCGCTGAGTGGCCCGACTTCCCGCCGTACGACGAGGTCGAGGACGCCATCGAGGGGATCTGAGGCGGCGACCGTCCGACCGCGTCGCCCCGTGACGACACGCTTTTCTGCCGACCGCGGCGACGTGCCGCCATGACCGACGTGTCGAGTGCCGCCGAGGCGATCGGGGACGGCGACCTCGTCGTCTACCCGACCGAGACGGTGTACGGGCTGGGCGCGGACGCGCTCGACCCCGACGCCGTCGAGCGCGCGTTCGCGGCGAAAGGACGGGACCGCTCGAAGCCGCTGTCGCTCGGCGTCCCCGACGTGGACGCCGCGCTGTCGTACGTCCGGCCGAGCGAGCGCGCGGAGCGGTTCATGCGCGAGTTCCTGCCCGGGCCGGTGACGGTGGTGTGCGAGCGGACCGACGACGTGCCGGACGCGCTCACCGCCGGCCGCGACCGGGTCGGGGTCCGCGTCCCCGACCACGACCTGGCGCGCGAACTCCTCGCCGCAGCCGGACCGCTGACGGCGACGAGCGCGAACGTGAGCGGACGGGGGAGCGTCACGCGCGTCGCGGACTTAGACGACGACCTGCTCGATGCGGTCGCCGTCGTGCTCGACGGCGGCGAGACGCCGGGCACGGAGAGCACCGTCGTCGACGTCGACCGGGACGAGGTGATCCGCCGCGGCGCGGACGCCGACCGGATCGAGGCGTGGCTGGAGCGGTAGCGGGGCCCGACCGTCCGTGCGGCCGTCGTGCGTGGCGACCGTCGCGCGCCCCGACCCCGCCGCGGCTACGACAGCAGCGAGCGGAGCGTTCGCGTCCTGACGCCGCAGTCGTCGCTGTACTCGCAGGGGTTGCACTTGTCGTGGTTCTCCAGGCGCGGCGGCGGGCCGTCGAGCGACTCGACGGTCCGGACCGCCGTGCGGTACGCCGCCTTCCGCCGTGTCGTCAGGCGCACCTCGCGGACGACGCCGTAGGCGGGGTACTCCACGTACGCCCGCTCGACCGGCCGCTCGCGCTCCCAGGCGAGCGCCTTGGCCGCGGCGACGGCGTGGACCGCGTGGGGCTCCCAGACCCCCTCGTCGGGCGGCGCTCCGGGCGAGACGACCGACGGGCAGGGCGGCCCCTCGATCACCTTGTGCGCGACGCCGCGACACTCCCGGCCGGAGAGCAACACGTCCCGCCGCGGCGGGTCCGCGAGCGCGGCCCAGTCGTCGGTCCGGTCGCGGGCGCGCCGGAGGTTGCGCCGGTAGCGCGCCGGCGGGGCTTCGGTGGGCAGGCCCGCGAACGCGGCGTCGGGCGCGTCGACCAGTTCCGGGTAGCGGTGGGCCAGATCCCGGCGCTCGGCGACGACCGCCGGCGGGTCGCGGTCGCTCCGGCGCGCGTAGTACAGTTTCCGCGGGCAGTAGGTCGCCGTCCGCAGGTCGCTGAAGGGGATCACGGCCCGTGGTGGCCGCGGGATGGTACAAAAAGGTGTGGCGGGCCGTCGCCGCGGCCGGTTGCCGACCGCCTCAGTCGTCGTCTTCCTCGGTGGTCGTCCTGTCGATGTCCTTCTCGCCGAGGTAGATCTCCGCGCCGTCCTGTGCGACCTTCTCGGCGAGGACGGCGCATTTCACCCGCATCGGGCTGATGTCGACGCCGAGCATGTCGATCACGTCGTCCCGATCCATCCCGTCGAGTTCCTCCAGCGTCTTTCCGCGGAGTTCGCCCGACAGCATGCTCGCGGACGCCTGGCTGATGGCACAGCCGTCGCCCCGGAACGCGACCGCCTCGATCGTCTCGTCGTCGTCCGCCAGTTTCACGTCCATCCGGATCTCGTCGCCGCACATCGGGTTCTCGCCGACGTGGGTGTACGTGGCGTCCTCGATCTCCCCGTAGTTGCGGGGGTTCTTGTAGTGGTCGAGGATCTGCTGCCGGTACATGTCCGAGCCCATTCCCATTGTTGTCGCCAGATACGGGCGGGCCGCGGAAAAGGATTCCGAGGGAGCGGGCCGCACGCGGGCCGCGCCGGGCGGAGCGGGGTCGCCGTTCGTCGACGCCGTCGGGCCTACACGTCCGCGAACGGGCCCTCTTTCGCCGCAGCGAGGCGGCGGAACTGGTCGTCCGACAGCGAGACGGCGGCCGCGCCGAGGTTCTCCTCCAGTTGCTCGCGGGTGCGCGCGCCGACGATGGGCGCGGTGACCGCGTCGTGGTGCGTGAGGTAGGCGATAGACACCTGCGCCGGGGTCGCGCCGACCTCGTCGGCGACCGTCCGGACGACGTCCAGCGCGTCGAAGTGCTCGGCGGTCAGGTAGTGGTCGCGCCAGCGGTCGCCGTCGGAGGCCGTCGAGTCCTCGGGCAGGTCCGCGTCGCGCTCGTACTTGCCGGTGAGAAAGCCCTGCGCGAGCGGGCTCCACGGGACGACGCCGATCCCGTAGTCCCGGCACATGTCGAGGTACGACCCCTCCGTCTCCCGGTCGATCAGGTTGTAGCGCGGCTGGGCGACCTTGAACGGCTCGTACCCCTTCCGGCGGGCGATCTCGTTTGCCTTCGCCACCTTCCAGGCGTTCGGTTCGAGCGTCGAGGTGCCGAGGTAGTTCACCTTCCCGTCCTCGACGAACCCGTTCAGCGTGCGCATGAACTCCTCGACCAGCGTGTCGTCGTCGAACCGGTGGGTGTACAGCAGGTCGACGTAGTCGGTGTCGAGTCGCTCCAGGATGCGGTCTATCTGCCGCCGGAGGTGCTTGCGGCCGAGGCCGCCGCCGTTGGGGTCGCCCTCGCGGGTCGGCCAGTACACCTTCGAGGCGATGACGAAGTCCTCGCGGTCGCGGTCGGCCATCCAGTTGCCGATCCAGCGCTCGCTCTTCCCGTCGCCGTACACGTCCGCGGTGTCGATGAACCGGCCGCCGCGGGCCGCGTAGGCGTTCAGCAGTTCGTACGCCCGCTCCTCGCCGATCTCGATCGCCCCGCTCGGCGTCTCGCGGCCGAACCGCCAGGTGCCGAAGGCGAGTTCGCTGACCCGCGTGCCGGTCGACCCGAGGGGTACGTAGTCGAGTTCCATCGCCCGCGTCTTCCGGGGCCGGCACAAGAAGTCCGTCGATGTCCGCCCGCGGCATCGCCGCCACGCTCCGGGCCCGTGGTCGCCGCGCGGACACGTAACTCCGAAAACGTTTTCACCCGGGTGGTCGGTAGGGGTTCGCATGGCACGGCTGCCCTCCACCGTTAGCCGTCGTACCGTCCTGTCAGGTCTCGCCGCCGCCCCGGTCGTCGGGTCGATCGCCGCGAGCGACCGCACCGCGGCCGTCGGCGCCGACCGGGCCGCCGCCCCGCGGATCGAACCCGCGGCGACGGTCGGCCTCGACGGCGTCGCCGAGGCCGTCGTCGGCGCGGACGGCGAAACCGTCTACTGCTCGCTGGCCGACGGGTTCGGGGTCGTGGACGCGAGCGACCCGGCCGCGCCCGAGGTGCTGTACGAGGAGCGCGGGATGGAACACGACGGCGACGGGCCGATGGCCGACGTGATGGACGTGAAGGTATCGGGCGACCGCCTCGCGGTCGCCGGGCCGAACGGTGGGTTCGGGAACGACTTCTCGGGCGTGTTCCTGTACGACGTGTCGGACCCGGCGAACCCGGAGCGGGTCGCCTTCCAGCCGACCGACCACGGGATCCACAACTGCTCGCTCGACGGCGACCGGCTCTACCTCACGGGAACCGGCCTGCCGAACTCGCCGGTCGTGATCTACGACGTGAGCGACGATAACCCGGAGAAGCTCACGGAGTGGTCCGCGGCCGACGCCGACGACGTCTGGGCCGACGTGTCCTCGAACTACGCGCAGTGTCACGACCTGTACGGCCGCGGCGACACGCTGTACATCGCCTACTGGGACGCGGGCACGTGGGTCGTCGACGTGTCGGACCCGGCGAACCCCCAGTTCCGGTTCCGCGTCGGCGGCCACGACCCCGAGTACCTCGCGTCGCTCGGGCGCAACCCCACGCCGGAGTTCTTCGAACTCCCGGGCAACAGCCACTACGTCCAGCCAGACGGCGACGGCTCCGCGCTGTTCGTCGGCAAGGAGGCCTGGAACCGCGGGGACAGCGACACCGTCGGCGGCCCCGGCGGCATCGAACTGTGGGACGGCACGGAGGACCCGTCGCTCAGAACCGTCCTCGCGCCGCCCCAGCCCTCCCCCGAGGTCGACGGGAGCGGCTGGACCTCCCACAACTTCGGCGTCGACGGCGACCGGCTGTACACGTCGTGGTACGACGGCGGCGTCCGCGTGTTCGACGTGAGCGACCTCGGCGCGCCGAAGGTGCTCGGCGAGTGGCGCGACCCGTCGAGCACCTCCTTCTGGAGCGCGAAGCCGCTGGCCGAGGGCTTCGTCGCCGGGAGCTACCAGAACCCGAGCAACTCCCGCGAGGAGCGCGCGGACGGCGTCGGCGCGACGCTGTACCTGTTCCCGGAGCCGGACGGCGAGGGCGCGACCGAGGCGCGGACGATGGAGCGCCGCGAGTTCCCGGAACCGGACCAGGGGACGACGACGGACCCCGGGACGACCACGACGGCCGGGACGACGACTACGACCGACCCGCCGACCACGACGACCGGGGGCACGACCACCGCCACCGACGGGACGACCGCCGGCGGCGGCACGACGCCCGACGACGGCTCCGGCGACGGCGGCGGTGACGGCGACAGCGACAGCGGCGGCCAGCCGGGCTTCGGGCTCCTGACGGCGCTGCTCGGCGGCGGCCTCGGGCTGCGGCGGTACGCGAAGCGGCGAGAGGAGTAGAACGGGTCGCCGGGTCGGCGACGCGGTTACGCGAACAGTTCGCGCGCGGCGTCGATGGCCTCGACCAGCCGGTCGACCTCCTCGCGGGTGTTGTACACGTAGAAGGAGGCCCGGACGGACGCCGGGATGCCCATCTCGTCGTGGAGCGGCTGGGTGCAGTGGTCGCCCGCACGGACGGCGACGGCGAAGTCGTTGCAGATGCTCGCGAGGTCGTGGGCGTGGACCCCCTCCAGGTTAAAGGAGACGAGGCCGCCCCGCTCCGCCCCCGGCTCCGGGCCGTACAGGTCGACGTCGTCGTACTCCGCGAGGCGGTCGTACGCGTACTCGGCCAGCGCCGCCTCGTGGCGCTCGATCCGCTCCATCCCGATGTCTTCGAGGTAGTCGACGGCCTCCGCGAGTGCGACGCCCTGCGCGATGACCGGCGTCCCGGCCTCGAACTTCCAGGGCACGTCCGCCCACGTCGAGTCCTCGAAGGTGACCTTCCGGATCATCCCGCCGCCGTAGTAGTGGGGCTCCATCTCCGCGAGCAGTTCCTTCTTGCCGTACAGGCAGCCGATCCCGGTCGGCCCGGCCATCTTGTGGCCGGAGAAGGCGTAGAAGTCGGCGTCGATCGCCTCCACGTCGACCGGGCGGTTCGGCACGGCCTGCGCGCCGTCGACGAAGGCGTAGGCGTCGTGGTCGTGGGCGATGTCGGCGATGTCGGCGACCGGGTTGACGGTGCCGAGCGTGTTCGAGACGTGGACGACGCTGACGAGTTCGGTGTCGTCGGTGATCAGCTCCCTCGCGTGGTCCATGTCGAGGCGGCCGTCGTCGTCGACCCGGACGTACTTCACGTCCGCGCCGGTGCGCTTGCCGATCTGCTGCCACGTCACCAGCGACGCGTGGTGCTCCATCTCGGTGGTGACGATCTCGTCGCCCGGGCCGAGTTCGTTCAGGCCCCAGGCGAAGGCAACGAGGTTCTCGGCCTCGGTGGTGTTTTTCGTGAACACCAGCTCCTCGCGGCCGCCGTTTGCCCCGACGAACTCGGCGACGCGGTCGTGGGCCTCCTCGTAGGCGAGCGAGGCCTCCTGGCTCAGGTGGTGGATGCCGCGGTGGACGTTGGCGTTCGTCGTCCGGTAGTAGTCGGCGATGGCGTCGACGACCCGGTCGGGGGTCTGGGTCGTCGCGGCGTTGTCCAGGTAGGCCACCTGCTCCCCGTCGAACTCCCGCTGGAGGATCGGGTACTCCTCCCGTATCGACGCGACGTCGAGCGGCGCGGACTCGCTGGTTTCCATTGCCGGATCGGAGGGGCTGGAGGCAGAACACTCCTTCGATCCCGTGGGTCGCGGTCCGGACGTGGATAAATATCTTTCCCCGCGTTGCGGGGCCAGCGACCGTCGTTTCCCCACTAAGGGGGACGCCCGCCACGTACGAATCGAGATGACTGCGATCGAAACCGACGGCCTGACGAAACGGTTCGGCGACCTCGTCGCCGTCGACGACGTGAGCCTCACCGTCGAGGAGGGCGAGGTGTTCGGCTTCCTCGGCCCGAACGGCGCGGGGAAGTCGACGACGATCAACATGCTACTGGACTTCGTCCGGCCCACCGAGGGCACGGCGACGGTGCTCGGCCACGACGCGCAGTCCGAGTCCCAGCGCGTCCACGAGCGCGTCGGCGTCCTCCCGGAGGGGTTCGACCTGTACGGCCGCCTGACCGGGCGCAAGCACGTCCGGTTCACCATGCGGGCGAAGGGCGTCGACGGCGACCCCGACGCGATCCTCGACCGGGTCGGCCTCGCCGAGGCGGCCGACAGGCCGGCCGGCGGCTACTCGAAGGGGATGCGCCAGCGCCTCGCGTTCGGCATGGCGCTGGTCGACGACCCCGACCTCCTGATCATGGACGAGCCGTCCTCGGGGCTGGACCCGACCGGGATCAACGAGATGCAGGAACTGGTCCGGGCGGAGGCCGAGCGCGGGACGACCGTGTTCTTCTCCAGCCACATCCTCGAACACGTCGAGGAGGTCTGTGACCGCGTCGGCGTCATGAGCGACGGCGAACTCGTCGCCGTCGGGACGCTGGCGGAGCTCAACGACCGGTTCGGCGGCGACGCCCGGCTGGACCTGACGCTCGATCCGATCCCCGAGCGGGCGGTCGAGCGGCTCCCCGACCTCGACGGCGTCAGCGGCGTCGACCGCGACGGGAGCGTCGTCTCCGTGCGCTGTACCGACCCGGCCGCGAAGGCGGCCGCGATAAACCGCATCGAGGACGCCGGCGCGACGGTGCGCGACATCGACGTCGAGGACCACGACATCGACGAACTGTTCGCGCGGCTCACCGGCGACGACCCGGCCGCGCTCGCCGACGCGGAGTCGGACGACGCTCCCGACGCCGACGCCCCGGAGGTGATGGCATGAGCGTCGGCGTCGTCGCCCGGAAGGACTTCGAGGACGCCCTCCGGTCGCGGATGCTCTGGTCGCTGACGGGCCTGCTCGTCCTGCTGGTCGGGATCGCCTACGTCGCGGTGTGGAACTGGGGCCACGACACCGCCGCCGAGGAGATGGTTGGGCTGCTCGCCCTGCCGCTGCAGGTGCTCGTCCCCATCTCCGCGCTGATCGTCGGCTACATGTCCGTCGTCGGCGAGCGCCGCTCGGGCAGCATCAAGCTCCTGCTCGGCCTGCCGCCGACGCGGGGCGACGTGGTGCTGGGGAAGCTGGTCGGCCGGAGCGGCGTCCTCGCCGCCGCGGTCCTGACCGCCTTCGCCGTCGCCGTCGCGCTCTCGCTGGCGCTGTTCGGCGCCCTCCCGCTCGCCGCGCTCGGCGGCCTGCTGCTGGCGACGCTGCTGCTCGGCTTCGCGTTCGTCGGCATCGCGGTCGGCGTCTCCGCGGCGAGCGCCTCCCGCGGCCGCGCCATGGCGGCGACCGTCGGGACCTACATCGTGTTCATCGGCTTCTGGAAGCTGCTGACCGCCGGCGTCTACTACCTGCTGAACGACAGCGCCCCGACGCTGCCCATCGAGGGCGGCTACCTGCTTCTGGAGCGGCTCAACCCGATGCAGGCGTTCGCCGTCGTCGCGACGGAGCTGTCCGGCGTCGACGTGTTCCCGGTGCTGTTCCAGTACGGCGTCGGCATCCCGTCGGTGGCCTCCAGCGACCTGTCGGCGGCCGTCGCCGGCGACCTGCCGTTCTACCTCGAACCCTGGTCGGCCGTCGCGGTGCTGGTCGCGTGGTTCGCCGTCCCGATGACGGTCGGCTACCTGCGGTTCCGCACGGCCGACCTCGGGTGAGGTTTATTCCGCTCCCGTCCCGAGGGGGCGTATGGCGACGAAACGCTCGCTCGGCGTGAGCCTCCTGTTGCTCGGCGTCGCGTTCGCGGGCGCGTTCCACGCCGTCGCGGCGCTGGCGTTCGACAGCGGCCTCTTCGTGGTCGGGCTCGGCGTGGCCGCCGCGGCGCTGCTCGGCATCGTCCTGTTGAACGTCTCGATCACCGGCCCGCCGAAGGAAGACGCCTGACGGGCGCTCAGACCAGCGACAGCATCTGGGCGTGCAGCGTCGACTCGACTTCGAGGACGTTCCCCTCCTCGACGAACCCCTCGTCGATCGCCAGTTCGACGGCCTCGCGGCCGACGATGTTTGCCACCGTCGCGCGGGCGAGGCTGTCGACGACGGCCGCCTCGTCGACGCGCTCGCCGCCGTAGAACTCCTCGGAGACGGTGATCGACACGTCGCCCTCCGCGAACGTCTCGCCGATCAGGCCGTCGTCACACACCGCGACGAGCAGCCCCTCCTCCGTGTCGCGCTCGTTGACGATCACTCTACCAGCTCCTGCTCGGCCTCCTTCCGGATCTCCTCGGCCTCCTCTGCGATCTCCTCGGCGCGCTCCCACTCGCCCAGTTCCTCCAGCGCGCGGGCCTTCTCCTCTAGGATGGTCGAGTTGCGCATCCCCAGCCGGATCGCGTTGTCGAGGCTGTTGAGCGCGTCCTCGGCCAGCCCGCGCTCCAGCAGGAAGAAGCCGCGGTTGTACCACGCCTGCGCGAACCGCTCGTCGATCTCGACGGCGCGCTCGGCGTGCTCTAAGGCCTGCTCGCTCTGCCCGGACTCCCACAGCGCGTACGCGAGGTTCGTCTCCGCGCTCGCGGCGTGCTCGCTGGAGTCGTCGATCGACAGCGCCTCGCGGTACGCGCCGATGGCGGCGTCCCACTCCTCCAGTTCGGCGTGGGCCGCGCCCTTGTTCGTCCAGGCTTCCTGCTCGACTAGGTCGTCGTCGGCGAAGCGGGCCGCGCGCTCGAACGCGTCGGTCGCCTGCTCGTAGCGGTTGATGCGGGTGTACTCCAGTCCGACGTCCACCAGCGAGTCCGCGTCGACCTGCTCGTCGGCGATGGCCGACTCGTCGAGCAGGTCCGATACGACCCGCGAGTCGACGGGGTCGACCTTGTCCGGGTCGACGTCGAGTTCCGGCGGGTCGAGGTCGAACTCGTCGTAGGGGTCGCTGAAGCCCTGCCCCTCGGAGAACTGATGGTCGTCGTGGTCCTCAGTCATGGCCAGCGTTAGGCCGGGAGCGCGGTTAAGCCCTACGAAGAAAGCCCTCGGCGCTCCCTGGCGGTCGCGCCTCGCCCTTTCAATGTCCGCCGCCAGAATCGCTGCGCGATTCTCGCTAAGGAACCGCCAGTCTGCGCGAGTCGCGGCGGTCGCCGCGACACGCTTCGAGCGCCTGCCCTCCCCCGGACGCTCGCACGCGGCGCGTCGGAGCGCCGCGTGCTCGCGCTGGCCGCCCGGCGAGTCGGCCGAGCTATGAAGCCCGGGCAGTTTTGTCACCAATACGGTCACCGATCCGATCACCACATCGGTTGCGACCAAAACAGTCAGCCCTGACCGATTGCCACGATCCGTGGGTGTGGTTTCAAGCTTCGCGCTGTCGTCGATCCACTATGCGACTGTTCGTCAGCGTCGACCTGCCGGACGAACTGGCCGACTCGGTCCGGGAGGTCCAGGAACTGTTCGAGGGGGCGGGCGGGCTGAACGTCACCGACCCCGAGCAGGCCCACGTGACGATGAAGTTCCTCGGCGAAGTCGACGAGAGCCGGCTGGACGAGGTGACCGCCGCCGTCGAGCGCGGGGTCGAGCGGGGCGTCGACGCCGCCGGGATCGACGGCGCGTTCCCGGCGCGTTTCGCCGGGCTAGGGGTGTTTCCGAGCCTCGACTACATCAGCGTCGTGTGGCTCGGCGTCGAGGTCGGAAGCGACGAACTGGCCGCGCTCCACGAGGGGATCGAGGCCGAGACGACGGCGGTCGGGTTCGACCCCGAGGACCACGACTTCACGCCCCACGTCACGCTCGCCCGGATGGAACACGCCGGCGGGAAGGAGCGGGTGCAGGACGTCGTCGAGAACCGCCACCCGACCGTCGGCGAGATGGCCGTCGACGAGGTGCGCCTGACCGAGAGCGTCCTGACCGACGACGGCCCGACGTACTCGACGGTCGAGTCGTTCCCGCTGTGATGGGGTTTCGCCGCCGGCCCGGCGGCCGCGGCCCCAAAGGAACAAGATTTTAAGCGGGCGTGGGGTAGTTGGGGCCACTATGGGTAAGAAATCGAAGGCCAAGAAAAAGCGGCTCGCGAAGCTCGAGAACCAGAACAGCCGGGTGCCGGCGTGGGTCATGATGAAGACGGACATGGAGGTCCAGCGAAACCCCAAGCGGCGCAACTGGCGGCGTAACGACACCGACGAATAATGAGCGCCAGCGACTTCGAGGAGCGGGTCGTCACCGTTCCGCTGCGCGACGCGAAGGCCGAGGCAAAGCACAAGCGCGCCGACAAGGCGATGACGCTCGTCCGCGAGCACCTCGCCCAGCACTTCTCCGTCGAGGAGGACGCCGTGCGACTGGACCCCTCGATCAACGAGGCCGTCTGGTCGCAGGGCCGCAAGAACCCGCCGAGCAAGCTCCGCGTCCGCGCCGCCCGCTTCGACGAGGAGGGGCGGGGCGTCGTCGAAGCAGAGTACGCAGAGTAACTTTGCTCCGCGCCGCGTTCTCCGGGTCGTCGTACGTCGGTGTGTTCGCACGCGCGACAGACCGGTGTCTGCTGATCCGCCCCGACGTCCCCGACGACCTGGTGGCCGACATCGAGGACGAACTCGACGTCCCGGCCGTCGAGACGACCGTCGGCGGCTCCAGTACGGTCGGCGCGCTCGCCACCGGCAACGAGAACGGGCTGCTCGTCAGCCGCCAGCTCCGCGACGTCGAGCGCGAGCGCATCGAAGCGGCCGTCGACGTGCCCGTCACGGAGCTGCCGGCCCGCATCAACTCCGTCGGCAACGTCGTGCTGGCCAACGACGCCGGCGCGTACGTCCACCCCGACCTGCCCCAGGAGGCGGTCCAGGTCGTCGAGGACGCGCTCGACGTGCCGGTCGAGCGCGGCGAACTCGCCGGCGTCCGCACCGTCGGCACCGCCGCGGTCGCGACGAACGACGGCGTGCTCTGTCACCCCAAGACGACCGACGGGGAGCTGGACTTCCTGGAGGACCTGCTCGACGTGCACGCCGACATCGGCACGATAAACTACGGCGCACCGCTGGTCGGCTCCGGCCTCGTCGCCAACACCCACGGCTACGTCGCCGGGCAGGACACCACCGGTCCCGAACTCGGGCGCATCGAGGACGCGCTCGGCTACATCGACTGAGGCGGACCGCTGTTTTTCGGACGGGCCACGCTATTGTCGACCGATCCGGAACTGTTCAGGGCAGTCCGCCCGGGGATCTTCTCGCCGCCGCCGGGCGACGCAGGTAGGAAGATACTTCCGGCGCAAGGTCGGAGGGAGAGGCATGAGCGAGTTTACTGTCAACGGCAAGTTCCAGAGTCGGGACGGCTGGTCCCGGTTCGAGAAGACGGTCGACGCCGAAAACGAGAACGTCGCCGAGGAGTACGTCTACTCCCGGCTCGGCAGCCACCACGGGCTCAAGCGCACCCAGATCGAGGTCTCGGAGGTCGAGGCACAATGATGGGCGGTGGCCAGCAGGAGCTCCAGCAGATCTCCCAGGAGATCCAGGAGATCCAGGAGGAGGTCGAGGCGCTCGAAGGCGAGGTCGAGGAGCTCCAGACCGAGAAGACCGAGATCGACGAGGCCATCGAGGCCATCGAGACGCTGGAGACGGGGTCGACGGTGCAGGTGCCGCTGGGCGGCGACGCGTACCTCCGCGCGGAAGTACAGGACATCGACGAGGTCATCGTCGGCCTCGGCGGCGGCTACGCCGCTGAGCGCGAGCAGGACGACGCCGTCGACACGCTGGAGAACAAGAAGGAACACGTCGACGACCGGATCGACGACGTGAACTCGGAGATCGCCGAGCTGGAGGCCGAAAGCGAGGAACTGGAGCAGCAGGCCCAGCAGATGCAACAGCAGCAGATGCAACAGCAGATGCAGCAGATGCAGGGCGAGGAAGACGGCGAGTAACGGGCGATGTTCGACAGCCTGAAGGACAAGCTCGGGAGCTTCCGCGACGACGCCGAGGAGGTCGCCGAGGAGAAGGCCGAGGAGGCCGACGCGGACGAGGTCGACCCCGAGGCGGACGCCGAGACGACCGCCGACGGCGAGCCGGCTCCCGACGACGTCGGCGATCCGGAGTCGGACGCGGCCGTCGAGGAGGCCGAGGAGGCGGTCGCCGAGGCCGAGTCCCCCGAGACGGCCACCGCCGCGGAGGCGGTCCCGCGCGAGGACGACGCGCCGCTGCCCGAGGACGACGGCGGCCCCGCCGAAGGATCCGACGACGCCGACGCGGACGACGCCGAGGGATCGGACGACTCCGGCGGCACCGGCTTCGCCCGCAAGGCGAAGGCGGTCGCGACCGGGAAGTTCGTCATCGAGGAGGAGGACCTCGAGGACCCCCTCTGGGAGCTGGAGATGGCGCTGCTGGAGAGCGACGTCGAGATGAGCGTCGCGGAGGAGATACTCGACACCCTCCGCGAGGAACTCGTCGGCGAGACCCGCGGGTTCACCGAGAGCACGGGGTCGGTCGTCGAGGACGCGCTGCGCGAGGCGCTTCTGGAGGTCATCAGCGTCGGCCAGTTCGACTTCGACGAGCGGGTCGCCGAGGCCGACAAGCCGCTGGTGATCATCTTCACCGGCGTCAACGGCGTCGGCAAGACGACGACCATCGCGAAGCTCTCGCGCTACCTCGAAGACCGGGGCTACTCCTCCGTGCTGGCGAACGGCGACACGTACCGCGCCGGCGCGAACGAGCAGATACAGGAGCACGCCGACGCCCTGGACCGGAAGCTCATCGCCCACCAGCAGGGCGGCGACCCGGCGGCCGTCATCTACGACGCCGTCGAGTACGCCGAGGCCAACGACGTGGACGTGGTGCTGGGCGACACGGCCGGCCGGCTCCACACCGACGAGGGGCTGATGGACCAACTGGAGAAGATCGGCCGCGTCGTCGGTCCGGACATGACGCTGTTCGTCGACGAGGCCGTCGCCGGACAGGACGCGGTCCAGCGCGCGAAGCAGTTCGACGAGGCCGCGGCCATCGACGGCTCGGTGCTCACGAAGGCCGACGCCGACCCGCAGGGCGGCGCGGCCATCTCCATCGCCCACGTCACGGGCAAGCCGATCCTCTTCCTGGGGACCGGCCAGGAGTACGACGACATCGAGCGGTTCGACCCGGACGAGATGGTCGAGCGCTTGGTCGGCGGGGAGTAGGTCCCCAGCGGGACCGCGGCGCGCGCCCGCGTACCGTTATCTTTTTGATACGTTGTCGCCGACTAGATCGGCAATCAACGGGGCGAGCGCCACTCATGCCAGAGAACCCGACCGTCCTCGTGGTCGACGACGAGGAGAAACTCGCCGACATGTACTCGCTGTGGCTGCGCAGCGACTACGACGTACGGACCGCAAACGACGCCCGCGACGCGGTGGGCGTGCTCGACGAGTCGGTCGACGTCGTGTTGTTGGACCGCCGGATGCCGGGGCTGTCCGGCGACCGGTTGCTCGACGAACTGCCCGCGGACCGGCCGTTCGGGGTGATCATGGTCTCGGCCGTCGACCCGGACTTCGACATCGTCGACATGGAGTTCGACGACTACCTCCCCAAGCCGGTACAACACGACGACCTGCGGGCGGCGATCGACCACCAGGTCGACGCGCTGGACCGCGACCGACGGCTCCGTCAGTACCTCGCCGCCCGCGCGAAACTCGGCGCGCTGGAGGCCCGGAAGCCGTCCCACGTCCTCGCCGAACACGCCGCCTACGACGACCTCCGGTCGACGGCCGACCGGCTGGAGTCGGGGCTGCGCGACTCGGTGCCCGAGTTCGACGACCTTGTCGACGGGTTCGCCGCCATCGACCGCGGGTCGTAGCCCGAGAAAAAGGCTTTAACGCGGTGGTGCCGTACGTCGGGGTAATAATGGTACTCGACGATCTCGGGAGTTCCCTGCGGGGCACCCTCGACAAGCTCCGCGGCAAGTCCCGAATCAGCGAGGAGGACGTCGAGGAGGTCGTCAAGGAGATCCAGCGCTCGCTCCTGCAGGCCGACGTCGACGTCTCGCTCGTGATGGACCTGTCGGACGGCATCAAGGAGCGCGCCCTGGAGGAGGAACCCCCCGCCGGCACCACCGCCCGCGAGCACGTCCTCCGCATCGTCTACGAGGAGATGGTCGACCTCGTCGGCGAGAGCACGGAACTGCCCTTAGAGGAGCAGACGATCCTGCTCGCCGGCCTCTACGGCTCGGGGAAGACGACCACCGCCGCCAAGATGGCGTGGTGGTTCTCGAAGAAGGGCCTCCGCCCCGCGGTCATCCAGACCGACACGGACCGCCCCGGCGCGTACGACCAGGCCAAGCAGATGGCCGAGCGCGCGGAGGTCGACTTCTACGGCGACCCCGACGAGGACGACCCCGTTGCGATCGCCGAGGCGGGCCTCGACGCCACCGAGGACGCCGACGTCCGCATCGTCGACACGGCCGGCCGCGACGGCCTCAACGAGGAGCTCATCGACCAGATCGAGGAGATCGAGGCCGCCGCCGACCCCGACCGCAACCTGCTCGTCATCGACGCCGCGATGGGCCAGAGCGCGAAGGATCAGGCCCAGGAGTTCGAGGAGTCGATCGGCATCGACGGCGTCGCCATCACCAAGTTAGACGGGACGGCGAAGGGTGGCGGCGCGCTCGCGGCGGTCAACGAGACCGGCTCCTCCATCGCCTTCCTCGGCACCGGCGAGGAGGTCAAGGACGTCGAGCGGTTCGAGCCGGACGGCTTCATCTCCCGCCTGCTCGGGATGGGCGACCTCAAGCAACTCACCGAGCGCGTCGAGCGCGCGATGGCGGAGAGCCGCGAGGAGGACGACGACGACTGGGACCCCGAGGACATGCTCCAGGGCCAGTTCACCCTCCGGGACATGAAAAAGCAGATGGACGCGATGAACCGCATGGGGCCGCTCGACCAGGTGATGGACATGATCCCCGGCCTCGGCGGCGGCATCAAGGACCAGTTGCCCGACGACGCGATGGACGTTACCCAGGAGCGCATGCGGAGCTTCGAGGTCATCATGGACTCGATGACCGAGGACGAACTGGAGAACCCCCGCAAGATCGGCCAGAGCCGCACCGAGCGCATCGCCCGCGGCAGCGGCCAGCCCGAGGACCGCGTCCGCGAACTGCTCCAGCAACATAAGATGATGGAACGCACCATCAAGCAGTTCCAGGGCATGGGCCAGGGCGACATGGACATGCAGCGCATGATGAAACAGATGCAAAACCAGGGCGGCGGCGGTGGCGGCGGCATGGGCGGCGGGGACTTTCCCTTCTGAGACGACCTTTTTCCCGCTCGGGTGCGCTCCGCGCACCGCTCGCGGCAAAAAGCTCGACCAAAAAGGCCGCGCTCGCCACGCTCGCGCGGTGAAACGCCGCCTTCGGCGGCGTATGCTTTCCAACGACGATCCGTATGACTCCGCGCCGGCCTGCCCTTCCCCGTCGGCGGACACGCGCCGCGGCCGTCGGGTCATGTCGGTGCAGCACTCCCGCGCGCCGGAGACGAAACTGTAATCCGGTTCGTGGGAGATTTCACGATAGAATGGTCGAAAACAAGACGATCAACGTCCTGACCCTGTGGTTCGTCGTTGCGACGTTCCTCCGAACGTCCTCCGGGTCGGCCGACAACCCGCTGCTGACCGGTTTCAGTTACCTCGCGCTCGTTCTCCTCTGGGCGATACCGGTGTACTTCCTCGGCCTGCTCTTCGTCGCCATCGGCTCCGACGACTGACCGCTACCGCGCGTTCAGCGTCTCGACGATGGCGTCCAGTTTCTCGTGGTGGGTGGCCGTTCGCGGCGCGGACAGCGGCGAGACGCTCACCTCGCCGTCGACGACGGCGCGGCGGTCCGACCCCTCGTCGTAGCGGTCACGCACCTCCTCGACGTTCGGGAACGGGTTCTCGTAGCCGACGGTGTGGGGCCAGAACTTGTCGCGGAGTTCGACGTAGCGCTCGCCGTCTGCGACTTCCACGTCGTCGGGCACCTCGGGGTCGTGGTCGACGAGCACGTCGAAGTCGCCGTCCGGATGCGTGACGCGGATGCGTGGGTCGGTCGCGCCGATGGGCGCATTAACGTTGAGCAGGTCGACCGACTCGAACACGTTCGCCTCCAGCGACCGCTCGACCAGTTCGCGGGCGACGCGGGCCGGTTCGTCGAAGTCGTAGTCGGCCGGCGGGTGCGGGAAGAACTCGACGTTGTGGTAGGCCGACACCGCGACGGCGGGCGTGCCGAGGAACGCCGCCTCCATCGCCGCGCCGACGGTGCCCGAGCGCCCGAGGACGTACGCGCCCATGTTCGGGCCGTGGTTACAGCCCGACACGACGAGGTCGAACTCCCGGTCCAGCCCGCGGAGGCCGTAGGCGACGCAGTCCGCCGGTGTGCCGGCGAGCGCGTAGCCGAACTCGTGGTCCGCCCGGGTGGCCGCGGAGGTGCGCTTGCGTCCGACGCCGGACTGGTTGTCGGCGGGCCCGACCACCGTCACGTCGCCGACGGCGGCGAGTTCGTCGCGGAGGACGGCCAGCCCGTCGCCGTCGATCCCGTCGTCGTTGGTGAGGAGGATATCGGTCACGGTGCAGTCGGATCCGCTCGCGCGCCCCTAAGGCTGCCGATACGTCGCGCCCGCGGGCCGGAGTCGCCCCGTTTTATCCACCCCCGGGCCGTGGAGCCGTCCATGAGCGTCCGCGAGGTGGCCGTCGACGCCTACCGGGAGGCGCTGCCGGTGCTGGCCGCGAGCGCGGTCGGGGGGCTGTTCGCGGGGGTCGTCCTCGGCGGGATGCGGGCGGAACTGCGCTCGGTCGCCGGCCTGCTCGTGATCGTGCCCGCCCTGCTGGCCACCCGCGGCAACGTGTACGGCGCGCTCGGCGCGAAGCTCTCGTCGGCGCTCCACCAGGGGCTCGTCGCCCCCACCTTCGACCCCGACGACGAGCGGCTGGTCGCGGCGGTCACCGCCGCGATGGCCAACGGCGTGCTCGTCAGCGCCTTCGCCGCGGTCGTCGCATATGCGGTTCTCCTGTCGCTGGGCCGGCCGAGCGCGTCGCTGCTCACGCTCGCGGCGATCGCCACGGCCGCGGGGCTGCTGTCGGGGGTCGCGCTGACCGTCGTCGTCGTCTCGGCCGTGTTCGTCGGCTACCGCCGCGGGCTGAACCCGGACACGCTCGTCGGCCCCGTCGTGACGACGACGGGCGACGTGTTCGGTATGGCGATGCTCCTGGTCGCGACAAGAACGGTTCTGGCGCTGGGGGGTGGCTGAATGCGGGCCGCGGGGGGTGGCTGAATGGCCGGCGACCGAAGCTCGACGTGGACGGTCCGGGGGATCGCCAGGGCGATGCTCCCGCTGCTTGCGGTCCTGACCGTCGTGGAGGTCGGCAGCGGCCTCGTGCTCGACACGTTCGAGAACCAGCTGCTGCGCTACCCCGCCCTGCTCGTGCTGGTGCCGGTCATCATCGGCACCGCGGGCAACCTCGGGAGCATCCTCGCGGCGCGGCTCTCGACGGCGTTTCACCTCGGCACGCTCTCCTTCGCGCCGGACGACGACCGGCTGCTCGGCAACGCCGTCGCCACGGTCGCGCTCGCGCTGACGACCTTCCCGGCGGTCGGCGCGAGCGCCTGGCTCGTCACCCTGGTCGTCGGCGGGACCGAACTCGGCTTCGGGACGGTCGTCCTCGTCGCCACGCTGTCGGGCGCCGTCCTCGCCGTGCTGGCCGTGGTCGTCACGCTGGTCGCCACCTACGCCGCCTACCGGCTGCAGCTCGATCCCGACGACGTGGTGATCCCGGTCGTGACGAACGTCTGTGACGTGCTCGGCGTGCTCGTGCTGTTCGGGGTCGTTCGCGTGCTGGTGTGAGCGCCCCGAGCCAGAAGGGTCAAGTCCACGGACTGCCCGAGTGCGGGTATGCGACGCCGCAGCTACCTGCGAGGGCTGTCGACGGCCGCCGTCGGCCTCGTCCTCGCGGGCTGTTCGAGCGGGGGAAGCGACGGCGACGACGGGGCGACCGACGGCGATGCGGCCGGCGGCGGTGGGGGCGCCACCGACACCACGGCGTCGGGCGGGAACCGGGAAGTCGACAGGGCCATCGCGGCCGCCATCGGCGAACTCAACACCGCGCTCGCCGAACTCTCCGGGGCACAGGACCGCTTTGCGGCCGACGAGTCGTTCGAGTTCGCGGGCGTCGCCGACCGGGCCGACGCCGCGCGCTCGGAACTCGACGGCATCGAGAGCGAACCGTCCGACGAGCAGGCGACCGCCGTCGCCCAGGTCCGGGCGTACGTGCGCGTCGTCGAGGCGATGAACGGGGCGTTCCTGACGCTCGTCGACGTCGAACCCGACGCCGCCGACGCCGAGACCGCGATCCGGGACGAGGAGTACGACCGCGCCGAGGGACTCGTGACGAACGTCGAGAACGCGACGGGCGAGGCCCAGACGCGGCTCGAAGCCGTCCGCGGGGACGTCGAGAACCTGCGCGCCGACGTGCTGGAGTCGCGCGACAGCGTCGAGGTATCCCGGATCCGGGAGGCGTACGCCCAGTTGCTGTCGCTGACGAACGGCTTCCACGCCCTCGCGGGGGCCAACGGCGACCTGATCGCCGGCCGGACCGCCATGTCGGCCGGCCGGGACCGCGCCGACGCCAACGAGTACGCGGCCGCGGAGACGGAGTTCGAGCGCGCCGGCGACCGGTTCGGGGCGGCCGGCGAGACGGCGACCGCCGCGCTCGACGCCCGCCCGCCGGAGCGCGTCACCGGGCCGCTCCAGCGCACGGCGTGTCGCAGCGGCCACCTCGTGACCGCCACCGAGCACTTCGTGGCGAGCGCGCGGGCCGCGGCCGACGGCGACCGGAGCGAAGCGGCCGACGAACAGGAGGCCGCCGAGGAGGCGGTGAACGCCGCCGAGGACTGCTGATCGACGGGCATTAGTCCGCGCCGGAACCACTTCCTTTCGTGCAGTGGATCGTCGAACTGCTGGCCGGGACAGTCGTCCCCCGGGTCGCCAAGATCACGCTTTTCATCGCCGTCGGCGTCGGACTCGCCAACCTCGCGGTGGAGTTCGGGGCCGTTCGCTACATCGCGGGGCTGGCCGCGCCGCTGACCGGCCCGGCGAACCTCCCGCGCGAGGTCGGCACCGCGATCCTCACGACCACGGCCTCGACGACCGCCGGCTACGGCATGCTCGCGGAGTTCCGCGAGTCCGGCACGCTCGACGACCGCGCGACGCTCGTCGCCGTCACCATCAACACCTTCTTCGGGTTCGTCCAGCACATCTTCACCTTCTACGCGCCCGTGCTGATCCCGATCCTCGGGACGGAGGTCGGCCTGCTGTACGTCGGCACCCGCGCCGCCATCGCCCTGGGCATCACCGTCGTCGGCGTGCTCGCCGGCGCGCTTTTCCTCTCCGAGGAGAACGTCGACCCCGTCGCCGTCCCGGACGACGTCGAGGGGCCCGACCCCGACGAGAGCACGCTCAGCGAGAAGGTCCGGGGCGCGGCCGCGAGCACGAAGGACAAGGTGCTCGACATCCTGCCCCGCCTGCTGGTCGTCTACCTCCTCGTCAGCGTGCTGGTGGCGAGGGTCGACCTCCGGGAGGCCACCGCGGTCGCCGAACCGCTGACCGACCTGCTGGGGCTCCCCGGGGCGGCGGTCCCCGTGATCGCCGTCTTCGCGTTCGACACGACCAGCGGGGCCGTCGCCATCGCGCCGTTCCTCGACGACCCGTTCACCCCGCGGACCGCGGTCGCGACGATGCTCGTCGGCGGCATCGTCTCCTTCACCGTCTCGACGTTCAAGCGGTCGATCCCGTTCCAGTACGGGATCTGGGGGGCCGAGTTCGGCTCGAAGGTGATCGCCGTGAACACGGCGCTGAAAGTCGCGTTCATCGCCGCCGCCCTCGTGGTGCTTCTGGTCCCGTGACCGCCTCGGCGAGCGCCCGGAACCGCTCGGCGGCCGTGCAACCGGGCGCAACCTCGCCGACGGGCGTCCCGGCCCGCTGTGCGCGCTCGACGACTGCGGCGTCCGGGATCGCCGTCACCGGCGCGCCGAGCGCCCGCGCCACGTCGTCGGTCGGCGGCGACGGCCCGGCCCGGTTCAGCGCGACGCGGGCCACGCCGGCGGCGAGTTCGCGGGCCAGTTCCCGCGTCCGGACCAGGTCGGCGACGGCGAACGCGTCCGGGCGGGCGACGAGCACCGAGCGGTCCGCCGCGAACAGCGGCAGGCCGGCGTCGGCCGTCATCCCCGCCGGGCAGTCGACCACGACGGTCCCGTAGGCGGCGGCAACGGCGTCGACGGCGTCGACCAGTTCGGTCGGGTCGGCGGCCCGCGCCCCCGCCAGCGTCCGCCCGCAGGGCAGCAGGTCGACGGCTCCGCCCTCCCGAACCGCCTCGACGGGGTCCGCCCGCCCCGCCAGCACGTCGTGGAGGTCCGGGCCGGTCGACTCGGGGAGGTCCGCCATCCCCAGGTCGGCGTCGACGACGACGGCGTCCAGTTCCGCGCCGAGGTTCAGCGCGACGGTCGACTTCCCGACGCCGCCCTTCCCGCCCGCGACGGCGAGGATCACGACAGCGTCCGGAGCGCCCCGACGGGGGCCGCGTCGGCGCTCGCCGCCGCCCGCTCGGCCAGCGCCGCGGCGCGTCGTTCGACGGCGCGGAGCGTCGCCGCGTCGTCGTCGACCCGTTCGACCGCCGTCTCGACGGCGTCGACCCCGCCCGCGTCGCCGACCGCCGCCGTCGCGTCCGCGAGCGTCTCGGCGTCGGCACAGGCCTCCGCGACGGTCACGCGCTCCTCGACCGCGGCGAGCCACTCGGCGACGGGCGGCGGCACGTCGGCGTCGGAGCCGCTTCCGGCGGGGTCGTCCCGGCCCGGGCCGTTCACCGCCGTCGCCGGCACGGTGTCCCGCGGCGGCGCGGCGCGACCGAGCCGGCGGACCAGCGCGTCGGCGTCCTCGCCACCGTCGCTCGCCGGTTCGTCCGGCAACACGCGCTCGTCCGTGACCACCTCGACCGGCGGCGACGCGGGCGGCGCGGTGGCGGCGAAGCCGACGCCCTCGCGCTCGCCGGCCGCGAGCACCAGTTCGACACCGCCGTCGTCCCACCCCTCGGCGGGCACGCCGCGTCGCCGCGGCGGCAGGACGGGGCCCTCGAGCGCGCTCTCCAGGCGCACCCGCCGCCGTACCTCCGTCCTGTTCGCCACGACCGCCGCGACGAGCGTCACGTCGCCCTCGCGTCGCGTCCGGCACTCGACCTCGACCATGGCGACGCTGGCCGCGCTCTCCTACTTAAACCGTGAGGACGGGCGCGTCGAGCGTGTCGGCCGCCGCGGCCGCGGAGTCGAAGCGGTCGCAGGCGAGGACGACAGGCGCGTCGACCGCCGCGACGCGGACGACGGCGAGCGCCGCGGTCACGGGGTCGCCCTCGAACCCAGCCGGCTCGTCGGCGACCCGTCCCTCGCCCGGGACGGCGGCCACGGCGTCGGCAAACGGCTCGGCGACGGCCGCCGAGAGGTGTTCGCGGGCGGCGCTCCGGAGGTTCCGCACCCGGTCCTCCAGCCGGAGCCGGCGGTCGCGGGCGTCCCGTGCCGCCCGCGCGGCCTCCCGGGCGTCACGGAGCGCCTGCTCGGCGGCGACGCGTTCGGTCCGCACCTCCGAGAGCTCGCGGATCGCCGCGGCCCGCTCGTCCGTGGCGTCGCCGGGCTCGCCGTCACGGCCGGCGAGCGCGTCGATCCGGCCGCGGAGTTCGGCGACGCGCTCGTCGAGCGCCGCCTCGCGTTCGCCCGCCTCGGCGACCCGCTTCCGGGCGGCCTCGTGATCGATCGGCGGCGGGTCGATGGCGGCCAGTTCCGCCCGGGCGTCGGCGAGCGCGTCGTCGACCGGGCTGGTCAGCCCCCGCGACCGCGCCGCGGCGGCCAACGCCGGCCGCACCGACGGCGACGCGTCGGCCGTCACCGGGGACACCCGCTCGTGGACCGCGCCCGGCTCGGGGCAGTCGATCCATTCGCCCTCGCGCACGGCCGCCGCGACCGTTTCGGGCGAGACGTCGCGGTCCCGGAGGGCTACCGCTCGGCCCTCCCGGACCTCGTCGGCCAGTTCGACCCTCACAGCTCCCGGTCGCGAAGCCGCTCCGGCGACGGGTGCTCCGTCCCGGCGGCGAACTTCGGGTACGGCGTGCTCGGCGCGTCCCGGGCCTCGTAGGCGGCCGCCGCCTCCCGGACGGCCGCCGGCGCGTCGGCGAACTCGTTGAACGGCTCCGTTCGCTCGACCTGCACGTCCCCACCGTGTTTCTCCCGGAGCCGAAGCGCGAGCAGCGCACCCAGCTCCGTCTCCTCGAACAGCGCCGCGCGGCCGAACCGCCGGACGACCGTCCCCTCGTGGCTCGAACAGGCGTTCCGCAGCGTCTGTCGCGCCGCCTGCGAGTAGGTGACGACGAGTAGCACACCCGGTGGATCGGGTGCATAAATTTAGTATTTTTCTACTGCAATCTACTGCCGGCGGACGGTGACGCCGCCGCCGTTGACGGTCACCACGGCGTCGAACAGCGTCTGCATCTGCGCGACGGTCGTCGCGTCGTGTGCGTCCGGGTCCAGGTGGAAGTGGCCCGTCGCGCCGAACGCGTAGAGCCGGCCGGTCAGCACGTGGAGGAACTCGTAGGCGGTCCGGACGTCGACGTACTGGAGCAACGCGGTGACGGAGTCGAAACAGACCGCGCTCCGGGCCTCGGAGCCGTCCCACTCGTTTAGCACCTCGCTCACGCGGATGCTGAGCCCCGTCAGGTCGTTCGGCGAGCCGACGTGGTCGACGTCGTCGGGCCTCGGCCCGTCGGGGTCGAGCCGCTCCGCGACGTCCCGCGAGGCGACGAGGTGCGACGACGCCGGCCGGCCGCCCGCCCGTGCTATCCACCGGCCGAGGCGGTCCTGTGGCCGGCCGGTAAACGAGACGAAAAGCAGGTTCGTCGACGCCGGGTCGGAGGGTGACAGCAGGTCGATACACGTGTCCCCGTCGTCGCCGCCGGTCGGCGAGAGGACGAGCACGGACGACGCTCCCTCGAGCGAGTCGATACGATCACTCATTAGCGAACCGAACTGATCGTTGAAATCGGTCGTCGGGGCAAAACCCTTCCGGTCACTCGTCGACGCGTTCGACGGTCACGTCGCGGTCCACGTCGGCGAGTTCGCGCACGCGGTCGCGGGCCTCGCGCCGGGACTCGGCGACGACGACCAGCCCCGCGGCCGGCCCGTCGCCCCGCGCCCGGTACGGCGCGAGGCCGCCCTCGAACTCGGTCGCGTACGTCCGAACCACGCCGACCACTTCGCGTTCGAGGCTCTCCAGGTCGGTCTCGCCGCGCTCGTACTCGGCGAGCGCGTCCTCGACGTTCCGGAGTGCGGCGATCCGGTCCATCTACGTCGTCCGGAGGTGGTCGGTCTGGGGCTCGTACACCTCGCCCTGCTGTTTCAGCTTCTCTATCTCGTGTTCGGCCTTGGAGTGGTCCATGCCGATCTCGTCGGTGCGCTCCAGCACCACGTCGATCGGCGCGCCCTCGTCGTACTCCTCCTCGATGTCGCCGATGAGCTGTTTGATGTTGCGGATGCGGTCGCGCTGGGTCTTGGAGGTGCCCGTCTCGACCACGTCGGCGTCGAACTGCCCCGTCTCCGGGTCGACGCCGATGTCCTGCAGGCAGGACCGGACGATCTCGATGACGCGCTCGGCGTCGGATTCCTCGACCGTGTCCGAGAGCCGGACCCGGGCGCTGGCCTCCGCGAGGCGGACGAGCGCCTCCAGCTTCCGGGCCGTGACGGGGACGGGGGCGTCCTCGTCCTGTCCCTTCGCCCGGAGGTCGACGTAGAAGTCCCGTATCGCCTCGCGGGCCGCGTCGGTCATCCGCGGGTGGCAGTTCTGCTTCGCGTAGGCGACGTACTTCCGGAGGAGTTCGGCCTCGATCTCGGGGTCGACCTCCTCGGTCACCTCCGCGACCTCGTCGCGGGTCACGTCCGGCGACGCCATCTCCGTGCGCTGGGTGTTCAGCTCCCCCGCGTAGTTCGTCGTCAGGATGTGCTCGGCGAGGTTGCGGTCCTCCTCCTCGTCGGGCTGGTCGGTGACGGTGAAGATCAGGTCGAACCGCGAGATGAGCGCCGGTTCGAGGTCTATCTGCTCGCCGATCGACTCGTACTGGTCGAAGCGGCCGTACTTGGGGTTGGCCGCGCCAAGCAGCGAGCAGCGGGACTTGAGCGTGGCGTTGATCCCGGCCTTCGAGACGCTGATCTTCTGCTGTTCGAGCGCCTCGTGCATCGCCGAGCGGTCGTCGGCGGCCATCTTGTCGAGTTCGTCGACCGCGGCGACGCCCTTGTCCGCGAGCACGAGGGCGCCGGCCTCCAGCGTCCACTGCTGGCCGTCGCCGAAGTCGTCGCGGACGGCGGCGGCGGTGAGGCCGGCCGAGGACGACCCCTTGCCCGAGGTGTAGACGGACCGCGGGGCGATGTTTTGGATATATGACAGCATTTGCGACTTGCCGGTCCCCGGGTCGCCGATCAACAGCATGTGCAGGTCGCCGCGGATCCGGGTCTCGTCGGGGAGGTGCTTGGTGACGCCGGAGAACAACTGGAGGATCATCGCGAGCTTCTCCTGCTCGTAGCCGTAGATGGAGGGGGCGATGGAGCCGACCATCCGCTCGTAGATGTCCGGCTCGTTGGAGAGGGAGACGATGGCCTGCTTGTCCTCCTCGGTGATGTTCATGTCCTCGAAGTCCTCCTCCTCGATCGTGACGGAGACGCCGTCCATGTACACGTCGAAGATCGGCGACTTCTCCTGCTGGTTTCCCTGCTGTTCGAGGTTGAGGACGCCCGTCGCCGCGACGTGGTCGCCCGGCGTCACCTCGCCGGTGATGTCGTCCTCGACGTGGACGTCGATGGCCTGGGGCGTCTCGCCGCCGCGCAGCCCCTCGGGGCTCTCCTGGATGCGGACCTTCTGTGCGTCGACGAACTCGGACTGGTCGAAGTTGATCTGGAAGGGGCCCTGCCGCTCGCAGCCCTGGCACTCGTGGGGCTCCTGGAAGTTACCGCTGGACTGGGGGACCCGCGTCAGCGTGCCACAGCGCTGGCACTCGAAGGCGGCCTCCTCTATCTTCGGCCGGACGTCGGTCGCCTTCCGGACGATGCCGCGGACGGCGACCAGCTTGTTGACGTGCCGGGACCGGATCTCCCGTATCTCCGTCGTCTCGGGGAGGTTCCGGATGCGGACGTGGGCCTGCCCGAGGCTCACGTCGACCGGGAGGTCGTACAGCCGGAGCGCCTCCTCGGCGTACTCCCGGAGCTGTTCGGGCTTCGAGAGGTAGTCGTCGGCCAGGTCGGGGTCGTAGCGGTACAGGTCCTGCCAGTCGACGTACAGCGAGCGCTGTTCGTTCGGGTAGCGCTGGGCGAGCGCGCCGATCTCGTCGCGGTAGTACGACCGGTAGAACTGCTCGAACGAGTCGACGAGTTCCGTGTTCTCCGCCTGGGCCATTCACCACCCCTTAGTTCGTTATCCCCTATGAAGGTTGGCAAACCCCGGAGCGGAAGTGATTCGACGGGGCGCCCGCGGCGGGCGGCGGTCGCCGTCACACCCCCCAGAAGTGGACGATCCCGCCGACCGTGACCACCGAGAGCAACATCTGGAGCGGCGCGCCGATCCGGAAGTAGTCGGTGAAGCGGTAGCCGCCGGGCCCGTAGACGAACAGGTTCGTCTGGTAGCCGATGGGGCCGAGAAACGCCGTCGAGGCGGCGAACGTGACCGCGAGGACGAACGCGAACGGGTTCGCGCCGATCCGCGCCGCCGTGTCGACGGCGACGGGGATCATCAACACGACGCTCGCGTTGTTGCTCACCACCTCCGTTATCAGCCCCGTCCCCATGTAGAACACCCACAGCACGCCGACCGCCGGCAGGTACTGGCCGGTCGCAGCCAGCGACGCGCCGAGCAGGGCAGCGCCGCCGCTTTGCTCCAGTGCGATCCCCAGCGGGATGACGCCGGCCAGCAGGAAGATCACGTCCCACTCGACGGACTCGTAGATCTCGTTTGGCCGCAGGACGCCCGTCGCCACCATCGCCACGACGCCCGCGAGCGCCGTCACGAGGATGGGGAACCCGCCGGCGAGGAACCGCTCGACCGCGGCGACGCCGGTCGCCCCGGCGACCCCGTCCCACGGCGTCGCCGCGACGCCGACGACGCCCGCCATGATCGCGACGGCGTGGGGGATCTTCTCGGTCCGGTAGTCCGGCCGCTCGGGCTCGTGGGCGACGATCAGTTCGTCGGTGCTCGCCAGCCGGTCGATCCTGCTCGGGTCGGCCTGGACGAGCAGCGTGTCGCCGACCCGGATCGGCCGCCCGTCCATCCCCTCGTGGACCGTCTCCCCGCGGCTCCGGAACGCGAGCACGCTCGCGTCGAACCGCTCGCGGAACGCCGCGCTGGCGAGCGTCTCGCCCAGCAGGGTCGACCCGCGGGGCACGACCACCTCGACGAGCGTCCGCGCGGTCGCCGCGTCCGGCTCCGGTGTCGGCTCCCCGTCCGGCGCGCCCGTCACGGTCACCCGCTTCCGCCCGGCGATCGCTTCGACGGCGTCCCGCCCCGCCCGGAGCCGGAGCCGGTCGCCCGCCCGGATCTCCTTCGGCCCGAGCGGCTGGAGGTACCGCTCGCCGTCGCGGACGACCTGGACGATCTCCGCGTCGAACTCCCCCGTCTCCGTCTCCTCGACCGTGTTCCCGACGAGCTGTGACCCCTCCTCGACGACCACCTCCGTCAGGTACTCGCCGACGCTGTACTCCCGGACGACGCTCTCCTCGGGCGGCACCCGCTCGGGCAGGAGCCGGTGGCCGACCGTGAGCAGGTACAGCCCCCCGACGAACAACACCAGGGCCCCGAGCTTCGTGAACTCGAACATCCCGAACGGGTGGCCGATGAGCCGCGCCGACACGTCGCTGGCGAGAATGTTCGTCGACGTGCCGATCAGCGTCAGCGTCCCGCCGAGCATCGACGCGTACGACAGCGGGATCAGCAGCTTCGACGGCGACGTGTGCCCCCGGTTTGCGACGTCCGAGACGACGGGCACCAGCACCGCCACGACGGGCGTGTTGTTGACGAACCCCGACGCCGGCCCGGCGACCCCGACGGTCGCCAGCAGTTGCCTGTCGAGGCTGTCGCCTGCGAAGGCGGCCATCTTCCGCCCGAGGATCTGGACGAGCCCGGTCCGGGCGACCCCGGAGCTCAGGATCAGCATCGCCAGCACCGTCACCGTCGCCGGGTTCGAGAAGCCGGAGATACCCAGTTCCGGCGTGATACCCGTCCACGGTTCGAGGACGATGAGCAGGACCATCACGAGGATGGCGGTCACGTCGACCGGCAGGGCCTCCGTGAGGAACAGCGCGAGCGTGAGGACGAGGACCGCAAACACCACCACGACGTCGACCGTCACGGTCGGGGACGGCTGGCTAACGAGGGGACCCGCCGCCCGCGGAACGGCCGGAGTCGTCACGGTACCTACGAACAACCCCGTCGACACGGATAAGCGCCGACTGCGTGCCGGGACGGACAGAGCCAAGGGCGCGCCGCGGCAACGTGGAGCCATGCCGATCGACGCGCTCCCCCGGATCGGGCTCGGGACCTACTCGGACGACAACCGCGACCAGTGGGACGACACCGTCGAGCGCGCGCTCGACGTGGGCTACCGCTACGTCGACACCGCGCAGGTGTACGAGAACGAGCGGTACGTCGGCGACGGGATCGCCGCGTCGGGGGTCGACCGCGACGAGCTATTCCTCGCGACCAAGACCGTCCACGTCGACGTCCCGCCGGAGGCGGAGGCGGTGCCCGAGGCCATCGACGGCTGTCTGGACCGCCTCGGCGTCGACGCCGTCGACCTGCTGTACGTCCACTGGCCCGCCGGCGTCTACGACCCCGACGTCGTCCTGCCGGCGTTCGACGAGGCGGTCGCCGACGGGCGGGTCCGCAACGTGGGGCTGTCGAACTTCGCGCCCGACCTGCTGGACGAGGCCCGCGAGGTCCTCGACGCGCCGCTCGCGGCCCACCAGGTCGAGATGCATCCGCTCCTCCAGCAGGACGAACTCGTCGACTACGCGCAGCGCCACGACCACTGGCTCGTCGCCTACTCCCCGCTCGCGCAGGGCGAGGTGGTCGACGTCCCCGTGCTACGCGACATCGCCGAGAAACACGACGCGACGCCCGCGCAGGTCAGCCTCGCGTGGCTGCTCTCGAAGGACAACGTCGCCGCCATCCCGAAGGCCAGCAGCGAGGCCCACCTCCGCGAGAACCTCGCCGCGCGGGACCTGGAACTCGACGACGAGGACGTGGCGCGGATCGAGGCCATCGACCGCGAGAAGCGGCTGATCGACCCCGACCACGGGCCCTGGAACCGGTAGCCGACGCTCGTCGCCTCAGTTTCCTACAGAACGAATGGGACCGCGCGGATTTGAACCGGAGGGAGACGGACCGCTCGCGGCGCTCACGGTTGCGACTCCCAGGGTTCGAATCCGGCGGACGTACCGTTCGCTCGTCACGTTCGTTCGCCGGAGCGGGGACCGCTCCGAGGGTTCGCTCACGCTGTTCGCGAACCCCTCGCAGAATCGGGATGGGACCGCGCGGATTTGAACCGCGGTCACGGGCACCCAAGGCCCGAAGTATACCAGGCTAACCCACGGTCCCGCACGACGTAGTTCGCCCGTCGCGGTGTAAAGGGTTTCGTTCACCGGCGGGGGTCACACGCCCCAGAGCGCCGCGATGCCGAGCGTCGTCGTCACGGCAAAGAGCAACTGGAGCGGGCCGCCGACGCGGACGTAGTCCGAGAAGCGGTAGCCGCCGGGGCCGTAGACGAACAGGTTCGTCTGGTAGCCCACGGGCGTCATGAACGCCGTCGAGGCGGCGAACGTGACCGCGAGGATGAACGAGAACGCGTCCGCGCCGATCCGGGTCGCGGCCTCGAAGGCGACGGGCACCATGAGCACGACGCTGGCGTTGTTGCTGACGACGTTGGTCAGTAAGGCGGTGACGACGTACAGCAGCCCGAGCACGGCGATCGGCGGCAAGGCGGCGGCGCTGTCGACCACCGCGTCGGCAAGCAGCGCGGCCGCGCCGGAGTTCTCCATCGCAAGCCCGAGCGGGATGACGCCGGCCAGCAGGACGATCACGTCCCACTGGACGGCGTCGTAGATCTCGCCGGGCTTCAGACAGCCCGACACCACCATCGCCAGCGCCCCGGCGAGGGCCGCCACCATGATCGGCAGGAAGTCCAGCGCGGCGACGCCGACGACGGCGGCGACGATCCCCAGCGCGACGGGGATCTTCGACTCGCGGAACGTCCGGCGCTCGATCTCGCCGGCCACGGTGAAATCGCGGTTGCGGTCCAGCCGCTCCAGGCTGTCGGGGGTCGCCTGCACGAGCAGCGTGTCGCCGATCCGGAGCGGGACGTGGTCCATGCGCTTGCGGACCACGTCGCCGCCGCGGCGGAGCGCGAGCACCGTCGCATCGTAGCGCTGCCGGAAGTTCGCCGAGACGAGCGTCTCGCCCAGCAGCGCCGACCCCGGCGGGATCACCACCTCGACGAGCGTCTGGGCAGCGGCGGGGGTCTCCAGTTCCGACTCGTCGACCTCGACCTCGGGCAGTAGGTCCAGCCCCTCCGAGTCGCTTATCTCCAGCAGCGTGTCGCGGTCCGTGCGGACGGCGAACACGTCGCCGGCCCGGATCGTCTTCGGCCCGAGCGGTTCGATGAACACGCGGTCGCCCCGGACGAGCTGGACGAGGTCGACGTCGTAGTCCAGTTCCCGCATCGTCGTCCGGACGGTCTGGCCGACGAGCGGGGAATCCTCGCGGACGACGACCTCCGTGAGGTAGTCGCCCATCTCGAACTCCGCGGTGAGGTCGGCCGCCGGCGGGATGCGCTCGGGAGTGAGCCACCGCCCGACGGTGAGCAGGTAGGCGGTGCCGACGACGCTCAACAGCAGGCCGAGCGCGGTGAACTCGAACATCCCGAACCCGCGGCCGAGGAACTCCGGGCGAGCCATGATGTCGCTGGCGAGGATGTTCGTCGACGTGCCGATCAGCGTCAGCGTCCCGCCGAACATCGACGCGTACGACAGCGGGATCAGCAGCTTCGACGGCGACGTCTTCCCCTCGTGGGCGAGGTCGGTGACCATCGGGAGCAGGATGGCGACGGCGGCGGTGTTGTTGATGAACCCGGAGATGGGGCCGACGACGCCGATGGTCGCGCCGAGCTGTTTCCCCTCGTCGTCGCCGGTGTAGGCCGCTATCTTCCGCCCGAGGATCTGGACGATCCCGGTCCGCTGGACGCCCTCGCTCAGGATGAACATGGCCAGCACGGTGATCGTCGCCGTGCTGGCGAAGCCGGAGACGCCCTGCTGGGGGGAGTCGAGCACGGCGACGGGCGCGTCGAGCAGGCCGACGCGGACGAACGCTCCGCTGACCGGTTCGACCAGCAGGAGCGCGACCATCACGCCGAGCGCCGTCACGTCGACCGGCACCGCCTCCGTCGCGAACAGGACGAGCGCGCCGAGGATGACGGCGAACACGACGGCGACGGCGGGGGTGATGGCTGCCACATCGGGGAGACGCGGGGTGGCGGAAAAAAGCCTGCGACGCGGACACGTCCGGTTTCGGAGCGGGACGCGGGATTGGATTTAACCCGGGCGGCCGCGAACACGCCGGCATGGTCCCCTCCCCCCGCGCCCTGCTGGTCGGCCGGCCCGCGCACCGCCGCCGGCTGTTCCTCGCGCTCGCCTGCGCCCCGGCCCTGCTCGTCGCGACGTACGCGGCGTACGCCGCCGGCCTCTTCGCGGTGTCGGGCTGCGTCGTGTTCATCCCCGGGCAGGCCCTGCTCGTCGGCGTCGCCGCCGCCGCCGTCGCCGGCTACGGCGGGGTCGGGCTGGTCGCCGCGTGGCTCGGGGCGTACGGCTCGCTGCTCGGATACAACGCGTACCACGCGTTCGTGGGGCTCCCCTCACGGACGCGCGGGGAACAGCTCGCGTACTTCCTCGAACTCGACGGGTTGGCGTTCCAGGGCGTCGTCGCGCTCCTGTTCGGCACGGTGGCGTTCGCCGCCGGCTACCTGCTCCGGACGTGCGTCGCGGTGCTGTGGGGGGACAGAACGGTCGGCGACCTCGGCTGACCGGTCGGCCCGGCGTTCAGAGGTCGTCCTCGTCCAGTTCGGCGTCGGCGACGAGCTCGTAGGGGTGTTTCTCCTTCCGGATCCCGTCCAGCAGGAGGAACGCCTGCCGGGGGTTCAGGAAGTGGCTCGTCACCGCCCGGCCGAGCGGCGTCGGCTCGAACCCGTCGATGAACTCGTACTCCAGCAGCTTGCCGACGGCGTGTTTCGTCGGCACCTCGCCGATCATGCGGTCGTTGAGCCGCTTTGCGCCCTTGCCCGCGACGGTGACGTTCGCCAGCGTCTCCTCGACGGCCGAGCTCTCGTCGTAGCGGGTGCGGACCGCCTCCATCTCGCCTTTGAGGAGCTTGAACGCCACCTCGTCCTCCGTCATCTCCATGCTCCCGTGGTAGCTCTCGTCGGGTTCGACCAGCACGTACACCTTCCCGGTGTCGTGGTAGTCGGGGCGGCCGGCGCGGCCGAGCATCTGGTGGAACTCTTGGACGGTGAGCCACTCGATGCCCATCGCCAGCCGGTCGAAGATCACCTGCGAGGCGGGGAAGTCGACGCCGGCGGCCAGCGCGGCGGTGGTGACGACCGCCGCCAGGTCCTGGTCGGCGAACTTCCGCTCGACTTTCTTCCGGCGGCCGTAGTCCAGTCCGGCGTGGTACGGCGCGGAGTCGTACTCCAGCTTCCGGCTGATCTCGTGGCAGCGCCGCCGCGAGTTGGTGAAGATGATCGTCTGCCCGCGGTACCCCTTCGAGGACTTCGAGTCGAACTCCCGGCGGACCAGCTTGTTCTCGATGCGGGGCTTCTCGCGGCCGTCGGCGAACGTCACGTGGCGCTCGATGGGGACCGGCCGCTCCTCGAACTCCACGAGGTTCGCCCGCAACTTGTCGGCGAGTTCGCTGGGGTTGCCGACCGTCGCGGAGAGGTACACCCACTGCGCGCCGCCGTAGTCCGCCCGCTCGTCGGCGCGCGTCTCGCAGTAGTGTTTGAGCCGGGAGATCAGGCCGTCGAGGCGGTGGCCCCGGTCCTCCTCCTGGAGCGTGTGGACCTCGTCGATGACGACGGTCCCGATGTCGCCCAGGTCCCGCCCCGTCCGGAGTGCGTGGTCTATCCCCTCGTAGGTGCCGACGATCACGTCGGCGTTGGGGTCGAAGCGGTTGCCGTCGTCCCGGACCCGGCTCGCGCCGACGCGGATGGAGACGTTCACCAGGTCGCCGTACTCGTCGCGGAAGTCCTCGTGTTTCTGGTTGGCCAGCGCGACCAGCGGGACGAGAAACAGCATCTTCCCCTTCCCGTTCAGCGCGCGGTCCAGCCCGGTCATCTCGCCGACCAGCGTCTTCCCGGTCGCCGTCGCGCTGACGACCAGCTGGTCGCGCCCGTCGAACAGGCCGTTCTCGACGGCGAGGCTCTGGACGGGCAACAGCTCCTCGAAGCGGTCCTCAAGCAGGCCCTGGACGCCGGGGTGGAGGTTCAGCTCGTCGACGCGGACGCTCTCTATCTCGTCGGTCGTCGCGCTGATCTCGTCGAACTTCGTCAGGTCCGGGTCGAGGTGGCCCTTCAGCAGGTTCGTGATCCGGTCCAGGTCCTGCACGTCGAGCAGCAGCTCCTCCAGCCGGTCGCGGGCCGCGCCGGTCATCTCGCCCTGGTAGGAGAGTTCGCGCTCCAGTTCGCGCTTGGCGCAGTCCGGGCAGATGTGCTCGCCGTCGGCCTCGATGGCGGTGTCGGCGGTTATCGGCGAGTACCGCCCGTTCGAGGCGCAGTAGCGGCAGGTCCGGACGGCCTTCGCGTCCAGCTGGTAGCCGTCGAGCATCGCCCGCAGGCGCTTTCGCGCGCCGGGCGAGGTCTGCTCGGAGATGCGGATGCGTTCCGCCCGGCGTGCGATCTCCACGAACTCGTCGGGGTCGCGGGGCTCCTCGCTGGAGCCCTGCTTGATCCGGAACTTCCCCGGGCGGGGGCCCGCTCCGGTCTCCTTCAGTTCGAGTTTGGCGCGGAACACCCTGTTCCCGTCGCGGGTGACCGCGACGACGAAGTCGTCGCCGGACTCGTGGAGGAACAGCGTGTCCACCTGCTGGACCTGCCGTGACACGGGATTCGGTAGGAGATGCGGGTATTTCAGGTGTTCGGAACGCTACGCGGTCGCGAAGCGCGGTCGGGTCGTGACGGTCGCGTCGCAGTCCGGACAGCGGTACACGTCGTGGGGGCGGTCGTCGCGTCGCTGTTCGACGACCCAGTCGCCGTCGGTCGGGTTCTCGTGGCCGCAGTCGGGACAGGCGAGGAGGGCCTTCCGCGAACGTTGCCCGCCGCTGATGGCGGTGGCCGGTTCGGTTTGATTCATCGGTAGTTCGTACGCGCTGAGCGGGTAAAAACCCCGTGACGGCGTAGGATCGATCCTGATGATCCGCCGGCGACCGGACGGCTCCATCGGCCAACAGGCTAACGTTGCGTGACGTGTTCTGAACCGGTAATGCCTGACTCGGGGGACGGGTGCGGGGCCGTATCCTTCGCGACCGAGGGCGACGACGTGCTCGTCCGCGACGGGGACGGGGAGCGGGCGCTCCGCCTGACCGCCGCCGGCCGGTCGAAACTGCGGCCCGCGGTGACCGACATGTTCGTCTTCCCTGTCGACGACGCGGTGGCGTTTACCGCCTCGGAGCTCCGGATCGGCCCGCACAGGAGCGTCCGCCTTCGCGACGGGGAGGGGACCGACCGCGGCCAGTTCGACACGACGCCCCGGACGGTGCCCGAGGGCACGCACTTCCTGGCGGTCGATGGCCCGGTCAAACTGTACGTCCGCGTCGCCGGCGCGTCGTTCTCGGCGTCGTACGCCCACGGGGAGACGCGGGACGCGCCGCTCGACGTCGCCTTCGACGGCCCGACCGAGGTCGCGGTCGGCGCGCGGGCGGAGCAGGCCCGTCCGGCGGCGACGATCACCGTCCCGGAGTCGCCGAAGGCGCTGCTCTCGGCGCTTTCCTACATGGGATCCTCGATGAAGGAGTTCTCGGCCGAGCGGTCGTGGCCGTCGCTGCGGGGCCACCCGCCCGCGCTCGCGGTCGGCGACGCCCTCGACGTCCCCGCCTGCCTGTCGGAGCCCGAGACGGGGGTGACGATCACCGTCCCGCCGACGTACGCGAACGCGTACCGGGTCGCGCCGCTGGCGTTCTACCTCGGCGCTTCGGTCGAGTCCGGCGACCGCGCCGAGTTGCGGCTCGACAACGGCTACGTCGAACCGCTCCGGACCGATGACCGCTCGCTCTCGGCGACCGTCGAGGCGCTGCTCGGCCGGTGTCTCCTGCTCGACTCGCTGGTGCGCGTCGGCGGCTACTACTCGCTCCCGCGACACGAGTACGACGAACTCGCGGGGCATCTCCCCTTCTACCCGCCGAACCTCTACGACGAGCCGATCGCCGACCAGCTCGTCGAATACCTGGAGGTGTCGGACGCGCTGATCGAGGCCCACCGCCCGCGGTGGCCGACGACCGCGGTGGTGCGCCCCCGGGCGGCGGACGCGGAACTGCTCCCGTCGCTGCTCGACTCGCTCGCGCCGGTCCGGGTCTCCGCGTCCGCTCCCGACGGGTCGGGCGACCCGTCTCCGAGGACGGCGTACGTCCACGGCGACCCGCCCGCCGGCTCCTGCCGGCTCGTGCCGGCGTCGTTCGAGCACGCGCGCGAGACGCCCCCGCCGACCCCCGACGAGGCGTCGGTGGCCGTCCTGACGGCCGACGCCGCCCGCGCGGCGCGGCTCCGCGCGCTCCTCGACGCCGAGCCGCTTGGGGCGCCGGCGGTCACCGTCCGCGCCCGGACCGACGGGCGCGCGCCGGCCGCGCTCGCGGCGGGCCACGACGTGCTCTACTGCGACCTCGGGGACGCGCCCGGCGACGTTCCGCGGGCGGCCGACGCGGCGGTCGACGCCCGGACCGTCCTCTTCGCCGGCGACGGGGCGCTGCCGGCGGCGGTCGACGCGGTCGAGGCCGGCGGCGTCGGCGGCGTCGCGGTCGAGCGCCCGTCCTCGCCCCGCTGCCTTCGGGCGCTGCTCGACGCGCTGGTCGCGGGCGTCCCGCTGTCCGAGAGCGTCGAACTCGCGGGCCTCGGCGACGACGCCCCGTTTCGGCTCGTCGGCCGGCCGTCGGTCGCGGCCGTCGGGCTCGACGGCGCGAACGTCCCGGCCCGTGTCGACGTCGACCCGGTCGGCCCGGACGAGCACGAGGTCACCGTCCGCCAACCCGTGACGGCGGACCAGCGGATCGGCACCTGCGCGCGGACCGACGGCTCGTGGTCGGCCGGGACCTACCAGCTCAACGGCGCGGCCGCGACGCAGCCGTTCCGGGTCTCGGCCGCCGAGGTTGCCGAACTGCTCCGGACCCCGGAGCTCGTCGTCCGGTTCAACGGCCGGACGTACGTGGGCGAACGCGACGCGTCGGCGGCGTTCGTCCGCGACGAGACCCGGCGGTATCTGCGGGCCCGGGGCTGATCCCGGTCACTCGGTCAGCCGGATCTCGTCGTCGCCGTTCGGGACCGCACAGAGGAACGCGCCCGGCTCGTCGCCCTCGTTGCGGTACCAGTGGACGACGCCCGCCGGGATCAGCAGGCTGTCGCCCGCACCGACGACCCGTTCCTCGTCGCCGACGCCGACGACGTACTCGCCGGCCAGCACGTGCTGCTCGTGTTCGACGGCGTTGGTGTGTTTCGGCACCTCCGCGCCCGGGTCGAGGGTGAACCGCCTGAGGGCGAAGTTCGGCGCGCCGTCGTCCGGGCCGACGAGCACGCCCTTCGAGAGGCCGTCGGCCGCGTCGACCGGCTCGTACGTCACGTCGTCCGCGCGGCGGATCAGCGGGTCGGGGGACATACCCGGAGGTACGCGCCGAGCGCCGTAGTCCTGTCGGCGACGCGCCGGGGCCGCTCGCCGGCCGGGTTCTGGATGGACCGCGTCCGTCCCGCGGGGACCGTTTTAATAGCCAGCCCGCGAATACCTTCCCGTATGCGAAGCTTTCGCATCGGGTCCCTGTTCGGGATACCGATCAAACTGGATCTGACTTTCCTGATCGTGTTGCCGCTGTTCGCCTACCTCATCGGCTCGCAGGTCGGGTCGACCGTCGAGGTGTTGAACACCGTCTGGAGCGCGGGCATCACGACGGCGCCGCTCACCGAGGGCACGACGCCGTGGGTGCTCGGGACGGCGGCCGCACTCGGACTGTTCGTCGGCGTCGTCCTCCACGAACTGGGCCACTCGCTCGTCGCGATGCGGTACGGCTTCCCGATCGACTCGATCACGCTGTGGATCTTCGGCGGGATCGCCTCCTTTAGCGAGATGCCCGAGGACTGGAAGCAGGAGCTACAGATCGCCATCGCCGGCCCGGTCGTCAGCGTGGCGGTGGGCGCGGTCTGTTACGTCGCCCTCGTCTCGCTGCCCGCGTCGCTGGACACCGTCAAGTTCGTCGTCGGCTACCTCGCGCTGCTGAACTTCGTCCTCGCGGCGTTCAACATGCTCCCCGGCTTCCCGATGGACGGCGGGCGCGTCCTGCGGGCCCTGCTCGCCCGTACCCGGCCGTACGCCCGGGCGACCCAGATCGCCGCGGAGGTCGGGAAGGGCTTTGCCCTCCTGCTGGGCCTCTGGGGCCTGCTCAACTTCCAGATCCTGCTCGTCGGCATCGCCTTCTTCATCTACATCGGCGCGTCCAGCGAGTCCCAGCAGGTGACGATGAAGGCGGCGTTCCAGAACGTCACGGTCCGGGACCTGATGACGCCCCGCGACGACCTCCACGTCGTCTCGCCCGACACCTCGATCGCGGAACTGATGCAGCGGATGTTCACCGAACGCCACACCGGCTACCCCGTGGTCAGGGGCGACGAACTCGTCGGCCTCGTCACGCTCGACGACGCCCGCGAGGTCCGGGAGGTCGAGCGGGACGCCTACACCGTCTCCGAGGTGATGACCCGCGACCTGCGCACCGTCTCGCCGGACACCGACGCGATGACGGCCATCGAGACGATCCAGCGCAACGGGATCGGCCGCCTGCCGGTCCTCGACGAGCGGGGCGAACTGGTCGGCCTCGTCTCCCGGACCGACGTGATGACCGCGTTCAACATCATCCAGTCGACGGGGTCGCTGGAGCCCGCCCGCGAGACGGGGACGGCCGACCGCGCGGATATATAGCGCTCCCGAGGGCTCATAGCAACCGCTTTTCCCCGGGAGGCGAGAGGCTGTGCCATGACCGACGACACGGTTCGCCTCGGGTTCGTCTGCGTCCAGAACGCCGGCCGCAGCCAGATGTCGACCGCCTTCGCCGAGCGGGAGCGGGACCGCCGCGGCCTCGGCGACCGCGTGGAGATAGTCACCGGCGGCACCCGCCCCGCCGACGCGGTCCACGACGAGGTGGTCGAGACGATGCGCGAGGTCGACGTCGACCTCTCGGACCGGACGCCCCGCGAGGTGTCGACCGAGGAACTGGACGCCTGCGACGTGGTGGCGACGATGGGCTGCTCGACGCTCTCGCTCGACGCCGACGTGGACGTCCGCGACTGGGCGCTGACCGACCCCGACGGGAAAAGTCCCGAGGAGGTCCGCGAGATCCGCGACGAGGTCCAGCGGCGGGTGCGGGCGCTGTTCGACGAGCAGTTCGGCGACGCGGCGTAGTTTCAAGTCCGCTACGGTCGTGTTCCCGGCCGTGCGCGACTACCACGTCCACTCCAACTACTCGGACGGCCGGTTCATCCCGGCGATGGTCGGGGCCGCGAGCGAGGCGGGCCTCGACGCGGTCGGGATCGCCGACCACTGCAACGTCTCGGCCCGCGAGGGGCCGCGGGCGGCCCGCGCGAAACTGGGGTTCAACCTCGACCGCACGTACGAGCGCCGCCGCCGCGGCATCGAGCAGGTCCGCGAGGCGGCCGACGTCGCCGTGTACGACGCCGTCGAGATGGACTACGCCCCGGCCGACGAGGGGCGGATCGCCGACTTCCTCGCCGAGGCGGACTTCGACTACGCCGTCGGGAGCGTCCACGAGGTCCGGGGGCTGAACGTCCAGCGCCCGTCGAACTTCGCGGGGATGGCCGACGCCGAACTGGACGCCGTCGTCGACGAGTACTTCGACGCGCTCGTCGCCCTGGCGGAGTCGGAGTTGTTCGACGTGGCTGCCCACCCGGACCTGATCGAGCGCGTGCCGCCGCTGCGGGGCCGGGCGACAGCGGCCCACTACCGGCGGGCGGCCGCCGCGTTCGCGGACTCCCGGACCGTCCCCGAGATAAACGCCGGGCGCGCCCTGCGGGAGGAGGCGCTCGTCCACCCCTCGCCGGCGTTCCTCGACGCGCTGTGCGACCGCGGCGTCGGCCTCACCGTCGGGACGGACTCCCACGCGCCCGGGGAGATCGGGGAGCGGGCGGCGTTCCTCGACGGCTTCCTCGCGGACCGCGGGATCGAACCGGTCGCGCCGCCCGCGCTCCAGTGACGGGCGGGTCGCCGGCGACGTCCGCCGACGCCTGCGTCGCCCCGCGGCTCCGATAACACTCGTGTCACCTGGTGTCGCGCCCGTCCGAGAAGCCGTATAAGCGCCGGCACCCTACGATCGGTATCGTGACTGCGACACCCGACAGCGGGGACCGAACCGCCGGTCTCCACCACGTGACGGCGATAGCGGGCGACCCCGGGGGGAACGTCGCGTTCTACGCGGACGTCCTCGGGCTGCGCCTCGTGAAGCGGACGGTGAACTTCGACGACGTCGAGACGTACCACCTGTACTACGGCGACGAGACCGGCACCCCCGGGACGGCGATGACCTTCTTCCCGTTCGAGCGCGGGACGCCCGGCAGCGTCGGCCGCGGGCAGGCGAGCGCGACGGCGTTCGCCGTCCCGTCGGGGTCGATCGACTACTGGCTCGACCGCTTCGAGGCCGAGGGCGTCGACGCCGACGAGCCGGTCGAGCGCTTCGGCGAGACGGTCGTCCCGTTCCGCGACCCGGACGGCCAGCCGCTCGAACTCGTCGCCGCCGAGAGCGACGTCGAGCCGTGGCCGACGGCCCGGTGCCGGCCGAGCACGCCGTCCGCGGGTTCCACGGCGTGACGCTGGACTCGCTCGACCCCGAGGCCACCGCAGGGGCGCTGTCGGCGCTCGGCTACGAGGCCGTCGCCGAGGACGGCGACCGAACGCGCTACCGCGCCGCCGGCGACCGCGCGGCCGTCGTCGACGTGCTCGACCGCCCGGACGCCCGGCGGGGCCAGCAGGGCGCCGGCACCGTCCACCACGTCGCCTTCCGCGCCCCGGACGAGGAGACGCAACTGGCGTGGCGCGAGCGTCTGGTCGAGGCCGGCTACCGCGTCACCGAGCAGAAAGACAGGCAGTACTTCAAGTCGGTCTACTTCCGGGAGCCGGGCGGAATCCTCTTTGAGATCGCGACCGACGGCCCCGGTTTCACCCGCGACGAGTCGGTCGACGAACTCGGTTCGGACCTCAAGCTCCCGCCGTGGCTGGCGGACTCGCGCGAGTCGATCGAGGCGGCGCTGCCGCCGCTGGGGAGGGCGGAGCGATGACCGGTCCGCACCAGGACCAGCCGCTCGTCTCGGCCGGCGCGGAACTCGACGAGGCGGACGCGGCGGTCGTGATGGTCCACGGCCGCGGCGCGACCGCCCGGAGCATCGTCGCGATGGCCGCCGAGTTCGACGCCGACGGCGTCGCCTACCTCGCGCCCCAGGCCGCGCGCAACACCTGGTACCCCAACTCCTTCCTCGCGCCGGTCGAGCGGAACGAACCCGGGCGCACCTCCGGCCTGCAGGCGGTCGAGGACGCGGTCGGGCGAGCGACCGACGCGGGGATCCCGGTCGAGCGCGTCGGCGTGATGGGGTTCTCACAGGGGGCCTGCCTCGCCAGCGAGTTCGTCGCGCGCAACCCGCGGCGCTACGGCTTCCTCGCCGCGCTCTCGGGCGGACTCATCGGCGAGACCGTCGACCCCGACGCGTACGAGGGCTCCGTCGAGGGGACGCCCGTCTTCCTCGGCTGCAGCGACGTCGACCCGCACATCCCGCTGGAGCGCGTCGAGGCGACGACGGCCGCCTTCGAGCGCCTCGACGGCGACGTGACCGAGCGCATCTACGAGGGGATGGGCCACGGCGTCAACGAGGACGAGATAGAGTTCGTCGGCGGGCTGGTCGCGGACATCGCCGACTGAGTTCGGCCTGCCCCGCCGCCCGGTGAAGCTATTTCCGCCGCGCCGTCCAAGGACTACGCATGACGTACTCCCACGTCAACTACGACGACGTCGACCCGGTCGCCGGCGGACTGCACTTCCTGCGCGACCCGCTGGGCTGTGAGAACCTCGGCGTGTCGGTCCTGAACTGCGAGCCGGGCTGGGAGGGGAAAGCCCACGACCATGCCGACGAGGGCCATGAGGAGGTGTACGTGCTCGTCGACGGCGCGGCGACGGTGACCGTCGACGGCGAGGACGTGGCGATGGAACCGGGCGACGCGGTCCGCATCCCGCCGGGGGCGGAGCGACAGGTCAGCAACGGCGACGCGGAGAGCACGTTCGTGCTGGCGGGTGCACCGTAGCGCGTCACACCGCCTCCCTACCGACACGCGACCTTCACAGTAGCTGGCGAGGCTATTTCTCCGGTCGGAGTAGCGTGATACTCCTGGTTAGTGCAGAGGGAGGACTTACCACCTGCTAAAGTCTCGGGATAGTACATGAGCGAGGAAAGCGAGACAGAGCCGAGCAAGAGAGACACGGGGGTAGGGATGGCGATTGGACTTGCAATCGGCGTCGCTATCGGTTCTGCTACGGATAATCTCGGACTGTGGCTCGCTATCGGAGTGGCACTTGGTGCTGCAATCGGAGCTGGACTGAGTAACCGGGAATAGAGGTATATGACTTTGAGCGATGAGTAGGCCCACTCAGTAACCGATCTTCGGGACCGGAGCCGACGACCAACGGGAAAGTATAGCGACCGCTAGAACTCCGTCACGACCTCGACGCCGACGGCGTCGAACTCGCTCATCGCGGCGAGGCGGTCCGAGACGTCGCCCAGCGCGACGGTGTCGGTGACCAGGGCCTCGGGGTCGACCCGGCCGTTCGCGATCAGGCGGAACAGTTCCTCGTAGCGGGCCGGCGGCATCCCGCGGGACCCCTCGACCGTCAGGTCGCGCTGGACCACGTCGTCGACGGGGAGCGGGATCTCGCCGCGGTCGTCGTCGCCGGTGAGGCCGACCTGCACGTGCGTCCCGCCGCGGGCCAGCGAGTCGACCGCCGTCCGGCAGGTGTCGGCGGTGCCGAGCGCGTCGACGGAGACGTCCGCGCCGCCGACCAGGTCCCGGACGCGGGTGGGCACGTCGTCGACGGCGTCGGCGTTTATCGTCTCGGCCGCGCCGACGTCGGCCGCCAGTTCCAGCGGCGCGTCGCGCACGTCGACGGCGACGGGCGTGCCGCCCAGCGCCGCCGCGACCTGCACGGCCGAGAGGCCGACGCCGCCGCAACCGACGACGACGACGCGGTCGCCGCCGCCCACGTCCGCGACCGCGTCGAGCGCCTCGAACGCCGTGACGAACCGGCAGCCGAGGCTGGCCGCGGCCGTCGCGGACACCTCGTCGGGGAGCGGGACGGCGTTGACGTCGGCCTCCGGGACGTGAAACGCCTCGGCGAACGCCCCCGGCGCGTCCGGGCCGAAGCCGAGCGCGGTGGCCCCCTCGCAGTAGTTCGTCCGGCCGCGCCGGCAGGCCGGGCAGGTGCCGTCGGCGAGGTTGAACGGGACGACGACGCGGTCGCCGGGTTCGACCGACTCGACGTCCTCGCCGACCGCGCGGACGACGCCCGCCGGTTCGTGGCCGAGCACCTGCCCCGTCGGGACGCGGTCGTCGACCCAGTCGCCGTGGCCCTGCCAGGCGTGCCAGTCGCTCCGGCAGATGCCACAGGCCTCCGTCTCGACGACCGCGCCGTCCGGGTCCGGGGTCGGCTCGGGCAGGTCGCGCTCCGCGAGCGGTTCGCCGTACGATTCGAGGACGAGCGCGCGCATGGCGGAGGGTGGTCCGCCCGCGGGATTAGTCGTTTGGGTGGCGGCGAATGGGACGGCCTGCCCCTGGCCGGCCCGCAACCGGCGTCACGGCGGTGTGAGGGTTAAGTCGCGCCGGGTCGAACCCCCGCTATGACCGCGGCCACCGGCGACGACCGCGAAACGGTGCTCGGGGACCTCGAACTGACGCGGGGCCTCGCGATCCAGATGAGCGCGCTGGGGACGCTCGGGTTCGTCGCCGCGGCGGCCGGGTTCAGCGCCCTCTTTCAGGCCGTCGCCGGCCATCCGGCGTCGTTTCAGTTCGCGCCGGCGGGCGTCGCCTGGTGGACCGACGCGCTGAACCTGCTGGTGCTGGCTGTTCTGGCGACGGCGTTTGTCGTCCCCCACGAACTGTTGCACGGGCTCGCGATCCGGTACTACGGCGGCCGGGCACGGTACGGCGTCGGGGTCGCCCACTTCATCCTCCCCTACGCCTACGCGACGACGGACCACGAGTTCAGCCGGAACCAGTTCATCGTCGTCCTGCTGACGCCGCTCGTCGTGCTGACCGCCGTCGGGGTGCCCGCGATGCTGGCCCTCGACTGGGGGTGGCTTATCGTCCCGCTGGCGGCCAACGCGGCCGGCGCGGTGGCGGATCTGTGGATGACGCTGACGCTGCTTGGCTACCCCGCCCACGTCCGCCTCGAGGACCACGCGACCGGCGTCAGGATCCTCGGCCGCCCGGCCGACCGCCCGGGGTCGCTGTCCGTCACGGCGCTCGTCTGGGACGCGCTCTCAGGGGCCGCCGTCGCGGCGGTCGGCGCGCTGTTCCTGCTCGCGGTCGCCGGCCCGTTCGTGCTGACGTCGCTCGGCGTCGGTTCGTTCACCGTCGGGACGCCAGGCACCCTCACGCACCTGTTTTCCTTCGTGAACAGGCCGTACGAGATATCCCTCACCATCGGCCCGGGGGTGCTCGCGCTCGGCGCGGCGGCCGGCGTGGCCTACGCGTTTGCCCGGAGCTATCGGCGGCGGGGCCGCGCGTCCGACGCCGCGGCGGCCGACGCGCCCGCCGACAGGTAACCCGCCGCGGGGGAGGGGCCGACCGCGCGTTGAGGCTGCCACTTTCTCAAGACCTTTCCCGCCGAGCGGCCGAGTCCGGATCGTGTTCCGCCCCCCTCGCCCGCCGAACCCGTTCCGGCTGGCGCTGCTGTGGATCGGCCTCGCGCTCGCACGCGTCGGCCTGCTCGACGCCCGCCGAGCGGAGCGGACGACCGACCTCGCGTGGCCGCGGATCGTCACCGGCGTCGCGCGGATGTCGAAGTCCGCGGCCGACGTGGCGATGGTCGGGATCGCCTTGGGGCCGGCGGCCATCGCCGGCGTCGGCTTCGCCACGCCGTTCTGGGGGCTCGCGTTCGGTCTCGGTGCGGGCGTCGCCGGCGCGACGATCGGCCTCGTCTCCCAGCGCTACGGGGCCGACGCCGACGACCGCCTGTCGTTGGCGGTGACGACCAGCGCGCTCGTCGTCCTCGCCATCGCGGTGCCCGTCGCCGCGCTGTACCTGGCCGTCCCCCACGAACTCGTCGCGCTGCTGGGCGCGGACCCCGCCGCCGCTGCCTACGGCGCGGACTACCTCGCTGTCGTCGCGCTCGGGGTGCCGGTCGCGGGGCTGAACCTGATCGGCAGCCGGACGCTCGTCGGGGCCGACGACGCGTGGACGCCCATGGTGCTCCGGACCGGCGGGGCCGCGATAAACGTCGCCGTCAACGCGGTGCTCGTCTTCGGCCTCGACATGGGCGTCGTCGGGGCCGCGGTCGGCACGGTCGCCGCGAACGTCCTCGTGTTGACCGCGTTCGCGGTCGGCTTCGCGGGCGGCCGCCTCCCGCTCGTCGGCGCGTTCCCGGTGACCGTCTCGCTCGCCGGCCCGTTCGTCACGGCGGCCGAGGTCCGCGACGTGATTTCGATCGGCATGCCGCTCGTGTTCACGAACGTCGCCCGGCGCGCCGCGCAGTTCCCGATGCTCGCCATCGTCGCGCTGTTCGGGTCGGACGTGGTCGCCGCCTTCGTCGTCGCCCGGCGGGTCCGGGACCTGCTCGACACGCCGGGCTGGGGGTTCTCGCTGGCCTCCAGCAGCCTCGTGGGGCAGGCGCTCGGCACCGGCGACGAGGCCGACGCCGAGACGTACGGCCGCGAGGTGCTCCGGTTCGGCGTCGCCGTCTACGTCGTCGGCGCGGCGGGCGTGTTGCTGTTCGCCGAGCAGGTCGGCCGGCTGTTCGTCGACGACCCGGCGATACTCCCGCTCGTGGCGACGTTCGTCGCCGTGGCCTGCGTCAGCGTCGTGTTCCGCGGCGTCAGCGGCGGCGCGACCGGCCCGCTCCGGGCCAGCGGCGACACGCGCTGGCCGTTCTACGGGCAGGCACTCGGCCTCTACGCGTTCTCGCTGCCGGTCGCCTACCTCGGCGCGGCGTCGGTGCCGGTCCCGACGGTCGGCACGCTGCCGGCGCTCGGCATCGGCGCGCTGTACGTCGCACTGGTGCTGGAGACGCTCGTCCCCGCCGTCGTCACGTACTACCGCTTCGCTGGCGGCCGCTGGAAGGCGGTCAGCCGGTCGTACCGCCCCGAGGGTTCGGCCGGGGATTAGCGCCGCGCCCCGCCGCCCGCGCGGCGTTCCGCGTTCGTCGGACTTTTGCCGCGCCCGCCGATACGTTCCGCCACCCACATGCGAGCCGCCGCCCCAGCCGTCCCCCGATCGCATGCCGCCCGTGCCGACCCGCGCGCCGCCCCGACGGTGATCTACGGATGACCCGCGGCGACGGCCCCGTCTCGCGCCTGGTCGGCGGGGTCCGCCGGCGCGTCGGGCGGGTGTTCAAGACCCGCGACGAGTTCGACCTCACCTCCGGCAGCATCGGCCGGCCGCTGTTCTACCTCTCCCTGCCGATCGTCGTCACGAACCTGCTCCAGACCGCCTACAACCTCGTCGACACGATCTGGCTCGGCCGGTACAGCACGGACGCGCTGGCGGCGATCAGCGTCGCCTTCCCGGTCGTCTTCTTCCTCATCTCGCTCGGCCTCGGCATCTCCATCGCCGGGAGCATCCTCGTCGCCCAGAACGTCGGCGCGGGCGACGAGGGCCGCGCGGAGTTCGCGGCCTCCCAGACGGTGACGTTCGCCGTCATCGCGTCGGTCGTGCTCGGTGCGGTCGGCTACTTCGCGGTCGGTGACATCCTCCGACTGCTCGGCACCGACGCCGACGTGTTGCCGGGCGCGACCGCCTACCTCGAGATCATCTCGCTCGGGATGGTGTTCATGTTCGCCTTCTTCGTGTTCATGTCGCTGATGCGGGGGTACGGCGACACCGTGACGCCGATGCTGGTGATGTTCGTGACGGTCGTGTTCAACATGGTGCTCGACCCGTTCCTCATCTTCGGCTGGGGGCCGTTCCCCCGCCTCGGCGTCGAGGGCGCGGCGTACGCCACCGTCACCTCGCGGGCGCTGGCAACCGGCATCGGGATGGCGATCATGCTCCGCGGCACGCGCGGCGTGCAGATACACCCCGCCCAGATGAAGCCGGACCTGGCCTACCTCCGCAAACTGCTTCGCGTCGGCGTCCCGGCCTCGGTCGAGGGGACCGGCAACGCCGTCGCGGTGAACCTGATGCTCGTCATCGTCAACACGTTCCCGACGGTCGTCGTCGCCGCCTACGGCGTCGGCGTGCGGATGTTCTCGGTGATCTTCCTGCCGGCCATCGCCGTCGGCAGGGGCGTCGAGACGATGGCCGGGCAGAACATCGGCGCGGACGAGGAGGACCGCGCGGAGACCGCCTCCCACTTCGCCGCCCGCGCGATGTTTTTCGTCCTCGCCGGGGCCGGCGTGCTGGTCTGGCTCGGGGCCGGCAACATCGTCGCCGTGTTCTCCGACGACCCGGAGGTGGTCGAGGTCGGCCGGCTGTTCCTGCGCTACGTCGCGCCGACCTTCGGCTTCACCGGCATCTTCCACGCCTACAAGGGCGCGTTCCGCGGGGCCGGGAAGACCCTCACGGCCGCGGCCGTCTCCATCGCCATGCTCGGCGGGATCCGCCTGCCGGTCGCGTGGTTCGCCTCCGGCCCGTACGGTCCCGAGGGCATCTGGCTCGCCTTCGCGGTGTCGAACGTCTGCGGCGCGGCCCTTGGCTACGCGTGGTACCGCCGGGGCACCTGGCGCGACGCCGACCTCACCGACGACCCCGTCGCCGCCGACACGGCCGACGCTGGGGACGCAGAACCGGAGGTCGAGGCGGAGGCGTAGCCGGGCATCACCGGTCCCGGTCCGCGTCGAGCAGCCGCGCTATCTCGTCCTCGTCCAGCAGGTCGACCAGCGACGCCTCCTCGGCCCGGTAGGCGTCCCACTCCTCGTCGTCGAGCCGTTCGCGGAGCCCTGACTCGCCCAGCCGCGATTCGAGCGCGTCGTCGACGTCCTCGGGGTCGTAGCCGGAGACTGGCATGGGTGCTACTCGTTCCCACAGTCACTTATCGCTCGGCGCGCGTTCGCTGACACGTCTGCAATCCGGCCGCACACCGAACTAGCCGCTCGCCGTGCGTTCGTCGGAAGAAGGTCCAGGTGCGAGAATTGAACCCGCGTCTCAGCCTCCACAAGGCTGAAGGATAGTCCACTACCCCAACCCGGACACATCTACGAGTAGCGGACGAGGAATTAAAATACGTTACGACTCCGGGCCGACGCGTGGTACGCGGCCACGGGCCTCGGTCGCCGCTAGCCCCGGACCTATGAACGAGGCGTCCGATCGTCCGGTATGCGCGCCGCAGCCTTCGCGGAACTGACCGGCCCGGATGGCGTGTCGATCGTCGAACAGCCGACGCCGGAGCCGGGGCCGGGCGAGGCGGTCGTCGACGTCGAAGCGTGCTCGATCAACCGCCACGACCTCTGGATACTGGAGGGGGACTCGGCGATGGTCGACGCCGACGACCTGCCGTTCGTGAGCGGGCTGGACGTGGCCGGGACGGTGCGCGACGTGGGCGACGGCGTCACGGGCGTCGCGCCCGGCGACCGCGTTTTGCTCTGTCCCAACCAGACCTGCGGGCACTGCCGGTTCTGCCGCGAGGGGCCGGAGAACCGCTGTGCGTCGTTCTCGCTGTACCACGGCGGGCTCGCGGAGTCGGCGCTCGTGACCGCCGACCGCCTGATCGCGCTCCCCGACGACGTCGACGCGACGGCGGCCGCGGCCCTGCCGACGGCGTACGTGACCGCCTACCACATGCTCAAGCTGGCCGACGTCGAGCCGGACGACCTGGTGTTCGTTCCCGGCGCGACGGGCGGCGTCGGCGTCGCGAGCGTCCAGCTCGCCGACGTGCTGGGCGTCCGCACGGTCGGCACCTCCTCGTCGGCGGCGAAGCTCGACCGGGTCGCGGCGCTGGGTGCCGACCACACGGTGCGGGGGACCGACCCCGACGACCTGCGCGAGGCGGTCGGCGACGTCGGCGAGCCCGACGCCGTCGTCAACCACCTCGGGGGCCCCTACACCGACCTCGGCCTCGACCTCCTCCGGCGCGGCGGGCGGATGGTCGTCTGCGGGCGCACCGCGGGCGGGCGATCCGAGATAGACATCCCGGACCTCTTCCTCGGCCACAAGCGGGTGATCGGCAGCACGATGGGCACCCAGGCCGACCTGCAGCGCCTCGTCGACCTGGTCGCGGCCGGGGACCTCTCGCCGGCGGTCGACGAGACGTACCCGCTGGCCGAGACCGGCGCGGCGTTCGCCGCGATGCGGGACCGCGAGACGGTCGGCAAGATCGTCGTCACGGACTGAGGCGGGGCGGCGGTCGACACCCGCCGCTGTGGCCCCGCTGGCGACCGCGGTACCTGTTGGCGAATCTTGATTACGGCCCCGGTCGTCGGTATCTAGTGCCATGCACTTCGACCGCGAGGAGTCGCTCTCGCGACTCAGGGAGACGGCGGAATCGGGCGAGCCGATCATCGGTGCGGGCGCGGGCACGGGGATGTCGGCGAAGTTCGCCGAGCGCGGCGGGGTCGACCTGCTCATCATCTACAACTCCGGGCGCTACCGGATGAACGGCCGCGGGTCGCTGGCCGGGCTGTTGCCGTACGGCGACGCCAACGAGATCGTCGTCGACATGGGCCGGCAGGTGCTGCCCGTCGTCGAGGACACGCCCGTACTCGCGGGCGTCAACGGGACCGACCCCTTCCGGGAGATGGACGTGTTCATCGAGGACCTCAAGCGCCGCGGGTTCTCGGGCGTCCAGAACTTCCCGACGGTCGGGCTGATCGACGAGGACAGCGGGTTCCGGCAGAACCTGGAGGAGACGGGGATGGGGTACGACAAGGAGGTCGAGATGATCAGCGAGGCCGCCGACCGGGGGATGCTCACCTGCCCGTACGTGTTCACCGAGGAGCAGGCCCGGACGATGGCCGAGGCCGGGGCCGACGTGGTCGTCTCGCACATGGGGCTGACGACCTCCGGCGACATCGGGGCCGAGACGGCGCTCGACCTGGAAACCGCCGCCGAGCGCGTGCAGGCCCACCACGACGCCGCGAAGGCGGTCAACGAGGACGTCATGGTGATCTGCCACGGCGGGCCGATCGCCTGGCCGGACGACGCCGAGTACGTCCTGCAGAACACCGAAGGCGTGGTCGGCTTCTTCGGCGCGTCCAGCATCGAGCGCCTCCCGACGGAGGAGGCCATCGAGAACCAGACGCGGGAGTTCAAGGAGATCGATCTCGGATGAGCGACGCCGAGACCGGGCGCCTCGTCGCGCCCGACGACGTCGAGAGCCAGGCGTTCGACTGGGGCGTCCTGAAGTGGCTGAGCACGCCCGAGGTGACCGGCGGCGAGCGGTTCAGCGCCGGCGTCGTGCGGCTCGAACCGGGCAAGGGTCACGAGCGTCACACCCACCCGGACAGCGACGAGATCCTCTACGTCATCAGCGGGACGGGCGAGCAGGAACTCGGCGACGAGCGGCGGGAGATCACGGCCGGCGAACTGGTGTTCGTCCCCGAGGGCGTCGAGCACGGCACCGAGAACACCGGCTGGGAACCCCTCGTGCTGCTGGCGGTGTACGCGCCGCCCGGCCCCGAGGCGGAGCTCCGGGACCTCCCGGGCTGTGAAGTCGTCCCGCCGGGCGAACTGCCCGCGGCGAACCGCGGCGAGGCGACGGGTGGTGAGCCGTGAGCGTCGTCATCGTCGGCACGTTAGATACGAAGGGCGAGGAGATCGGCTTCGCCCGCGACGTGATCACGGCCCAGGGCGTCGACGTGCACGTGGTCGACACGGGCGTCATGGGCGACCCCGTCTTCGAACCGGACACGAGCGCCGCCGAGGTGGCCGAGGCCGGCGGCGGGAGCCTCGCGGACCTGCGTGACAGCGGCGAACGCGGGGAGGCGATGGACGTCATGGGCCGGGGCGCGGCCGAAGTCGCCACGCGACTGTACGAGGCGGGCGACCTCGACGGGATCCTCGGGCTCGGCGGCTCGGGGAACACGTCCATCGCGACGGCCGCGATGCGGGACCTGCCGGTCGGGGTCCCGAAGGTGATGGTGTCGACGATGGCGTCGGGCGACGTGGAGCCGTACGTCGGCGCGACGGACGTGACGATGATGTACTCCGTCGCCGACATCGAGGGCCTGAACCAGCTCTCCCGGCGGATCATCGCCAACGCAGCCCTGGCGGTCGTCGGGATGGTCACGCACGAGGCCGACGTCGAGGTCGAGGAGAAGCCGACCGTCGGGCTCACGATGTTCGGCGTCACGACCCCCTGCGTCCAGACCGCCCGCGAGTACCTCGAATCGGAGGGCTACGAGACGATCGTCTTCCACGCCACCGGCACCGGCGGGCGGGCGATGGAGGACCTCGTCCGCCAGGGGATCATCGACGGCGTCCTCGACGTGACGACCACGGAGTGGGCCGACGAACACGTCGGCGGCGTGCTCAACGCCGGGCCGGAGCGGCTGGACGCGCCCGGCGAGGTCGGGATCCCGCACGTCGTCTCCGTCGGCGCGCTCGACATGGTGAACTTCGGGCCGCGCGACTCGGTCCCCGAGGCGTTCGCGGACCGGACGTTCCACGAGCACAACCCGCAGGTGACGCTGATGCGGACGACGCCCGAGGAGACGGCGGCGATCGGCGAGATCATCGCGGGGAAGCTCAACGACGCCGACGGTCCGGTCGCGGTGTATCTCCCGCTCGCGGGCGTCTCGATGCTGGACGTCGAGGGCGAGGACTTCCACGACCCGGAGGCCGACGAGGCGCTGTTCGACGCGCTCCGGGAGCACCTGACCGACGACGTGGACCTCGTCGAGATGGAGACCGACGTCAACGACGACGAGTTCGCGCTGGCGATGGCCCGCCGGCTCGACGAACTCATGCGGGAGTCTGGGCGGGCCTGAGCGGCAGCGCCCGCCGGCCATCGCGGCTCAGTCGTCGCCGGGGACGCCCTCCGGACCGCTCGCGCTCCCCCAGTCGAGGAAGCCGTCGACGGTCGCGCGCTCGGCGATCCGCGGGCGGTACACCCATGCGTTGAGCAGGACGATCGGCACCATGATCGCGGCGACGACGGCGTACCCGACGTGGAGGTTCGGGAGGTCGAGCACCGCCCCGGAGTAGATGAGCGGGAAGGCGATCCCGCCGACGGTGCCCACGCCGCCGACGATGCCCGCGACCGACCCGGAGCTGTTCGGGAACATCGCGGGCACCTGCGCGAAGATGGCTCCCTCGGCGAACGCACAGGACATGCCGACGAGGAAGCCGGCGACGACCGTCACCAGCACCACGCCCGACAGGCCCGCGGCGGTCATGACCAGCAGCGCGACGACGATGAAACACAGCGAAAGGAAGGTCCACTGCTCGCGGTAGCGCCCCGTGAACACGGGCAGGATGTTCATCTCCTTCCGGGCAAGCACGTCGCTGACGTAGCCGCCGATGGGGCGCAGGAGCCCGGCGGCGATCGAGAACGTCCCCGCGAACGTGCTCGCGAGCACCAGGTCCCCCGTCGAGAACGCCCGCTGGTAGTACGTCGTCAGCCAGCTCGCCATCGACAGTTCGAGGCCGAAGCTCATCACGTACGCCAGCGCGGCCACGACCGTCCCGTAGCGGGTGGCGGTGTGAACCCACTGCTTCAGCGTCGCGCTGTCGGCGGTCGCCTGCCGGCGCTCCTCGCTTTTCGCGGCCTCGCCCAGCGCGTAGTAGACGACCGCCAGCAGGACCGCGACGACCCCCGTGTAGAAGAACGCCGCCCGCCAGTTCGACTGGAAGATCGGCCCGCTCCACTCCGGGCCGAAGGCGCGGGGCAGGACCAGCGCGCCGCCCGCGGCCCCGGCGTTGCCGACCCCCGCGTAGATCCCCTCCGCGGTGCCGAGCTGTTCCTCCGGGAACCACTCCGCGACGTGCTGGATGCCGACGACGAACGTGATCCCGGCCGTGGCGACGATCAGCCGCTCGACGAAGAAGACGGCGTAGGACTGCGCGAACGCGCTCGCCATCGAGAAGACGCCGACGTACGCGAGCACGATGGCGAACACCGTCGGCGCGCCGTACTTGTCCGAGAGCCACCCCGTCAGCATCCGGCCAAACGGCGCGAGCCAGATGGCGGCGCTCGCGAGGATCCCGATCTCCGCGGTCGACAGCCCGAACTCCGCGGCCATCGGCCCGGTGAAGGGGGCAAACGAGAACCAGATGAGAAACGAGAAGTTGAACCCGACGGTGGCGAGCACGAGCGTCCGCCACTTCGTCATCGGTATCAGCCCCACGCTCACCACCCCGCGGGCCGCCGTGCCGGCGGCCGCCGCGGCGGGTCGGTACCGTTCGTCGAGACACACGAATTGTGCACGATCGGGCTCATTTTGGCTATATCGGTAGATAATCGGGGAATACAAAACAGTAACCGTTGACAAACGTCCCGAAATACCGCTCTCTCCGCGGGTGCGGTCGATCCTCCATCGGATATGGCCACCTTAAGGACGTATTCCCGGCCGCGCGTCGCCGGCCGCCGGTATCCGGGAGGCTTTTGCTCGCGTCGCCCCTACGACGGTCCAACTGTGGCCATCACGGACAAGATCTACGTCAAGAACCACCGGCAGCTGAGCTCCCAGCTCGACACGAACATCCCGAAGGGGGCGTTCAAGGGGGCGACGCTGGACGTGCTGTTTACCGGCGACGGGCTGGAGAAGTTGAACGAGGCGACCCGCGACAAGGTGCTCGACTTCGCGGAGGACTTCCTCGACTGTAGCTGCGACAACAACCCCTACTGCGGCCACCCCGAGGAGAAGTTCGTCCGCTACCTGCTCGAACTGCGCGCCCAGGGGCTGGGCCCCTCCGCCATCGTCGACGTGATGGGTGACGACTACATGCTGTACGCCTACGAGGGCGACGTGCTCTCCTTCCTCGACAACGGCGTGCGGACGCTGGAGGCGGCCGAGGAACTCGCCGAGGTGGAGGGCAACGACGAGATGCGGCGGCGGATCCGCGAGGAGAAGAAGACGCTGTCCGGCTAGGTGAACCGGTAGGACTGCTCGTCCTCGTCGTCCCCGCCGTCTAACTCCTCCAACTGGATCACGTCCTCCTCGTCGCTCTGTTCCTCTAACCGCTGGCGGAGCTCCGTGACGTAGCGTTTGTGTTCCTCCAGTTGCTCGCGGAGGTGTTCGGCCTCCAGTTCGAGCCGTTCGTGCTCGCGGACGAAGCTCTTCGGCACCTCGACTTTCGGCGGGAACGTCGAATCGTCCTCCTCGCCCTCGTTTAGCTCGTGCTCCGGGACGACCCGTACCTGGCCGTCGTGGGCAACGAGCGTGTCCACGTAGTCGCGGAACACCGCCGACAGCGAGAGGTCGCGCTCCTCTGCGATCTCCCGCAGCGTCTCGAAGGCGTCCTCGTTGACGCGAAAGGAGATCGTCTTGTTCTTGTTGCCCATCTCTCCCCGAGGATCAAATCTCAATCCACTTAATCGTTTGTCAGACGTTCGCATCAGCGGCGGGGCGGCCGGCCGCGCCCCTACAGGTAGCCGGCGAACGCCTCGACCACCTTCCGCTCGGCGCGCCGGAGGTGGTCCTCGGCCGTCCGTCGCTCGACGCCGACCGACTCGGCGACCGCCGCCGTCGTGGTCTCCCGCGGGAGATCGTAGTAGCCCCCCTCGACGGCGGTCAGTAGCACCTCGCGCTGGCGTGCGGTCAGTTGGGGCACCACGCCGCCGGGGTCGAGCAGCGGCCCCTCCCCGGTGACGGCGTCGACCCCGCGTTTCGACTCGACGGCGACCTCGTGGCCGTCGTCGACGAGGTCGCGGTACACGCGGCCCAGCGCGTCGCCCGAGAGCGCCAGCACCCGGGAGACGCGTTCGCCGTCGGCGTACCGCAGCGGCGGGAGGAGCAGGCAGCCGTGCCGCCCGACGTAGCGCTCGACGTTGTCCGACCGCCGGGCGGCGAGACACTCCTCGGTCACGGCGACGTGTTCGCCGCCGTCCCGCACCCGGTCGGCGACTCCCACCGTCGCCGCGACGTCCGCGAGCGCGGCGTCGGCGTCGTCGCCGACCGCCCGGACGAGGTCGCAGTGGTCGTTGCACCACAGGTCGACGCGGACCTCGCGGCCGGCGGTCGGGATCGGCTGTTCGGTGTCGCCGACGCGGAAGGTGGCCTCGTACACGTGCGGGGGTCGCCGCCGCGATCATATAAAACCCACTCCGCATGGAGTCCCGTAGCTTTCTCCGTGGGACCGCGTACCAGCGTGCATGGGAGACCAACGACAGCGCGGGGCAAACGGCGTCGGCGCGCCGAGCGAGCAGTGGCGGGAGTACCAGGGCGCACCGACGGGCACGGACGTCGAGTGCGAGGGCTGGCGACAGGAGGCGGCCCTGCGCGTTCTGAACAACAACTTGGACCCCGAGGTCGCGGAGAAGCCGGAGGAGCTGGTCGTCTACGGCGGCACGGGCCGGGCTGCCCGGAGCTGGGACGCCTACGACGCGATACTGGCCGAACTCCGCGACCTGGGCGACGAGGAGACGCTGCTGGTCCAGAGCGGCAAGCCGGTCGGGCGGTTCCGGACCCACGAGATGGCCCCGCGGGTGCTGATCGCCAACTCGAACCTCGTCGGGAAGTGGGACGACTGGGAGCACTTCCACGAACTGGAGGCGAAGGGGCTGATCATGTACGGCCAGATGACCGCGGGGTCGTGGGCGTACATCGGAACCCAGGGGATCATCCAGGGCACCTACGAGACGCTCGCGGAACTCGCCCGCGACGAGTACGACGGCGACCTCGGCGGCCGGATCGTCGCCACGGGCGGCCTCGGCGGCATGGGCGGCGCACAGCCCCTCGCGGTGACGATGAACGGGGGCGTCTGCATCGCCGCCGAAGTCGACGAGGCCCGCATCGACCGCCGGATCGAGACGGGCTACTGCATGGAGAAGGCGACGGACCTGGACGACGCCATCGCCCGCGCCCGCGACGCGGCCGAGGCCGGCGAGCCCTACAGCGTCGGCGTCCACGTCAACGCCGCGGACATGCTGGAGGCGATGCTGGAGCGGGACTTCGTCCCGGACGTGGTCACCGACCAGACGAGCGCCCACGACGAACTCGAGGGGTACTACCCGAGCGGCTACACGGTCGCGGAGGCCGACGACCTGCGCGAGCGCGACCCCGAGCGCTACCGCGCGGAGAGCCTCGACACGATGGCGCGCCACGTCGACGCGATCCTCGACCTGCAGGAGCGGGGCGCGACGGCGTTCGAGTACGGCAACAACATCCGCGGGCAGGTGCAGGAGCACCGCGGCGCGGCGGACGCGTTCGACTTCCCCGGGTTCGTCCCGGCGTACATCCGCCCGCAGTTCTGCCGGGGCCGCGGCCCGTTCCGCTGGATGGCGCTGTCGGGCGACCCCGCCGACATTCACCGCACCGACGAGGCGGTCAAGGAACTGTTCCCCGAGAAGGAGTCGCTGCACCGCTGGATCGACCTGGCACAGGAGCGAGTCGAGTTCCAGGGGCTCCCGGCGCGGGTGTGCTGGCTGGGCTATCAGACCGGCGACGCGACCGGCCCCGACGGCGAACCCCTCACCGAGCGCGCCCGCTTCGCTCTGCGGATCAACGACCTGGTCCGGGAGGGGGAGATCGGCGCGCCGGTCGTCGTCACCCGTGACCACCTCGACGCGGGCAGCGTCGCCAGCCCGAACCGCGAGACGGAGGCCATGCGGGACGGCTCGGACGCGGTCGCGGACTGGCCGATCCTGAACGCCCTGCTGAACTGCGCGGCGGGGGCCGACATCGTCGCGGTCCACGACGGCGGCGGCGTCGGCATCGGCAACGCGCTCCACGCGAACAACCACGTCGTGCTGGACGGCACGGATCTGGCCGAGCGCAAGGCCCGCCGGGTGTTCACCACGGACCCCGGGACGGGCGTGATCCGCCACGCCGACGCGGGGTACGACGAGGCCGTCGAGGAGGCCCAGGAATCGAACGTCGCGGTGCCGATGCGGGACCGATGAGCCTCGACGCACCCCCTGACTGGCGGGGTCCCTCGACCGACCCGGCCGACGAGCAGTTCGGCGACGTCGTCGAGCCGACGACGCTCGCCGCGGCGGACGAGTACGACGCCGTTCTCCTGGGCGAGCCGTACGACGGCGCGGTGATCGGCCGCCGCGGTGCGGCCGAGGGCCCGGCGGGGCTCCGGGACGCGCTGGCGGGCGTGAAGACCCATCACTTCGACGCCGGGCCGGTCGGCTCGGTCGGCGACCTCGGGGACGTGGCGGTTCCGGACGGGCCGGACGCCGGCGACGTGGCCGCCGTCCAAGAGGCCGTCGCCGAGACGACGCGGACCGTCCACGAGGCCGACGCGCTCCCCGTCTTCCTCGGCGGCGACAACTCCCTGACCGTCCCGAACGCCGCGCCGCTGCTGGACCGGGGGAGCGTCGGCGTCCTCAACTTCGACGCCCACCTCGACTGCCGCGAGGTCCGTGACGGGCCGACCAGCGGGACGCCGTACCGCCAGCTGTTCGACCGCGGCCTCGACGCCTACGCCGCCGTCGGCGCGCGCCACTTCGAGACGTCGACGGCCTACGCCGAGTTCGTCCGCGAGCGGGGCGGCGAGGTCGTCACCGCGGAGGAGGTCGGCGACGGCGTCGTCGACGCGGTCGACCGCGCGCTGGAGGCGGTCCGGGGCGTGGACGCGCTGTACGTCAGCGTGGACCTCGACGTGCTCGACGCCGCCGCCGCGCCGGGCGTGAGCGCGCCGACGCCGGGCGGCCTGACGACGCGGGAACTGTTCCGCGCGCTCCGCCTCGTCGCGGCGGACGACCGCGTCGCCGGGTTCGAGGTGGTCGAGTGCGCGCCGCCGCTGGACGTCGGGACGCTGACCGCGGACGCCGGCGCGCGCGCCGTCGCGCACTTCCTCGCGGCCGCGGGGGTGGGCCGATGACCGACCTCGTGGTCCACGACGCGGCGGCGGTCGTGGTCGGCCCGGACGGCGACGGCGGCCTCGACGCCCGCGAGAACGCGGCGGTCGCCGTCGACGACGGCGAGGTGGTCGCAGTCGGCGACACGGATGCCGTGACCCGCGAGCACCCGCCGGAGAACGCCGACCGCGCCGTCGACGCCGCGGGGCGGGCGGTCGTCCCCGGCTTCGTCGACCCGCACACGCACGCCGTCTTCGCCGGCGACCGGGCCGACGAGTTCGCCGCGAAGCTCCGCGGGAAGTCGTATCAGGCGATCCTCGCCGAGGGCGGCGGCATCCTGCGGTCTGTCCGCGCGACCCGCGAGGCGAGCGACGAAACGCTGCTCGCGAACCTCCGCGCGCACCTCGACGCGATGCTCGCACACGGCACGACGACGGTCGAGGTGAAGTCGGGCTACGGGCTCGACACGGAGACCGAACTGCGGCTGCTGGACACGATCGGCAGGGCCGCCGAGGGGCACCCGGTCGACGTGGTGCCGACGTTCATGGGCGCACACGCCGTGCCCGAGGGCCGCGACGCGGACGACTACGTCGACGAGGTGGTCGACGAACAGATCCCCGCCGCGGCGGAGCAGGGCGTCGCCGAGTTCTGCGACGTCTTCTGCGAGGCCGACGCCTTCTCGGTCGCGCAGTCCCGCCGCGTGCTCGACGCGGGCCGCGACGCGGGGCTGACGCCGAAGGTCCACGCCGAGGAGTTCACCCGCCTCGGCGGCGCACAACTGGCCGCCGAGGCGGGCGCGGCCAGCGCCGACCACCTGCTCCACGCGACCGTCGAGGACGCCCGGGCCCTCGCCGACGCCGGCGTCGTCCCGACCTTGCTCCCCGCGACGGCGTTCGGCCTCGGCGCGGAGTACGCCGACCCCGGACCGTTCCGCGAGGCCGGGTCGCCGGTCGCGCTCGCCACGGACTTCAACCCGAACTGCTTCTCGCGGAGCCAGGCGTTTACCGCGACGCTGGCCTGCGTCGAGATGGCCATGACGCCCGCCGACGCCCTGCGCGGGATCACCCGCGACGCCGCGCTCGCCGTCGACCGGACGGACGGGACCGGCACGCTCCGCGAGGGCGCGCCCGGCGACCTCGTCGTCCTCGACGCGCCGTCGCACCTGCACGTCCCCTACCGCTTCGACGGGTCGGTCGCCGACCTCGTCGTCAAGTCGGGGGTGGTCGCGCATGAGTGAGGTCGTCCTCGACGGCGAATCGCTGACGCCCGAGGACGTGGCGGCGGTCGCCCGGGACGGCGCGACCGTCCGGGTCGCCGACGACGCCCGGGAGGCGGTCCGCGAGTCCCGCGAGCGCGTGGCGGACGTGCTCGACAGCGGCGAGACGGTGTACGGCATCAACACCGGCTTCGGCGAACTCGTCGACGAGCGCATCCCGCCCGAGGACGTCGAGCAACTCCAGACGAACCTCGTCCGCAGCCACGCCGCCGGCGCGGGCCGCGACCTGGAGCGCGCGGAGGTCCGGGCGATGCTTCTCACCCGGGTCAACGCCCTCGTCAAGGGATACTCGGGGATCAGGGAGGTCGTGATCGACCACCTCGTGACGATGCTGAACGAGGGGGTCCACCCCGTCGTGAAGTCCCGCGGCAGCCTCGGCGCGAGCGGCGACCTCGCGCCGCTCGCCCACATGGCGCTGACCCTGATCGGCGAGGGCGAGGCCCGCGTCGAGGGCGACGACGGCGCGGTCGAACGGCTCGCCGGCGACGCCGCGCTCGCCCGCGCGGGGCTGGAGCCGCTGACGCTGCGGGCCAAGGAGGGGCTGGCGCTCATCAACGGCACGCAGTTGACGGTCGGCCTCGCCGCGCTGGCCGTCGTCGACGCCGAGCGGGCCGTCCGGGCGGCAGACGCAGCGGGCGCGCTGACGACCGAGGTGACGCTGGGCACGACCGCGGCCTGCGACGAAGCGATCCAGGCCGTCCGCCCGCACCGCGGCCAGCGGGTGAGCGCCCGGAACGTGAAACGGCTCACGGAGGGGTCGGGCATCGTCGAGTCCCACCGCAACTGCGACCGCGTGCAGGACGCCTACTCGATCCGCTGTCTCCCGCAGGTCCACGGGGCGGTTCGGGACGCCGTTTCCCACCTCCGAAGCGCGGTCGAGACCGAACTGAACAGCGCGACGGACAACCCGCTCGTCTTCCCGCCCGAGGCCGTCGACGACCGCGCGAGCGGCACGGACCGCGCCGCCGTGCTCTCGGGCGGGAACTTCCACGGCGAACCGCTGGCGCTCCGGCTGGACTACCTCACGAGCGCCGTCACCGAACTGGCGGCGATCTGCGAGCGCCGCGTCGACCGGCTGCTCAACCCGAACCTGCAGGAGCCACACCTCCCGGCGTTCCTCGCGCCCGAGAGCGGCCTCCAGTCCGGCTACATGATCGCCCAGTACACCGCCGCCGCGCTCGTCAACGAGTGCCGCTCGATCGGCCGTCCCTCGACCGGCAACACGCCGGTCAGCGGCGGCCAGGAGGACCACGTCAGCATGAGCGGCCAGTCCGCGCTCGACGCGCGCCGGGCGGTGGAGAACGCGACGACCGTCGTCGCCGTCGAACTGCTGTGTGCGGCCCAGGCCGCGGAGTTCGTCACGCCCGAGGCCGTGCGGGCGGCGACGCCCGGCAGCGACGGCCCGGACCCGGACGCCGACCTCGACCACGGCGTCGGCACTGCGCGCGTCTACGAGGCGGTCCGGGAGGTCGTCCCGCCGCTCGACCAGGACCGCCCGCTCCACGAGGACATGGACCTCGCGCGGGCCGTGGTCGGGGCCGGCGCGCTCGACGCGGCGCTCGGCGATCTGGTCGAGTGAGGGCCTCGCGGCGATGAAAGGCGACGCCGCGGCTTCGGGACCGACCGCGGCGACGGACGGGGCGGAAACCGCCCCCACGATTACAGGTCGCGGTCGGTCGTCGACGCGTGGGCCGGGATATCGGCCTGGCAGCTCGGACAGCGACGGTTCACGGTGTTGTTCACCAGCCGACCGCAGTCGGGGCATTCCGCGACGTTCGAGTCAACCATCCAATACCACTCGGCACGACGTATTGTTTGATAAATTATTCGGTTCCGAGTAGTGTTTGGCGGCAGTTACTCCGCCTCGACCTGCGAGTCGTCGGCCTCGCCGGCCTCGTCTAAGCTCTCCAGGGCGGTGACGACGTCCCGGCGGTAGTTCTCGACCGGGAGGTCGTACTGCTCCTCGGCCATGCCGGCGTACTCGTTGGTCTCGGCGTCGAACGCGTCGACCCGGTCCATCGTGCGCTCGGCCGTCTCGACGACCCAGCGGTCACGCGTCGCGGCGTCGACGACGGTGATGGACTCGGGGCGGACGGAGACGTTGACCGTCCCGTCGTCGGTCTCGTAGGTCCGGGGCTTGCCGACGACGGCGACGTACTCCGGCGGTTCGAGGTCCCGCAGCATGCCCGCGGCGTCGGGCTGGTACTGGCCGGCGTACATGAAGAACGTCCCGGTGGGGTCGACCACGCGGCCGCGCCAGTACTCGCTGTCCTCGCCGACGTCCTCCTTCTCGGTGAGGGTGCCGACCACGAACACGCGGTTGGCGCGCTCGCCCGTCGGCAGGAGCGCGTAGTTGGGGGCGCGCTCGTCGTCGGACTCCTTGAACGTGAAGCCGGCGTCGTTGAACTCGCTGGCGAAGACGCGGCGCGCGACCTCGCGGGTGGGTGCGTCGCTCATCTCAGATCGACCTCGCTTTGATGAGGGCGTCCTCGTGGTCGACCGGCCCGTCGAGTTCCTCGACGTCGTCGGCCAGGACGTAGCGGCCGAACACCGGCCCGGCGACGCGGTAGTACCGGCCGAGCACGTCCTCGGCCATCTCGTCCGCGACGACGGTGGTGTCGAGCGCGTCCATCGCCATGTCCTTGGCCTCCGCCAGGCTCATGCCGGTGAGGTCCTCGGTGGCTTCCTTGTCGAAGATGACCTCGTGGGCGTCCTCGCCGTCGTCCAGCACGCCCTTGATCCGGAGGTCGAACTCGCCCTCGACCTCGCCGTGTTCCTGGCACCGGCCGTTCTGGAGGACGCGGGTGCAGTCCTCCTCGGGACAGCGCTTGATGAGGCCGCTGCCGCTCTGGATGTCGACCAGCGCGCCCGCGACCTCCTCGGTGTCGTCGCCGACCTCGATGTCCTCGTCCAGTTCCTCGATGAGCGTCGTGCTGTTTAGCTTCACCGAGAACTGGCCCTGGTACTCGTCGGTGACGACGTTCTCCAGGCGGTACACCTTGCCCTCCTCCAGTTCGGGGAGGTCCGATTTGGCCCACTTGGTGAACTTGATCGTGCCGGTCGGGTCGCCGATGAGCCCGACCTGCGCGACCGCGTCGCTCCGGGGGTCCCAGAGGTCGACGACCTTCGCGGTCACGTCGATCCACTCCTCCGGGGCGTCGACGTCCGCGAGGCCGATCTCCGCGTTGCTCCCGCCGCTTCCGAGCGCGTCGCGGTCCATGTCGGCCTCGTCGAGGTAGTGGTTCGTCACGCTGCGGCGCGCCTCGTCGACGGGTACTTTGTACTCGTCGACCAGCGTCGAGAGGCGGTCCTCGACGTCGTCGACGTCGATGTCCAAGTGGTCCGAGAACTGTTCGTGTACGTCTTCCGCGTGTTCGCGTAGCGTCATTGTTGCCTCGTGTCTCCGCCTGTTTTCGTCGGGAGACGGTCGACGGTTGGTCGCCTTCGCATAAAAACCCTCGCAGAGCGCGGCGGAAGTGAAACCGGCGGCACCAGCCCGTGAACCCGGTGCGTGCGAGGTAGTTCCGGGAACATACCGAGTGGCCGTCTTCGGATGCCGGACGGCGACGAGTGGTGACCGGTCGGTTACCGAATGCCGAGCCTAACCGCGGTAAGGGCGTCAGAACAAAACCCGTCAGCGACGTCGCTACGCCCGATCCGAGGGTGGGGGAGACACACGACGTCGACGCGATAGAGGTCGCACTGCCGACCGCAGACAGCGCGAGCACGCTGGACGGGACGCTGGCGAGGCTCCGGGAGTCCGTCGCGGCGGCGGACGTGGCGGTGGCGCGCCTGCTGCTGGTCGACGACGAGAGCGACGACGACACCCGCGCCATCGCCCGGCGGCACGGGGACGAGGCGGGGTGGCCGGTCGAGGTCCGGTCGCTTCCCTGTTCGCTCCCGCGTGCCCGGGAGCTAGCTATCGACGCCGTCGGGACGGACTGGTTCCTCTTCCTCGACGACGACGTCCGCGTGAGCGAGTCGTACGTCGGCGACCTGCTCGACGCGACGGCCCCGTCGGTCGGCGGCGTGCAGGGGCGGAAGGCAACGCGGACCGAGAGCCCGTCCGACTGGGTCCGCCGCCGCTCGCGGCGCGCGGGCACCCACGCCACCCTGCTCCGCCGCGCGGCGGTGCGGGACGTCTCGTTCCCGCCGGACCTCCACGTGCTGGAGGACGAGTACCTCCGCCGGCACGTCGAGACCCGGGGCTACCTGTGGGTGTTCAACCACCGCGCCCGCTTCGAACACGCCAACCAGGGCCGTCACCCGATCGGCTGGCAGGAGGGGTATCTCGGCGCGAAGTACGGCCTCTCGCGGTTCCACGACGTCGCGCTGAACGTCCCCTTCGCGGCCGCGACGGGGCGGAACCCGCTCCCGTACGCGAAACGCGCCGCCGGCTGGGTCGCCGGCAGGGTCGCCCGTTCCGCCGGAGGTGAGACCGGTGTCGACCCCGCGAACGCTTGACGTCGGCTGCGGCGACAACAAGCGCGACCCCGACGCCGTCGGGCTGGACGTGCGGCCGTACGACGCCGTCGACGTGGTGTACGACGTGACCGTCACGCCATGGCCGTTTCCCGACGGCACGTTCGACCGGGTGAACGCCTACTCGGTCCTCGAACACCTGCCGAACCTCCCGGCGGTGATGGCCGAGATCCACCGTGTCTGCCGCGACGGGGCCGTCGTCGCGGGGAAGGTCCCGCACTGGTCGGACCGCAACGCGTACGTCGATCCCACGCACGTCGCCCACCCGCGCGCACCCGCCGCCGACGGCGGCGACCCCGTGACCCACCCGCGAGCGAGCGGCGAGGACGGGGACACCCTTCCCGGCGCGCCGCCGGTGACCATGGTCGCCGGCTTCGACGAGCGGACGTTCGAGTTCTGGGACCCGACGACCGAACTCGGGTCGCGGGGGTACTTCGACCCCGAGTTCCGCGTCCGCCGCGCCCGCCGCGTCCGCCGGCTGCAGTTCTGGAAGTCCCGCCCGGTCGAGTTCGAACTGGAGGTGGTGAAGTGACCACGGTCGTCCTCGGCTGGGACGGGCTGGACGCCGAACTCGTCGAGGCGTTCGGCCTGGGCGGCGCGTTCGGCGCGCACGGGCACCGCATCGACACATTCGACAACCCGGTGCTCGGGAAACCCCACACCTACGAGCTATGGCCCTCGATTGTCACGGGCGCGCCGCCCGCCGAGCACGGCGTCCATGCGGCCACTGACGACGAGGGCGTCGCCTGGGGCAACCCGGCCATCGCGGCGACCGCCCGCCTCGCGCGCCGCGTCGTGCCAGAGCAGTTGCGGACCCGGGTCGGCGCGGCGCTCCGCCAGCGCGGGGCCGGACTCGACTTCAAGACGGCCGACTGGTACCGCGAGCGCGGCGTCGACACGGTGTTCGACGGCCGGACCGCGCGGGCCGTCACGGTGCCGAACTACGTGACCGAACGCGACCGGCGGCTCGGCCTCGACGCGGACCGGGGCGCGGCGCTCGGCGACTTCCTCGCCGTCGGCGAGGGCGACGACGAGGGGACGGTCCACGCCCCACGCGTCTCCGTCCCCGAACTGGAGGAGCGGCTGGTCGGCGAGGCGACCGAGAAGCTCGGCGTCGTCCGGGCCTGCGCGCAGCGCGAGTACGACATCGTCTTCGTCTGGCTGGGCTATCTGGACACGGTGGGCCACCTCGCGCCGGTCGTCGACGAGTCGGGCTGGCAGGAACGCGGGTACCGCCTCGCCGCCGCGCTAACGGGGGAGGTCGCCGACGCGCTCGCGCCGGACGACGCCCTCGTCTGCGTCTCCGACCACGGCCTCCGCGACGGCGACCACACGCACGACGCGTACCTCGCCGCCGACGACCCGGCGGCCGTCCGGGGCGTGGAGTCGGTGCTCGACGTGCGCGAGGGGATCGAACGCGTCACGCCGGCCTCTGGAGAGCGGACCGACCCGCCGGTTCGTGAGCGGTTCCGCGGCGAGGGGTCCGCCGCCTCGCAGGACGCCGCGGAGGTCCGCGACCAACTGGAGGATCTGGGCTACCTCTGACCCAGCGACCCACGGGTACGGCGTGGCGCCCCGGCGGGAAACCTATGTGGCTCGCCGCCGACCGTTCGGGTATGTTCGGATCCCCGGAGGGATCGCCGTGAGCGACGACGGCCGCGTCTCGCGGTTCATCAGGTCGACCGCCCGCAAGGCCGGCGAGCAGTACGGCGAGGCGAAGCGGGCGTACCGCTCGGCGCGCCTCCAGCACGGCCTGCCGACCGACGACGCCGGGCGCGCGCGGATCGTCTGCCGGCGCTACGCGGAGAAGCGGACCGCGAAGATAGACGACCGCGGCCGCCCGGCCTGCTACGAGGCCGGCCACCCCGACTGCGAGGGCTGTGCGGAGGACGTCCGCGAGGGGCGGGTCGAGACGTGGTGACGGCGCTCGCCGACCGCACGCTCGTCGCGGTGGTTCTGGCTGGCGGCACGGGCACGCGGCTCTACCCCGCCAGCAGGAGCGACCGCCCCAAGCAGTTCCGGTCGTTCGGCGGCGACCGGTCGCTGCTCGCCCGGACCGCCGACCGCGTCGCGTTCGCCGACGAGACAGTCGTCCTCACCCGCGAGGCGTTCGCCGACGACGTGCCCGACCACGCGCCCGACGCCGACGTGCTGGTCGAACCCGCCCCGCGGGACACCGGGCCCGCGCTCGCCTACGCCGCGGCCCGCCTCCGCGAGCGCTTCGACGACGCCGTCCTGCTGTGCGTCCCGAGCGACCACCACGTCCGGGGTGACTTCGCCGGGGCCGCGCGCCGCGCCGCCCGCGTCGCCGACGACACGGACGGCCTCGTCGCCATGGGCGTCGAGCCGACCCGTCCCGCCACCGGGTACGGTTACGTCGAGCCCGGTCCCGAGCGCGAGACGGCGACCGGCGACGCGTACGCGCCGGTCGCGCGGTTCCGGGAGAAGCCCGACCGTGGGACTGCGGCGGATCTCGTCGCCGACTGCTACTGGAACGCCGGCGTCTTCGCGTGGACGCCAGACGCCTTCCTCCGGGAGTGCCGGGACACGCCGCTCGGCCCGATAGCGGCGGCCGCCGACGGGGACGCTGCCGACCCGGCCGCGCTCCGGGACGCCGTCGAGGCGGTCGACCCGGTCAGCGTCGACTACGCCGTCATGGAGCGAACCGACGACGCGTACGTGGTCCCGGCGTCGGTGGAGTGGGACGACCTCGGGTCGTGGGACGCGCTGTCGCGGGTGCTGGAGACGGACGCGGCCGGCAACGCGGTGCTTGGCGACGCGCTGACGGTCGACGCCGCGGACAACGTGGTCGCGACCGACGGCGAGACACACGTCGCGGTGGTCGGGGCAGAGGGCCTCGTCGTCGCGGCGTACGGGGACCGCGTGCTGGTCGCCCCGACGGACGAGGCCCAGCGCGTCCGAGAGGTCGTCGAGCGCCTCCGCGAGGAGGGCGCGTTCTGACGCCCGGGGGCCCACGACCGCCCGCAGTCGGCTACCGCCGCACCACGAACACGACGATCCCGAACACCAGCAGCCCGACGCCCCACCACGTCGATTGGCCCGGCAGGTACGCGAGCAGCAGCGTGACGAGTCCGGAACTGATCAGCGACCACCCGATAGTGGTTCGGTAGCTCACGGTCGGACTTCCACGGCGAGAAGGTCGTTCGTTTGGCCGCAATCGGTCCGTTCGCCGTCCGCTCTCAGGAGCGCAGGCGGCCGCCGTCGACCGGCACCGCCGCGCCGGTGACGAAGCTCGCGCGGTCGCTGGAGAGGAAGGCGACGGCGTCGCCCAGTTCCATCGGGTCGCCGACGCGCCCGAGCGGGATGTCCGACGACCAGTCCTGCAACCCCTCCTCGTAGCTGTCGTACTCGCCGCGGTCGAGCGACTGCTCGACGAGTTCCTGGATGCGCGGCGTCTCGTGTGCGCCCGGCAGGACGGCGTTTGCCCGCACGTCCGGCGCGAACTCCCGGGCGACGGTCTTGACGGTGCCGATGACCGCCCGCCGGACGGCGTTCGAGAGGATCAGGCCGTCGATCGCCTCGCGGACGCTCGTGGAGGTGATCGAGACGACGCTCCCGGCGTTGCTGGCCTCGAGGTACGGGTGTGCCTCCTGCAGCGTCCAGACGTGGCTCATCACGAGCATGTCGTAGGCGTCGTACCAGTCCGCCTGGTCCATGTCGAGGAAGGCCCCGCTCGGGACGCCCCCGGCGGAGGTGACGACGTGGTCCAGCCCGCCGAACGCGTCGACCGTCTCCTCGACCAGGGCGGCGACCTCGTCGCGGTTCGTGATGTCGGCCGGGAGCGCGCGCACCTCGCCGTCGGCGACCGATTCGACGTCCGCCTTCGCCGAGTCGAGGCGGTCCTCGCTCCGGCCGCAGATGGTCACGTTCGCGCCCTCGCGGGCGAGCGCCTTCGCGCTTGCGAGCCCGAGGCCGCTCGAACTCGCGGTGACGAGCGCCGCGTTGCCGTCGACGTTCAGGTCCATACCCGGCCCAACGCGGCCCGGTCACTAATCTCTCCGGGCTCCGGCAGGTCGCGGCCGGCCCCTCCTCGTCCGGCGGGCCGGCTCACTCCGGCTGGCGGACGCGGACGCTGCCGTCGCTCGTGACCCCGACGAGCAGCGCCGTGCTCACCTCGCGGCCGGTGACCGCGTCGCCGGCGGCGTCGCTGACTATCTTCATCAGGTCCGGGGCGGTGTAGCTCACCTTCACGCCGGCCTCGTCGCAGGCGTCGTAGACGCGCTGGGGCACGTCGTACAGGTCCGTCCCGGGGGCGACCTCGATCTGGACGGGCGCTTTCAGCGCCTCCGCGAACGCGACCGTCTCCCGGGCCTTCTCGACGTTTCGCCGCGCGCTCGCCTCGACGCTGGAGACGTTCGCCCGCGAGGTGCCCAGCAGGTCGGCGATCGCGGACTGCGCCGCGCCGCGCTGTCGCAGCGCCAGCACCTCCGCTTGCCGGCGGGTCAGCACGCTCTCGGCCGGGTCGAAGCCGACCCGGTCCAGCAGGTCGTCGACGTCGCCCTCGATCGCGTCCACGGCGTCGTCACCCTCGCTCATCGCCCGTCGATTACGGCCGCAGCGCGAAAAACGGTCGGGACTGTCCACGCGGCCGGCGACGGGGCGGCAGGGGCCCTCACGAGCCCCAGAAGTTGTCCCGGCTCCCGAGCTGTTCGCGGGGGCCGCCACGGTCGTCCTCGTCGTCCGTCTCGGCGGCGTCGGTTGCGTCCGCGTCGTCCTCGTCCTCCTCGTCGGGCTCCTCCATCGGGAGCCGTTCGACCTCCTCGGCGCGGGCGTGGTTCGAGTGCACCTCCGTGATGCGCACGCGGGCCCGGGCCTCCGGGAGGACGCCGTCGACGAGGACGATGAAGCCGTCCTCGGTCCGGCCGACGCCGGCCCCGCTCTCGTGGATGTCCTCGACGTCGACGACGAGTTCCTCCTTCTGTTTCACCGGCTGGGTCTTCAGGTCCTCTATCGGCTGGCTGTAGTGGTTGCACCACTCCTTGCCGCCGCGGTCGCCGTAGTGTTGACATCCCATCCCCTCGATCCGCTCGGAGAAACTGGGGCAGTCGTCGGCGAGTGGACAGTCCGCCATGGAGTACGGTATTTCACCGGACGGTTAAACGCTTGCGGCTTCTCCGACCCCGATCCGCGGCGTCTCCGGCGGGAGCGGCGGTCGGACCGTCCGGTCGGGACCGACCGCGCGCCCGCGAGTCGCGGTCGGCGTCAGCCGTTCAGCAGGTCGCGCGTCGCCGCCTCCAGCACTTCGAGGCCGGTCTCGACCGCGTCGAGTTCCACGAACTCGTCGCGGGTGTGTGCCCGCGCGAGGCTGCCCGGCCCCCAGGTGACCGCTTCCATCCCGGCGTCGTTGACGAAGTTGCGCACGTCCGTCGCGGCCCGGATGCCGTACGGGTCCGGGGCGACCCCCGCGATCTCGGCTGAGTGGGCCCGGAACGTCTCGGCCAGCGGGCTGTCGACCGGGACCGCCGCCGACTCGTAGGTCGTGTCCCGCTCCCACGTCACCTCGACGCCGTGCTCACGCTCGACCGCGGCGAGCAGGTCCGCGACCTCGCGGTCGACGGCCTCGATCGATTCGTCGGGCAGCACCCGGCGGTCGAGCGTGATGTGCGCCGCGCCCGGGAGGATGCCGCGGTTCGACCCGACGCCGGCCTCGAACGCCGTCACGGTGGCGTATGCCGGCCCGACGAGGTCGTCCACCCGCTCGCGCAGTTCGGCGTCGTACTCCGCGATCGCGTCGAGCACCGGCTCGGCGTTGCGGACCGCGTTCGACCCCTGGTCCGGGCGGCTCGCGTGGGACGCCTCGCCGCCGACGGTGACCTCGTACCAGCCCAGCCCCTTCGCGCTCGTCGCCGTCCGCATCCCCGTCGGTTCGAGGACGACGCCGTAGTCGCCGTCGTAGCCCGCGTCGAGGAGGCTCTTCGTCCCCGGGTCGCCGGTCTCCTCGCCCATGGCCGCGTGCACGACGACGCTGCCGTCGAGGGACCCGCTCTCCAGTTCGTCCCGAAGCCGCTCCGCGGTGAGCATCGCGATCGCGATCCCGGCCTTCATGTCGACGGTCCCGCGGCCGTACATCCGGCCGTCCTCGACGGTCGGGTCGTACGGGTCGTGTGCCCACTCCCCCGGCTCGTCGGCCGGCACCACGTCGAGGTGGCCGTTCAGCACCACCGTCGGGTCGCCGTCGCCGACCGTCGCGACCGCCTGCGGCCGGTCCTCGTCCGGTTCGAACACCAGCGATGCGTCGATGCCGCGCTCCTCGAACCAGTCGGCGACGAACCGGGCACACGGCCCCTCGTTGCCCGGCGGGTTCTCGGTCTCTATCGCCACCAGTTCCGCGATCAACCGTTCGAGCCGCTCCCGCGGCGGTGTCTCGGCCATGCTATCCCCGATTTCGGGGGACGTGAAAAGTCTGTCCGCCGCGGCGTCGCAACCCTTTTTCCCCGCCACACCAACCCGTCGACATGACCCGCCGCGTCCCCGAACTCGCCCTCGTCGTGGGGCTGGTGCTCTCCGGCTCGTTCGTGGCGGCCGTCGTCGCGCTCGAACCCGGGTTCCTCGCCGACCCGGCGAGCCTGCTGGTGACGGTCGCCATCGCCGTCGCCGTCCTCTACCCCTTCGCCGGCTTCGCCGCCGTCCGGATGGACGACCCGACGTGGCTCCTGCCGCCGGACCCCCTGCTCGCGCTGTCGCTCGTCGCCGCCGCCGGCGTCGCGCTCCTCGGCGCAGTGGGCGCGAGCGCGTCGGTGGCGCTGGCCGTGGCGGTGCTGGTCGCCGGGCCGCCCGCGGCCTACAACGCGTCCCACGGCGGCCGCCTGCGGTCGCTCCGGCCCGCCCGGGCGCTCGGCGGGGGGACCGTCGCCGGCGTCGCGGTGTTCGGCCTGGGCGCGGCGACCGGCGCGAACCCGCTGGTGTACGGGCTCGTCGCCGCCGCCTTGCTGTTGCTCGGCGGCGCGTACTACACCGACCGCGTGCCGGGTCGGCGCGCCGAGCGCCGGGCCGGAGCCGTCGTGTCGGCCGGGTTCGCCGCCTGCGCCGCCGAGTACGCGCTGTTCGCGCTGTGAGCCGCCGCGACCCCGGTGACTCAAACGGCCACTGTGCTCTCTGTGACCTTTTTCCCCGCCGGGGCCGACGGTCCATCCCGTGAACGAACTCCCCGAACGGGTCCGGGCGGTCGTCGACCGCCGCGCCGGCCCCATAGTCGCCGCCCTCGTCGCGCTCGGAGTCCTGTTGCTCGCGGCCAACGGGCCGTTCTCGTCGGTCCGGAGCCTGCGGCTCGTGCAGTTCGTCGACCGCGCCCTCGTCGCGGCCGTCGCGGCCGTCGCGTACGTCCGCGCCCGCTCGACCCCTCCGTCCTGGGACGCGGTCGCCGTCGCCGCCTGGGTGTTTCTCGCGGTTCCCGTCGCCGGCACGCTGGGGTACTTCGCGTTCGGCGGCGGGCCGGGGTCCTACCCCGGTCCGATGGGCGAACTGGTAAACGACGTCCTTCGATTTCTCCTGAGCGTCGCCGCGGTCGGCGGGCTCTGTGCGGCCGCCGGCGCGGCCCTGCGCCGTGACCGGCGGGCGGCGGCCGCCCTGGCGCTGCTCGCCGTGCCGGTCGGGCAGTTCCTCGTCTACGGCGCGGTGGTGCTCGCCGGGGCGTGAGCGGTCCGGTCGGCCGGCGCGGCTCCTACTCCCCGACCGCGTCCTCGAACACGACGACGATCCGCGGCTCCGACACGCTCGACTCCGGTGGACACGAGTCGGCGCGCTCGACGGGGATCGTCCCGTTCCCGACAGCGGCCCGCTCCTCCTCGCCCAGCCACGTCCACAGTTCCACCTCGGCGCTGCCGCCGCCGCCGACGCTGTCGGGCGTCCCCCAGTAGTCGGCACCGCTGCGCAGCTCCACCGGGCGGTCCTGCCGGTCGGGCGCGTACACGCAGGCCGTCGCCCGCGGGAAGTCGGTCGTCTCGCGGAAGACGAACCGGTTCTCGGCCGTCACCGTACCGAGCATGACCCCGTCGCGGTCGTCGACGGCCGCCTCGTCGGCGACGGCGGCGCTGTAGACGACCCCGCCGACGGCCAGGTCGACTGCGACGAGCACCACCGCGACGACGACCACGGCGGCGACGACGGTCCGCGCCGTCCCGGCCTCGATCCGCAGGCCGCGCTCGCGATGGAGGTAGCCGAGGGCGACGAACAGCGCGGAGGACGCGGCCAGCGCGACGAACACGCCCGTGTCGCCGAAGTCGAACCGCCCGAGCGTGTAGGCGACGAAGGCGACGTACGCCGCGGCCGAAAGCACGTACAGCACGGCGTCGAGGCCCGCCCGCCGGACGGCGCTCGCCGCGGCGAACAGCGCGAGGAAGCCAAAGAGGAACAGCAGCGCCTTCACCGTCAGCGAGAGGTCGAACACGAGGTCCCGCGCGAAGTACGCCAGCGCGGCGACGCCGAAGACGATCCCGACGGCGTACAGCACTTTCGAGCTGTCGAACTCGAACCTCACGACGTCGACACCCCGATTTCGATGGATCGCATCGTCCGGGGGAACGCTCCGGATTCGGATAAAACGGTGGGCTTAGGTGTCCAAGAACGGATACTTCCCGCCCCTACGCCAGCGGCGTCCGCTCGACGACGGTCCCAGTACGACCTTTTCCTTCGTCGGGTGGCCTCGCGGGCTCGGCCACCGCTCCTCGCAAAAGCTCGACCAAAACATCCGCTCGCTCCCTGCGGTCGCTCCCGGCCTACGCCAGCGGCGTCCGCTCGACGACCGTCCCGTCGACGCTCGGGTACTGCTCGACGATCTCGCCCTCCTCCAGATCGCCCTCCTCGACCATCTCCTCCAAGAGCCACCACGCCAGTTCGACGTGGTCGGACTTCACCGAGTAGAACTCCTCGGGCACGCCGAGTTCCGCCAGCCGTTCCTCGGTCTCCCAGGTCTTGCCGTAGACGAGGGTGCCGTCGTCGGTCACCTCGTCGAACTCCCGGCGGATGTTCCGGGCCATCCGCTTCATGCGGTTGCGGTGCTGGGCGGCGTCCTTGAACACGCTGGTACAGAAGTAGACGCGCTCGTGGTCGCCCATGGCGTCCAGTATCTCCTTCGAGCCGTCGACGGCGCTCATGTGGCCGTCCTGCAGTTCGTACCCCTTCTCCTGCATCCGGCGGTAGTTGCCGTCGGACATCTCGAACTCGTTGATGTTGCAGAACTCGGCCGCGCCCTCGTCGAGGAAGTCGAGGAACTCCTGCTCGGCGCGGATGCCGGGTATCTCGAACGCGGGGGTCAGCCCCTCCTCGCGGGCGATGTAGAGGATCTCCTCCCACTCGGTGCCGTGCATGTCTCCCCACAGTTCCAGCGGCGGGTGGAACCGTATCTCGTCCAATCCGGCCTCAGAGAGGCGGCGCATGTTCTCGCGGCCGCCGGTGATGCCGGTGTAGAGGTGGGTGTGGTGGTCCTCGCCGAACTCGTCTTTCAGCAGCGAGAGGTAGTGACAGGTCCGGTCCAGCGCCTCCTGGGGCTCGCCGCCGGTGATCGAGGTGCCCAGGGCGTCCATCCGTTTGGCCTCCGTAATGACGTCCTCGTCGGACTCGACCTTCCGCTCGTTGGCGTACACGTCGGTGACGTTCTTGCGGTTCTCGCCGAGCGGGCAGTAAAAGCAGTCGCGCTGGTCGCAGTAGCCGTAGACGAACATGACCATCTTCCCGCCTTTGGCGCACTGCTCGCAGCCCTTCGAGATCATTCGTTGAACACGGATACCGGCCGCAGCGCTAAAAGCGGACCGGAACGCCACCGTTCGGGCGGCCGCCCGGCGGTCCCGGGCTGACCCCCAAAGGCAGATAAACGATACCCGCCAACTGTCAGGCGATGCTGCTGGTGCTCTGTGTCGACCTCGACGACGACCTCGGCCGGAAGACCGACGTTGAGACGCCGGTCGTCGGCCGCGACGCCGTCGAGGACGCCGCCGTGGCGCTGGCGACGGCCGACCCGGAGGACAGCGACGTGAACGTGCTGTTCCAGGGGGTCCACGTCGCCGACGAGGTGACCGACGAGGCGGTCGAGGTCGCCGCGGTCACCGGCAACGACGGCGGCGACGTGAGCGCCAACCGCGAGGTCGGCGAGGAGGTCGACGAAGTGCTCGCCGGCCTCTCGACCGGCGAGGGCGTCACCGCGCTGATCGTCACCGACGGCGCGCAGGACGAGAGCGTCGTACCGGTGATCCGCTCGCGGGTCACCGTCGACGGCGTCAGGCGGGTCGTCGTCCGGCAGGCCCAGGACCTGGAGTCGGTGTACTACACGATGAAGCAGGTGCTGAACGACCCCGAGACCCGCGGGACGATCCTCGTCCCGATGGGGATCCTGCTGCTCATCTACCCGCTCGCGGTCATCGCGAGCATGCTCGAACTGCCCGGCGGCGTGGTGTTCGGGGTGGTCTCCGCGCTGCTCGGCTTCTACCTCCTCTCGCGGGGGCTGGGCCTGATGCAGGCCGTGGACACGCTCATCGGGCGGGCGCGAAACAGCCTCTACGCCGGCCGCGTGACGATCATCACGTACCTCGTCGCCGCCGCGCTGCTCGTTATCGGCGGGGTCAGCGGGCTGAACCAGTTGGAGTCGGTCCGGGCGGGCACCGCGGACACGCTGGGCGCGCTGGAGGTGCTCGCCGCGCTCGTCCACGGCGCGGTCCAGTGGTTCGCGGCCGCCGGGATCACGACCAGCCTCGGCCAGATCACCGACGAGTACCTCGCGGACCGGCTGGAGTGGCGCTACCTGAACGCGCCCTTCTACGTCGTCGCCATCGCGGTCGTGCTGGAGGCGGTCAGCGCCTACTTCCTGAGCCTGACGAACCTCTCGTATCTCGCGGCGGCGCTGACCGGCGGCACCCTGCTGGGGCTGGTGAGCACGCTGGCCTTCGCCGTCGCCGAGTCGCGGTTCCCCAGGGACGCCGAGCGCGACCGGGACCCGGCCTGACGCGCCGACGGCCAGCGCGGGCCGCCGCTCGCTCTGTCGTCACCGCTCCCGGACGACGACGAACCTCGCCAGGTCCCGCAGGTACTCCCGGGCCTGCGTGTCCTCGGTGTCGACCCGGTCCAGCGCCGCCAGCGCGCGGTCGGCCTCCTCGCGGGCGCGCTCGTTTGCCTCCTCGGGCGTCAGGTCGGTCACCTGCACGACCGACGGGCGGTCCATCTCCGCGTCCAGCCCGGTCGGCTTCCCGAGGTCCTCCGCGTCGGCGGTCGCGTCCAGCACGTCGTCGCGGATCTGGAAGGCGACGCCGACGCGCTCGGCGTACTCGCCGAACGCCTCGACGGCGAAGGGGTCGGCGTCGGCGGCGATAGCCCCGAGTTCGGCGGCCGCCCGGAACAGCGCCCCCGTCTTCCGGCGGGCTAGCTCCATGTACTCCGCCTCGTTGGTCGGCTTCGCGACGAGTTCGGTCGCCTCGCCCTCGCCGAGTTCGACCATCGCCTCGGCGACCACCTGCATCGCGGCCGGGCTGGCCGAGAACAGCGCGAACGCCTCGCCGAGCAGGCCGTCGCTGGAGACGATCGCGGGCCCGTAGCCGTACTTCGCCCACGAGCTGTCGACGCCGCGGCGGACGTCCGACCGGTCGATGATGTCGTCGATCACGAGCGAGGCGTTGTGCACCAGTTCGACGCCGACGCCGAAGTCGACGGCGTCCTCGGCGTCGCCGCCCGCGGCCTCGCAGGCGAGCAGCGTCACCATCGGCCGCACGCGCTTGCCCCCCGACAGCGCGACGTGGCGGACCTCGTCTTCGAGCTCCGACGGCTCGACCCCGTCGACGACCGCGCCGAGGCGGTCCTCGACGAGCGACTGCCGGCGTTCGAGGAACTCCATTGTCGTGGTGTCAGGCCCGGTGCCGCAAGTACGTGACGGATCCGCCCGTCCGACAGTGAACTCAAGCCGCTGGCGTCCCTAGCGCGTCCATGAGTTCCACCGACGTGCTCGTCGTGGGCGGCGGCGCTACTGGGGTCGGGATCGCTCGCGACCTCGCGATGCGGGGCGTCGACGCGACGCTGGTCGAGCGGAACGGCCTGAACGGCGGGACGACCGGGCGCTCGCACGGCCTGCTCCACAGCGGCGCGCGCTACGCCGAGAACGACCCCGAGGGCGCACGCGAGTGCATCCGTGAGAACCGGGTGCTCCGGGAGATAGCGCCCCACTGCCTCGGCGGCGACGGCGGCTACTTCGTCTCGCTGGCCGACGACGACCCGGACTACTTCGACGAGAAGGTCGCGGCGTGCCGGGACCTGGATATCCCAGTCGACGTGCTCGGCGCCGACGCCGCGCGGGAGGCGGTTCCCGACCTGGCGGCCGACGCCGAGCGCGTCGCGGCGGTGCCCGACCGGGTGATCCACCCCTCCGCGCTCGTCGCCGCGACGGCGGCCGACGCCCGGGAGCACGGCGCGACGATCCGACCGCACGCGCCGGTGACGGACCTGCTCGTCGAGGGCGGCGCGGTCGCGGGCGCGACCGTCGAGACCGGAGCCGGCACGGAGACGGTCCGCGCGGACCACGTCGTCAACGCCACGGGCGCGTGGGCCGGCGAACTCGCGGCGATGGCGGGGGTCGAGGTGGCGATGCGGCCCGCCCGCGGCGTGATGGTCGCCGTCGACTACCCGGGCCTGCCGGTCGTCCTCAATCGCTGCCGGCCGCCCGCGGACGGCGACATCGTCGTCCCCCACGACGGCCAGGCCGTGCTCGGGACGACCAGCGTCGACGTGGCCGACCCGGACGACTACCCCCGGGAGGACTGGGAGGTCGAGCGCTGCGTCGAGGAGTGCGCCCGTCTGCTCCCGCCGGTCGCCGACGCCGCCGTCGAGCGCACCTGGTGGGGCGTCCGCCCGCTGTACGGCCCCGACGAGGACGAGCGGCCGGGCGGCCGCGGCATCTCGCGGGGCTTTTTCGTCTTGGACCACGCCGACCGCGACGGCGTCCCCGGCTTCACCACCGTCGTCGGCGGAAAGCTCACCACCCACCGCGAGATGGCCGAGGCGGTGGCCGACCGCGTCTGCGGCCGCCTCGGCGTCGACGCCGCCTGTCGAACCGCCGACGAGCCGTTGCCGTTCCGCGACGACCCCGCGGAACTGGCCGCCGCGGTCGACGAGTTCGACGCGGCTGCGCCGTCGGACGCGGACGTCGTGGGACGATAGCGGCCGGTACGAGTCGGACGGTCGTCGAGCGGCGGCGAAAAGAGACGGTGGGATGATCCGCCGAACCCGGGTCTCGGGATCGGGCCGTCGCGTCAGTAGCCTTGGAACTGCCGCTGCTCGTCGCGCTGCTGGCGCCGGGCCGAGTGTCGCCCGCCCGCGTTGCGACCCTGCTGGCGGCCGTGTTCTTCCTGCTGGCTCCCCTGACGGCCTCGCTGTGAGTGGCGACCCCGCTGCTGCCCTCCCTGTTGCTCCTGCCGTCGTCCGCCCTGCTGCCCGAACTGCTGGCCACCCTGCTGCCCTCGCTGGCCGCGGTTCATCTGCGACTGGCGGCCGCCCTGTCGCTGACCGCCCGACTGCTGTCCCATCTGCGCTCCCTGCTGCCGGCGCTGCTGTCCGCCGTGGTCGCCCTGTTGCCGCTGCTGGCTCTGCTGGCCCATCCGGCGCTGTCCGCCCTGCTGGCTCCCGTGTCGCTGTCCCTGCTGGTGACGCTGCCCGCCTCGGTGCTGTTGGCCGCCTTGCTGATGCTGTTGGCCGCCTTGCTGGCTCCCTCGGCCGGACTGCTGTGCGCGCTGGCGGGCGTGTTGCTGCCCCTCCTGCCCGCGGCCGCCGCCCTGCTGGCCACGGTGGTGCTGGCCCTGCTGGATCTGTCTCGACTGCCCCTGTTGACCCTGCTGCTGACTCCGGTGCTGTTGCTGACCGCGTCCCTGCTGTTGCTGCTGTCGATGCTGTCGGCCTCCCTGCTCCTGTCGCCCGCTCTGCTGGCGCTGGCTGCGTCGCTGGTGTTGCTGACCGCCCTGCTGATGCTGCTGACTGCCCTGCTGGTGCTGACCCTGACCTGTGCTTTGCTCCCGTCGCCGGGACTGTCGACCGCGCCCGCGGCCGCTGTGCTGTCGTGCCATTGCGATCCGGTCGAACGGCGGACGGCCGGATTAACCGGGCCGGTCGTTCGCCGCTGTTTCCGCGAAAGTACCAGTCCGCGTGGACGGTAAGCCGTCCCGCTCCGCGAGTAACGCGAGCCACCGTGGGGTAAGCTGAGTCAAACCCCGTCGAGCCGACCGTTTCCGACTCGGGTCGCTGAGGCGACCGCTCGTCGCAAAACGTGGGTGAAAAGACCGCCGAACGCTACTCGAACTCTTCGATCAGCGCCGGCACGACGTCGAACAGGTCGTCGACGATGCCGTAGTCCGCGAGGTCGAAGATGGGGGCGTTCGGGTCCGTGTTGATGGCGACGATGGTGTCGCTGCCTTTCATCCCGGCGACGTGCTGGACCGCGCCGGAGATGCCGATGGCGATGTACACGTCGGGGGTGACGACCTTGCCGGACTGGCCGACCTGCCGGTTCTTCGGCAGCCAGCCGTTGTCGACGATCGGCCGGGACGAGGAGAGCGTCGCGTCGAGCGCGTCCGCCAGTTCCTGAACGAGTTCGATGTTCTCCTCCTCCTCGATGCCGCGGCCGACGCTGACGAGCACGTCCGCCTCGCTGATGTCGACGTCGCCGCCGCCGGCCTCCTCGAAGCCGGTGACCGTCGAGCGGACCGCCGACTCGTCGATGTCGGCGTCGAAGGCCGTCACCTCGGCGTCGCCGGCGCCCTCGGCGGGGGGCCACTCCGCGCCGCGGATCGTGACGACCGCGCGGTCGGCGTCGAGTTCGACCGTCGTCTCGACCTTCGAGCCGTACATCTCGCGGGTGGCGACGAGGCCGTCGCCCGAGGCGTCCAGGTCGATGACGTCCGTGACGACGGGGAGGTCGAGGCCGTTCGCCACGGCCGGCGCGTAGTCGAGGCCGTTGACGCTGTTGGGCGTCACGACGTAGCCCGCGTCGGTCGCGTCGTACAGCTGTTCGACGGCCTGGGCGTACACGCCGTGGTTGAACTCCTCGCCGTGGTCGACGGTGTGGAGTTGGTCGACGCCCTCGCGGTTCAGGTCCTCGGCGAACGCGTCGACGTCGCCGCCGATGACGGCCACGTGGAGGTCGCCGCCGGTCTCGTCGGCGAGTTCGCGCCCGGCGGTGACGACCTCGTAGCTCACGTCGCGCAGGTCGCCGCGGCGGTGCTCGGAGACGGCGAGGACGTCCGTCATTCCGCCACCCCCTTGTCGCGGAGCATGTCGGCGAGCTGTCCGGCCTCCTCCTCGGGGCTGCCCTCGAAGTACGTCGCGTCGCTCTCCGTTTCGGGCTCGTACATCCCCGTCAGCTCGAGCTCGCTCTCCACGTCGGCCGCCGAGAGGCCCAAGTCGTCGAGGTCCTTGGGCGCTATCTCCTTGCTCTGGGCCTGTCGGATGCCCCGCAGGCTGGCGTAGCGCGGCTCGTTGATCCCCGTCTGGATCGTCAGGACGGCGGGCAGCTCCACGTCGGTCACCTCGTCGACGCCGCCCTCCAGTTCGCGGTGGACGTGGGCGACGCCGCCGTCGGCGTCGAGGTCAAGCTGGTTGACGACCGCGGCCCACTCGAAGCCGATCTCGTCGGCCAGGGCGACGCCGGTCGCGCCGAACGCGTCGTCGCCGGCCTGCACGCCCGAGAGCACGAGGTCGGGGTCCTCCTCCGCGACGACGGCTTCGAGCAGGCGGACCTTCGCGCCGACGTCGAGCAGGTCGACGCCCTCCAGCGCCTCGTCCCACACCCGGACCGCGCGGTCAGCGCCCTTCGCCAGCGCCATCCGGATCGTCTCCTCGCTGCGCTCGGGGCCGATGGTGACCGCGACGACCTCCACGTCGTCGCCGGCCTCGGCGATCTGGACCGCCTCCTCGACGGCGTAGTCGTCCCACTCGTTCAAGTCGTACGCTAGGTACTGCGAGCCGATCTCGGTCCCCTCTATCTCGAAGTCGTCCTCGACTTCGGCGACCTCCTTGACCGTTACGAGAACCTTCATCAACGTTCTTGTTCTACCGTGCCGGAGATAAACGTTTTCGAAACACGGCGTGGCGGAGAAGGCGTTTCCCGGCCGTCGCGCCGCCGTTCGGGCAACCGGCTGCCGGCCGGCGCGCGAAGCGGCCATGTCGGGGCCCCCGAGCGCCGGTGGCCGATCAGAGGTCCAACCGCCGGATCCCGACGCCGGCGGCCGTCAGGAGCGCCCCGACCACGAGCCACCACCCCGACCGCGCTGCGGCGGCCGCCGGCGACTCCGTGCTCGCGGTCGCTACGACCTGATACACCTGCAGCACGAAGAGACCGACCGCCAGCAGGCCGGTCCCGTAGGCGCTGGCCGCCAGCGCCTCCTGCCCGCTCCTCCGCGTGTAGAGGTACGCGGCCAGCCCGACGGCCAGGGGTATCGGGAGGAGCCCCAGATGGTCGCCCGCGGCCAACTCGACGCACAGCAGGAAGGTAAGCGAGACGCCGAGGGCGAGCGTCGCGCGGCGGGGAACGCTCGCGTGTACGTAGTCGGCGACGCGGCCCGTCGCGGTTCGGACTCGGCTCATACCGGGTACACGAGGCCCCGGACAAAGACCTCTCGGTCGTTCGAGGTACTGGCCGGCCCGGTCAGTCGATGTCGCCGACGTCCTCGTCGGGCAGGGTGATCAGGTTCTCGCGGCCGATCCGGAGCTTGTCGATCCGGTCGTCGTCGTCCATCGAGGAGAGCAACTGGGACACCTTCGCGTTCGACCAGCCGGTCTCGGAGACGATCTTCGCCTGCTTCATCCGACCGCCGTTCTCCTCCAGTAGCCGGGTGACGCGCTCCTCGTCGGAGAGCAGCGTCTCGTCGATCCCCTCGTCCTCGGCGGCGTCGTCCTCCGCGTCGGCCGCGGCGTCGGCACCGTCGGCGTCCGGCGGCGCGTCCGCCTCCGGCGCGGTCGCTGCCGACGAGGGGGCGTCCGCGGCGATCCCGTCCCCATTCGCGACGGTCTGCCGGCGCGCGAGGAGGTAGCCGCCGGTGCCGACCGCGACGACCAGCGCGACGACGCCGACGCCCAGTAGCGCCATCGGGATCGGCTCCTCCCGGTCGTCGTCGCCGGGGTCGGTCGTCCCGGGGGTGGTGGTGCCGCCGTTGTTCCCGTCAGGGCCGCTCGGCGTGTAGACGATGGTTATCTCGTTGTCGTCGAACTCGTACGGCCCGTTCCACTCGAACGTCCCGTTCTCGTGGCCCCGCGGCGCGGTCGACGGGATGTACCCCTCGGGGGGTTCGACGACGAGGCGCTGCCCGTCGTCCAGTCGGGGGAGCCACGTCCCGTCGGTGCCGTTGAACGCGTCGCCGACGAGGACATCGCCGTCGCCGTCCACCGCGGCGAAGTCGGTCCAGGTGAAGTGAAACGCGATGATCCCGGTGTCGTTCTCGACCCGGCCGGTGTAGCGCCCGTTCCGGATCGTCATGTTGCGGCCGGTCGCGGCGCTGGCTTCCTCGGCGAACTCGCTGAACGTCTGTTCGGTCACGGGCGGGGATTCCTGCCCGGAGACGATCCGGTCCCTGTACTCGCGGAACGCCTCGATTTCGGTCTCGTTGTGGAGGTGCTGGCGGAACTCGACGGTCCAGTTGGCGTGGCCGCGTTCGGTGATCCGGACCCGGAACACTGTCTCGGGGTCCGCGGGGTCGGCCGCCGCCGCGGGCGGGCCGGCGTCGTGGGTGGGCGTCGCGGCGGGACCGGCGTCGGCGGGCGGCGACGACGCTGCCGCTGCGACCGCACCGATCGGGGCGAGGACCAGGGAGACGAGGAGGGCAAACGAAACGGCGGCACGTAACCGCATACGTAGCCACTGGTTCCCCCGGGGAGAAAATGCTTTCTATCACCGATAAAACGTCAGCGCCGGCTTTGAACGTTCTCCGCGGCGTTCGTTGTGTCACCGTTCGTTCGGGAACCGGCGCTGACGGGGGCAATCGCCGCTTTCCATCGGCGTCGACCGGGCAAGGTCGGCTTTCCCCTCCGAGTGCCGACTGGTTTTTGTATCAGTAGCCTGTAGGCCAGCCCGATGAAGCGCATCACGGCCCTGGCGATGGTCCTGCTTCTCGCCGTGCCGGCCCCCGTTCTCGCCGCCCCGGCGGGCGGATCCCTCCAGACGACCGCCGCCGACCGCATCGCGGACGACGCCGACGAGTCGAACACCACGTCGCGGCTGACCCTCTCCGGCGACGTGACCTCCCGGGTCGGGAGCCAGTCCCCCGACATGGCGCAGGTGGTCGGCGACGCCAGCACGGACGTCGAGAACCGGGTTCGCACGCAGGCGGCCAACCTGTCGATCCGGACGGCGTCGTCCGCGACGGCGCGCGCGGCGGCCGCCGAGGAACTGCTCGACGACATCGAGGCCCGAACCGACCGGCTCCACCGCACCGAGCGGGCCGCGGTCCGGGCCTACGCGAACGGGTCGTCGTCGGCGACGGAACTGCTCCGGACCCTCGCGTCGGTCCATGCTAGCGCGGAGTCGCTCGACGAGGCGCTGTACGCCCACGCGCGGCTGTCGGCGTCGATCGAGGGCTACGAGGCGGACGACCGCCGCGGCGCGGTCCGGACGCAACTCGACCTGCTCCGGTCCCCCGCGCGGGCACAGCTCGGCGAGGCGTTCGCCGGATCCGGGGATGCGGAGTCGGTCGTCCAAGTCGCCGCCTCGGAGTCGGGGGTCGTCGTCGGGACGCTCGCCGGCGACCAGTACCACCGAGAGGCGATCCGGTACGACAACCGCAACGACAACACCACCGACACGTACGACGGCGACCTCGCCGCGGTGCTCGACCACGTCCGGACGGACCTGTACCCGTGGGCCGCCGCCAACCAGCAGGGCGACCTCGGGCTCTCCGGCGTGTACGACGGCCGCCATCGCCTGACGATCCCCCACGACCAGGGGACCCTGACGATATACATCGACGGCAACACCCGGTCGGTGTTCCGCGAGTTCCAGGCGCTCGACGTCGACGAACTCCCGCGCGAGACGGCCGTCGACGACACCGAGGGCGACCTGCGGGTGCGGATAGAGCGGACGCCCGGCGACGGCCCGATCCGGTTCAACGCCACCGACGCCGCCGGCGACCCGGTCGACGCGACGGTGCGCATCAACGGCGACCGCGTCGGCACCACCGGCGACGACGGCTACCTGTGGACCCTGCCGCCCCGATCGTACTACCTCACCACGGTCTCCGCGGACGGCGCGACGGTGAACGCGACCGTCGGCATCTGACCCGGCGGCGACCCGGACCGTCCCGCCACACGTTTTTGTGCGAGGCCGCGGCCACGCCCCGGCGTGTCACGGCGTTCCCCGATTGGGTTCCGTTCCGCGGGCGGGTCCCGCGGCGTCGCGCCGGTCGTCGGCGTCGCGCTGTTGCTCGTCTGTACCGTCGTCCTCGGCGGTGCCGTCGCGCTCGCGGCCGTGGAGCGGCCGGCCGACCCGCCCCCGACGGCGGCGTTCGCCCTCTCGGCGGACGCGGACGCCGACCGGATCGCGGTCACGCACCGCGGCGGCGACGCCGTGGACGTGACGGACCTGCGCGTCCGCGTCGAGGTTGAGGGCGAGCCACTCGACCGACAGCCTCCGGTGCCCTTCTTCGCTGCGCGGGGGTTCCGCAGCGGGCCGACCGGGCCGTTCAACCCCTCCGGCGGGACGGTGTGGCGGACGGGCGCGGAGGCGTCGCTCGCGGTGGCGAGCACGAACGCGCCGGGGATCGACCCCGGGGACGAGGTGTCGGTCAGGCTGTCGGTGCGGGGGAAAACGGTGGCGACGCTCTCGGCGACGGCGTGAGAGAACGGCTGGACGGGGAGCCGGCGCGCCGACTTCGCCGCGGCGTCACTCGGGAGCGCGGCCGACCGTCGTGATCGCCACGTCGGGGTCGTAGCTCGGCCCCATCAGCCGGTGTTCGACCTCCTCGAAGCCGGCCTCGGAGAACATCCGGTCTGCCTCCTCGTCGTCGTAGAACAGCATGATGCTGTCGGCGACCTTCTGCATGATCCCCGTCTCGGGGTAGTTCGGCCCGACGACGAGCACCTGCCCGCCCGGCTTCAGGACGCGCCGGAACTCCCGGAGCGCCCGGACCGGGTGGGGCCAGTACTCGATGGAGCCCGACGACCAGATCACGTCGAAGCTCCCGGTCTTGAACGGCAGGCGCTCGGCGTCGCCGCGGTAGAACCGGACCGGCCCGTCGGTCCTGCCGAACTTCGCCCACGCCTTCTCCATCTGGTGGACGCTCTGGTCCAGCCCGTGGACCTCGTCGACGTGGTCGAGCAGGCCCTCGGTCCCGAACCCGGTGCCACAGCCGACGTCCAGCACCCGGTCGTCGGGGTCGAGGTCGAGCATCCCGATGGCCTCGGTCCGCATCTCCTCGTTCCAGATGAACGGGTTCACCTGGTCGTACACCTTCGAGAGGTACTTGTAGAACAGCCGCGCCCGGGCCTTGTTCTCGAGGATTCCCATCGGTAACCTGTTCGGTCGCCCGGCAAATAACGCTGCTGTTCCGGCCCGCGCCGGACCGTACCGCCCGCCGGCCCCGCCGCCGCGTTCGCCCGTGAGCCCCGCCCGGTCGCCGGTGCCTTTCGCAACTACCTTATAGACGCTTCCGCAAGTCACGCCCGATAACAGTATGCCGAGGCCAGAGGTTCTGGAACGAATACAGGACGTCGAACAGGAGGCCGACGAGATCGTCGAGCTGGCCGAGGACGAGCGCGAGGAGCGCATCGCCGAGGCCCGCGAGGAGGCCGCGGAGATCCGCGAGGACGCGGAGGAGGAGGCCCGCGAACTCCGCGAGCGCCGCCTCGAGGAGGCCCAGGAGGGGATCGAGGACGAGCGCGAGGCGATCCTCGAAGAGGGGGCCGACGCCCGCGAGGAGCTCGTCGAACGCGCCGAGTTCAGGAAAGACGAGGTGATCGAGTACGTCGTCGACACGTTCACGGAGGCGGTGCATGCTCAGACCTGAGCGGATGAGCAAGGTGTCCGTGACGGGCTCGAAGGCCGTCATGGGCGACGTGATCGAGGCCGTACACGACCTGAACCGGCTCCACCTGAGCGACTACGACGGCTCGTGGGAGGGCTTTACCAACGGCGACCCCGTCGAGGGCGCCGACGACGCCTCGGAGAAGCTCGTCACGGTCCGGTCGCTCGAGAGCATCCTCGACGTCGACGAGGCCGACGCCGGCCCGAGCCGGATCGTCACCGACGAGGCGCTCGACTCGGAGCTGGAGGAGATCCGCGTCGAGGCCAACGAGCTCGACGACCGCCTCGACGAGATCGACGACGAGCTCCGCGCCGTCGAGGAGGAGATCGACTCGGTCGAGCCGTTCGCGGACCTGGGCATCGACCTCGACCTGCTGTCGGGGTACGACACCCTGCAGGTGGCCGTCGGCAAGGGCGACGAGGCGGCGGTCGCCGCGGCCGTCGAGGACGCCGACGCGGTCGAGGCGTTCGAGACGTTCACCGGCGACCGCGTCGTCGCCGTCTTCGCCTACATGGCCGACGGGGCCGACGAGGACGCGCTGGAGGACGCCCTGGTCGGCGTCGACTTCGCGGGCGTCGAGGTGCCCGACGCCGAGGGCAGCCCCGCGGAGTACGTCGAGGAACTGCGCCACGAGAAACAGCGCCTGGAGTCGGAACGCGCGACCGTCGAGGACGAACTGGAGGAGCTCCGCCTCGACGCGGCCGGCTTCCTGCTGGCCGCCGAGGAGAAGCTCACCATCGAGGTCCAGAAGTCCGAAGCGCCGCTCCAGTTCGCCACGACGGAGAACAGCTTCGTCGCGGAGGGGTGGATCCCCACCGAGGAGTACGACCGGCTCGTCTCGGCGCTTGAGACGTCGGTCGGCGACCGCGTCGAGGTCGACGAACTGGAGCGGGCCGACTACCGCGAGGGCCACCCGACCGGCTCCGAGCCTGTCGGCGACCACGCGGCCGCCGGCGAGGGCGCGGAGGCGGCGACTGACGGCGGCGCGGTGACGGTCGGCGACGAGCCGCCGGTCGTCCAGCAGAACAACAAGGCCGCGCGGCCCTTCGAGTTCCTCATCGAGATGATCAACCGGCCGAAGTACACGGAACTCGACCCGACCATCGTGCTGTTCCTGACGTTCCCGGCGTTCTACGGCTTCATGCTCGGGGACCTCGGGTACGGCCTGCTGTACATCGGCGTCGGCTACCTGCTGGTCAGCCGGTTCGACGACGCGGTGTTCCGCAGCCTCGGCGCGATCGGCATGTGGGCCGGCGGCTTCACCGCGCTGTTCGGTATCCTGTACGGCGAGATATTCGGCCTGCACGTGCTCGGCGAGGTGCTGTTCGGCGGGAGCCCGCCGATGCACAAGGGCCTCCAGCCCGCCTACCTGCAGTACGGGCAGACGTGGCTGGTCGTGAGCATCCTGCTCGGTCTGTTCCACCTGACCGTCGGCTACGTGTTCGGGTTCATCAACGACCTCGAACACGGCGTCGCCGACGCCTACCTGGAGAACGGCTCGTGGGCGACGCTGATGCTCGGCGTCTGGATCTGGATCTTCAGCCGCTCGGCGCAGGGGCCGAAGCCGGAGTTCCTCTTCACCGTGCTGAACGAGGGGCCGGAGGCCGCGTACGCGCTCGGCTTCAACGGCCTCCCGGCCGAGGTCGGCGTCAACGTCGGCCTGTCGCTGGCAGCCGTCGGTTTCATGACGATGGTGTACGGCGAGATCCAGCACTACGGCGTGGCCATCGGTAGCCTCGTCGGCGGCCTCGAGAGCTTCAGCGTGCTCGGCGACGTGCTGTCGTACCTCCGGATCGGCGCGGTCATCCTCGCCAAGGCGGGGATGGCGTTCGTGGTCAACCTGCTGTTCTTCGGCGTGTACGTCGTCGAGGGCGACCACGGCGCGGAGTGGCACTTCGGCACGGCCCACTCGCCACAGCACATGCTCCACGAGGGGACCTACCACGGCCACGAGGTCACCGAAGTGATGTTCGAGGGGCTGATGCACATGGGCGTCGGCGGCGTCATCGCCGGCGCCGTCGTGTTCGTCGTCGGCCACCTCATCGTCCTGCTGCTCGGCGTCACGAGCGCCGGCCTGCAGGGGATCCGCCTCGAGTACGTCGAGTTCTTCGACAAGTTCTACGAGGGCGGCGGCCGCGTGTTCGAACCGTTCGGCTACGAGCGCAACCACACGGCCGAGGACTGACGGGGCGTCGCCGCGCCCGTCCGTCCGTCGGACCACCCCGCCGCGGGAAACCGAAACTATAATAGCCGTCGAAACCCGGATAGAGCGGTCTAGACGGGCGATCGCGGCGGTTTCGTTTGGGAAGTTTTATGAACACTGGCGGGCGAAGTGGAGCCTGTTCGGTTGCAACTACGAGGTACACACAACATGTTCGAAGCTCTCGCCGACATCGGTCCGCTCGCACTGGACAACCTGAACGAAACCGCCCTGCAGCTGCAGGGTGACGCCCAGCCCGCCCTCACGAAGGACGGCGCGGCCGCCATCGGTATCGGCCTGGCCGCCATCGGCGCGGGGTACGCCGAGCGCGGTATCGGTGCCGCCGCCGTCGGCGCCCTCGCGGAGGACTCCATCTCCACAGGTATCGGGATCGTCCTGACGGTCCTGCCGGAGACGCTGGTGATCTTCGCGCTGGTCGCGCTCTTCGTCTAAACCGCCCCCACTTTCTCACAATGAGTTTGGACACAGTCGTTGAGGACATCCGAGACGAAGCCCGCGCGCGTGCGGAGGAAATTCGCGCGGCGGGCGAAGAGCGCGCCGAGGAGATAGTCTCCGAGGCCGAGGCCGACGCCGAGGAGACGCTCGCCGAGGCCGAGCGCGAGGTCGAGGCCGAGATCGAGCAGGAGCGCGAACAGCGCCTCTCCAGCGCGAAGCTAGAGGCGAAACAGGAGCGCCTGGAGGCCCGCCGCGACGTGCTCCAGGAGGTCCGCGAGGCCGTCGAGGACGAGATCGCCGGTCTCCCGGACGACGAGCGCGAGGAGCTCACCCGCGCCCTGCTCGACGCCGCCGCCGTCGAGTTCGACGAGGGGTCGGACGTGCTCGTCTACACCCGACCCGACGACGAGGCGCTCGTGACGGGCGTTCTGGAGGACTACGACGGCTACGAGCACGCCGGCGAGGTCGACTGCCTCGGCGGCGTCGTCGTCGAGAGCGACGCCAGCCGCGTCCGGGTCGACAACACGTTCGACTCGGTGCTGGAGGACGTGTGGGAGGACAACCTGAAAGAGATCAGCGCCCGCCTGTTCGAGGAGCAATGAGCGCGACCGGTTCGAACCCGGAGTACGTGAACGCTCGCGTCCGGGCTCGCCGGGCAAAGCTGTTCGGCGACGAGGACTACCGCAAGCTGGTCCGCATGGGGCCGGGCGAGATCGCCCGCTTCATGGAGGAGACCGAGTACGAGTCCGAGATAAACGCCCTGGGGTCGCGCCACGACGGCGTCGACCTCATCGAGTACGCGCTGAACCGGAACATGGCGAAGCACTTCGACGACCTGCTTCGCTGGGCCGGCGGGACGGTGTACGACCGGATCGCCAGCTACCTCCGGAAGTTCGACGCCTGGAACGTGAAGACGGTGCTGCGGGGCATCTACTCCGGCGCGGAGCCGGAGGCGATCCGGACGGACTTCATCGGCGCGGGCGAGTTCGACGACGCCCTGCTCGACCGGCTGGCCAACGCCGGCTCGGTCGAGGACGTCGTCGACCTGCTCGACGGCACCATCTTCGGCGAGCCGCTCGACGCGGCCTTCGAGGAGTACCAGGAGTCGGGCGTCCTCGTCCCGCTGGAGAACGCCGTCGACCGCGCGTTCTACGAACACCTGCTCGACGACGTCTCCGGGTCGGACGAGGCGACGCAGCTGTACGTCGAGGTGCTCCAGGCGGAGATCGACTTCCGGAACGTCCGGAACGCGCTCCGGCTGTCCCGCAGCGGCGCGGAGATGGACCCGGCGGAGTACTACATCGCGGGCGGCAAGCTGTTCGACGAGAGCGAGCTGTCCCAGCTCGTCGCCGACACCGACCTGCTTGTCACCCACGTCCGCGACAGCGACTACGGCGACGAGCTGTCGGCGGCGCTGGACGGCCTGGAGGACGCAGACAGCCTCATGGGCTTCGAGCACGCCCTCGACCGGGCGCTGCTGGAGTACTCCCGTGCGCTGTCGAACCGCTTCCCGCTCTCCATCTGCCCGGTGCTTGCGTACATGCTCGCCAAGGAACGGGAGGTCGAGAACGTCCGCGCCGTCGCCCGCGGCAGGGAGGCGGGACTGAGCGACGCGGAGATAGAGGAGGAGCTGGTGATAGTATGAGCCAGGAGATCGCCGTCGTCGGCAGTCCCGAGTTCACGACCGGCTTCCGGCTCGCCGGCGTCCGCGAGTTCGAGAACGTCCCGGACGACGAAAAGGCGGCGGAGCTGGACGACGCCGTCGAGCGCGTGCTCACGGACGACGACATCGGGATCGTCGTTATGCACGCCGAGGACCTAGACCACCTGTCCCGAACAGTGCGGCAGGACGTCGAGACGAGCGTCGAACCGACCGTCGTCACGCTCGGCGGCGGTGCCGGGAGCGGAGGACTGCGCGACAAGATCAAGCGCGCGATCGGTATCGACCTGATGGAGGAAGACTAACGCAACTATGAGCCAAGCAACAGAGACCGACGACGTCCGCGAGGACGGCGTCATCGACAGCGTGAGCGGTCCCGTCGTGACCGCCACGGACCTCGACGCCCGGATGAACGACGTGGTGTACGTCGGCACGGAAGGGCTGATGGGCGAGGTCATCGAGATCGAAGGGAACGTCACGACCATCCAGGTGTACGAGGAGACCTCGGGCGTCGGCCCGGGCGAACCCGTCGAGAACACGGGCGAGCCGCTGTCGGTCGACCTCGGCCCCGGGATGCTGGACTCCATCTACGACGGCGTCCAGCGCCCCCTCGACGTGCTGGAGGAGAAGATGGGCGCGTTCCTCGACCGCGGCGTCGACGCGCCGGGGATCGACCTGGAGAAGACCTGGGAGTTCGAGCCCGAGGTCGAGGAGGGCGACGAGGTCGAGCCCGGCGACATCGTCGGTATCGTCCCCGAGACCGTCACCATCGACCACAAGGTGATGGTGCCGCCCGACTACGAGGGCGGCGAGGTCGTCTCCGTCGAGTCGGGTAACTTCACCGTCGAGGAGCCGGTCGTCGAACTGGCAAACGGCGAGGAGGTCCAGATGCGCCAGGAGTGGCCGGTCCGCGAGGCCCGCCCCGCGCTGGACAAGAAGACGCCGACCGAGCCGCTGGTGACGGGCCAGCGCGTGCAGGACGGCCTGTTCCCGCTCGCGAAGGGCGGGACGGCGGCCATCCCCGGTCCGTTCGGCTCGGGGAAGACCGTCACCCAGCAGCAACTCGCCAAGTGGTCCGACGCCGACATCGTCGTCTACATCGGCTGTGGCGAGCGCGGCAACGAGATGACCGAGGTCATCGAGGACTTCCCGGAACTGCCGGACCCACAGACCGGGAACCCGCTGATGGCCCGGACCTGCCTCATCGCCAACACGTCGAACATGCCCGTCGCGGCCCGCGAGTCCTGCATCTACACCGGGATCACCATCGCGGAGTTCTACCGCGACATGGGGTACGACGTGGCGCTGATGGCCGACTCCACCTCGCGGTGGGCCGAGGCCATGCGCGAGATCTCCTCCCGGCTGGAGGAGATGCCCGGCGAGGAGGGCTATCCCGCCTACCTGGCGGCCCGCCTCTCCGAGTTCTACGAGCGCGCCGGCTACTTCGAGAACATCAACGGCACCGAGGGCTCGGTCTCCGCGGTGGGCGCGGTCAGCCCGCCGGGCGGCGACTTCTCGGAGCCGGTGACCCAGAACACGCTGCGCATCGTGAAGACGTTCTGGGCGCTCGACGCCGACCTGGCCGAGCGCCGGCACTTCCCGGCGATCAACTGGAACGAGTCGTACTCGCTGTACAAAACCCAGCTCGACCCCTGGTTCGAGGACAACGTCGCCGCCGACTGGCCGGACGTGCGCCAGTGGGCCGTCGACGTCCTCGACGAGGAGGACGAACTGCAGGAGATCGTCCAGCTCGTCGGCAAGGACGCGCTGCCGGACGACCAGCAGCTCACGCTCGAGGTCGCCCGCTACCTGCGCGAGTCGTTCCTCCAGCAGAACGCGCTGCACGACGTGGACACGTACTGCCCGCCGGAGAAGACCTACCGCATCGTCTGTGGCATCAAGACGTTCCACGACGAGGCGTTCGAGGCGCTTGACGCGGGCGTCCCGGTCGACGAGATCGTTGACATCGAGGCGCTGCCGCGCCTCAACCGCATCGGCACGACCCCGGACGACGAGGCCGACGAGTTCGTCTCCGAGATCGAAGACGACATCGCAGAACAGCTTCGGGAGCTGTACTGAACCATGAAAGAGTACAAAACCATCACGGAGATCAGCGGCCCGCTGGTGTTCGCCGAGGTCGACGAGCCGATCGGCTACGACGAGATCGTCGAGATCGAGACGCCGAACGGCGACACCAAGCGCGGTCAGGTACTGGAATCGAGCGAAGGCATCGTCTCCATTCAGGTGTTCGAGGGGACCGAGGGGATCGACCGCAACTCGTCGGTGCGCTTCCTGGGCGAGACGATGAAGATGCCCGTCACGGAGGACCTGCTCGGGCGCGTCCTCGACGGCTCCGGCAACCCGATCGACGGCGGGCCGGAGATCGTCCCCGACGAGCGCCGCGATATCGTCGGCGCGGCGATCAACCCCTACGCCCGCGAGTACCCCGAGGAGTTCATCCAGACCGGCGTGTCGGCCATCGACGGCATGAACACGCTGGTCCGCGGTCAGAAGCTCCCCATCTTCTCGGCGTCGGGCCTGCCCCACAACGACCTGGCGCTCCAGATCGCGCGGCAGGCGACGGTGCCCGAGGAGGACGAGGAGGGTGACGACGACGAGGGCTCCGAGTTCGCGGTGATCTTCGGCGCGATGGGGATCACCCAGGAGGAGGCCAACGAGTTCATGGACGACTTCGAGCGCACCGGCGCGCTGGAGCGCTCCGTCGTGTTCATGAACCTCGCGGACGACCCCGCCGTCGAGCGGACGGTCACGCCGCGGATGGCCCTGACCACCGCCGAGTACCTCGCGTTCGACAAGGGGTACCACGTGCTGGTCATCCTCACCGACATGACCAACTACTGCGAGGCGCTGCGCGAGATCGGCGCGGCCCGCGAGGAGGTGCCGGGCCGCCGTGGCTACCCCGGGTACATGTACACCGACCTCGCCCAGCTGTACGAGCGCGCCGGCCGCATCGAGGGCCGCGAGGGGTCGGTGACGCAGATCCCCATCCTGACGATGCCCGGCGACGACGACACGCACCCGATCCCCGACCTGACGGGGTACATCACCGAGGGGCAGATCATGATGGACCGTGACCTCAACAGTCAGGGGATCGAGCCGCCGACGAACGTGCTGCCGAGCCTGTCGCGCCTGATGGACGACGGTATCGGCGAGGGGCTGACCCGCGCCGACCACGGCGACGTCTCCGACCAGATGTACGCCGCGTACGCGGAGGGCGAGGACCTGCGCGACCTGGTGAACATCGTCGGCCGCGAGGCGCTGTCCGAGCGCGACAACAAGTTCCTCGACTTCGCCGACCGCTTCGAGGAGGAGCTGGTCCAGCAGGGGTTCGACACGAACCGCGACATCGACGAGACCCTGGAGCTTGGCTGGGACCTGCTGTCGATGCTCCCGAAGGAGGAGCTCAACCGCGTCGACGAGGAGCTCATCGAGGAGCACTACCGCGAGGACGAGCCGGCCGGCACCGAGGAAGTCGCCGCCGACTGACGCTCGCGTCCAGTCGCTTTTTCCGACCCGGTTTACGTATCCGATCGCGCCCGCCCGGGCCCGCGAGCGCGTCGTCCGCCTCCGGCCGACTCCGACCGATCGGTTCCGATACGGTCGGCCATGTAGTTCAATATATTGAACATAGCAACCGATTAGTGTATTTCGGTGGCTCTCTCGACCATGCCCGAATCGACAACGGCGACGCGGCGGACGGTACTTTCGAGTGGCGCGGCCGTGGGGACGCTCGCGACTGCGGGCTGTCTGAGCGGGCTCACCGGCGGCAGCGGCGGCCAGACCTACACTGTCGGCCACGGCGAGTACGAGACGGAGGTCGACTCCTCGTCGTTCCCCGACGAACTGCAGATCTACTGTGTTCAGACCGGGTGGTCGAACTGGGGGGCCGTCATGGAGGCCTTCGAGGAGGAGTACGACCTCCCGCTGTACGACGCACAGGGGTCCTCGGGCGAGGCCCTCGAGGACATGCGCGCCAACGCGCAGAACCCGACGCACTCGGCGTACAACGGCGGCTACTCGTTCGGTCTGCAGGCGATGAACGACGACCTGACGACCGACTACAAGCCGGCGAACTGGGACGTCGTCCCCGACGATCTGAAGACCGCCAACGGCCACGTGACCGCGACTCGACAGATGACGACCGCGGTGACCTACCGGGCCGACGTCTACGAGGAGCGGGGGCTGGACGCCCCGGAAACCTGGGAGGACCTGAAACACCCCGACATCGCGCAGGACCTGGCGTTCACGCCGCCCCACACCGCCAACGGGCAGGCGTCCGCGCTGTCGGTCAACCGGGCCTACGGCGGCGACCTGAACGACCTCGACCCGGTCATCGAGTACCACGAGGCGATCGCCGAACACGGCGCTGACTTCCGGCGTAACGTGGAGGGGCCGATGACCGCGGGCGAGATCTCGACGGTCGTCGAGTACGACTACACCGGACTGAACCTCAAGTACAACAACGACGAGTTCGACGAGGACCAGATCGAGGTCGCGGTCCTGGAGGGTCCCAACGGCAATCCGGGTGCGATGAACGTCCCGTACGGCTACGCCATGCTGCGGGACGCGCCCAACCCGGAGGCGGCGAAGCTGTTCATGGACTACGTGCTGACCGAGGACTGTCAGGAGCTGTTCTTCGACGCCTACGTCCGCCCGATCCGGGCGAACGAACTCGACCAGCCAGACGAGTTCCCGGACCAGTCGTCCTACGAGTCGGCGGGGTTCACCGTCGACCAGGAGACGCTCGTCGAGAACCAGGAGACCATTCAGGAGGAACTCGTCGACCGGACGCCGCTGGAGGGGGCCCAGTGATCGCGGATGTCCGTCCGGGAATCGGCCAGCGCGTCGGTCCGGCGGGCCGCGACGCTCGCGTCGACGACCGTTCGGCCGACGACCGAGCGCGAGCGCGAGCGGCGGCGGATCGCGGTCCTCTGTCTCCCGTTTTTCGCGCTCGCGCTCGTCGCGGGCTTCGTTCCGCTGGCGATGCTCGCCCGGATCAGCCTCGTGGAGGACCCGATCTGGATAGAGGGCTGGTCGCTCGGGGCCTGGGAGACGCTCGCGACGACCGCCGAGTACCGGTGGGTGGCCTGGAACACGCTGTGGTTCGTCGGGCTGGCGACGGGCGTCAGCGTCGCGCTCGGCGTCGCCGTCGCACACGTCCTCGAGAAGTACGACCTGCCCGGCGAGCGGCTCGTCGTCGCGGCGGTATCGTTCCCGATCGCGTTGCCGGGGATCATCGTCGCGTACCTGATCATCGTCCTGCTGGGCCGGCAGGGACTGGTGACGAACGCGGTCGCCGTCGCGACCGGCGGGGCCCCGCTCGATCTCGCGACCGCGACCGCGATCACCGGTCTCTTCCTGGGGTACGTCTACTCGTTGCTCCCGCGGGCGACCATGGTGTTGCGCGGGACCTACGCGGAGGTCAACACGCAGGCCGAAGAGGCGGCGCGCACGCTCGGCGCGAGCCGGTGGCAGACGTTCTACCACGTCACCCTTCCCGAAGTCCGGCCCGGGATCGTCGCGGCCGCGATCCTCACCTTTCGCTCCGGGCTCGCGATCTTCGGGACCGTGTTGATCCTACAGAGCCACCGGGTCGTTACGCTCCAGATACATCACGAGACGAGCGTCGGCTCGTACAACCCGGACGTCGCGGCCGCGATCGGGATCGTCTACGTGGTCTTTATCGTCGCGTTCACGTTCGTCGGGCTGCGGTTCGTCGACGACGACGCGGTGGAGATCTGAGATGCCCGGGCCGACGGAGCTAAACGAGGACGGCGGCGACGCGGGGTCGACGCTCGAATCGGGCCGTGGCGACCCGCGCCCGGACGGCGGCACTACCGAGGGAGCCGCCGATCCGTGGTCGCGGTCCGGGTCGGCGCTGTCGACGGTGGTCGGCCGCCCGGTGCTGGTCGCCGTCGTCTCGGTTGTCGTCGCGTTCCTGACCGTCCCCGTCCTCGTGACGTTCGTGTCGTCGTTCGCGCGGTCCGCGTCCGGCGTACTCCCGCAGGGGTTCGTCACGTTCGACCACTGGCTGAAGGTGCTCGGGTTCGGCGAGCGGGGCGTGCGGACCAACGCGATCCCGGGACTCGCCTTCAGCCTCGCCATCGCGACCGGCGGCATGGTCCTGAACGTCGTCGTCGGCGTCCCGGTCGCGTACGCACTCGCGCGTTACGACTTCTACGCTCGAAACTGGGTCAACACGTTCGCGATCCTGCCGCTCGTCCCGGGGCTGATCCTCGGGATCGCGTTCGTCCAGACCTACCCGGAACACGGCCGCTCGGCGCTGGGGCTGATCGCCGGCTACTGTCTCCTCAAGTCGCCGTACATGGTGCTGACTGTCCAGAGCTCGTTCCAGTCGATGGACCTGGTCCGGCTCGAGGAGAGCGCCCGGTCGCTCGGGGCCTCGTGGCCGCGGACGTTTCTGACGATCATCGTCCCCCACGCCAAACGGGGGATCGTCGCCGGCTGTATCATCACCTGGACGCTCGCGGCGGCGGAGTTCAACTTCACGTACATGGTGGCAAGCGGGAGTCCGGACCCGTTCGCGATCTTCCTCTACCGGAACATCTCGAACGCGACGCACCTGCAGTCGGCCGCGGCCGTGTCGGTCTACTTCGCGATCGTCGTGGCCGCCATCCTCGGCCTCCAACTGCTCGGCAACAGGGGGTTCTCGACCGCACAACGATGAGAACGAGACACGCTACCCGTCGGCCCGACCGCATCGCTCGCAACCGCCCAACGAGGGCGCGCCCCGGAGGTGACCGCCCGTGAGCGAGGTCACCCTCGAGTCGCTGACGAAAGCCTACGGCGACGAGGCGGCCGTCGACGGGATCGACCTGACGATCCGCGACGGCGAGATCCTCGGGATCGTCGGCCCCTCCGGCTGCGGGAAGACGACGACGCTGCGGACCATCGCCGGCTTCGAGACGCCGACCGACGGCCGGGTGCTGTTCGACGGCGTCGACGTCACCCACGTCCCGCCCGAGGAGCGAAACGTCGGGCTGGTCTTCCAGTCCTACGCGCTGTTCGACACCATGACGGTCCGCGAAAACGTCGCCTTCGGGCCGAAGATGCGGGGGGTCCCGAAAGACGAGCGCCGGGAGCGGGCCGCCGAACTGCTCACCCTGCTCGACATCGACGAGCTAGCCGACCGCCGACCGGCGACGCTGTCGGGCGGCCAGCAACAGCGGGTGGGCCTCGCGCGAGCGCTCGCGATCGAACCCCGCGTCCTCCTGCTCGACGAGCCGATGACGGGGCTGGACGCGGAACTGAAGTCGCGGCTTCGCGACGAGATCGGCGACCTCCTGGCCGACCTCGACGTGACCGCCCTCTATGTCACCCACGACCAGGAGGAAGCGATGGCCATGTGCGACCGGATCGCCGTCCTCTCGGACGGGACCCTTGAGCAGATCGGCGAGCCCGCGGAGATCTACCGGCGGCCGGCAAACGCCTTCGTCGCCAACTTCGTCGGGAGTTCCACCCTGCTTTCCGGCGTCGCGGAGAACGGCCACGTCGACCTGGGCTTCGCCGAACTGCCCGTCGCCGCGGACGCGGACGGCCCGGTGCAGGTCGCGGCCCGCCCCGCGGCGTTCGATCTGGGCGGGGGACCGATCCAGGTCGAAGTGACCGACGTGACCTACCTCGGGGACCGAACCCGCCTCGTGGCGGCGCTGCCCGACGGAACCACGGTGACGCTCCACGCCGACGGGATCGACGGCTACCGGGTCGGGGAGTCGGTGTCGCTCTCGATCGACGACCGGCGGGTGCACGTCATCGAGTAGGAACGGTCACCGCGCGGGTGATTCGGGAGTCGGGCCGGTCTCCGGGCGACGCGACGACCTGGCCCTCCGGCGGGGCGAGCCGCTTTTCACAGTTCGTACGACAGCGTCACGGAGTCGCTGACGTCGCCCGCGCGGATCAGCCCGTCCATCGTCAGGCGAAACGTTCCCTCCCGTATCGCGTTGGCGACCGCGGTCCCGCTGTCGGCGTAGTCGATTATCAGTTCCATGCTCTTGCGGGCCGTCTCCCCGGGTTCGAACGTGTTGAACGACGGCTCGGCGGTGACGACCCGCTCGCCGTTTATCATCACGTCGAACTCCCCGGACGGGCTGGGCACCTCCCGCTCGGTCGGGTTGGTCACCTCCAGCAGCACCGTCAGCGTCGCGCTTCGCGCCCCGGCGTCGGGCCGGCGCACGTCGTAGATGCGTATCTCCAGTTCGTCGACCGGCGGGGGCGGGGTCTCGGTCGCGAGCGCCGCCTGGCCTTCGTCGCGTCCGCCGAGACAGCCCGAAAGCGGCAGCGCGAGGCCGACGCCGGCCGCCAGCACCGCGCGCCGCGATCTGCGTCCTGGCATCGTATGCACAGGTCGGGTAGCCAACACGTAAATCGTTTGCGACGACGCCGCGGCGGGCGAACGGTCCTGTGTGGGGGTCGCTGACGCCGGATCTGTAAACAGTTATCCGTGCGGGCGCGCAAAGCCTACCCAACATGGCCAAGGACGTCAAACCCACTCGGAAGGAGCTGATGCAGATCGAGGACCGCATCGAACTCTCCGAGCGGGGCCACGACACGCTGGAGAAAAAGCGCGACGGCCTCATCATGGAGTTCATGGACATCCTCGACCAGGCGCAGGACGTCCGGGGGAACGTCGAGTCGAACTACGAGGACGCCCAGAAGAAGATGGACATGGCCCGCGCGATGGAGGGCGACGTGGCCGTCCGGGGGGCCGCCGCGGCGCTGAAGGAACACCCCGAGATCACGACGGAGTCCCACAACATCATGGGCGTCGTCGTCCCGCAGATCGAGTCGAGCAAGGTGAAAAAGAGCCTCGACGAGCGCGGCTACGGCGTCGTCGGCACGAGCGCCCGCATCGACGAGGCCGCCGAGGCCTACGAGGAACTGCTCGACTCCATCATCCTCGCGGCCGAGGTCGAGACGGCGATGAAGAAGATGCTGGACGAGATCGAGAAGACCAAGCGCCGCGTCAACGCCCTGGAGTTCACGCTGCTGCCCGAACTGTACACGAACCAGGAGTACATCGAGCAGAAGCTAGAGGAGCAGGAGCGCGAGGAGATCTTCCGCATGAAGAAGATCAAGGACAAGAAGGAGGAGGACGAAGCCGAGGCCCGGCAGGCGGCCGAGGAGGCGGAGCGCGAGCGCGTCTCGGCGGACGACTGAACCGGCTCCGTCGCCCCGCTGGCGTACCTTTTTGTCCCGTTCGGCCGTCGCCCCGGTATGGACTGCCCGGACTGCGGCGCGTCGACCGTCAGTTTCGCCGTTCCCGACGACCTGCGGGAGTACGCGCCGGGCGACGGCGACGCGGCGGCGATCTGCACCGACTGCCTCCGGGTCCACCCGGCGGCAGCGCCCGACGGGACGCCGGCGTTCGACGCGGTGAGCGACGCGTTCCCGTCGTCGCCGAGCGCCGCGGTGCCGGTGGCCCTGTTTCTCGGCCTGCTCCCGTCGCTGGCGCTCAACCGGGCGGCGATCACCGAACTCGTCGGGCGGGTCGAGGCGGCCGGGGCCGACCCGCTGTTGCTCTGTGACCGGCTCGCCGCGGACCCGGCGCTGTCGCCGGCGGTGGCGCTCGAACGTCGCCGCCACCAGCTGGAACAGCTCCTGTGAGGGCCGGTCACCCGGAGAACGCCGGCGAGAGGTCGACCGCACGGCTCCGGTAGCTCCGGTACACGTCCCAGGCCCACGCGGCCGCGGCGGGGCGGTCGTTGGCGACGACGCCCCGGAGGTCGCCGTCCTCGTCGTAGGTGACGACGCGGGTCTTCCAGCCGTCGTCCGTCTCGCCGAGGAGCAGCCCGAACGGGACCCCATCCGTCGAGAGCGGCCTGAACCCGCGCGCGGTCAGCGCGGCGACCCGGTCGCCCATCCGCGGCAGCAGCTCCTCGGCCAGCCGCGCGTCGAACACGACCTCGACAGTCGCCCCGCGGTCGACCGCGTCGGCCAACACGTCGAGGGTCCGGGACCGGGTGACGACCTGTGCGAACGCGTACAGCCGGTCGGCCTCGCGAAACACCGAATGCACCGAGGCCACTGACTCGCTCCGGGTCGTCGGCTCTGCCTCGGCGACCTTCGCGTTCCGGAGCAAGCGCAGGTCGAGCGGCGCGTCCGCGGGGAGCGGGGCCAGCACGTCCGACGCGGCCCGCAGGTCGCGGCTCACCGCGAGCACGCCGTCGGTAAAGGCCGCCGCCAGCCGCCCGACGGCGGTCAGCCGGTAGCCGCGGTCGGTTTCCTCGACCAGCCCCTCGGCCCACAGCTCCCGGATGGCGCGGTCGACCGTGGACCGTGACACGCCTATCGTCTCGACCAACGCCCGCTTTTCGCGTGGCTTCCCCCGGAGCGCGACCAGGAACTCGCGTCGGTCACACAGCGTCCGTACTACCTCCGCGTCGTCACGGCCCATTCGTCCCCCGGTTCTCCGACCAGCCTGTTATGGGTGGCGGCCGACGCCCGGGGCTACGGCGGCCGTAACGGCGTCGCCGTCGCCCGGTACTCCTCGAAGACGGCGTCGGCCCAGTCGACGGCCGCGGGCGCGTCGTTGACGACGATCCCCCGGAGCTCCGAGTCGGGCCCGTACGCGGCGAGCACGGCGTGTGCGTCGCCGTCGTCGTGGGCGACGGCGAGCCCGAATGGGACCGTATCGGTCTCGTACAGGTCGAACGCGGCCCCCCCGCCCGCCGCGCGGACGACCTCCGGATGCGTCGCTCGAAGCTGGTCGGCCACGTGATCGGCAAGCACCATCTCCACCCGCAGGTCGCCCTCGACCGCCGCCGCGCTGATCCGTTCGACCGTCTCCGGGGCCGTCACCGCCGCCGACAGCCCCCGGAACTCCGTCGCGTCGGTGACCAGGTCCGTGAGCCGTTCGACCGGGCGAAACGGCGTCGGCGGCTCCGCCAGGCGGACCGTCGCGCCGCGGAGGAGGTCGAGCGACACGGGGGCCTCCGGCGGGAGCGCGGCCAACACCGGGGCGGCGTCGCGGAGGGCTTCGACGGAGCCGACGAACTCCCGGTAGCTCCGGGCGGCGAGCCGGCCGGTCGCGGAGGCGGTGTACTCCCCGTCGGCCCGCGTGACGAAGCCGGCGCCCTCGAGTTCGCGGAGGGCGCGGTCGACGGTCGACCGGGACACCGACAGGTCCTCGGCCAGCGTCGCCTTGTCCGTGCGCTCCCCGTCCAACCTGTCCAACACGCCGAACCGCCGCGTGACGAGCCCGACGACGTCCGGCTCCGCGTCCGCCCGTGTCATCACGTCGGACTGTCAGACGCTCCGATACATAAACCCAGCCCCTGTGCCCCGGGGCGACCCGGGGGCGTTTACACGCCCGTCGAGTACCGCAGGAGTCCGGCGACGCCGCCGAAGGCGTCGTACAGCTGCTCGCCCTTCTCGAAGTCCGTCGAGATGAACTTCGTCTCGGTGCCCCGCTGCTCGGCGATGGCGATGAGGTGGTCGATGGCGTCCTCGCGCTCGGCCTCGTCGGCGGGGACCTCCTCGCCGCAGTCGCTGCAGGTGTGGTCGGGCGTGTTCTTCCGGCGGTCGATCACCTCCCGCTCCTCGTGGCCGTTGGGGCACTCGTAGGTGACGACGTCCTCGCGGAGGTCCTCGCTGATGAGCAGCGTCTCCACGGAGCCCATGATGAGGTTTCGCCGCGTCTGGTCGAACCCGTAGGTGGCCTCCTCGCCCTCGTGGAGCTCCCTGAAGAAGTCCTGCATCAGGTTCTTGTCCTTCATCACCTCGGCGTCGGCCAGGGCGTCCTCCGCGGCGTCGACGAGGTCGTACAGGCCGGACTCGTCGGTGTAGGAGACGTCGAACTTGCCAAGCACCTTGTCCTGAAGCTCGTGGTGGAGGTAGTCGCCGTCGAGGAACTCGTCTTTGGTCGGCGACGGGCCGCCGACGAGGATGCCGTCGAGTTCGTGGCGCTCCTCGACGAACAGGTCGTTTGCCATCCCCGCGACCTCCTGGTAGAAGTTGTCGATGGCCTCCAGGCGCAGGCGGGCGAACCGCTGGGCGGACTGGCCGCCCTTGCGCTGCTTGCCCGGCACCAGCGAGGAGGCGGACTTGACGGGCTCGACGCGCTTGCCCCGGAGCCAGCCGACGTTGGCCTCGCGCCGGTCCAGCACGATGAGGCCGTACAGGCCCTTGTCCGCCAGCATCTCCTCCAAGGGCTCGGTGAGGAACTCCGAGTCGCAGTGGTAGCGGAACGACTCGATGCCCATCGGCGGGCTCTCCAGGACCTTCGTGATCATGTCGGTCTGGCCGCCGCCGGAGTCGACCGCGCCGGAGAAGATGACGACGCCGTTCTCGGGCGGGTAGGTGTCGAAGTAGCGCAGGCGGGACTTGATAGAGGAGAGGGCGTCCTGCACGTTCGTCCGGGTCTGCTTGGACTTGATGTTGCTCGCCTCGCTGTGCTCCTGTGTGACGTGCTGGACGACGGAGCTTATCAGCTTGTCATCCGGGATGTATATCGTGACGAGCTGCGTCCCCGACCCCTCGTACTCCTTCAGGTCCTCGATGACCTTCCGGAACTCGTATTTCTTCCGGTCGGATTGCTCGCTCTCCTGCTGGCTCATTATCGCTTATACGCCCCGGAGCGGCTAAGTATTCTTTGTCTTTCGCGGCCGGCTCCGGACCTGCCGGGGACGCGCCGTGGCGCTGGGGCCGGTTCGTGCGTCGCTTCGACCGTTCGGGAGTCTGACGGTGTTTTATTAGCCGCCCACCTCTTGGCTCACGTAGTAACATGGCATCGCACACAGTGTACGCCGTCGCGAGCGGCAAGGGCGGCGTCGGGAAGACGACGACGACGGTGAACGTCGGGACGGCGCTGGCCGGGGCCGGCAACACCGTCGCCGTCGTCGACACGGACATGGGCATGGCGAACCTCGCGGGGCTCGTCAGCCTCTCGCCCGACGCGACGACGCTCCACGAGGTGCTCGCCGGCGAAGCGTCCGTCGAGGAGGCGTCGTACGAACTCGCCGACGGGATCGTCGCGGTCCCGAGCGGCGCGGACCTGGAGAGCTACGCGGACGCCGACGCCAGGGGCCTGGGCGACGTCGTCGACCGCCTCCGCGAGGAGTTCGACTACGTCCTGCTCGACGTGGGGGCGGGGATCAGCCACGAGTCGGTGCTCCCGCTCGGCCTCGCGGACGAGGTCGTCCTCGTGACGACGCCCGAGCCGGCGTCCGTCCAGGACGCCTCGAAGACGGCCGACCTGACCGAACGCGCCGACGGCCGCGTCGCCGGGCTCGTCATCAACCGCGTCCGCGACGACCGGAACTTCGACTTCGAGGGGATCGCCGAGCGCGTCGGCGTCCCGCTGCTCGGCACCGTCCCGGAGGACGACGCGGTCCGGGACTCGGTGTACACCGGGACGCCGGTCGTCGTCGACGCGCCGGAGAGCCCGGCCGCGACCGCGTACCGACGGCTGGCCGAGCGCCTCGTGAGCGACGGCGACCCCGGCGCGGCCGCGGACGCCGACACCGACGCGGACGACGGCGACGCGGACGCCGCTGCTTCGGACGAAGCCGACGCCGACGACGCGTCACACTCGGAGGTGTCGAGCGCGATAGAGGACGTGGACGACGGTGAGGCGGAAATCCCCGATGAGGGCGACTCCGAGGACTCGCCCGCCGCGGACGCCACGGCGTCAGACGCCGACGACGCGGAGGGGGACGCGAGCGCCGCGACGAGCGAACCGGCCGCGGAGGCCGACGACAGCACGGAGGCGTCCGACGACGCTACCGGAGCGGCCGACGCGGCGGGGGGCGACGAGTCGGCGGCGCGCGACCCGACCGACGACCCCGACGACCCGGCGGAAGGCGACGGCGTGACGATCCCCGACGCCGAGGGCGGCGACGACGCCGACGCGGACGCCGACGAGGCCGACGGGGACGGGATCTCCTTCGACGAGGACGGCGAGGCCGTGCCATTCAGCGACCGGTCGCCGCCGGGAGCGGACGACGCTGACGACGCGGACGGCGACGAGGACGACGACGAAGACGAGGACGAGGACGGCGGCGGCGGCCTGCTCGGCGGCCTGCTCGGGTGACGCTCCGCGCGACTCCGGCGGTATCGGCGTTCCCCCGAACGTCTTCGCGCGAAACGGGAAGCTTGAACACGGAGTCCCGTCAACCGACGGGTATGTCCGACACCGACAACTCGCTTCCGCTCGGCTGGATACTGCTGTTCGCGGTGCTCGCTCTGGGTGGGCTGGTGCTGGCAGTGAACTTCGTCGGCGGCAGCGTCTTCTGACGCCGCCGGCCCCTCCGGCCTACATCGACTCGGGCGCTTCCACGCCGAGCACGTCGAGCGCGTTGCCGACGGCGTGTCTCGCGGCGGTGACGAGCGCGAGGCGGGCGTCCCGAAGCTCCGGGTCGACGTCGTCGGCCAGCACCGGGCACTCGCGGTAGAAGGCGTTGAACCGCTCGGCGAGCGTCCGGGTGTAGGTGGCGACGACGTGCGGTTCGAGGTCCTCGGCGGCCTCCTCGACGACCGCCGGGAAGCGCGCGACCGCCCGGAGCAGGTCCCGCTCGTACTCGGTGTCGAGCAGGTCGGCGTCCACGTCGCCGACCTCGGCGGCGTCGCCGGCCTCGTTCAGGATGCCACAGCACCGCGCGTGGACGTACTGGACGTACGGCGCGGACTGGGCCTCGAAGTCGAGGGCGCGCTCCCACTCGAAGGTGATCGCCTTCGTCGGCTGCTTCGAGACGATGTCGTAGCGGACCGCGCCGACGCCGACCTGACGGGCGATGCGCTCGACGTCCCCGTCGGTCAGGTCGTCGTCGCGGATGCGGTCGTCGAGCCGGTCCTCGACCTCGTCGCGGGCGCGGTCGATGGCCTCGTCCAGCAGGTCGTCCAAGTCGACGCCGGTCCCCTCACGGGTGCTCATCTTCCCCTCCGGGAGGTTGACGTAGGAGTACAGCACCTGCTCCAGCTGGTCGGTGTCGTTGCCGAGCAGTTCGAGCGTCGTGCGGAGCTGGTCGGCCTGCAGCCGGTGGTCCTCGCCCAGCACCGTCACCGCCCGGTCGTAGTTGTCGAACTTCCACTCGTGGTGGGCCAGGTCCCGGGTGGGGTAGAGGCTGGTGCCGTCCGAGCGCAGGAACACGAGGTTCTTGTCGATGCCGTGCTCGTCCAACTCAAGCTGCCAGGCGTCCTCCTCGTAGACCGCCTCGTCGAGGGCCTGCATGCGGTCGACCACGTCGTCGGTCGAGCCGTCGAACATGAACCGCGTCTCCTTGACGAACTCGTCGAACTCCGCGGGGAGCCGCGCAAGACACTCCCGCATCCCGCCCAGCACCTGGTCGACGACCTCGCTGACGCGCTCGTAGGTCCCCTCGTCGCCTTCCTCCAGGCCCTGCATGATCGACTCGATCTCGGCCTCGGCCGCCTCGACTGCCGCCTCGTCGGCCTCGTCGAGGTAGGCGTTGCCCTTGCGGTAGTAGCGCACGAGGTCGTACTCGATCCGGTCGCGCTCGGGGTCGTCCGCCAGGTCGCCCTCGTCGAAGCGCTCGTAGGCCCACGTGAACACGGCCATCTGCCGGCCGGCGTCGTTGACGTAGTAGTGGCGGTCCACGTCGTAGCCGGCGTAGTCCAGCGCGTTGGCGACGGCGTCGCCGACGATGGGGTTGCGAGCCCGGCCGACGTGGACCGGGCCGGTCGGGTTCGCGCTCGTGTGCTCGACGACGACGGAGGTGTCCTTCGGGTCGAGGCGGCCGTACCCCGCCTCCCGCGCCGCGTCGAGCGCGTCGGCGAAGTACCGGTCGTTCGGCAGGAAGTTGACGTACGGCCCCTGCGTGTCGACGCGGGCGACGTACTCGCAGTCGCCGACGTCGACGGCGTCGGCCACGTCGGCGGCCACCTTCGGCGGCGGCGCGCCGACCTCGCCGGCCAGCCGGAAGGCGACGCTCGAAGCGAGCACGGCGTCGACGTCTTCCGGCGGCTCCTCGATGCCGAGGTCGTCGGTCGGGAGGTCGAGCGCGGCCAGCGCGTCGGCCAGCGCGGCCTCGACCTCCTCGCGGACGGCTAGGAACATACCCGCCCGTTTTCGGGCCGGGAGTATAGGGGTGACGGGTTGGCGCGACGCCGGGGCGCGTTCGGCGCTCCGTCGGGGAAGCGCCGGCCGCGTCCGAACGTTATTACTGTCCACCCTCCGAGGGAACGGGTATGCAGTACATCTGGGTGACGGCCGCGGCCGGCGGCGTCGTCCTGCTGCTCGTCGCGGCGCTCGTGTTCCGCCGGCGGCGGACGGCGGACGAGCGCGCGTCCCGCCGGGCACACGAGGCCGCACAGGAGCGCGAACCGCCGGTCGAGATCGGCGAGTCCTACGAGTTCGGCGTGGCGGAGTTCACCGACCACCACTCCGGCGAGCGCGTCGCCGTCGGGAAGGTCGAGGGGTTCGTCCTGTTCGTCGAGGACGTCCCGGACTCGGTCTCGGCGGGCGACGCCATCCGCGCGAAGGTGCTGTCGTTCAACCGCGAGCGGACGTCGGCGGACGCGACGTTCGACGGGCGGGCGTGACTCGCGGGCCGCCCCCGGCCCGGAAGGAAGAAGGTTTCACGCTCCGGCTCCACCCGTACCCACGATGAGCGACTCGGACGGGCCGAAACAGGTCGGCGACCCCGACTACCACAGCGAGAACCACACGGCCGCCCAGACTTGTGGCTGGACGGCGAACGCCCTGCGCGGCGAGGGGAAGTGTTACAAGTACATCTTCTACGGCATCGAGTCCCACCGCTGCATGCAGATGACGCCCGTCGTCAAGTGCAACGAGCGGTGCGTGTTCTGCTGGCGCGACCACGCCGGCCACGCCTACGAACTGGGCGACGTGGAGTGGGACGACCCCGCCGCCGTCGCGGACGCGAGCGTCGAACTCCAGAAGAAGCTGCTGTCGGGCTTCGGCGGCAACGACGAGGTGCCCCGCGAGGTGTTCGAGCAGGCGATGGAGCCCCGCCACGTCGCCATCAGCTTAGACGGCGAGCCGACGCTGTACCCGCATCTCCCGGAACTGATCGAGGAGTTCCACGACCGCGACATCACCACGTTCCTCGTCTCCAACGGGACGAATCCGGAGATGCTGGCGCGCTGTGACCCGACGCAACTGTACGTCAGCGTCGACGCGCCCGAACGGCACACGTTCGACGAGGTGGTGAAGGCGGTCGACGACGACGCGTGGGAACGGCTGGTCGACACGATGGACGTGCTGGCCGACAAGGAGGACACCCGGACCGTCCTGCGAACGACGCTGGTGAACGGGCAGAACATGCGGGACCCGGACTGGTACGCCGGCTTCTACCGCCGGGCCGACCCCGACTTCGTGGAGCTGAAGGCGTACATGCACGTCGGCCACTCGCAGGGGCGACTCGACCGCGACTCGATGCCGGACCACGAAGAGGTGATGGCCTTCGCCGAGGACGTGGCCGAACACATGCCCGACCACGACGAGGTCCGCGGCGTCCCCGAGTCCCGCGTCGCCCTGCTCGCCCGCGAGCAGGACACCTGGGTGCCGAAGCTGAAGAAGGGCAGCGAGTTCTGGGAGCGCGACCCCGTCGTCGGCGACTGACTCCTGGGACGCCGTCGACCGGTGCGTTTAGGTGACTTCACCCCCGAGTTATGACAACGGCGGTTCCGTTCACCACCGTTCCAAATCTGGAACGCGTTCCACCTTCGTTATCCTTATGCCGCGCGGCCGACTACCCTCAGGTATGTCAGACACGGCGTCGCTCGCGGTCGGTCCCGACGAGCTGGCGGTGCTGAAGCTGCTCGCCATGGACGGCGGGCTGGGCGGCGAGTTCAAGACCTCCTGCGGGTCGGTCGCCGGCCGGCTGGACGCGTCGGACCAGACGGCCTCCCGCCGGCTCCAGCGCCTGGAGGACGCCGGCTACGTCGAGCGCGACACCGTCTCGGACGGCCAGTGGGTGACGATCACCGACGCCGGCGAGCGCGCGCTCCGCGAGGAGTACGAGGACTACCGCCGCGTGTTCGAGACCGAGGCGGACGTCGAACTCGCCGGCACCGTCACCGGCGGGATGGGCGAGGGCCGCCACTACATCTCGCTGCCCGGCTACATGGAGCAGTTCGTCGACCGGCTCGGCTACGAGCCCTTCGCCGGCACGCTGAACGTGTCGCTGACCGACGACAGCGTCCGCCGGCGGTCGGCGATGGCCGCGCTGGACCCCGTCCACATCGACGGCTGGGAGGACGAGGAGCGCACGTACGGCCCCGCGGTCTGTTACCCCGCCACGATCGAGACGGCGGCGGGCGAGACGTACGAGGAGTGCCACGTGATCGCGCCCGAACGCACCCACCACGACGAGGACCAGGCGGAGCTGATCGCGCCGGTCAAACTGCGCGACGAGATGGGGCTGGACGACGGCGACCGCCTGACGCTGCGGGTGACCGACCGATGAGCCAGCGTCACAGCGCCGTCGAACGGGCCGTCGAGGCGTTCCGCGCCGGGAACCCCGTGCTGGTCCACGACGCGGCCGACCGCGAGGGGGAGACGGACCTGATCTACCCGGCGGACGTCGTGACGGCCGACGACGTGGCCCGGATGCGGAACGACGCCGGCGGGCTGGTGTGTACGGCCCTGTCCGACGCGGTCGCGGAGGCGTTCTCCCTCCCGTTCCTCGCGTCGGCGGTCGACCACCCCGTCACGGGCGACCACGAACTGGGGTACGACGACCGGTCGTCGTTCTCGCTGACGGTGAACCACCGCGACACGTACACCGGGATCACGGACAACGACCGCGCCCTGACGATCAGCGAAATCGGCGCGGCGGCCGCCGACCCGGACGCGGTCGACTTCGCGGAGCGGTTCCGGTCGCCCGGCCACGTCCATCTCCTGCGGGCCGCCCCGGGCCTGCACGCCGACCGCCGCGGCCACACCGAGTACGCCGTCGCGCTGGCGCTGGCGGCCGACCGGCCGCCCGCCGCCGTGGTCTGTGAGATGCTGGACGACGAGACCGGCGAGGCACTCGGCCCCGAGGCCGCCCGGCGGTACGGCCGCCGGACGGGGACGCCGTTCGTCGAGGGCGACCGGCTGGCCGAACAGCTCCCGACGGCCTGACGACGCGGCCGCGCGGGCCGGCCTCACCCGCCGGTCACTCGTGGACCGCGATGCCCGTCCGGTTGAGGTAGGCCCGGAACGTCTCGGCGTCGCCGGTGATGATCCGGCCGATGTTGGCGGCGTACGGGGAGATGGTGTACTGCCCGCCCTGTGCCTGCGGCGGGTTCGGTTCGGGGATGAAGGCGCGGCCGTCGTCGACGCTGACGACGACGTGGTACTCGACCGGCGAGTCCGCGTAGTACACGTAGTAGCCAAACCGGGCGTTCGACCCCTGGATCTGGGCGGCCCAGTGGGGGTCGTAGCGCTTGTCGAGTTGGTCCTCCCGGCTCAACCGGAGCGCGACGTCGGGCTTGTACGTCCACGTACCCCGGTTCGCGAACTGGATCCAGTCGTGGAACGCCGAGGCGTCGATCATCTCCCGGACCTCCTCGTACTGCGTCATACTCCCCGTTTCCGAACCCCATTACATAAATGTAATTACAACTGTCGCGGGAGCGTGGCCGGCGCGGCGGCGTCGAAGTGACCGACGCCGACGCCATCGGCCGGCGGGCCGGCGCGGTGAAACGGCCGTGTCGAAAACCGCGAACACTCATTAGGATCGGTGATAACTACCCGAACATGAGCTTCGCAGAAATGGACGTGGACACGATCTGGATGGACGGCGAGTTCGTCGACTGGGAGGACGCCCAGATTCACGTGCTCACGCACGGCCTCCACTACGGGAGCGGCATCTTCGAGGGCGTGCGCTGTTACGACACCGAGGAGGGGCCCGCGCTCTTCCGGTGGGAGGAGCACCTGGACCGGTTCTACGACTCCGCGAAGCCCTACGACATGGAGATCGACTTCTCCCGCGAGGAGCTGACGGAGGCGACCGAGACGCTGATCCGCGAGCAGGACCTGGAGTCCTGTTACATCCGCCCGATCGCCTTCTACGGGTACGACAGCCTCGGCGTCAGCCCGGGCGACTGCCCGACCCGGGTCGCTATCGCCTGCTGGCCGTGGGGGACGTACCTCGGCGAGGACGCCCTGGAGAACGGCGTCGAGGTCATGATCTCCTCGTGGCGCAAGCACGCCTCCAGCCAGATCCCCACGAACGCCAAGACGACCGGACTGTACGTCAACAGCATGCTCGCCGGCGAGGAGGCCCGGCGCAACGGCTACACCGAGGCGATCGTCCTGAACAAGGAGGGGCAGGTCGCCGAAGGCCCGGGCGAGAACCTGTTTCTCGTCCGCAACGGCGAGCTGTACACCCCCGGGCTCGCCGAGAGCATCCTCGACGGGATCACCCGCCAGAGCGTGATCGAGGTCGCCCGCGACCTGGGCTACACCGTCCACGACGACGCCACCATCTCGCGGGGCGAACTCAACACGGCCGACGAGCTGTTCTTCACGGGCACCGCCGCGGAGGTCACGCCGATCCGGCAGGTCGACAACGTCGAGATCGGGTCGGGCACCCGCGGCCCCGTCACCGAGGAGATCCAGTCCGCGTTCTTCGACATCGTCGAGCGCCGCACCGACGACTACGACGAGTGGTTCAGCTACGTGTAACCGCCCTCAGTCGTCGGTCTTCTGCCCCTCGCTCCCGTCGTCACGTGCGCTCTCGATGACGTCGATCGGGATCCCCGGGTCGCCGCGGTCCGAGTCGCCGAACCCGGCGCTCAGGATGCGGGTGAGCGCGTCCTCGACGCGCTCGTCGGTCTCCTCGATGTCGTCGGGGTCGACCTCGATGACGAAGCCGGTGGTGATGTTCGGCGCGGTCGGCAGGAAGATTATCTCGCGGCCGTCCTCGGTCGTGCGCCCGGTCTTGAACGCGGTCATCCGCAGGCCGGGGACCGGTTCGAGCTTCACGGGCGTCTGGAGCTGTTCGGTGCCGCCGAGGGCGGTCTCGGCGGCCATCTTGGAGGCGTTGTACACGACGCGGAGCCCCGGCACCCTGTTTGCCACGTCGTCGACCGCCGCCTCGAAGAACCCGCCGATCGCGGTCCGCATGAGATAGCCCACCGCGAACACGAGGATGACGAAGACGGTGAGGCTCACCAGCACCCGGAGGGGGTCGATGTAGTCGGTGCTGATGCCGTACGTCCGCAGCAGTTGCTCGCTGACGATTATCTCGGGCGTGATGGAGGCGATCAGCCCGTACACCCAGGCGATGACGTACGCCGAGATGATCACGGGGACGAGAACGATGAGCCCGCTCGCGAAGTCCCGCTTCCAGGAGGCCATGTACGTCTCCCTTCAGAAGCGGGGCTAATCAGCGCTTCCCATTCACCCGGTCAGGACGGCCCGGGCGGCAAACAGCAGGTTCTCCTTGCGCTCGGCGACCCGCCGGTAGAAGTACGAGAGCCACCTGTCGCCGTAGGGGACGTACTGCCACACCTCGTGGTCGGCGGCGAGGTCGTACTGGGCGTCCTCGCGGACCCCCATCAGCATCTGGATCTCGAAGTCGGTGCCGTGCTCGTCGTGCAGTTCGGTCGCGTACTCGATCATCTCGGGGTCGTGGCTCCCGACCGCGACGCCGCCGTCGTAGCGCTCGAACGCGAGTTCGAGCAGCTCGCGGTACGCCTCGTTCACCCGCGCCTTGTCCGTGTACGCGACTTCGCTCGGCTCGTCGTACGCCCCCTTGACGAGCCGGACCTTCCCGGGCACGTCGGCGAGGCGCGCGACGTCCTCCCGGGTGCGTTCGAGGTTCGCCTGCAGGCAGACCCCGACGCCGCCGTCGTGCTCCCGGGCGAGGTCCTCGTAGGCCGCGAGCGTCGCGTCCGTCGTCGTGTGGTCCTCCATGTCGACCCAGACGAACACGTCCCGCTCGGCGGCGTGGTCGACGACCGCCGACAGGTTCTCCCGAAAGGTCTCCTCGCCGACGTCCAGGCCGACCTGCGAGGGCTTGACCGAGATGCAGACGTCGCCGCCCGCCCCGGCGATGTCCTCGACCAGGTCGCGGTACGCGTCCCGGTCCGCGGCCGCCGGCCCGGGCGCGTCGTAGTGCTCGCCGAGCAGGTTCAGGATGGCCCCGACGTCACGGTCGTTGAGCCGTCGCGCGTGGTCGAGCGCCTCGGCGGGCGTCTCGCCCGCGACGAACGTGCTCGCGATCGGCGGGATCATGGTCGAAAGTTGACGGCCGTCCCTTTTAATTCGTTACAAATCACCCGTCCGCCGCCGCGACCCCGCGCGGTCTCCGGGTCCGCCCGACCCACCACGCACGGCCGTCTCGTCCGCCGAAACCACGGAGCATTAAGACCCGGGGACTTCTGTCGGCGCGTATGGAAGTCGTCGACGCCATCGTCCTCGCGTTCTGGGTGATGCTGCCCGCGTACGTGCCGAACAACGCCGCGGTGCTGGCCGGCGGCGGCCGCCCCATCGACGGCGGGCGGACGTGGGGCGGCCGGCGCGTCCTCGGCGACGGCAAGACCTGGCGTGGCACGCTCGTCGGCACGCTCGCCGGCGCGACGCTGGCGCTCGTCCTCTCGGCCGTCGCCGGCGACGTGGGCAGCGCCGTCGGCGTCGACCTGCCGACGTTCCCTGCACCCGCCGTCGTCGCGCTCCCGCTGGGCGCGATGCTTGGCGACATCGGCGCGTCCTTCCTCAAGCGTCGCACCGGCCGCGAGCGCGGGGCCGCGTTCCCCGGCCTCGACCAGCTCGATTTTACCGTCGGCGCGCTCGGGGTGACGCTCGTCGCCGCGCCCGGCTGGACGACGGAGACGTTCACGCTCCCCGTGCTGGCCGTGATCTTCGTCCTGACGCCCCTGCTCCACGTGACGACGAACGTCGGCGCGTACTACCTCGGGCTGAAAAGCGAGCCCTGGTGAGACGACCTTTTTTGACGCTCGGGTGCGCCTCCGGCGCACCGCTCCCGGCAAAAAGCTCGGCCAAAAAGGCCGGACGCGGCCGGCGGCCGCGTCCGGGGAAACGGCGGCGAAGCCGCCGTATGCTGACCGCTGAACGGCCTCCGACACCGCCGCGGACGCCAGCCCTCCCCCGTCCTCGCGCGACCGTTCGCGTGCCGCGGCGGCTTCGCCGCCTCGCATCGCTCACCCCGCGCTCGCGGCCCATGATCTGTTCAGTCGCATCGTGCTACCGGCACCCGACCGCGTTCCACGGCGCTTAAGCCCCGCCGTCGCCCGCTAACGCCTATGGCAAACGCGGACCTCATCGAGGCGCTCCGGGCCGCCGACGCGGTGCAGTTCGGGGAGTTCGAACTGTCCCACGGCGGGACGAGCGACTACTACGTCGACAAGTACCTCTTCGAGACGGACCCGCGCTGTCTCGAACTGATCGCCGCGGCGTTCGCCGAGCGCGTCGGCGACGCGAAACTGGGCGGCGTGGCGCTGGGCGGCGTCCCGCTCGTCGCCGTGACCGCGGTGAAGGCCGGCAACCCCTACGTCATCGCCCGGAAACAGCAGAAGGAGTACGGCACGGCGAACCTCATCGAGGGGCGACTCGACGAGGGCGAGGAGGTCGTCGTGATCGAGGACATCGCCACGACCGGCCAGAGCGCTGTCGACGCCGTCGAGGCGCTCCGGGACGCCGGCGCGACGGTGAACCGGGCGCTGGTCGTCGTCGACCGCGAGGAGGGCGGCCGGGAGAACCTCGCGGACCACGGCGTCGAACTGGAGGCGCTGGTCACCGCCGAGGAACTGCTCGCCGCCCGCGACTAGGCGAACCGGCTGTACAGCGTCCACGCGACCGCCACCGCCGCGAACCCGACGCCCAGCGCCGTCGGAACGAGCCCGCTGTCGCCGCTGAACCGCCAGCCGAAGACGGCGAAGCCGACGAGGCCGATCAGGAAGGCGGCGGCCGCGAGGACCTGAAGCACCGGATGGGTGGATCTGCGACCGAACATACCCGGACGTACGCCGCCGGACCTGATAAATCGGCCGCCCCGTTTCAGGCCCTGAAGACGGCCCGTGGCGGCCGCTCGGCGGTTCGATGCCCCGGGACTCGCCGCCGGCGGCCGGCCGCGGCATCGCAACGCTTTTTCACTCCCCTCGCAAAGAGGTGACCACGATGGCAGGTGTCCACTTTACAGGTCGGGCCTTCGCCCGCAACTAACAACCACCGACACCTGTCCGTTCTCTCGCTGGCGTCCGTCGACCAGCCAGGGGTGTAACCATGTCACAGGAACCAGACTCACAGGGAGACAGGATCGCAGTGGTACTACCGGACGGCTCCGAACTCGAAGTCGACCGGGGCGCGACCGTCGAGGACGTCGCGTTCGAGATCGGCCCGGGGCTGGGCCGCGACACCGTCGGCGGCCGGATCGACGGCGAACTCGTCGGCAAGGAGGTGCCGATCCACGAGGACGGCGCGGCGATCGAGATCGTCACCGCCGACAGCGACGAGTACGTGCGCGTCCTGCGCCACACCGCCTCGCACTGCCTCGCGCAGGCCGTCCAGCGCCTCTACGACGACGTCGACCTCGCCATCGGGCCGCCGACCGACGACGGCTACTACTACGATTTCGACGGCCTGGACGTCGACGAGGAGGACCTCGACGACATCCTCGCGGAGATGGAGGAGATCATCGCGGCCGACTACGACGTCGAGTACGAGGAGGTGTCGGTCGACGAGGCCCGCGAGCGCCTGGAGGGCCAGCCGTACAAGCTCGAACTGCTGGAGGAACTCGCCGAGGAGGGCGAGACCGTCTCGTTCTACAGCCAGGGCGAGTGGGAGGACCTCTGTAAGGGGCCCCACGTCGACTCCACCGGCGAGATCGGCGCGGTCGACCTGCTGGAGATCGCGGCCGCCTACTGGCGCGGCGACGAGGAGAACCCGATGCAGACCCGCATCTACGGCACCGCCTTCGAGACCGAGGAGGGGCTGGAGGAGTTCAAGGAGCGCCGCCGCGAGGCCGAGCGCCGCGACCACCGGAAGATCGGCCGCGAGATGGACCTGTTCTCGATCCAGGACGTCACCGGCCCGGGGCTCCCGCTGTACCACCCGGCCGGGAAGACGATCCTCCGCGAACTGGAGTCGTTCGTCGAGTCGCTCAACCTCGATGCCGGCTACGAGTACGTCGAGACGCCCCACGTGTTCAAGACCGACCTCTGGAAGGAGAGCGGCCACTACGAGAACTACCGTGACGACATGTTCGTCTTCGACGTCGGGGACGACGAGTTCGGGCTCAAGCCGATGAACTGCCCGGGCCACGCGACGATCTTCGACGACAGCTCCTGGTCCTACCGCGACCTGCCGATGCGCTACGCCGAGAACGGGAAGGTGTACCGCAAGGAACAGCGCGGCGAACTCTCGGGTCTCTCGCGGGTCTGGGCCTTCACCATCGACGACGGGCACCTGTTCGTCCGCCCCGACCAGATCGAACGGGAGGTAGAGCAGACCATGGACATGATCGACGAGGTGCTCTCGACGTTCGACCTCGATTACGAGGTCGCGCTCGCCACCCGCCCCGAGAAGAGCGTCGGCTCCGACGAGATCTGGGAACGGGCCGAGTCTCAGCTGGAGTCGGTCCTCGAATCGCGGAACTTCGACTACGACGTCGAGGAGGGCGACGGCGCGTTCTACGGCCCGAAGATCGACTTCGCGTTCGAGGACGCCATCGGCCGACGGTGGGACGGCCCCACGGTCCAGCTCGACTTCAACATGCCCGAGCGGCTCGACCTGAGCTACACCGGCGAGGACAACGAGGCCCACAAGCCGGTGATGATCCACCGCGCGCTGTACGGCAGCTACGAGCGCTTCTTCATGGTGCTCATCGAGCACTTCGCGGGCAACTTCCCGCTGTGGCTCGCGCCCGAGCAGGTGCGGGTCCTGCCGATCAGCGACGATAACCTCGGCTACGCCCACCGCGTCAAAAACGAGTTCGACGGGTTCCGCGTCGAGGTCGACGACCGCGACGGCACCATCGAGCGCAAGATCCGAGCGGCCCACGACGACCGCGTCCCCTACATGATCATCGTCGGCGGCGACGAGGAAGAGGACGGGAACATCTCCGTGCGCGACCGCGAGGAGCGCCAGGAGTACGACGTCGGGATCGACGAGTTCCGCGACCACCTGCGGTCCGAGCGCGACGAGAAGCGCACCGACGCGGACTTCCTGGCCTGACGGCCCGGCACCCACCCCTGTCGCGCCGGCGGACACGGCGGTCGCGGACCCCGCCGCACACGTTCGTGGTTTTCTCGACGTGCGACCGATCCGGTGTATTCATGTTTGTGCAACCGTGATCAGAGACATGAACCGCGCAGAGAAGGCCGGCCTGCAGTTGCAGGCGGTCTCGGTGTTGCGGATGCTGAAGGAGTCGCGGACGTACGACGAACTCGCGGAGGTGACCGACCTCCCGGCCGGCGACCTCAACCGGTACGTGAACGGGCACGTGCTCCCGAGCGCCGAGCGCGCCCGCGAGGTGGTCGACGGTGTGGGCCGCGAGGCGCTGTCCCGGGAACTGGAGGAGCGCGTCCGGGTCGACGACGAGGGGTACGTCGACAACTCCGGCGTCGTGTTCGACCAGTCGTTTCTCGACCTGATCGCGCCCGTCGCCGCCGGCGCGTTCGACTTCGAGCGGCCGGACGTGGTGCTGACCGCGGCAACCGACGGCATCACGCTGGCCGCGGCGATGGCGAGTTACTTCGGCGCGCGCTCGGCGTACGCCAAGAAGTCCAAGGAGACGGCCGTCGAGGAGTTCATCGAGTCCCGCCAGCGCCTCCAGTCGGGGATCGAACTCACCTACTACCTCCCGACGTCGGCCATCGAGCCCGGCGAGACGGTGCTGGTCGTCGACGACCTCATCCGCTCGGGCGAGACGCAGGAACTGCTGCTCGACATCGCCGCCCGCGCTGACGCCGAGGTCGGCGGCGTGTTCGCGCTCATCTCGGTCGGGGACGAGGGCATCGCCCGCGCCCGCGAACTGACCGACGCGCCGGTCGGCGCGCTGACCACGTACTAGGGGTTTCGCCCCCCTAGCTTCGCCCGGGTGGCCCGGATCGTCTCGGTGACGTCACCGTCCTCGTCGACGCGCTCGGCCAGCGACGCCGTCGCGTTGAGCAGCCACTCAGCGCGCTCGGCGATCCGGCGGACGTCGCCCGGCCCGACGCCGTAGCGCTCGGCCAGCGCCCCCTCGTCTTCGCCGTGGATCCAGTCGTCGAGCAGGCGGGCGGTCTTCAGCGACGGGAGCCACGCCTGGAAGTCGCCGTCGAAGTCGTGGACGGGCTTTGCCAGTTCGTCGGCGTTGTCCATTGCGTACCGCGTCAGCCGCCCGGCCTCGCTGTTGCGGACGTACGACCCCCGCATGTCCGGGGTGTCACAGACGAGTTCGAGGACGGTCAGCGACGTGACCCGGTCCATCGCAGTCGCGCGCTCGATGGCCGCGAGCACGTCCGCGCCGGTCAGCGGGTCGACGTACACGCGGGAGACGAGCGCGCCCAGGTCCGTCGCCGCGAGCGCGTCCCCGTCGTCGACCATGCCGTTGTCGTCGAGGTACGCGAGCGCGTCGTCGACGGCCCCGGCGAGGTCGGCGTCGGGCTTCTGGTGGGCGTAGAACGTCGAGCCGAGCACGTCCAGCAGGTCCTCGCGGGAGCGGGCGAACCCGCTGGCGACGGTGGCGAGGACGTGCGTGCGCAGCGCGTCCTCGCGGGCCAGTTTCGACGTGACGGCCTCGGGGTCCGCGCCGACGTAGCGCTCCCGGAGGTCGTCGGCGTCGTCGCCGTCGGCGACCAGCACCGCCTCGCCGTACGGGTCCAGCCCGGGCCGCCCGGCGCGGCCGAACATCTGGTGGACCTCGAGCACCGGCAGGGGCCGGACGCCGTCGTCGGTGTAGCGGACGGTGTCGCGGACCACGACGCGGCGCGCGGGGACGTTCACCCCCGCGGCCAGCGTCGGCGTCGCCACGATGACCGACAGGTCGCGGTCGCGGAACGCCGCCTCGACGGTCGTCCGGTGGTCCGAGCGCAGGCCGGCGTGGTGGAAGGCGACGCCGGCCGCGGCGCAGTCGGCCAGGTCGGTTCCCGTCCCGGTGGTGGCGGACTCGCGGAGTTCCGCGGCGACGGCGTCGCCCGTCGACTCCGGCACGACCGCCGCGGCGACGAGGTCGCGGGCGAGTTCCTGGGTCCCCTGTCGGGAGTTGACGAACACGAGACACTGGCCGCCCTGTTCGACCGCGTCGCGGACGAGCGCGACCGTCGGGGCGTCGTCCGCGGTGGGGACCGTGCGTGCGTCGCCGTCCTCGAAGGTGATCGCGCCCTCGTCGTACACGCCCGCCCGGAGGTCGACCGGCCGCCACGTCGACGTGACCAGTTCGGCGTCGAGCCAGTCGGCGACCGCGTCGGCGTTGGCGACGGTGGCCGACAGGCCGACGACCTGCAGGTCGGGCGCGAGGCGCTGGAGTTTCGCGATCGTCACCTCCAGCGTCGGGCCGCGGTCCGGCGAGTCGAGCAGGTGGATCTCGTCGACGACCGCACAGCCGACGTTCTCGACCCAGTTCGCGCCGTTGCGGATCGCCGAGTCGACCTTCTCGCTGGTGGCGACGACGACGTCGTGCTCCCCGAGTTCCTCGTCGGGCGCGTCGAAGTCGCCCGTGGCGATGCCGACGCTGACGCCGGGCAGGTCCGCGAACGCCTCGTACTTCTCCGCGGCCAGCGCCCGGAGCGGGACGATGAAGAGGGCGGTCCCGTCGGCCGTCAGCATCGCCAACTGGGCCACGAACGTCTTCCCGCTGGCGGTCGGGACGGCGGCGACCACCGACTCGCCGTCCGCGACGCCGGCCTCGACGGCCGCGGCCTGGGGCGGGTACAGCTCCTCGATCCCCTGCTCGCGGTAGTGCTCGACGAAGTCGGGGTCGAGCGGGAGGTCGCCGACGTGCATTCGTCCACCGTTCGGGCGGCTCGATACATAAACCTGCGCGCCGCCCGCGCCGCGAGCGGGGGTCGTCCGGGGTGCCGTAGCGACGACCCACGGCTGATAGCGGTTGCTCTCGTCGATCACCGGTGTCCGATCGCTCTTGTCGGTGATCGCCGAGAAGCAGTGAGAGCAAACATTCCGACATCATAGTCCCACATATTTCGCCGTGTGACCTGTTACTCCCTAACTTGCATATTATTCGGTAAGAAAATATGTAAATAATTAAGTGATAGCCGGGACTTGGACAATTGTTCACATGGCACTAAGCGATACGCTGTCGGAGTATTTCGACTTCGACGGCCACGACACGGACCTCAGCACGGAGATACTGGCCGGGGTGACGACGTTCCTCACGATGTCGTACATCATCGTCGTCAACCCCTCGGTCATGGCACAGACGACCAACGCGGACGGCGAGGTGACCTCGCCAGGCATCGCGATCGACGGCTACAGCGACGTGGAGGTGATCCAGATGCTCGCCGTCGTTACGATACTGGCGTCGGCGGCGGCGATCTTCGTCATGGCGTTCTACGCCAACCGGCCGTTCGGGCAGGCACCCGGCCTCGGGCTGAACGCCTTCTTCGCGTTCACCGTCGTGGGCGCGATGGGGGTCCCCTGGCAGACGGCGCTGGCCGCCGTCGTGACGGAGGGTGTCATCTTCATCGTCCTGACGGCAGTCGGGGCTCGCGAGTACATCATCGGGCTGTTCCCCGAACCGGTGAAGTTTTCGGTCGGCACCGGTATCGGCCTGTTCCTCGCGCTCATCGGGCTGGAGGCGATGCACGTCGTCGTCGGCGCGGACCAGGCCGGCACGATCCTCGCGCTGGGGGATCTCGCGTCCGACCCCGTCGCCGTGCTGTCGGTCGTCGGGCTGTTCCTGACGCTCGCGCTGTACGCCGCAGGGGTCCGCGGGTCGATCATCCTCGGCATCCTCCTGACGACGGTCGCGGGCTGGGGGCTGACGATGGGCGACGTGGTCGCCGAGGGCGTGCTCGCGCCCGCCAGCCTGCCGAGCGCGCAGTACGACATCACGCCCCTTGCGGGCGCGTTCGTCGAGGGCTTCCAGAACGTCGAGGCGTTCACGTTCGCGCTGGTCGTGTTCACCTTCTTCTTCGTGGACTTCTTCGACACCGCCGGCACGCTCGTCGGCGTCGGCCAGGCGGGGGACTTCCTCGACGAGGACGGCAACCTGCCCGACATCGACAAGCCGCTGATGGCCGACGCGGTCGGCACCACCGTCGGCGGCATCCTCGGCACGTCCACGGTGACGACGTACATCGAGTCCGCGACGGGCGTCGAGGAGGGCGGCCGCACCGGCATGACGGCGCTGGTCATCGGCGTCCTCTTCCTGCTCTCGCTGGCGATCGTCCCGCTCGCGGCGGCGATCCCCCAGTACGCCTCCCACATCGCGCTGGTCGTCGTCGCCATCATCATGCTGGGCAACGTCACCGACATCCAGTGGGACGACGTCACCCACTCGATCCCCGCCGGGATGACGATCATCGTCATGCCGCTGACGTTCTCCATCGCGTACGGCATCGCCGCCGGCATCATCAGCTACCCGGTCGTGAAGGCGGCGAAGGGGCAGGCACGCGACGTGTCGGTCGGCCAGTGGCTGCTGGCCGCCGCGTTCGTGTTCTACTTCTTCGTCCGCACCAGCGGCATCCTCACCGGCCAGTTGTAGACCGGCGACGCCCGGGCGTGCGTCCCGGGCACACACCGTCCGGGCGCTTTTTTGTCCGGACCGCCTACGACCGGTCGATGCCGAACCTCGAACTGTACGAACTCCAAGGCTGTCCGTACTGCGCGAAAGTCAAGACCAAGCTCGACGAACTCGGCCTCGACTACGAGTCCCACATGGTGCCCAGTTCCCACAGCGAGCGCACCGAGGTCGAGGAAGTGAGCGGCCAGACGGGCGTCCCCGTGCTGGTCGACCCCGACCACGGCGTCGAGGGGATGCCCGAGAGCGACGACATCGTCGAGTACCTGGAGGAGACGTACGGCGACGGCGCGGCCTGATAGTGGTTGCTCTCACTGTTTACCGGCGATCGCCGGTACCGGTGCGGGCGAGCGCCGGTAATTAACGAGAGCAAACACTATGAGACGGACCGACGCGTCTTCGCGGACTCGCCGACCATAGCACTCCGGACGGTCGTAGCTGCCGGACCGATGGGGAAACGTTTCGGCGGTCGCGGCCGACGACCGAACGAATGTCGCTCGATAGGTCCCTCCCGCTCGCCGTCGCGTTCGGACTCCTCGCCGGCGGGCTGGTCCGCGAGTTCCTCCTCACGCACTGGTTCCCGGCGCTCGGCGTCGCGGCTGTCTACGCCGGCGCGGCGTACTTCTACCTCGCGTTCGACCTCTCCCTGCTCGGAACGCAGGTCGAGTTCACCTCCCGTCGGGACAGGGTCGGCTACGCGGTCGGGCTGTTCGGACTGAGCGTGAGCCCGCTCGCGTTCGGGGAGTACGCCGGCCTGAGCGAGCCGACGGTGTTCGGGCTGATCGTCTGGCTCATGGGCGCGATAGCGTTCCTCCTACTGTCGACGGCGGCCGCACACGAGTAGACGGCAGGGGCGGATACATACTCGTCCACGACGAACGACCTGTATGGAGCCGTCACACGTCCTCGTCCCGCTGGACGGGTCGCCGCTCGCCGACGACGCGCTGGCCCACGCCCTCGCGGTCCACGATTGCCGGATAACCGTGCTGAACGTCGTCACGCCGATAGACGCCGGAATGAGCGAAGGGGGCGTGCTGGCGGCCGACGACGAGCGCCGCGAGGCCGCCCGCGACCGGGCCGAGCGGCTGGTCGAGCGCGCCCGCGACCGCGCCGAGGCGGCGGACCGCACCGTCGAGACGGTCGTCGAGTCCGGCGACCCCGCCGAGACCGTCGTCGACTACGCTGAGACCCACGACGTGGACGGGATCGTCATGGGGAGCCACGGCGGCGAGCGCAGCGACCTGACGCGGCGGCTGCTCGGCACGGTCGCGACGGCTGTCGTGAGCGAGGCCCCGGTGACGGTGACCGTCGTCCGCTAGCCGCCGAGCACGGCGGCGAAGGCACGGTAGAGGGCGAACCCGACCGCCGTCGAGGAGACGAGCGTGATCAGCCAGAACGCGACGGTCCAGCCGATCTTCGACCGGGAGACGCCCGCCGAACCGCCCGCCAGTCCGCCGCCGATCACGCCCGAGATGATGATGTTGTTGAAGGAGATGGGGATGCCGAGCGCGATGGCGAGTTGGGCGATGACGAACCCGGGGACGAGCGCGGCGATGGAGCGCCGCAGCCCCAGTTGCGCGTACTCGCGGGAGGTGGCCTGCAGCAGCCGCGGCGCGCCCATCCACGCCCCGGCGAGGATGCCGGTCGCGCCGAGCGCGAGCAGGACGATCCCGGGGAGGCCGAGTTCGACCCGCACGAGCGTCTCCAGCGGCCCGGTGGCGAGGCCGACCTGGCTGCCGCCGCTGGAGAAGGCGACGACGCTGCCGAGCGCGAGCAGGAACCACCGGATCCCCGCGTCGACCGACCTGCGCATCCGGCGACGGATGGCGACGAAGCCGCCCGCCGCGAACGCGAGCGTCGTGAGCCCCTCGACGACCCCGACCCCGCCGACCGTCGGCCCGCCGAGCAGGCGGGCAACGAAGCCCGCGACCGTGCCCTGCGGCCCCGGCGACGGGATCACGCCCAGCGAGACGTTCGCCAGGATGCCCGCGACGAGGCCGGCGAGCAGCGGCACGCCGACGGCGTCCGGCACGTCGTCCCGGCGGAGGAGCTTCGCCGTCAGGTAGGCGATGCCGCCGGACATGAACGGGACGGCGAGCCAGAACAGCCCCAGGCGGCGGTACGTGTCCCAGGCCGGCGTCCCGCCCAGCGACAGGCCGACGCCGACGACCGCCCCCGAGGTGGCGAAGGCCGCCGGGATCGGGTAGCCGGAGTAGACGCCGACCGTCATGAACGCCGCGGCGGTGAGCAGGCCCGCGGAGGCGGCGAGCGGCGAGAGCGTGACGCCGCGGACCAGCCCCGTCCCGACCGTCTCCGAAATGCTTCCGCCCTGCGTGAGCGCGCCCAGTGCGGCGAATACGCCGATGAGGAAGGCGGCCCGCATTGTCGGGACGGCGTTGGCCCCGACGGCCGGGGCGAACGGCGGCGAGTTGCTGTTCGCGCCCAGCGACCACGCCATGAACAGCCCCGCGACCGCGGCGAGCGCGACCAGCGCCGGGGACGCGACGGCCATCAGCGTCTCCGGAACCCGGCGATCAGCCCCCGGAGGCCGGTGCGAGCGGCCTCGGACGCCCGGGCGATCAGCACGGTTCGGTCCGTCCGATCGGCGACCGCCCGGGGGACCGAGCCGACGAGGCGCGCCTGCAGCGTCCCGGCTCTCGTCGCGCCGAAGACGACGAGGTCGCTGTCGTCGGCCGCGGCCACCAGCGCGTCGATTGCGTCGTCGGCCTCGCCGACGGTCGCTGTCACTTCGACCGCCGGCCCCGGCGCGGCCTCGACCGCCGCGCGGCCGTTCGCCGCCCACTCGGCCGCGCGGTCGCGGTCGTCCTCGGGCGCCGCCACGGCGAGGGCCGTCACGCTAGCGTCGTTCGCGGCGGCGACCGCCTTCGCCATCGCCGCCGCCGGGCGGACGTGCGGGCCGCCCGCCACCGGCAGCAACACGTCGTCGACGCCGTCGGCGATCCGGCCGATCCGCTCGACGTACACGTCACAGGGGGCCCGGCGGAGCAGGGCGTCGACGCTGGTGCCGAGGACGACGTCCGACCGCCGCCGGCCGCCGCCGTGCCAGCCGACCAGCAGGGCGGCGGGCCCCATCTCGGCGACGGCCCGCAGCAGGCCGTCCTCGACGGAGCGGGCCACCAGCACCTCCGCGTCGACCGGCACGTCCTCGGGGGCGACCCTCGACGCGCGGTCGAGCAGCGCCCGCCTGTCGCCGGAGTACTCCTCGATTATCGTCTCGTCGGAGAACACGCCGAAAGGCGAGTCGTGGGACTTGACCACGACGCTGACTATCCGCACGCCGCCGTCCATGGTCCGCGCGAGGTCGCTCGCGCTCCGGACCAGTTGCTCGACGTGCTCGGGGTTGCTCACCGCGACCAGCACTTCCGGGCGGTCCATCGGTTACATTTCGACCCGGCCGCACAAAAGCTTCGCGTGGGTGACGGGACTGCGACGCCCTCCCGAGCCGGTCAGGCCGGTTCGCCGCCGGAGCGCTCGCGGATGAGGTCCCGGAGGGTGTCGGCGTCGCTGATGTCCTCGGCCTCCTCGCGCTCGATGATCGCGGTGCCCTCGACGGAGTCGCGCTTGGCGCTGTCGACGAAGTAGACCGAGCGGGTGCCGGTGACGCGGCCGAGCGAGCCCATGATGCGGGCGCGCTTCTCGGCGGTGCGGGTGAACTCGGAGTGGCCCGTCAGCACCGTCCCCTCGCCCGACCCGTCGTCCTCGCTGACGGCCTTGAACGGGGCGCGCAGCGTCGGGTGGACGTCGAAGCCGGCGCGGGTCATGACGGCGACGATGCGCTCGTCGTCGGGGTCGGCCTCGGGGTCGTCGGGCGTCGGCTCGGCCTCGTGGACCTCTTCGGCCCCGTCGAGCACGGACACCGGGCTGGTCAGCGGCGCGTCGAACATCTCCTCAAGCTCCATGGCCACCTCGACGGAGGCGTTCATCCCGTCCTCGTACTTCGAGACGGTGCGCCGGGAGACGCCGAGTTCGGAGGCCAGTTGGCCGAGGCTCCACCCCTTCTCCTCGCGCTCGTCGGCGAGCACGTCGCTGTCGATGTTGACGTAGAGGCCGCCGGGTGCGGCGTAGATGAGCGGCGGCACCTCCTCGACGAACAGGTTCAGGGCCGTGTCGGGGCTCATCACCGGGACGCCGTGCCGGAAGTACACCACGTCCGGCTCCAGGTCCTCGTCGCGGGTGCGCAGCCCGATCACCATCGGCGTGCCGTTGAGGTACGTGCCGAGGCGGCGCATCTCCGCGCCGGTCGCGCCGTCGAACGCGTCGATGTTGGCGAGGATCTTCAGCAACACGAGGTCCTCGCCGCGCCGTGCGGCGATGTCGAAGCTCTTCGGGCGGATCGCACACCGGTCGCTCACCGTGAAGCCGGCGTCCTCCAACATGGCCGTGACGTTGCCGACCAGAGCGGACCGGGACATACCCGTACGTAAGCGATTCATCGCATATAGGCGTTGTGCCGAAGCGATCCCGCCCCTTGCGGGCGGTTTTCCGAACCCGGGGCGATAGCTTCTTGTATCCGGCGCGAACCCGAAAGCGGTTACACGGCCCCCGGCCCTAGCCGACTGCGATGACCGTCGTCGGCATCGACGACACCGACTCCCGCGAGCGCGGGATGTGCACGACGTACCTCGCCCGCGAAGTCGCCGCCCGGATCCGCGCGGCCGGCGGGACCGTCGAGCGACTGCTCCTCGTGCGCCTGAACCCCGCCGTCGAGCACAAGACGCGGGGCAACGCCGCGCTCGCCGTCCACGCCGACGTCGCCCCGGATACCGCCTTCGCGGCCGCCCGCGAGGAACTCGACGCCGCCGCGGAGACCGACGACCCGAACACGAACCCCGGACTCGTCGTCGCGCCGGGCGACCCGGACGACGTGCCCGACGACGTGGCCGCCTTCGCCCGCGACGCGATGCGGGACCACCACGAGGTGGCGGACGCGACGGCGCTGGCCGACGCCCGCGGCTACCGCCGCGCCGGGTGGAAGAACGCCCGCGGCACGGTCGGCGCGCTGGCCGCGGTCGGCGCGTGGCGCGCCGTCCCGGAGTGGACCTACGAGTACATCTCCTACCGCTACCCCGACGCCCGCGGGACGCCACGTGACGTGGACCTCGACTCGGTGTTCGCCGCGGCGGACGACGCCTACCCGGAGGCCTGGGACACGGTCGACCGCGGCGAGGGCCAGGCCGTCTGCGTCCCGCACACGCCCGGCCCCATCCTCCACGGGATCCGCGGCGACGACCCCGACGTTGTGCGGTGGGTCGCCGAGCGGATCGGGAGCGAACCGGTCGAGTCGACCGCGCTGTTTCTGACGAACCAGGGGACCGACGCCCACCTGCGGGACGCAGCGCTGGCCGACGCCCGCGACGGCCGCTCGTACCGCGTCGACGGGACGGTCGCCGACCCGCCCGAAACCCGGGAGGGCGGCCACGTGTTCTTGACGCTGGCCGACGGCGACGCCGAACTCCCCTGTGCCGCCTTCGAGCCGACCAAGCGGTTCCGCGACCGCGTCCGCGCGCTCCGCGCCGGCGACCGGGTCACCGCCTGCGGCGAGGTGAGCGGCGGGACGCTCAAACTGGAGAAGTTCGCCGTCCGCGACCTGAACGAGACCGAACTCGTCACGCCCGACTGCTCGGACTGCGAGCGCTCGATGGAGAGCGCCGGTCGGAACCAGGGCTACCGCTGCCGGGACTGCGGGACGACTGCGCCCGGCAAGGTCGAGCAGGCGGTCGAGCGTGACCTGGAACCGGGGTGGTACGAGGTGCCGCCCTGCGCGCGGCGGCACATCGCGAAACCGTTGGTACGGGGCGGATTCGACGCGCCGACGCATCCCGAGCGGTGAGGCGGACGCGAGCGACGGCTGGAGCGAGCGCTTTTTCGCCCACGTTTTTCGAGGAGTGGTCGCCATCGGCGACCCGACGACGAAAAAGGTGGTCGCGAAACCGCTGGTGCGAGGCGGTTTCGACGGGCCGACGCATCCGGAGCGGTGAGGAGGACGCGAGCGACGGCCGGAGCGAGCGCTTTTTCGCCCACGTTTTTCGAGGAGCGGTCGCCATCGGCGACCCGACGACGAAAAAGGTGGTCGCGAAACCCTTGGTGCGGGGTGGGTTCGACGGGCCGACGCATCCGGAGCGGTAGCGCTTGCCCGGGCCGAAACCCGCACGTATTTTCCCGCCGGGGACCGGACGACCGGCATGGACGAGAGCGAACGCGCGGACGTGGCCGTCGCCGCCGCGCGCGAGGGCGCGAGCGTCGCCGCCGACTACTTCCGGACGGACCTCCCCGTCGAGATGAAAGACGGGAAGACCGACGTGGTGACCCGGGCCGACCGCGAGGCCCAGGAGCGGGTCATCGAGACGATCCGCGAGACGTTCCCCGACGTCACGGTCGTCGGCGAGGAGGAGGACGCGCCGACGGTCGTGCCCGACGACGGTCCCTCCTTCGTCGTCGACCCCATCGACGGCACGAACAACTTCGTCCGCGGGATCCCGGTCTGGTGTACGAGCGTCGCCGCCGTCGTCGACGGCGAACCGGTCGCCGCCGCGACGGTCGTCCCGCCGACCGGCGACGAGTACGTCGCGGCCGACGGGCCGACGCGACTGAACGGCGAGCCGGTGTCGGTCAGCGACCGGATCGACCCCGAGGCGAGCACCGTCTCGCCGACGCTGTGGTGGGACCTCGACCGGCGCGACGAGTACGCCGCGGCGGCGACCGGCGTCGTCGAGCGCTTCGCCGACCTGCGGCGCTACGGCTCGGCACAGGTGACGTTCGGCTACGTGGCGAGCGGGGCGCTCGACGGGTCGTTCTCCAACCTCCGTGGGAACCCGTGGGACACCGTCGCCGGGGCGCATCTCGTCCGGCAGGCCGGCGGCCGCGTCACGGACCTGGAGGGGAACCGGTGGCGACACGACAGCCGCGGCGTCGTGGCCTCGAACGGGGAGATCCACGACGAACTGCTCGCGGTCGCCCGCGAGACCGAGGCCGCGCGGAACTGACGCGGCCGGCCGCGGGACTACGCAGTCGAGAACGGGAAAACGGGAACCGCGTTACTTCCAGACGGACTCGGCCATCCGCTGTGGGAACTCCTTGAGCAGCGTCAGGAAGCCCTTGCCCTCGTTCCCGCCACGCAGGTACGAGCGGGTACGCTGGCTGATCATCTCGACGGAGATGACGAGCACGAGGATGACGAGGATCGTCGCCATCATGTTCGTGTAGTGGAACAGGCCGCGCTCGTTGAGGAGCACGTACCCCAGGCCGCCGCCGCCGATGAGCCCCATCGTGACGGCGATCCGGGTGTTGATCTCGAAGATGTACAGCGTCCACGCGATGAACGGCGTGAACACCTGCGAGAGCATGCCGAAGATGACCGTCTGGGGCTTGTCGGCCCCGGTCGACTCGATCCCCTCGATGGGGCCGTCCTCGATCTCCTCCAGTTCGTCGGTGAAGAGGCGGCCGAGGTTCCCCATCGTGTCGGTCCCGATGGCGAGCGTCGCCGTAAACGGCGTCACGCCGCCCAGCGGGATGTAGATGAGCGCCCACACGAGCGCCGGGATGGCGCGGATGGTGGACATCATGCCGCGGAAGATGAAGTTGAAGGGGAACGGCGTCACGCGCTCGGAGCCGAGTACGCCGAGGATGAGTGCGCCGGGGAAGCCGAGCACGGTGCCGGCAAAGCCCATCGCGAGCGTGACGATCGCCTCCTGGAAGAGGTTACGTTCCTGGATGAACTCCCAGTACGCGCCGACGTCGATGAAGGGGACGCCGTAGTATTCGCCGGGCGGGAAGAAATCGCCCAGCGCGGAGGTGAACTCCGGCCAGTACCGGATGATCTCCCCGATGGTGAACCCGACCACCGACAGCGCGCGCTGGAACAGGAAGAAAAAGACGATCAGCCCGACGGCCGCCAGCAACCGGCGGGCCGTCCGGGACCGCTTGAGCGCGTATAGCTGGTCCTCGGCCGGCTCCACCGAACTGGCTCCGAAGCCGAACCGTTCCAGCAGCCCGCCCTCGGAGTCGTCGTCCGTGCTCATGCTACCGCCCCTTCCTTGTCGGGGTCGCGGGTGATGCTCGTCTCCTTGCCGTAGATCCGGTCGACGGCGTCGATGGTGAGGTCGTCGAGGTCACCGTCGAACACCTTCTTCCCGTCCTTGAGCCCGATGAACCGGTTCCCGAACTCGCGGGCGATGTTCACCTGGTGGAGGCTGGCGATGGTCGTGATGTCGCGCTCGTCGGCCGCGGTGCGGAGATAGCCCATCACGTTCTCGGCGCTGGCCGGGTCGAGGCTGGCGACCGGCTCGTCGGCCAGCAGGGTCGTCGGCTGCTGGACCAGCGCGCGGGCGATGCCGACGCGCTGTTGCTGGCCGCCGCTCATGCTGTCGACGCGCTGGCCGGCCTCCTCCAGCAGGCCGACGGTTTCGAGCGCGCGGAGCGCTTCCAGTTTGTCCTCGCGGTCGTTCCACTGCAGGAGGCTGCGGAGGAACCCGGTGCGGTTGAGGGACCCGGAGAGCGCGTTCGAGTACGCGCTCATCTGCTCGATGATGTTGTGTTGCTGGAACACCATCGCGATGTCGTCCCGGGGGCCGACGACCTCCTCGCCGTCGATCGCGATCCGGCCCTCGGTCGGCTTCGTGAGCCCGTTGAGACACCGCAAGAGCGTGGATTTCCCCGCGCCGGAGGTACCGAGGAGGATCACGAACTCCCCGTCGTCGACGGAGAAGGAGACGTCCTCGAGCGCGTGAACGTCCCCGTATGACTTGCTTAGGTTTTCTACTCGGATGGTTCCCATCGTTGGCTTTCTAATCGTGAGGGATAATGAATGCTGTTAACTCGTACGAAACTGGCAAAAATGTCGAACGGGTTACTGCCCCAGCTCGACGCCCAGCGTGTCGATGACGTTCTGGACCGGCTGGTAGTCGTCGACCGAGCCCTCGGACAGCCCGGTGAACCAGAGTTCCTCGTCGGCGTCCTCGTCGATGAGGTCGTCCTCCTCGGCGGCCAGCAGCGCGTCGACGACGCGGCCTTTCACGTCGTCGTCGAGCCCGGACCGGACCAGGATCGGGGCCCGCGGGATCGGGTCCGAACAGGACAGCAGCTGAAGCTCCTGTTCGTCCGTCGCGGAGCCCGCGCCGTCGGCCTCGGCCGACATGTCCATGAACTGGTCGGGGAACTGGTCGGCGGGGACGTTCGCGGCGGTCGAGAACGCGCCGGTGCCGGCGGCGACGACCGGGTCGCGGTTGATGAGGGTCTCGCGCGCGGTGGAGTGGTCGGACCACTGGCCCGTGAAGTCCTCGGCGTCGCCGTTGGGCGCGTTGCCCGTGTCGAGCCCCGCCTCGTTCAGCATGTACAGCGGGAACAGCGACCCGCTGGTCGACAGCGAGTCGGCGAAGGCGACCGTCTCGCCCTCGACGTCGGCCAGTTCGTCGATGTCATTGTCCGGCAGGGTCGTGATGAGCGAGAAGTAGCGGGCCGCGCCGTAGGCGATGCGGATACCCGCCACCTCGGCGATGTCCTGGTTGCCCGCCTGGAGCGCGATGGCGGGCGCGGCGTCGGCGACGTCCGTCTGGTCGCTGTCGAGCGCCTGAAGCACCGCGGCGTAGTCCGCCGCGACGGAGGACTCGATGGTTACGTCGGCCTCGTCCTCGAGGTAGTCGAACATCGGTTTATACTGTGCCTGGACGTCCACGTCGGACTCGGCGGGCGTCAGCGAGAACGTGATGGTACTGGAGTCGCTGCCGCTTCCGCCGGTGAGGTCACCGATACACCCGGCGCTAAACGCGACAGTCCCGGCTGCACCGACACCCTTGAGGAAGTTACGACGATCTGTCATAGGGACGTGCGAAAATCCGAAGGTTACCTATTAAACTTTGCTATTACCTATATATATCCCGTGAAAGTCACCAATTCAGAACCGGGCGACCCGGACGTTACAGGGTCTTCATCCCGCTCCCGGTGAGGGGGACGACCACGTCGTCGGACTCGGCGACGACGCCGCGACGGCGGTACTCCGAGAGCGCCGCCGGGGCGATGGCGCTCGTCGGTTCGACGTAGAAGCCGGCGCGGTGGAGCCGGTCCAGGCTCCCCTCGACGGCGGCGGCGTCCAGCGCGACGGCGTCGCCGCCGGTGTCGCGGATCGCGTCGACGATCTGGTCCTTCCGGGCGGGCTCTTTGATGTGGACGCCGTCGACGAGTTCGTTCGGCTCGGCCGGCTCCTCATCGCGGTCCAGCGCGGCGGTCAGCTCCGCCCCCGGGTCCGGCTCGTCGGGTGGGTCGCTCCCGATCGCCTCGGCGATGGGCGCGTAGCCGGTGCCCTGGGCGGCCAGCAGCCGCGGCACGTCGTCGGTGACGCCGGCCTCCCGGAGCGCGCGGAAGCCGCGGTACGCGCCGAGCAGGAGCGTGCCGTGGCCGAGCGGCAGGACGACGGCGTCGGGCACTGCCCACTCGCGCTGGGCGGCCACCTCGAAGGCGAACGTCATCGTGCCGGCGTAGAACGCGGGGTTCCAGGCGTGGCTGCCGTACCACCCCTCGCCGCTCTGTCCCGGGGCGTCGCCGAGGCTCGCGGCGCTCTCGTCGCCCTCGACCGCGGCGAGACAGGCCTCGGTGACGGCCTCGCGGTCGCCCTCCACGCGGACGGGGCGCGCGCCGGCGCGCTGGATGGCGACCAGCTTGGACTGCTTGATGTCCGCGGGGACGTATATCTCCGCGTCCAGCCCCGCGCGGGCGGCGTAGGTGGCGATGGCGGCCCCGGCGTTGCCCGACGAGTCCTCGATGACGGTGTCGACGCCGAGTTCGACCGCCCGCGAGAGCAGCGTCGTCGCGCCGCGGTCCTTGTAGCTCCCGGTCGGGAACACGTACTCCAGCTTGAACTGGGCGTCCCACTCCTCGGCCGGCACGAGCGGCGTGAACCCCTCGCCGAGGCTCACCTGCCGGCTCACCGGCAGGAACTCGAAGAACGTCCACAGCCCGCGGCGGGTGTCGAGCTTCGAGAACGGCGGCGGGCTCCCCTCCGGGAGGGGTTGGGCGGCGAAGTCGAGCGCGTGGCCGCAGGCACAGCGCCACGGCTCGTCCGGCCCGGCCTCGTACTCGTTGCCGCAGGCGTGGCAGCGCAGGTCGGCCGGCATCAGTACTCGTCCACGTCGGTGGCGACCGAGCAGACGTACTCGCCGGTCGCGACCTGGGGCAGTCGGCGGGAGCGCCAGAATATCCCGCTGCTGTCGGCCGTCACCTCCGCCTTCCGCCGGCCGAACGTATCCGTCACGCGAAACAGCGTCTCGCCGGCGCTCACGCGGTCGCCCAGTTCGTGCTCGTACCGGACCAGCCCGCCGACGGGCGAGCCGAACTGGTCGAAGCCGCTCGCGCGCACCTGCGGGTCGAAGTCGGCTTGGCCGTCCAGAAACCCGTAGTGCCGGAGGACGTTGAACACCCCCTCGACGCCGACGCGGACGCTCTCCTCGTCCCAGCCGACCGAGCCGCCCAGTTCGGGGTCGACCGTCGGGATGCCCTCGTCGGGGGCGGCCCGCGCGAGCTGGCCGTCCGGCCCCTTCTGGTCCAGCACGTAGCCCGCGCCGAACGCCTTCGCCAGCTCCAGGCACTTCGAGTGGGCGCGGTGGCGCTTGCCACACCGGACGCGCACCTCGTTTATCATCCGGCTCGTCGACCCCTGGTGGAGGTCGAGGATCAGGTCCGCCCGCGTCGCCGCCTCGAACGTCGCCGCCGCGATGCGCTCGCTCGACGTGCCCGACTCGTCGCCGGGGTACGCCCGGTTCATCTTCGTGTCGTCGATCGGGTTGCGGTGTTCGGCCACCTGGAACCCGTGGTAGTTGACGATCCCGACGACCAGCACCGTGCCGGCGATCTCGGCGGGGTCGAGCCGCGGGACGACCCGCTGGACCACGCCGACGCCGTTCAGCTCGTCGCCGTCGCTCGCCGCCTGCACGTACAGGGTCTTGCCCGACGCCGCGCCGTTTATCACCGCGACGGGGAGCTCCGCCGGGCTCCCGTCCCGGGTCTCGCCGACGCGGAGCCGCCCCGTGTCCATCTCGCCAGGGGCCGCGCTCGCGGTTCCCAACGTCGTCATTGACGGATCGTCGGCGCGATCCGCCTTAGGGGTTCGGACTTTCGTCCGTCGGACGCGCGCCCGGAACGACGCCGATTTGTCGCCGGAGCGCGTACGCCCGCCCGTGCCCGACGACGTCCCCGACCGGCCGCCGATGGTGCAGTTCATGCGGGCGCTGGACGTGCCCCGCAACGCGAAGATAAGCGCCGTCGCCGGCGTCGGCTTCGCCGCCGTCCTCTATGGCTTTTTCGTCGTCGCGCCCGCCGTCCTATCGGGCGTGCCGGCCCGCGGCCGCTCGCCCCTGCTCTACCTCGCGCTCGCGTTCGTCGCCGCGGTGACGTCGGCGATGCTGTTCGTCACCGTCCTGACGCTCGTCTCGGCCGTGCGGCTCGCCCGCGAGGACGGCGGCGAGTAGGAACTCAGCTCACGAGCGCCGCCAGCCGCTCCGCGCCCGTCCGGGTCCCCTTCGCGAGGAGCACGTCGCCGCCGTTGAGCCGCGTCGCCGGCCCCGGCGAGACCACCCAGTCGTCGTCGCCCTCGCCCGGCCGGCGGACGGCGATGACGCGGGTGCCCGTCTCCGTCTTCACCTCGCGCTCGCCGAGCGTGACGCCGTCCAACTCGCTCCCGGGGTCGACGGTCAGCCGGACGATCACCTCGTCGCTTTCGAGCACCGCCTCGGTGACGACCGGGTGCGCGCCGATCCCCCGCAGGACGCCCTCGGAGATGTCGAGGGCGGCGTCGCTTATCTCCTCGGTGCTGGTGCCGATCCGGACCAGCCCGCGGAGCGCGACGGGGTCGTCGACGCGGGCCGCCGCGCGGAGCGTCCACGCCTCGAACCGGGACTGGAGGGCGTCGACCTCCGCTTCGAGTTCGGCCACCTCGGCGGCGACGTCCTCGCTGTCGAACAGTACCGAGCCGTACGCCAGGTCGACCGCAAGTTCGCTCATGTTTTTCATGAGGACGATGGAGTCGACCGCGCGGTCGAGGTCGTCGATGCCCGCGGCCTCGGGCTCCGGCGGGGCGTAGGCGGTCCGGGTCGCCGTCGCGTAGACGGTCGAGATGCCGTCGTCCGGGCCGCGCAGCAGGACCACGTCGTCGGCCTCGACCCGGGTCCCGCGGTCGGGGTTCAGCAGCCAGTCGCCGCCGCGCCGGATGGCGATCACCCGGACCCCGGTCTCGGTTTCGAGGTTGATGTCGCCCAGCGTCCGGCCGGCGTACTCGCTGTCGGCGTCGACGGTCGCCCGGACCAGCGTCTCGACGGCGTCGGGCAGCGCCGTCCGCAGGGCGTCGGGGAGGCCGATCTCCTCCAAGACGACCGCGGCGATGTCGCCCGCGGCGTCGCTTATCCCCTCGGCCGCCCCGACGACGCCCAGCACCGGGGCGAGCTGTTCGGCGTCGTCGACGCTCCGCGAGGCCATCAGCAGGCTCATCCGCGCCCGAAGCTGGAGCACGTCCATCCGCTCCTCCAGCGTGAGCACCTCCTCGGCGAGGTCGTCGCTGCCCAGCAGCACCGCCGAGTACGAGAGGTCGATAAGCAGCTCCGCGGTGTCTTTCATCTCCGCGAGCAGCTCCTTGACGCTCGCGGGTTCGTACTCGACGGCACCGGGCGCGTCCATGCCTCGCCCTTGCATCCCTCCCGAGAAAAGCGTTGCCGGTCCCCGAGTGGCCGGCGGGACGCGGGCCGAACTGTGCGCCCGGGTGACCGTCCCCGCCGGACCCCCGGGCGGCCGCGACGCGGGGGATTCGCGCCGTTTCCCGGCGTTTCCCGCCGGTATCCCGACGTATCGTCGGGTCGGTCACGCGGGAAACGGTAATGCTTTTCCGGCATGGTGAGCAACTCACACGGTATGTCTGACGAGCTGAAGAAGGGGCTCGAGGGTGTGCTTGTCGCGGAGTCCGGACTGAGCCACATCGACGGCGACGAGGGACGACTCGTCTACCGCGGCTACGCCATCGAGGACCTGGCCAGGCAGGCGAGCTACGAGGAGGTCCTCTACCTGCTCTGGCACGGCCGCCTCCCCGACGCCGACGAGCTCGCCGACTTCGCCGACGAGATGACGGCCGAGCGCGAGGTCGACGACGGCGTGCTGGCGACCGTCCGCGAACTCGCCGAGCAGGACGAGGACCCCATGGCCGCGCTCCGGACGGCGGTGTCGATGCTGTCGGGGTACGACCCGGACGACTCCGACCACGAACCGGACGACCGCGAGGCCAACCTCCGGAAGGGTCGCCGGATCACGGCGAAGATCCCGACGCTCCTCGCCGCCTACAACCGGATCCGCAACGGGCAGGAGCCGGTCGACCCGCGCGAGGACCTGGACCACGCCGCGAACTTCCTCTACATGCTCAACGGCGAGGAGCCCGACGACGTGCTCGCCGAGACGTTCGACATGGCGCTGGTGCTCCACGCCGACCACGGTCTGAACGCCTCCACGTTCGCCGCGATGGTCACCTCCAGCACGCTGGCCGACCTCCACAGCGCGGTCACCTCCGCCATCGGGACGCTGTCGGGTAGCCTCCACGGCGGCGCGAACCAGAACGTGATGCGGATGCTGAAGGAGGTCGACGACAGCGACAAGGACCCGGTGAAGTGGGTGCGCGACGCGCTCGACGAGGGCCGGCGCGTCCCCGGGTTCGGCCACCGCGTCTACAACGTCAAGGACCCCCGCGCGAAGATCCTCGGCGAGGAGTCCGAGGCGCTCGGCGAGGCGGCCGGCGACACGAAGTGGTACGAGTACAGCGTCGCCATCGAGGAGTTCATGGCCGAGGAGAAAGGCATCGCGCCGAACGTCGACTTCTACTCCGCCTCCACGTACTACCAGATGGGCATCCCGGTCGACATCTACACCCCCATCTTCGCGATGAGCCGCGCCGGCGGCTGGATCGCCCACGTCCTCGAACAGTTCGAGGACAACCGCCTCATCCGGCCGCGCGCCCGGTACGTCGGGTCCGAGCGCGAGGAGTTCGTCCCCGTCGACGAGCGCTGAGCGGCCGTCGTTTTTCCGGTCGGCGTCGCCCCGGTAACGTCCCGCATCGCACACACCTCGGCCCGCACTGTCCCGAGTAGCCGCTCTTTACCGTCGTTCGGGCCCGTTTCAAAACCGTCCGCTGGCTTCGCTACCGGCCGGTACCGTTCGATTTCGTGTGCGCCCCGGATCGCCACGGACGGCCGTTCCCGCCCGTCTCGTAAGCGTCAGCTACTCGCTACGTCGTCCGACTAGAGGCCCTATAACCAAGTCCACGAAGCGTCTGTGGTGAATCGGGGGGCGGGGGGAAACTCCCGGCCGCGGACGCGACGCACACCACCATGAGTACGAACACGCCGACGACCGATTCGAAGTCGCCCGGGGAGGAACTGCACGCCGTCACGGTCGAGAACGACGGCCGGCCGGACGAGTGCACGCTCTACCCGAGGGGGAGCACCGGTATCGACCGCATGTCCCGGTGGATCACGGTCGAAGCCGACGCCGTCGTCGACTTGGACGCGGTGCGATAGCCGCCTCCGACCGTGTGAACGGTTCGCGAACGACGCCCGCGTGTCGGGCGTCAGACGGGCGCACGACGCCGGTTCGACCGGCGTGCCTTCCTGCGGTTACACTTTCACTCCGCGCACCTGAGGTTTATGTTCACTCCGCCGCCTCCGTAGGACGCACGCCACACGCACCGTGCACTTCCCCTCTTTCCCCTTCGAACCGCCCGTCAGTCGCTACGCCGGGGCGTCGGGCCGTATCCTAAATCATTACTCACCCGGGCCGGAACGGGTACCCATGCTCGACATCGGCGACGTTCGCGAAGCGCGCGAGCGGGTATCGGAGACGGCCCGCCGGACGCCGCTTGACTACTCCCACACGTTCTCGTCGATGACCGGCGCGGACGTGCACCTGAAACTCGAGAACTTCCAGCGGACGGGGTCGTTCAAGATCCGCGGCGCGACGAACCGCATCAAAACGCTTACGGACGACGAAAAATCCGCGGGAGTCGTCACGGCCAGCGCGGGCAACCACGCGCAGGGCGTCGCCCTCGCGGCCTCCCGGGTCGGGGTCGACTCGAAGATCGTGATGCCGGAGAACGCGCCCATCTCGAAGATCAAGGCCACGCAGAGCTACGGGGCGGAGGTGGTGCTCCACGGGGCCGACTACGACGAGGCCGCGGAGCGCGCCCACGAGATCGAACGCGCGGAGGGGCGCACGTACGTCCACGCGTTCGACGACGAGAAGGTGATGGCCGGCCAGGGGACGATCGGGCTGGAGATAGTCGAGGACCTCCCCGAGGTCGACACCGTGGTCGTCCCCATCGGCGGCGGCGGCCTCATCTCGGGGATATCGACCGCGGTCAAGGCCTACGACCCGGACGTCCGGGTCGTCGGCGTCCAGGCGGCGGGCGCGTCGTCGGTCGCCACGTCGCTGGAGAAGGGGTCGATCCACGAACTCGACGCCGTCGACACGATCGCCGACGGGATCGCCACCCGGAGCGTCGGCGAGCGGCCGTTCGAGGTGATCCGCGAGCGGGTCGACGAGGTGGTGACGGTGCCCGACGCCGACATCGCGATGGCGATCACCAACCTGCTCGAACGCTCGAAGACGATGGTCGAGGGCGCGGGCGCGGTCCCCCTCGCGGCGCTGCTCGAAGGGCACTTCGAGTACGACGAGGACGAGGTCATCGTCCCCGCGCTCTGTGGCGGCAACATCGACCTGAACATGCTCACGACGGTGATAATGCGCGGGCTGGTCGAAACCGGTCGGTATCTGAAGCTCCGGACGGTGCTGGTGGACGAACCGGGGTCGCTGGAGAACCTGATCGAGATCATCGCCGACATGCGCGCGAACATCTACGCCATCCAGCACGACCGGACCTCCCGCGAGATCGGCATGAGCGACACCGAGGTCGAACTCGACCTGGAGACCCGCGGCCCCGACCACGTCGACCGCCTGCTTGCGGAGCTGCGCGACCGCGGGTACGAGGTCGACGTGCTGGTGTAGCCCGGTTTTAAGCCCCCGCCGGCCGTCACATTGCGCATGAAACGCGTCATCGGCACCCCCGACGCCCCCGCCGCGGTGGGCGCGTACAGTCAGGCGACGACCGACGGGTCGCTCCTGTTCACGGCCGGCCAGATCCCCATGACCGCCGACGGCGACCTGCTGGCCGACGAGTCGATCACGGTCCAGACCCGGCAGTCCCTGGAGAACGTCACCGCGATCCTCGAGGAGGAGGGCCTCACCGTCGAGGACGTGCTGAAGACGACGGTGTACATGGACGACATCGACGACTTCGAGGCGATGAACGAGGCCTACGAGGAGTACTTCCTCGACAACCCGCCGGCCCGGAGCGCCGTCGAGGTCGCCGCCCTGCCGAAGGGCGTCGGCGTGGAGATAGAGGCGATCGCCTCGGCGGAGTGAGCCGGACGCCCGCTCGCATGCGACCTCGCGTCAAGTCGAGCCTCCTCTGGGGCGTCGTCGGCGCGCTCTCGTTTCTGGTGCTGTACCAGGGCTACCTGTTGGTCGACGGGACGAGCGTCCCGATCCCCGGAGTCGCGGCCGTGACGATGGCCGTCGCCGCGGGGGCTGCCGGCCTCTCCTATCTCGGGGAGGGCTGGCTGGCCGACCGGAACGGAAGGGTTTAAACGGTCCTCCCGATTACACCTGAGTGCGTGCCAGGATGGCCGAACGGCAAGGCGCACGCCTGGAAAGCGTGTTCCCTTTCGGGATTCTGGGTTCAAATCCCAGTCCTGGCGTTTTCGGGTTTTCAATTCGTCGAGACCTGTCTCCGTCACGGGTCGGCCGATAAAATACCGTCGCCGGTCAGCGGCGGCCGGCGCTGACCGTCGGCGACGGACCGGCCGTCGCGGCGATCGGGGTCGGCGGAACGGCGGCGACGTGGCGCGTGGAGCGTGTGAGCGATACGGTACGGTGGCCGCTGATGTCGCCGGGCGGCTCCGCCGCGGGTCCGGGTCGGCGCTGTCACCGCCTGACTTCGACGGGGTTCTCGACAGCGATCCACTGCCCGGAGCGCGCCGGGTCCCGGATCTCGAACCACCCGCTTTCGCAGACGACGGCTTCGCAGTTGTCGGTCATACCAACCGGGTGACCTGGCCCGTCACCCGAACGCGGCTACGTCGGAACGCCCCTTCAGTACACGCCGGGTAACGGCGCTCGCCGGCCCGAAGGGCCCGACTACCGCCGCGAACGCCGGGGTTTTGGTCCGGCGGCCCCAACCGCCGCCAATGTGTGGCCGCTACAGCCTCTTCGCCCCCCGTGAGGACCTGATCGACCTGCTCGACGCCGAGCCGACGGCGGCGATAGAGCCGCGGTACAACATGGCCCCCGGCGAGGAACTGCCGGTCGTCCGCGACGCCGCGTCGGACCGGGTCGAGTTCCTGCAGTGGGGGCTCGTGCCCCCGTGGGCCGACGACGACGGGTCGGGGCTCATCAACGCCCGCGCGGAGACGGTGGCCGACAAGCCGAGCTTTCGGGACGCGTTCGAGCAGTCCCACGCGGACGGCGGGCCGCGGGCGGGGCGGTGTCTCGTCCCCGCCGACGGCTTCTACGAGTGGGTCGAGACCGACGGCGGCAAGCGCCCCTACCGCGTGGCGTTCGAGGACGACCGTCCGTTCCTCATGGCCGGCCTCTGGGCGACGTGGGAGACGGAGGTCGAGCAGGTGGGCCTCGACGCCTTCGGCGACGGCGAGCCGGAGACGGGGACGCGGCGCGTCGACTCCTTTGCGGTCATTACCACCGAACCAAACGACCTCGTCGCCGACCTCCACCACCGGATGGCGGTCATCCTCGACGACGGCGCGGCCGAGCGGTGGCTCACCGCCGCGCCCGACGAGGCGCTCGACCTGCTCAAGACGCATCCCGCAACCGAGATGCGGGCGTACCCGGTGTCGACGGCGGTGAACGACCCCGCGAACGACTCGCCTGCGGTCGCCGAACCGGTCGACGATGATAGTATATAAATACCGCAGGAGCGCCGCGAGCGCGGCGGAGAGATCCGCGGTACCACGTCACACGATATTGGGGGATGGTCGCTTACGTACGGCGGTTATGGACCGCAGGCCCACGCCGCCAGCGGCGGCCGGCTAATCCGACAAAGCAAGCTTTATATAGAATCACATTCATACTTCGGAGTGACTATGAGCCAGCGAATGCAACAGGGCCAGCCGATGATCGTAATGAGCGAGGAGTCCCAGCGGGTGAAGGACCAGGACGCGCAGAACTACAACATCTCCGCTGCGCGTGCGGTCGCGGAGGCCGTCCGCTCCACGCTCGGCCCGAAAGGGATGGACAAGATGCTCGTCGACTCGATGGGCGACGTCACCATCACGAACGACGGCGTCACCATCCTTCAGGAGATGGACATCGACAACCCGACGGCCGAGATGATCATTGAGGTCGCCGAGACCCAGGAGGACGAGGCCGGCGACGGGACGACGACGGCCGTCGCCATCGCTGGCGAGCTTCTGAAGAACGCCGAGGACCTCCTCGAGCAGGACATCCACCCGACGGCGATCATCAAGGGCTTCCACCTCGCGAGCGAGCAGGCCCGCGAGGAGGTCAACGAGGTCGCCGAGGACGTCGACGCCGACGACGAGGACCTGCTGCGCTCCGTCGCCGAGACGTCGATGACCGGCAAGGGCGCCGAGCTGAACAAGGAGCACCTCTCCCAGCTCATCGTCGACGCCGTCTCGGCGGTCACCGTCGACGACACCGTCGACCTGGAGTTCCTCAACATCGAGACCCAGACCGGCCGCTCGGCCGGCGAGTCCGAGCTGATCAACGGCGGCACCGTCAGCAAGGACCCCGTCCACGACGACATGCCCAAGTCCGTCGAGGACGCCGACATCCTCCTGCTCGACCAGGCCATCGAGGTCGAGGAGACCAACGTCGACACCGAGGTTTCCGTCACGGACCCCGACCAGCTCCAGCAGTTCCTCGACCAGGAGGAGGAGCAGCTCAAGGAGAAGGTCGACAAGATCGCCGCCTCCGGCGCTGACGTCGTGTTCTGCCAGAAGGGCATCGACGACCTCGCCCAGCACTACCTCGCGAAGGAGGGCATCCTCGCCGTCCGCCGCGCGAAGAAGTCCGACATCGAGTTCCTCAAGGAGGTCGTCGGCGCGAACATCGTCTCCGACCTGAGCAGCCTCTCCGCGGACGACCTCGGCTACGGCGACGTCACCCGCGACGACGAGGACGAGCTGTTCTACGTCACCGGCGACGACGCCCACGGCGTGACGCTCATCCTCCGTGGCTCGACCGACCACGTCGTCGACGAGCTGGAGCGCGGCGTCAACGACGCGCTCGACGTCGTCGCACAGACCGTCTCCGACGGCCGCGTGGTCGCCGGCGGCGGTGCCATCGAGGTCGAGGTCGCCAGCCGACTGCGCGACTTCGCCGACGGCGTCGAGGGCCGCGAGCAGCTCGCCGTCGAGGCCTTCGCCGACTCGCTGGAGCTCGTCCCGCGCGTGCTCGCCGAGAACGCCGGTCTCGACTCCATCGACACGCTCGTCGACCTGCGCGCCGACCACGAGGCCGGCGACGTCCGCGCGGGCCTGAACGTGTTCTCCGCCGGCGTCGAGGACACGTTCGAGGCCGGCGTCGTCGAGCCCGCACACGCCAAGGAGCAGGCGCTGTCCAGCGCCACCGAGGCCGCGAACCTCGTGCTCAAGATCGACGACATCATCTCCGCCGGCGACCTGTCGACCGACAAGGGCGACGACGAGGCCGGCGGCCCCGGCGGTGCCGGCGGCATGGGCGGCATGGGCGGCGGCATGGGCGGCATGATGTAGAGCCGGCCGGAACCCACATCACACAGCCGTTCACACCGCTCGCACCGCTCGCGTAGCACGTTCCCGGACGTTTCCGACTGCTACAGTTCTTTTCGGTAAAACACCCGCTCGTACTCCCCGATCCGTCCGCGACCCGTCTCCTCGTAGCCGAAGGACTCGTACAGCCGCTTCGCCCCCGTCTGCCGGTCCAGCGTGTCCAGCACGAGCGTCTCGTAGCCGAGTTCCGTGGCGCGATCTTCGAGGGCGGCGAGGATCGCGGTGCCGTATCCCTGCCGCTGGCGGTCCGGGTCGACGCGCATCCGTGTCACCTCCGCGGTCCGCCGGTCCTCGTGGAGTTCGCGGACCCGGTCGCCGTCGCCGGGGTCGAACCGCCGGATCGACAGGTCGTCGGCCATGCGGCGTCGTTCTCGTCACTGCCGGAAAAGCGGCGGTGGCGGCGGCAACGAGGAGTTGGTGAAGCAGTCGCTGTGACCGCGAGCGCGTGCCGCGAACGGCCGCGCGAGACGCTCCCCGAGCGCTGGGCGAGGGCTCAGTCGTGGATGTCGAGCTCGAACTGCTCGTTCTCGCTGGCGGCGTCCAGCACGACGCTCGTGTTGCTCTCGTTGATGTCGGGGTCCGTCAGCAGCTTCTTGATCTGGTCGTTCATCCCGTCGGTGTCCTGGAACTTACCGATCGCGATGATGTCGTAGTTGCCCGTGACCTCGTAGACGCTTATCATCTGCTTGTGGCCCTCCAGTCGCCCCGTGATGTCGGGGAGGGCGTTCCCCTCGACTTTCAGCTGGATGATCGCCGTCACGTCGTAGCCGAGCGCGCTGTAGTCGACGACCGGTGTGTAGCCGTCGATGACTCCGTCCTCCTCCAGGTCCGAGAGGTGGTTCGACACCGTCGTCACCGAGACGTCCAGTTCCTCCCCGAGGCTCCGCAGGCTGGCCCGGCCGTCGTTCAGGAGTGCATTCACTAGCTCCGCGTCGAGATTTTCGTACGTCATTACTTCGGGGGTCGTTCTCCAGCCATTAGAATTTAACGAATATCCAATTTCATCCGCGATGGGGAAGAATTGCGCAGAGGGACAGGACTTTAGTAGTAGGCATATTTGGATACGGTGACGAGAAAGATGACAACCGGAAATCTCGCAGAGGAGGCCGAGGGCCTCACGGCGGAGGAGGAAGCGGTACTTGAGGAGATCGAGGAGGAGAACGTCAAGTTCGTCCGGCTGCAGTTCACCGACATCACCGGCACGGTCAAGAACGTCTCCATCCCCGCGGGGCAGGTCGAGAAGGCGTTCAAGGAGGGCATCTGGTTCGACGGGTCCTCCATCGAGGGCTTCGTCCGCATCCAGGAGTCGGACATGCGCCTCGAACCCGACCCCGAGACGTTCGCCGTCCTGCCGTGGCGCTCCGACGACGACGCGGCGAGCGCCCGCCTCATCTGTGACGTGGCCAACACAGACGGCACGCCGTTCTCCGGCGGCCCGCGCCAGGTCCTGAAGAGCGTGCTGGAGCGCGCCGAGTCGATGGGCTACGAGGTGTCGATCGGCCCCGAGCCCGAGTTCTTCCTGTTCGAGAAGGACGAGAACGGCAAGGCGACGACGACGCCCCACGACTCCGGCGGCTACTTCGACCTCGCGCCCAAGGACCTCGCGTCCGACGTGCGCCGCGAGATCATCTTCACGCTGGAGGACATGGGCTTCGAGATCGAGGCCAGCCACCACGAGGTCGCCGAGGGCCAACACGAGATCAACTTCAAGTACGACGACGCGCTCGGCACGGCCGACAACATCGCCACGTTCCGCGCGGTCGTCCGCGCCGTCGCCGAGCAGAACGACCTCCACGCGACGTTCATGCCCAAGCCGATCGGCGAGATCAACGGCTCCGGCATGCACAGCCACATCTCGCTGTTCGACGAGGACGGCAACGCGTTCGCCGACGAGGACGACGAGTTCAACCTCTCGGAGGTCGCCTACAAGTTCATGGGCGGCGTCCTCGACCACGCCCAGGCGTTCACGGCCGTCACGAACCCGACCGTGAACTCCTACAAGCGCCTCGTCCCCGGCTACGAGGCCCCGGTGTACATCGCGTGGTCGGACGTCAACCGCTCGGCGCTCATCCGCGTCCCCGACGCCGCGGGTGCGAGCGCGCGCTTCGAGATCCGCAGCCCCGACCCGTCGTGCAACCCCTACCTCGCGCTCGCGAGCGTCATCGCCGCGGGCCTGGACGGCATCGAGAACGACGCCGACCCCGGCGACCCCGTCCGCGAGGACATCTACGAGTTCGACGACGAGAAGCGGGAGGAGTACGGCATCGAGACGCTCCCGCCGAACCTGGGCGCCGCGGTCGATGCCCTGGAGGAGGACGAGGTCATCACCGAGGCGCTGGGCGACCACGTCAGCGAGAAGTTCGCGGAGGCGAAAAACGCCGACTTCGCGGACTACAAGACCCACGTCAGCTCCTGGGAAGAGGAGAAGTACTTGGAGAAGTTCTAAGCCGGACGACCCGCGCTTTTTTTCGCCCGGGCGACCGCGCTCGGCGCGGCGACGATGGTACCGACGGCAAGCGCCGCGACCGCCGCGACGACGAGGTGCGGCGGCGAGAGCAGATACCACCCCCCGACGAGCGCCGCGAGCGCGCCGGCGCTCGCCAGCGCGTAGCCCAGACCGACGGTCGACCGGGGCCACGGCGTCGCCGGCACGTCCGCGACCCGCCACGCGACCAGCCCGCCGGCCGACGCGCCGAACGCGGCGAGCGGTTCCTCCGCGCCGCCGCTGGCCACCACGCCCGCGAGCGCGACGGCGGTCGCCGCGCCGAACGCGACCGTCGCCCCGTCGTCCGCCCGCGCCGCCGCGACGGCGACCGCCGCGAGGTACGCCGCGCCCACGGCGACGCCGGCGACGACGTCGACGAGGTAGTGGACGCCGAGGACGAGCCGCGAGAGCGATATCAGGACGACCAGCCCGCCCGCCGCGGCGAACCGCTGGCGGCGGGTCCCGACGTCGCTCCACAGCGCGAGCGCCCCCCAGACCGCGGCGCTGCCGACGGCGTGCCCGCTGGGGAAGCCGTAGCCGTCGGCGCTTACGGTTTCGGCGTACACCGGTTCGAACACGGCGGGCACCACGGCCGGCAGCGCGGGCGGGGCGACCGGCGGCCGCGGGAGCGCGAAGGCGTACTTGAGCGCGTACGTCAGCGCGATAGCGCCGAACGCGACGCCGATGACGCGGGCGGCGCGCTCGCGGTTCCCGTACCAGTACAGCAGCGTGAGCACGAGGACGTACAGCCACACGTCGCCCAGTTGCGTGAGCAGGGCGAACGCGGCCGCGACGCTCTCCGGGATCAGGTCGCGGAGGGCGTCGACGGCCGCGCCGCCACGGCTCATGACCGCCAGTCGCCCACCGCGTTCCGCAGGCGGCCGGGCAGGCCGAGCACCGAGAGGCCCGCCCCGACGAGCACCATCAGAACGTAGAGGCCCAGCGTCGACAGCCAGACGACGAGCATGGCGAGGATCGCCCACCCGCCCGAGAGCAGGTAGAACGCGCCGATGGTCATCGCGGTGCCGTACAGCAACACGAGGTAGGGGCCCCAGCCGCGGGCGTGGCCGCGGCGGACCCGCCTGCGGACGTACCGCTTCAGGTCGCTCTCTATCTCCTCGCGGTGGACGGTGCGGTCCTCGACGTCGTCCTCGAACGCCGCCAGCTCCTCCCGGAGCCGTTCGACCTCCGCCTCGAGGTCGTCCGTGTCGTCGTCCGCTCCGCCGTCGCCCGCGCCGGGCGCCCCGACGGGGTCGTCAGCCGACTGGGCACCGGTCGCGGCCGTGTCGTCCTCCTCGATCATCGGTCGGGTCGTCCGTAACTGTCTACCGCCCCGGTGTTGTACTTGCCGGTCCGCGCGGTCCGCGTAGCCGGTCAGGACGGCGTTGACGACCGCGCCGAGCACGAGCAGGACCGCGCCGACGTACAGCCACGTCACAAGCAGGAGGACGCCGCCGAGCACGCCGTAGGCGGCGTATGTGTCGGCGTTGGCGGCGTACAGGCGAAACGCGGTGCCGAGCACCGTCCACCCTGTCGCCGCGACGACCGCGCCGGGAACGGCCTCGCGGAGCGACAGCGGGACGTTGGGGAACACGTAGTACAGCGGGAGGAAGGCGACGACGAGCGCGACGAAGCCGACGAGCGACGCCAGTTCGCCCACGAGCGGCCCGTGGAGCACGGCGACCGCCGCGGCGACGCCCGCGACCGCGGCGCTGCCCGCGCCGACGGCAAACAGGACGACCGCCCCGTCCCGGACCTCGGTGAGCAGCGACCCCTCGCCGGTCGTGCCGAACACCTGCGAGAACGCCCGGTCGAGGCCGCGGAACACCTTCAGGCCGCCCCACAGCAGGCCGACGAGGCCGACGACCGTCGCGCCGCCGCGCCCGGCCTCCGCCGTCAGCGCCCCCCGGACCAGGTCCGCGCCCGCCGGCGTGAGCACCTGCCCGGCGGCGTCGACGACCCGCTCGGCGAGCGCGTCCCCGCCGAGGACGCTCGCGACGACCAGCGCGAGCAACAGGAGCGGCACGGCCGAGACGAACGCGTAGTACGCGACGGCGGCCGCCAGAAACGTGACCTGTCGGTCCTGTACGACCGAGACGACGCGACCGCCGAACGCGACGGTCTCCCTGACTCGCTGGTGCACCCGCGACCGTTCGTCCTCCGGACACTAATCGCTCGCGCTCCCGCGGGGCGGCCGCTACTCGTGTTCGGTCGCCTCGCGGATCGCCGCCACGTCGGCGTCGGTCTTGAACGTCGTCCCGCCGTAGTGGGCCCGCGAGGCGTCGTACCCCGCCTCGCGCAGTCGGTCGAGGAAGGCGTCCATCCCCGCGGCGGGGCGGCTCCACTGCTTGCAGAGGCGGTGCTGGTCGTAGTGGGTCGGCTCGTCGAGTTCGCCCGCCAGCGTGTCGAGCAGGTCGCGCGCCCGCCCGGCGGTGCCCATGTCGTCGCTCACCGCGTCGCGGACGTCGCCGACGAACTCGCGGTCCCGCAGGGAGCCGAGCCAGATCGGCCCGGCCGTCGTGACGCGGGTGCTCCCGCAGTGCGGACAGTCGTCGAGCGGGTCCGCGATCAGCCCGCGCTCCGTCTCGCGGTAGAGGCAGTCCTCGCAGTGGTAGACGTGGCCGAGTTCGTCGACCGCGGCGTTGGCGTCGGTCGCGCGGTGCTCCAGTTCGAGGTACGTCCGGGCGTAGTGGTTCGTCGCGTGCGACAGCAGCGGCCTGACACCCACGTCGTACCGCGCGGCGGTCCGGGCGAGCGCCGAGACGAGCACGCGCAGCCCCATCTCGCCGTGGTAGTCGGTGTTTCGCGGCACCGCGCCGTACTTGCGGACGCCGCTGTCGAAGTGCGCGCCACAGAGCGGCGCGGTGTCGGTCGCGGTCACGCAGACCAGGTTCCGCGCGTTGGCGAAGGCGGCGTCGGCGAAGGGGATCGGCGTCCCGAACGGGTCGATGTCGACCACGTCGAACAGCTCCTCGTGCATGAGCGCGTTCGCGTCGCGCCGGACCGCCTCGCCGTCGAGGTCGTTCGCGGCGAGGTTGCGCTCGCACAGCGCGACGGCGTCGGCGTCGACGTCACATAGCGTCGCGTCCCACCCCTCCGCGGCCGCCCGGACCCCCCGGATGCCGCTGGCCGCCATCGCGTCGAGGTACGAGTCGGCCCGCGGCTCGCGCTCGCCGTACGCCCGCAGGACGGCGACGGTGAGGTCCCTGTTCAGCTCCTGTACCGGGTTGAAAAACACCGCGTCGTCGATGCCCTCGCTCTCCTGCTCGGGGACCTCGACCTCGACACCGCCTTCCCGGACGTGCATACCAACCCTCGCCGCGCCGCCGCCGTAAGCCATGCGGATCGGCCGTTGGGACGCCGGCCGACGCTCGCGGCGCGCGACCGGCCAGCCGGTCCCACGTATCGCTGGTCGACCACCGCCTCGACGCTCCCTCGACCAACGCGCCCGGGCGGGACTGAAAGGGGCCGCGCGCTCGCCAGCCGAGACGACGCAAGCACGCGAGCGAAGCGAGCGCGCACAGCGAGTCGCAGGCGGCGAGCGCGCGGGGGCTTTCGAGATCGTCGTATTCGTCGGTCCCGCTGCTGCGTTTGCGGTCCACACCCCGGCACCCGACCCGCGACACCGAACCTGTTTTGTCGGGGGGCTCCCTACTCCGGTGCAGTGATCGGGACCGACGGCGGCCGCGGCCCGGGGTGGCGAGGGTGACCCGCGTCGAGGAGTGGCAGGCCGCGCTGGCCGACGCCGGCGAACTGACGCCCGACGCCGTCAGCCGCATCACCGCGGTCCACGGCGACCGCGGCGTCCGCGCCATCGAGGCGGTCTCGGAGGGCCGGGTGAAGGAGTACCGCGACTTCACGGTCGTCGTCGGCCACCGCGAGGAGTACGTCGTCGAGAACGGCGGCTGCACCTGCAAGGACAGCGAGTACAACCTCGACCCGGAGGACCCGACCGAGCTGTGCTGGCACACGCTCGCCGTCGCCATCGCCGAGCGGATCGGCGCGGTCGAGCACCACGACATGTGGTACTCGGAAGTCCGCGAATTCATCTAGGGAAAGCCCTCGGCGCTCCTTGGCAGTCGCGCTCGCCCTTTTCATGTCCACCGGAGGACGCTCCGCGTCCTCCGGGCCTTCGCTCACTTCGTTCGCGAAGACGCCGCCAGAATCGCTGCGCGATTCTCGCTAAGGCCCGCTAGTCTGCGCGAGTCGCGGTGGTCGCCGCGACACGCTTCGAGCGCCTGCCCTTCCCCGGACGCTCGCCGCGGCGCGGAGGCGCGCCGCGCGCTCGCGCTGGCCGCGTGGAAACGTCGGGCTACGCTATCTCCACCGCAACCTCGTTCGTCCGGAGGACCGACGGCGTCCCAGGGGCGTCGTACCGCATGAGGAACGGCTCGCCCTGCGGTTGCAGTTCGTGGGCCGCGACCGCGTCGAGCAGGTCGCGCTCGTGCCGCCGGACGCGCTCGGCCGTGGCGGTCCACGAGAAGCGCTTGACGGCGAGCTTCCGGGTGTCCTCGACGACCAGCGACACCTCGGAGTCCGTCGGCTCCGGTGCCGTGTCCGGCGTGTACTCCGCGGGGAGGTAGAACGCCATCGTCACCTCGCCGCCGGCCTCGGACGAGCGGACGGGCGCGGTCATCGCTATCTCCGTCCCCTCCGTCCGCACCGGCGCGGTCATCGCGACCTCGTCCCCGCGCCGGTTCTCGCCCGTGATGTACCGGAAGAGCCGCCGGAACGCCGCCCGCTCGCTCTCCGCGGTCGTCTCCGCGAGGACCGTACGCGGGTAGCGCCGTATCTCGACGCCGCCGACCGTCCGGACGGTCGCGTAGCGCACGCGCTCGGTCGTCTTCGCGCGGTACAGGCTCCGGCCGACCCACGCCGCCGCGAGGCCGCCGGCCGCCGCCAGCGCCCACTTGGTTGTGCTGCGCATGGGTGCCGTACGGGCCGCACGGACAAAACCGCGACCGTCGACGGGCTACGCGTCGGCGCAGATGCCGACGAAGTTCCGCAGGATAGTCAGCCCCGTCTCGCCGCTCTTCTCGGGGTGGAACTGCGTGCCGAACACGTTGCCGGCCTCGTTGGCGACGATGCTCGGGAACGCGGTCCCGTAGTCCGTCGTCGTGACGACCGCGTCGGGGTCGTCGGGCTCGGCGTAGTAGGAGTGGACGAAGTAGGCGTGTTCCCCGTCGACGCCGTCGACGAGCGGGTGGTCCCGCTCGACCGAGAGCTCGTTCCAGCCCATGTGGGGCACCTTGCGGTCCCCGCGGAACCGGACGTTCGTGCCGGGGACGAGGTCGAGGCCGCGCACGTCGCCCTGGCCGGCGCGCTCGGCCTCCTCGCTGCTGGTCAGCAGCATCTGCATCCCGAGGCAGATGCCGAAGACGGGCTGGCCGCGCTCGGCGGCGGCGACCAGCGGCTCGCGGTACGGCCCGGCGTTCTCCATGCCCTCGCGGAACGCGCCGACGCCGGGCAACACGATCCCGTCCGCCTCGGGGAACGTCTCCGGGTCGTCGGTCAGCGTCACGTCGGCCCCGGCGCGCTCCAGCCCCCGGGTCACGCTCCGGAGGTTCCCGAGGCCGTAGTCGACGACGACGACCGACGCCGTCGCCTGGGTCGCCGCCTGCGTCTGCTGGCTCATGCTCCGACGTAGGCGGAGGCGGGGCAAGTCGCTTTCCCTTACACCAGCTCCCGGAGTTCCGTCAGGTCGGCGACCGTGTGGGTCGGCTCCCGGTCCAGCGCCTCCGGGTCGTGGTGCGGGCGGTCGACGTACACGGAGTCGATCCCAGCGGCGTGGGCCGCCGCCACGTCGGTCGCGCTGTCGCCGACGTACAGCGCCGTCTCGGCCCCGAGCGCGGCCAGCGCGTCCTCGATCAGGTCCGGTTCGGGCTTCTTCCGGCGGACGCCCGCGACCGACATCTCGCGGCCGATCGCCGGGTCGAACCGGTCGGCCAGCCCGTGGTGGTCGACGACGAACTCGACCGTCTCGTCCTGGTTGTTGCTGACGATGGCGCAGTCCGCGCCGATGTCGTCGACGACCGCCACGTCGTCGTACAGCGCCTTCTCGCCGCTCTCGATGACCCGCCGCTGTGCGTCGAGGACGCGGCGCTCGCGGCGCTCCCAGAACGCCTCGTGGTCGACGCCGTACTCCCGGCAGATGGCCGCCATCTCGTCCATCCGCCCGCGGAGGAAGTACTCGACGTGTTCGGGGTCGGGGTCGTCGACGCCCACGTCCCGGAACGCCGCCCGGATCGCGGGCGTCATCGTCGCCGGGGTCGTCCGCTCGACTATCACGCCGTCGTTGTCGAACAGCACCGCGTCGTACAGGGACTCGGGTGGCATCTATCGGCGGCTAGGGACCGCGCGGCGATATATCCCGCGCTCGGCGGCCGGGACTCGTCGCCCCTCAGAACTCGCCGAGGCGGGACTGGCCGCCCCCGCCGGTTTCGACGCCGGCGAGGTCGGCGGCGGCCGCCAGCGTCTCGTCGAACGTGCCCCGCTGGCTCCGGTCGTACAGCGTCGCCGCGGGGTGGACCGAGACCAGCACGCGCCGCGGCTCCCCGGCGATCCGCACGTCCGTCAGGTCGCCCGCCTCCTTCGTCACCGCCACGTCGCGGCCGAGCATGTGCTCGCTTGGCACCTTCCCCAGCGTGACGACGACGGCGGGGTCGACGGCGGCTATCTCCGCCTCCAGGTACTCGCGGCAGTTCGACAGCTCCTCGCCCGTCGGGTCGCGGTTGTCCGGCGGCCGGCACCGGACGCAGTTGGTGATCCGGACCGTCTCGCGGTCGAGGCCGGCTTCCAGCAGCGCCTCGTCGAGCACGTCGCCGCTGCGGCCGACGAACGGCTCCCCCCGCTCGTCTTCGTTCGCGCCGGGCGCTTCGCCGACGAACAGCACGTCGGCGTCGGCCGGGCCGGTCCCGTTGACGATCCGGCTCCGGGACGCACAGAGTGCGGGGCAGCGCTCGCAGTCGGTGACGCTGAAGTTCTCTGAACTCATCGGTGTGATTCGGGTCCTCTTCGTGGCCGGTGGCGTGGCGCGACCAAAAGCGTCCGGGTTTGCGGCCTCCGTCCCCCGCCCTCGTTTCGACCACGGCCATTCAAGTCGCTCGCACGGTTACCTCCGGCCGACCTGTGTCGACCGTATCCGTCGGACTGGGCGCGTTCGCGCTGGCCCTCCTCGGCCTCGGATACGCGCTCGCGTTTCGCGTGGAGACGGCGCTGGCCCTCCAGGAGCGGTACGCGGAGTCCGTGAGCTGGAAACCGCCCTCCGAGGATCCCGAGCACTACGAGGACCTGCGCGAGCAACGGGCGTGGACGTTCAGACTCGGCGGGGCCGTTCTCCTCGCGGTCGGGACGTTCCTGCTCGCGGTGACGCTGTACGGGACGTTCTTCGCCGCCTCGCCGGGGTGAGACGGGACGCGCCCGTCACTCGACGTACTCGTCGCCCGCCCGCGCCGCCAGCCGCGCCACGCGGAGCGGTTCGGGGCGGCCGCCCGCCGGCGTGAATGCGCGGACGACGCGGGCGGCCTCGTCGCCGTCCAGCCCGACGCTCCGGGCGAACACCGCCCCGTCGCCGACGTCGACGCGCCGGCGCGGCGGCAGCGCCTCGTAGGCCGCCAGCCGGCGGTCCAGCGCCGCGCCGTCGAACTCGTCGCGGAGCGACGGTTCGAGCCCCTCGCTGTCCTCGAACGTGACCGAAAGCACCGGGCGGCCGGTCGCCTCTTGGAGGCGCTTCAGGTCGACGACGTTGTACCACGCGAGCGCGACGCCGGCGACCAGCACGTAGCGGACGTCCTCGCGGTCCAGTCGCTCCCAGAGGTCGACTATCCCGGCGGTCGCGTCGCTCCCGCCCACGGTGCACGAAGAAAAGGCGAGTCCGTCGACGACGCGGGACGCCCGGACCACCGCGCCGGCCAGCGTGCTCCGGTCCCCTCGGTACGACTCGGCGACGCCGAGCGCCCGCGTCCCCTCCTTCATCAGCTCGCGTCGCGCTCCTTGATGTCCTTGAGGCGGTCGATCAGTTCGTCGCTCGACGCGCCGATCTCGTACTCCACGTCGCCGTCGTGGTCGTTGGTTCCGGTCGATACCCCGTCCTCGTCGTCGATGTCGGCCTCGATGTTCTGGTTCTCCTGCTCCGATTCGTCGTAGCTCCCGAAACCCATGCTACGTGTTCAACTAACCGCTTGTGCCTAAAAAATTCCCCGCAGGGAGTCACCCCGGTGGTACTACCGCCCGATCCCGCACCGTTTTGCCGTTCGCTCCCCCACTGCCGCCCATGGAAGTCGTCAACGTCACCGCCGAGGCGGACACGTTCACCTGCAACGCGTACCTCGCGCTCGGCGAGCGCACGACGCTCGTCGACGCGGGCGCGATGCCGGGCGTCGTCGACCGGATACGCGAGGAGACCGACGACGTGGACGCGGTCGTGCTCACCCACCAGCACGGCGACCACGTCTCGGAACTGGACGCGGTGGTCGAGGCGTTCGACCCCGAAGTGGTCGCGTACGGCGACCACCCACGCCGGACGCGGGCGGTCGAGGACGGCGACGCGGTGACCGTCGGCGACGAGCGGACGGAGGTCGTGTACACCCCCGGCCACGCCGACGACCACGTCTCCCTTGTCGGCCCTGAGAGCATTTTCAGCGGCGACGTAGTGGTCCACGACGACGGCGCGTTCGACTACGGGAGCTTCGGCCGGACCGACTACGCCGGCCAGTCCCGCGAGGAACTCATCGACAGCATCGAGCGGATTCTGGACCGGTTGCCCGACGGCGTCGAGCACATGTACGCCGGCCACGGCGGCGTGTTCCACGGCGACGTGCGGGACGTGATCGAGACGGCGCTCTCGCGGGCCGAGCAACGCGAGCCGAAGTACCCCGACGAGTAGCGCCGCTGGCGGGCGGGGAAAACGGAGAAAGCCGCCGGATCAGGCGCTGCGGGACTCCTTTGCCTTCGGGCGGAGCTTCCCGTAGCCGCACTTCCGGCACTTGTCGGTCCGCTTGGGGTTGCGGGCGTTACAGCGCATGCAGATCATCTTGTCGAGGATTCGACTCTCCGCTTTCTCGAACGTAGCCATACCCGCCCGTTGCCAGCGACCGGATAAAAGGGTTTCCGAGTGCGTTCGCTACTCATCGGCCAGATACTCGTCCTGAACGGCGACCACGTCCGCGGAGTCCTCGCAGTCGGCGTACCGGGCGAGCGGTTCGGCGTTCAGTTCGAGGAACGTCTCGCCCCAGGTGAACTTCGCGAGGATCCGCTCGGCGTGGTCGCGCTCCCCGAGGATCGAAAGCGCGGCGGCCAGCGCCTCGACGGTCGTCAGCCGGAACGGCTTCCCGTAGTTGACGGGGTTGGCGGCGACGAGGAAGGGGAGCGCCCGGTGCTCGCCCGGCAGGTCGAACCGCGCCTCGCCGGCCGTCTCCCACGAGCAGTCCAGCGCGACCAGCCGCCCGGCGTCGGCGTCGGCCGGCGACAGCGCCCGCTCGGCGTGGGGGTTCAACACGACGCCGTACGGCGTCGCCCCCGTCGACCGGTGGAGGTCGGCGAGGTCGAACCGCGCGAGCTTCCGGGCGGTGCACTTGTCGGGGTCGTCGTCCCCCTCGTACAGCACGTGCAGGTCCACGCCCCGGGCTACGCGGCTACCCCGGAAAAAGCGCTCGGAGCGTCGCTGGCGCGCTACCGCGTTTCCGATCACCGCCGCAGGACGCCGACGGCGACGCCGAGCGAGGGCAGGGTGACCAGCAACAGGGCGAGGACTCCGCCGAACAGGTACGACACGACGTTGAGTCCGAACAGCGTCGTCAGCACGACGGCCTTCTGGTTGAGGCTGAGCACGCCGGGGGTTCGCCCATGCGGGACAAACCGTCTTCGGTGGGGCCGCGTCGCGGCGACCGACGGGTTTTCCACCGCCGCCGCCCCAACGTCGGGCATGCCAGACGCCGAGGCGACCGTCCGGGCGTACTACGCCGCGCTCGACGCGGGCGACTACGGGGAGTTCGAATCGCTGCTCGCGCCGGCGTTCGTTCAGCACCGGCCGGACCGGACGTTCGAGGGCCGCGAGGCGTTCGTCGCGTTCATGCGCGACGACCGGCCGATGACCGACACGACCCACGAACTGCGGACGGTGTTCGCCGCGGGCGACGAGGTCGCCGCCCGGGGCCGCCTGCTCGACGCCGACGGCGCGACGCTGTTCCGGTTCGTCGACGTCCACGAACTGGGCGCGGACGGCCGGATCGAGCGGCTGGAGACGTTCACGCGGTGACGCTCCCCGGCGTCGGAACGCGCGAACCGACGGAACGTTTTTCGATCCGGGCGTTCAACTAACTACTATGCGGGAAATAGCTGTACGAAAGCTGGGCGTGCTCGGATCGCTCGGGGTCCTCGGCGTCCCCGCGGACGAACCGGCGCTGTTCGGGCTGTTCGCGCTCTTCGTGTTGTTCGCGAGCGACCGGACGATCACGGTCCCCGTGCCGGGCGGGTCCGCAGACGGACACTGACCGACGGATCGTCGGGTGTCTGCGGGCTTACTCCCGCTCGCCGGCGCCGAGCGCGCTCTCGCCGACCGGGTCGCCGCCCTCGATGACCTCCTGCCCGCCCATGTACGGGCGGAGCGCCTCGGGGACGGTGACGGTGCCGTCCTCGTTCTGGTAGTACTCCATGACCGCGACCATCACGCGCGGGACGGCCAGCCCCGACCCGTTGAGCGTGTGGAGGTACTCGGCGCTCTCGTGGCGCTCCGGCCGGTAGCGGAGGCCGGCCCGGCGCGCCTGGAAGTCCTCGAAGTTCGAGACGCTGGAGACTTCCAGCCAGCGGCCGCCCTCCGCGGGGCCGTCCGCCATGTCGTCGCCGGGGGCCCACACCTCGATGTCGTACTTCTTGGCCTGGGTGAAGCCCATATCGCCGGTGCACATGTCCAGCACGCGGTAGGGGAGGCCGAGGCGGTCGAGGATCTCCTCGGCCTCGCCCAGCAGCCCTTCGAGGCGGTCGTAGCTCTCCTCGGGGCGGACGAAGTTGACGAGTTCGACCTTGTGGAACTGGTGGACGCGGACGTACCCCCGCGTCTCGGTGCCGTGCTCGCCCGCCTCCCGGCGGAAGTTCGGCGAGAACGCCTGGTGTTTGACGGGGAGGTCGTCGTCCAGCAGGATCTCGTCGCGGTACATGTTCGTCACCGGCACCTCCGCGGTCGGCAGGAGCCAGAGGTCGTCGTCGCCGTACTCGTCGTCCTGGCGCGCGCCGACGCGGTAGGCGTCCTCGGCGAACTTGGGGAGCTGGCCGGTGCCGCGCATCGACTCGCTGTTGACGGGGATCGGCGGGAGCACGTCCTCGTACCCCTGCTCGCGGTGGACGTCCAGCATGAACTGGACCAGCGCGTGTTCGAGCCGCGCGCCCGCCCCCTTGACGAACTGGAAGCCGCCGCCGGTCACCTTCGCGCCGCGCTCGAAGTCGAGCACGTCCAGTTCCTCGCCGAGGTCGTAGTGGGGAACGACCTCGTCGGGCAGGTCCCGCAGGTCGTCGAACCCCTCACGGTAGCGCTCGACGTTGTCGCTCTCGTCCTCGCCGACGGGGACGCTCTCGTGGGGGACGTTCGGGAGTTCGAGCAGGCGCTCGTCGAGTTCGTCGGCCAGTTCGTCGGCCCGCTCCTCGACCTCCTCGAGTTCGGCCTTGAGCTCCCCCGAGCGCTCGATAGCCTCCTGGGCTTTCTCCTCCTTGCCTTCCTGTTTCAGCTCCCCGATGCGGCTCGACACCTCGTTGCGCTCGTGGCGCAGGTCGTCGCCGCGGGCCTTCAGTTCGCGCCACTCCTCGTCGAGGGCGAGTATCCCGTCGACGTCGACGCCGTCGACCCCCTTCCGGTCGACCGCCGTCCGGACCTCGTCGGGGTTCTCGCGCAGGTACGTCCGGTCGAGCATTCTTGCCCGTGGATTCTCGACGCCGTGGCAAAACCGTGTCGGAACTGTGGGACGCCGTCACGGTCGACGGCCGCGCGGCCGCCGCGGGACCACCCCACGCTTATGCGCGGGCGGCCCCCAGTAGGGACGATGACCGACACCATCGCGGCGTCCCGACGCGGCGTACTGGCGGCGACGGCGGCGGCGCTCGCGCTCCCGGCGACGGCCGCCGCCCGCCCGTCGTCCCGCGACGCGCAGGCCGAGACGATCAGGCTGGAGAGCGACCTCTCCGGGTGGCAGGGGGTCGCGCCCGAGTCCATCGCGGGCGAGGAGAACCCGACGCTGCAACTGGAGCCGGGCGTCGAGTACGAGATCGTCTGGGAGAACGCCGACGGCGTCAGCCACAACCTCTACGTCGAGGACGCCAGCGGCGACGCGGTCGCGAACACGGAGTCGGTCGGCGAGGAGGGAGCGACGCGCTCGGTAACGTTCACCGCGACCGAGGCCGTCGCGTCGTACCGCTGTCGGATCCACGGCTCGATGACGGGCGACGTACAGGTCGGGTCGGAGACGACGACCCCCGGAACGACCGCGGACAGCGGGACTTCCGACACGACGACGTCGGACGCGACGACGGCCGGCGGGGCAACCACGGCCGACAGCACGACGACGGACGGCGGGGCGACAACGGACGACGGCACGACGATGGCCGGCGACGAGACGACGACGGCCGACGGTTCGGGCGACTCCGGTGGGACGGACGGCGACAGCGACGGCGGCGGCCAGCCCGGTTTCGGCGTCGCCGCGGCGGTCGCGGGGCTGGTCGGCGCGCTCGGCCTGCGCCGCCGTCGGCGGTAACGGGACCGGCCCCCGCGGCACGAGGTTTTTTGCCGTCCGGGGGCGGGGCTTGACCCATGGAAGCGGGAGACGTTCGGCGGGTGACCGCGGGCGACTGTACGGACCTGTACTACGTCGACACCGGGATGTACGACACCGCGGAGTACGGGTCGGTGTACGTGGTCGACGACGAGCGGCCGGCGATAGTCGACACCGGGATCGGGACGAACTACGAGCGCGTGCTGGCGGCCCTGGAGGAGGCCGGCGTCGCCCCCGAGGAACTGGCGGTGATCGCGGTCACGCACGTCCACCTCGACCACGCCGGCGGTGCGGGCTTCCTCGCGGACGCCTGCCCGAACGCGGAGGTGTACGTCCACGAGCGCGGCGCGCGCCACCTCGCGGACCCCTCGCGGCTGTGGGAGGGGACGAAACGGGCGGTCGGCGACCAGATCGAGTTCTACACGGAGCCCGACCCGGTGCCGGAGGACCGGATCACCGAGATCACCGACGGCGACGCGATCGACCTCGGCGAGCACGCGCTGGTCGCCCACCACGCGCCGGGCCACGCCCCCCACCAGGTCGTGTTCGAGGACCCCGCGAACGACGCGGTCTTCACCGCCGACGCGGCGGGCATCTGGGTGCCCTCCATCGACGAGGTGCGGGAGACGACGCCGCCGCCGCAGTTCGACCTGGAGGCGGCGCTGGCCGACGCCGAGATGCTGGTGGCGATGGAGCCGGAGACGCTGCTCTTTGCCCACTTCGGCCCCGTCGAGGCCGACGGCCTGCTCACCGAGTACACCGACGTGCTCACCGACTGGGTCGGGGCCGTCGAGCGGAAGCGCGCGGAACTGGACGACGACGGGGCGGTGGTCGACCACTTCGTCGAGCACACGTCGATGGACCGCGTGTGGGGCGAGCGGAAGGCCCGCGGCGAGACGGCGATGAACGTCCGCGGCGTGCTGGCGTACCTGGACCGCGAGGACGGCGCGTGACGGCGCTCCGCCGGCGGCCGGACCGCCTGCTCCGCCGCCCAGCGCCGGCCGAGTAAACGCCAGCACACTCCCCCGCGGTTCCATCATGATTTATCCTCCGCGGGCTCCCTTTCGGTTCGTATGCATTGGCGGGACGCGGAACGCGAGTACACCGACGAGGTAATCGGGGACACGACGCTGCCGCGGATGTTCGAGGACGCCGCGGAGCGGCACCGGCAGCGCCCGGCCCAGCGGTACAAGGGCGGGGTGTACGACCGCTCGCTCGTCGGCTCCGTCCTCACGGCGGCTCCGGCGGGGGAGTTCCGGACGCTGTCGTACGCCGACATGCGCTCCATCGTGCGGAACCTGGCGACGGGGTTTCGCGACCTCGGCGTCGCCGGGGGCGACCGCGTCGGCATCTACGCCGCCACCCGGATGGAGTGGGCGCAGTGTGACTTCGCCCTGCTCGCCGCCGGCGCGGCCGTGACGACGGTGTACCGCGGGTCGTCGCGGTCGCAGGTGCGCTACCTGCTCGACGACCCGGACGCCGACGCGGTCGTCGTCGAGGGGCGCGACCAGCTCGACTCCGTGCTGGCCGTCGAGGACGATCTGGACCTCTCCTTTGTCGTGACGATGGACGCCGTCGACAGCGACCGCGACGACGTGTACACCCTCGCGGAGGTCCACGAGCGCGGCGCGACGGCGTACGACCCCGACGAGTACGAGTCGTGGGTCGACGCCCGCGACCCCGAGGACCTGGCGAGCCTGATCTACACCTCCGGCACCACCGGCCAGCCGAAGGGGGTGAAGCTCACCCACCGGAACTTCCGGTCGAACGTCAACGGGATCCGCAGGCGGTACGCGCCGCGGCCGGACCGCGAGGCCGGCGGCGGGACCATCGACGAGGAGACCCGGACCGTCTCCTTCCTGCCGCTGGCGCACGTGTTCGAGCGGACCGCGGGCCACTTCGTCATGTTCGCCAGCGGGGCCTGCGTGGCCTACGCCGAGAGCCCCGACACGCTCCGCGAGGACTTCCGGGCCGTCGAACCGACGTCGGCGACGAGCGTGCCGCGGGTGTACGAGAAGATATACGACGCGATCCGCGAGCAGGCCAGCGAGTCGGACCTCAAGGAGCGGATCTTCGAGTGGGCGACCGACGTGGGCCGCGAGTACCACGAAAGCGACAGCCCCGGCGTCGGCCTCCGGGCGCGGAAGGCCGTCGCCGACCGCCTCGTGTTCGACCAGGTGAAGGACGCGCTCGGCGGCGAGATCGAGTTCCTCATCAGCGGCGGCGGGAGCCTCTCGCCGGACCTCTGTGCGCTGTACCACGGGATGGGGCTGCCGATCTACGAGGGGTACGGGCTCACCGAGACGTCGCCGGTCGTCGCCGTCAACCCGCCGGACGCGCCGGAGGTCGGCACCATCGGGCCGCCCCTGCCGGACGTGGACGTGCGGATCGACGACTCGGTCGTCTCCGCGGAGCAGTTCGCCGACGCCGAGGGGGAGGTCGGCGAACTGTTCGTCCGGGGACCGAACGTGACCGAGGGATACTGGAACAAGCCCGAGGAGACCGACGCGGCGTTCGTCGAGGCTGACGACGGCGGCGACCCGTGGTTCCGCACCGGCGACATCATCCAGCGCCGCCACGACGACTACCTCGTCTTCCGCGAGCGGGCCAAGCAACTGCTCGTCCTCTCGACGGGGAAAAACGTCGCGCCGGCCCCCATCGAGGACGCCTTCGCCTCCAGCGACGTGGTCGAGCAGTGTCTGGTGATGGGGGACGGCGAGAAGTTCGTCAGCGCCCTGCTGGTGCCGAACGTCGAGCGGGTGCGGGCGTGGGCCGACGGGGAGGGGATCGACCTGCCCGAGGAGCGCGCCGCCCTCTGTCGGGACGACCGGGTCCACGAGTTCGTCCAGGCGGAGGTCGACCGGATCAACGAGCGGTTCGAGTCCCACGAGCGGATCAAGCAGTTCCGCCTCGTCCCCGAGGAGTTCTCCGAGGACAACGACCTGCTCACGCCGACGATGAAGAAGAAACGCCGGAACATCCTCGACCGGTTCGCCGACGAGATAGAGTCGATCTACGGCGGATAGCCCGTCACGCGTCGGTTTCTCCGCTCTCCTGTCAAGAAACAATAAAACAATTTATAATGTGGTAGGTTGACTGATACGTCGACCATGGCCTGGCAGGACGCCGAACGCGAGTACACGGACGAGGTGATCGGAGAGACGCCGCTCCCCCGGGCGTTCGAGGACGCCGTCGAACGACACGGGTCGCGCCCGGCCCAGCGGTACAAGGGCGGTATCTACGACCGCGCGCTCACCGGGACGGCGGTCGACCCCGCCCCCGACGGCGAGTACGCGACGCTGACCTACGACGAGATGCGGGGGATCGTCGCGCGGCTGTCGGCGGGGTTCCGGGCGCTGGGCGTCGACCCCGGCGATCGCGTCGGTATGTTCGCCGACACACGGATGGAGTGGGCGCAGTGTGACTACGCGTTGCTCTCGGCCGGCGCAGTCGTGACGACGGTGTACAAGAGCTCCTCGCCCGCCCAGGTGCGCTACCTGCTCGACGACCCCGGCGCGACCGGCGTCGTCGTCGAGAACGAGGAACTGCTGGAGCGGGTGCTGTCGGTCAGCGACGCGCTCGACCTGCGTTTCGCCATCGTGCTCGACGACGTCGGCCCGGAGCACGCCGACGAGGAGGGCGTGTACACGCTGGACGAGGTGTACGAGCAGGGGGCCGAGCGGTTCGACGAGGACGACTACGCGTCGTGGATCGACGCCGTGGAGCCCGACGACCTGGCGAGCCTGGTGTACACGAGCGGGACGACCGGCCAGCCCAAGGGGACGAAGCTCAGCCACCGGAACCTCCGAGCGAACGTCAACCAGCTCCGCAAGCGCTACGGCCCCCGACCCGACAAGCCGAGCGACATGGCGGTCATGGACGAGGAGACGACCACGGTTTCGTACCTCCCGCTCGCCCACATCTTCGAGCGGACGACCGGCCACTTCTACCCCTTCTCCAGCGGCGGTTGTGTGGCCTACGCCGAGAGCCCCGACACGCTGAAGGAGGACTTCAAGACGGTCCGACCCGACGGGGCGACCAGCGTCCCGCGGGTGTACGAGAAGATATACGACGCGATCCGCGAGCAGGCCAGCGAGTCGGACTTCAAGGAGCGGATCTTCGAGTGGGCGACCGAGGTGAGCCGGGCGTACTACCGCGCCGACAAGCCCGGCTACGGCCTCCGGGCGAAGCTGTGGCTGGCCGACAAGCTCGTGTTCAGCGACGTGAAGGCGGCGCTGGGCGGCAACATCCGGTGGCTCTCCAGCGGCGGCGGGACGCTCTCCGAGGAGCTCTGTACCCTCTACCACGGGATGGGGCTGCCGATCTACGAGGGGTACGGGCTCACCGAGGCGGCACCCGTCGTCTCGACGAACCCCATCGAGGAGCCGAAGATAGGCACCATCGGCCCGCCGCTCCCCGGGGCCGAGGTACGGCTGGACAAGTCGGTCGTCCCGGAGTCGGAGTTCACCGACACGCTCGGCGACGTGGGCGAGTTGCTCGTGCGGGGGCCGAACGTGACCGAGGGGTACTGGAACAAGCCCGAGGAGACCGACGCGGCGTTCGTCGAGGCCGAGGACGGCGGCGACCCGTGGTTCCGCACCGGCGACATCGTCCAGCGCCGCCCCGACGGCTACCTCGTCTTCCGCGAGCGGGCCAAACAGATCGTCGTGCTCTCGACGGGGAAAAACGTCGCGCCCACGCCCATCGAGGACGCCTTCGCCGCCAGCGACGTGATAGAGCAGGTGATGGTGACCGGCGACGGCGAGAAGTTCATCGGGGCCCTGGTCGTCCCGAACTTCGATGCGCTGCGCGCCGCCGCCGAGCGGGAGGGCGTCGACGTGCCGGACTCCCCGGAGGCGATGTGCGACCACGAGGCCGTCCGCGAGGTGATCGAACGCGAGGTGGAGGCGGTCAACGAGCGGTTCGAGCCTCACGAGCGCATCAAGCGGTTCCGGCTCGTCCCCGAGGAGTTCACCGAGGACAACGACCTGCTCACCCCCTCGATGAAGAAAAAGCGCGGGCCGATCCGCGAGCGCTACGACCACCTCGTCGAGGAGATGTACGGCGACGACGGGACGGCGACCGGGCGGACGCCGGAACCGGCGGATTGACCGGAAACGCCCGCCGAAATGGGTGGGCTTTTCCCTCGGTCGTTCGTTGTATCGCCCGATGACCCGGCCGAGCCCGCACGCGACGGACGGAGTCGGCGCTGCTACGCTGCCCCCGGACGGTGATCCCTCATGATGGCGATCCTCTCGGCGAGTCCCGACAGCGGGCCGAACTTCCTCGCCATCACCGCGCTGATCATCGGCCTGGGCGTCGTCTCGCAGATGCTCGCCGCGCGCTACCGCGTGCCCAGCGTCATCTTCCTCATCACGGCCGGCATCGTCGCCGGCCCCGAGGTGCTCGGCCTGTTCGACCCCGACGCCTTCGGCAACGCGGTGTCGGCTATCGTCGGCGTCAGCGTCGCCATCATCGTGTTCGAGGGGGCGTTCAACCTCCGGATCGACAAGCTCCGGGAGGCGCCGTCGGCGGCCGTCCGCCTGGTGACGATCGGCGCGGTGATCGCCTTCCTCGGGACGACGGCCGCCGTCCGGTTCGCCCTCGGTGCCGAGTGGGGCATCGCCATGGTCGTCGGGGCGCTGCTCGTCGCGACGGGGCCGACGGTCGTCACGCCCATCCTGGAGGTCGTCGCCGTCCGGGACCGCGTCGCCGCGGTGCTTGAGACCGAGGGGATCGTCAACGACGTGTCCGCGGCCATCTTCGCGGTCGTCGCCTTCGAGGCGCTCTCGCTGTCGGACCCGACGCCGGTCGACTACGGTTACCTGTTCGTCGAGCGGCTCGGCGTGGGGCTGCTGGTCGGGCTGGTCGTCGCGGGCGTGCTGTGGTACGTCCTCAGCTACCTGGACCTCTCGCCGGGCAACGCCCCCCAGACCGCCCGCCTGCTCGTCCTCGCGGGTGCCATCGTCGCCTTCGGCGTCGCGTCGACGATCCGGAGCGAGGCCGGCGTCGCCGCCGTCGCCACCGCGGGGGTCGTGCTGGGGAACCTCGACATCCCCTACGAGGACGACATCGAGGAGTTCAAGGGCGACGTGACGCTGCTTGTCCTCTCTTTCGTCTTCATCGTCCTCGCGGCGCTGCTGGACTTCGACAAGCTCCTGGCGCTCGGCGCCGGCGGCCTCGTCGTGGTCCTCGTGGTGACGCTCGTGTTGCGGCCGCTGCTCGTGTTCCTCTCGACGACCGGGGACCGGTTCACCAGCGGCGAGAAGCTGTTCGTCAGCTTCGTCGGGCCGCGCGGGATCATCCCCGCGTCGGTCGCCACCCTGTTCGCGCTCGAACTGAGCAACGCCCAGTCCGCGCCGTACAACCCGGCCGGCGCGGACATCCTCGTGGGGACCGTCTTCCTCATCATCCTCGTCACCGTCGTGTTCCAGGCCGGGCTCGCCAGGCAGATAGCGGAGTACTTCGAAGTGATACCAATGCGCGTACTCATCGTCGGAGGCGGGAAGGTGGGCCGGTCGCTCGCCGAACGCCTCGAAGACCGGGGAGAGAACGTCGTCCTCATCGAGGAGGACGTCGACATCGTAGAGCGGTCCCGCAACGAGGGATACACCGTCCACCACGGCGACGGCACGGACACGGAGGTGTTGCGCGCCGCCGGGGCGGAAAACGCCAAGATCGTCGCCGCGGCCACGGGCGACGACGACGCGAACCTGCTGGTGGCACAGCTGGCCAGCTCGAAGTTCGACGTCGACACCGTCCTGGCCCGCGCGAACAACCCGGACAACGTCGACGCGTTCGAGGATCTCGGCGTCCGGACCATCTCCGCGTCCATGGCAACCGCGTGGGCGATGGACAACGTCATCGAGCGGCCCGGGCTGTCGAACTGGATGACCGAACTCGGTCGCACGGGCGACGTCCAGGAGATCGAGGTGACCGCCGAGGACCTGGTCGGCAAGACCATCGAGATGCTCGACGACGAACTCCCCAACGGCGTCCTCATCGCCCTGGTCGGCCGGGAGGGGGACCACCACGTGCCCGACGGGGACTTCACGCTCCGGAAGGGTGACCACATCACCTTCCTCGGCCGGACCGAGGCGGTCCGCGAGGCGCTGAAGCGCTGTCACCCGCACGACTGAGCCGCCCCGGCTCCCCGCGGAGCCCCTTCGACGCCGTCAGTCGGCGGTCGCCGGCTCCTCCGTGACCTCCAGGAACGCGTCCTCCAGACTCCGGCGCTCGCCGGACTCGGCCTGTCGTTTCAGCTCCTCCGGTGCGCCCTCCGCGACGAGCCGCCCGTCGTGGAGGACGCCGACGCGGTCGGCCAGTTCGTCGACGACCGGGAGGATGTGCGTCGAGAGGAAGACGGTCATCTCGCGGTCCGCGAGTTCGGCGATCGTCTCCCGCATCGTCCGGGCCGCCCGCGGGTCCAGCCCGCTGGTCGGCTCGTCGAGGAACGCGACCGCCGGCCGGTGGAGGACGGCCTGGATCACGCCGGTCTTCTGTCGCATCCCCTTCGAGTACTCCCCGATCCGCTTGTCCGCGTCGTCGTCGAGGTCGAACCGCGCCAGCAGGCTGTCGATGCGCTCGGCGGCCTCGTCCTCCGGCAGGTCGCGGAGCCCGGCGACGTACTCCAACTGCTCGCGCCCCGTCAGTTCGTCGTACAGCGGCGGCTCCTCGGGGAGGTAGCCGATGTGAGGGGTCACGCGGTCGCGGTTCCGGACGTCGTGGCCGGCGACTTCCGCCGTCCCGTCGGTGGGGCGGACGAGCGTCGCCAGCATGCGCATCGTCGTCGTCTTCCCCGCGCCGTTCGGGCCGAGGAAGCCGTACACGGTGCCGGCGGGGATCGAAAGCGAGAGGTCGTCGACGGCGAGCGTGTCGTCGTAGCGTTTCGTGAGGGCGTCGGTGCGGATCGCGGGGCCGTCGCTCATGGAGTCGGGTTGGGCGACGGAAACAATGAACGTTGGGCTTAGGCGTAGCGTTCGAGGTCGGGGCGGTCGAGGTCCTCAAGCACCTCGCCGGCCGTCTCGTCGAGCAGGCTCCGGCCCTCGGCGGTGATGCGGCGGCCCTCGCCGTCCGCGGTCTCGACGAGGTCCTCCGCCTCTAGGTCCTGCAGGATGGTTCGGATGACGTTCTTGCTGCCGTCGGAGCGCTTGGCGGGGGAGACGCGGTAGCGGTTCGAGCCGCGCTTCGCGCCGCCGTACTCGGTGGCGAGCCGCTCGATGCCGACCGGGCCGTCGGTGGCGACCTTGCGGAGCAGGCTCGCGGCCCGCACGGCGTAGAAGTCGTCCTGTTCGGGGGGCAGCTCGCGGTCGACGCCGGTCTTCGCGAACTCGGCCCACTGCGGTTCCTCGACTCGGTCCGCCAGGTCGTCGGCGAGCGCGTCGATGAGCGCGTCCGCCGGCACGTCGTACAGCGTTGTCATGGCTTCCGTTTCCGCCGCGCGGCATTTAAGCGCATCGTATTGGGACCGCCCGGTCACTCCGCGTCGGCCGCCCCCGACGCGACGGCGACGCCGCCGCCGATGGCCGTCGAGAGCAGGTACGTCGCCGCCCGGTGGACGACGACGGCGGCGCTGACGGTCGCGAGGGGCAGCCCGGTCGTCGGCACGAGCAGCGCCGCCAGCACGGCCTCGATGCCGCCGAGGCCCCCGGGTAGCGGCGTCACCCCGGCGACGCTCCCCAGCGGGACCGCGAGCATCACCGCGCCGAACGAGACCGGGTGGCCCAGCGCGTACAGCGAGAGCCACAGCGAACACATCTGGGCGAACCAGCCCAGCGCGGAGAATGCCAGCGCGAGCAGGAGCGTCCGGCGGTCGGCCCCGACGCGCTCGATGGTCCGGAAGAACCCGTCGATGCGGCGTTCGAGCGCGTCGGCCGTCGGCGGCGACCGGCGGGGTATCAGCCGGCCGACCAGCTGGACGACCGGCGTCACGACCCGCACGGCGGCCCGCTCGACGCGGTAGCGGTGCCGCCAGCCGACGTACGCGACCGCCGGGAGCGCGACCGCGAGCGCCCCGACCGACGCGGCGGCGTACTCCAGCCGCGCGTCGAACGTCACCTCCGTCGCCATGTACGCGACGCCCATGAGGGCGAAGCCGATCGAGGGGACGAAGTTCAGCGCGTCGACGCTCGCGATGGCGGCCAGCGACGTCTCGTACTCGCTGTCGGTCGCCCGCGAGATGAGCAACGCGGTGACGGGCTCGCCCCCGGCCTGCCCGAACGGGGTGACGTTGTTCGCGAACATCGCCCCCGAGAACACGAGAAACGAGCGCGGGACCGACAGCGGGATGCCGAGGCCCCCGAGCACCGTCCGGAGCGCGAGCCCCCACGCGAGCAGCCAGCAGAGCGCGACGGCGACGACCAGCCCGACGACCGGGAGGCTCGCCTGCCCGAGCGCCGCGACCACGTCATCGACCCCGGCGACCCAGAGCAGGGCGGCAAGCATCGCCGTCGCGCCGACGAACCCGGCGACCTTCGCGCGCGTTCCGCCGTCCATGTCCGTCGTTCGGGGCGTCGGCCAGTTGAACCCACCGACTGACCGCGGCCGACACCGGACGGTTTTTCGCCCGCGACCCGGATGCTCCCGTATGGACGAACGGACGGCGCTCTCGCTGCTCGGCGAGGCCGTCGGCGGGGCCGGGGACGACGCCGCCGTCGTCGACGGACAGGTGCTGACGACGGACATGCTCCACGACCGGACGGACTTCCCCGACGGGACGACGCGCTACACGGCCGGCTGGCGGTCGGTCGGCGCGTCGCTGTCGGACGTGGCGGCGATGGGGGCCGACCCGACCGCCGCGGTCGCCGCCTACGCCGCCCCGGCGTTCGACCGTGACGAACTCCGCGCGTTCGTCGACGGGGCGACCGACGTCTGCGAGCGGGTCGGCGCGTCGTACGTCGGCGGCGACCTGGACGAACACGGGGAGTTCACCGTCGCGACGACGGCGCTGGGCGACGCCGACGCCCCGGTCCGCCGGCGCGGCGCGAGCCCCGGCGAGCGCGTCTGCGTCACCGGCACGTTCGGCCGGAGCGCCGCGGCCCTGCGGCTGTTCGAGCGCGGCGACGTCGACCGGGCCAACGAGCTGTTCCGGTTCGAGCCGCGGGCGGCCGCCGGCCGGGCCGTCGCCCCGCACGCGACAGCGATGATGGACTCCAGCGACGGGCTGGCCCGCTCGCTCCACCAGCTCGCCGAGGCGAGCGACTGCGGGTTCGCCGTCGAGGCGGCGGCCGTCCCAGTGGACGACGCCGTCGACGCGGTGGCGGCCGACGCGGCCGAGCGGCGGGAACTCGGCCTCTTCTTCGGCGAGGACTTCGAACTCGTGTTCACCGTCCCCGAGGACGCGCTCCCGGCCGTTCAGGCGGCGTCGCCGACGCCGGTGTCCGTCGTGGGGCGGGTCACCGACTCCGGCGTCACCATCGACGGCGAGCCGCTCCCGGACCGCGGGTTCACACACGGTGAGTAGCCGGTTCGCGCCCGCCGCGCCCCGCCCTCAGCCGGCGTACGCGATCGGCACCGGCGTGAAACAGAGCGCCCCGAGGACGAAGGTGAGCGCGCCGATCGCCATCCGCGTTGCGTCGATCGACTCGTCGCGGACGGGCGTCGCCGGGCCGGCGAAAGCGATGGCGGAGGCGAACAGCCCCCAGAAGGCCCACAGGAAGGTGGCGTTGCTCGCCGCGTCGGCGACGTAGTGCAGGTAGCCGGCCAGCGCGAACAGCCCCGCGGGCACCAGCGCGGCGATGGTCTCCTGCCGGTTGCCGGCCATCGCCCGGACGATGTGGCCGCCGTCCAGTTGCCCCACGGGCAGCAGGTTCAGGAACGTGACGAACATCCCGACCCAGCCGCCGACGACGACGGGGTTGACCGACTGGCCGGCCGGGAAGTACAGTTGCTGTCCCGTCAGCTCCGCTAGCGCAACGAGCAGCGGCGGGTACCCGAGGTCGTACGGCATCGCGCCCGCGGGGATATCGACGGGCGGCAAGTACAGCCCGACGGTGGTGACCGCGACGGTCGCCACCAGTCCCGCCAGCGGCCCGGCGACGCCGATGTCGAACAGCGCCTTCCGGTCCGGCATCTGCCCTTTCATCCGGATCACCGCGCCCATCGTCCCGACGAGCGTCGGGACGGGCAGGAAGTACGGCAGCGACGCGTCGACCCGGTGATACCGGCTCATGACGTAGTGGCCGAGTTCGTGGACCCCGAGCACGCTCATGATGGCGACGCTGAACGGCCACGCGCGAAACAGCGCCAGCGGGTCGGCGCCGAGGTCGAAGCCGTACCACCACACCGCGCCGGTAAACAGCGTCGAGAACACCGTCGCGACCGCCAGTACGACGTTCGTCCACGGGATCCCGTCGATGCCGACGTCGACCGGCTCCGCGACGAGCACGTACTCGCCGGTCCGCCGGGCCAACTGTACCTCGTACCCGCGCTCGCGGAACCGCGGCCACACCCGCTGCATCAACTCGTCGGCCGGCACCGTTGGGTCGCCGAAGTAGACCAGCCGGTCGCCGTCGGTGCGAACCTCGTAGACCCGGAAGAAGGCGTCGAACGCATCGACGGGGGGACCGGCGTCCGGGTCGTCGATCTCCGCCATTGGCATGCGTACGGTTCCAAGGGTGATAAACCCAATGACGGCGGGGGTTTCGGGCGGTTACGCGGACGTTCGTGTCGGCGGTGCGTCGCGGCTCAGGCGGGCTCGACGCGCCAGGTCGTCGCGCTCGTGTACGACCACTTCTCGACCTCGAGGTCGGTCGCGGACTCGCTCAGCTTCACCATCAGCGCGCCGATCTCCTTGGGCGAGAGGTCGACCTCGTCCGCGATGAACTTGCTCTTGAAGTACAGTTCCCCGTCCTTTGCCTTCCGGCTGAGGAACTGCTTGAGACGCTGTTCCTTGCTCTCGGTCGAGGGCTCCTCACTGGAGGGCTGTGTGGTAGCGCTCATGTGTTGTCGCCTCGCTCACCCCTTGTACCGGGGATATGTTATAAAGGAAGGATGCTTAGGCCTGTTTCGGACGCTTTTAGCCCAATACACGGGTTTTGCGGGATTTCATCCGCGAACCGGACTTTTCACGACGTCCTTAGAACGACGCAGACGTTTTAAAACCGATTCTGGTGTATTATTTCCACCAACGGGAGACTGTGGTTCTCACTCCGGTGAGCGGCGGTTCGCCGGCCCGGATCACCGCTGGTGCACCCAGAACTCGTCCTCCACAGTCACTTCCTTCTTGAATATCGGCACGTCCTCCTTGAGGCGATCGATGCCGTCCTCGACCGTCTCGAACGCCTCCGCGCGGTGGCCGGCCAGCACGACGACGAAGACGATGTCCTCGCCGTACTCGATCACGCCGGTCCGGTGGTACATGAGCACCTCGTGGACGCCGTCGCGGGCCTCCAACTCCGACCGCAGCGCCCGCAGGCGCTCCTCTACGACGCCCTCGTACTTCTCGAACTCCAAGGCCTTCGTGGGTTCGTCGTCGTCGTGTTCCTTCGCCCGCACGCGGCCGGTGAACGTCGCTATCGCGCCGGCCTTCTTGGCGTCGGGCGACCGCTTCGCCGCGGCGACGAGCGAACGGAGCGACTCGTACGGCTCGACGTCCTCCACGGCCGAGATGACGGCGTCCGTGTCCACGTCGGCGGCCGTCTCCCCGACGGCAAGCGTTTCCCCGCCGTTGTCCCGGCCGCCGAGTACCACCTGGGGCAGGGCGGCGCTGCTGAACCCCTCGACGACCGCGTAGTCGTGCTCCGCGGCCAGTTCGTCGAGGGTCCCGGCGAGCCCCCGGGCGTCGCCGGTCGCGAACCAGATGCCATCGTCGGTGAGCCCGTGGGTTTCGGCCGCGCCGGCCGCGCGGTGGCGCGCGGTGTCCGTCCCCTCGGTGTCCACGTCCGGTTCGTGGGTCAGATGCTTGACCGTCGCGACCGGTCCGCGCTCCGACAGCCGGGCCACCAGCCGCTCGACCAGCGTGGTCTTGCCCGTGTCGGAGGGTCCGACGACCCCGACTACCTTCATATCGCTCCCTCGGTCGCCCTCCCGCTTGTACCCTTCGGCGTCACCGGCGCGCGGCCGCGGCCAGCGCCAGTAACGCCGCGACGGCGGCGAGGATACCGAACCCGCCGAGGCCGCCACCGTCGGACGCGTCGCTGGCCGTCGTCTCCGCCCGTTCGACCCGGACCGTCGCCCGCTCCCCGTTCACGACCGCCCGGTACGTTCCCGGGGCGACGATCCGTCTGACGAACTCGACCGTCCGGTTCCCGCCAGCCTCGACGGTCACGTTCCGCACGGCGACCGACTCGCCGAACAGCCGGAGCGTGACCGCGACCGACTCCGCGCTCGACCGCTCGTTGACGACCGCCGCGCGGACCGCGACCGCCTCGCCCGACTCGACCGTCGTGCGGTTGACCGACACGTCCGTCACCCCGACGGTCGGGTCCGTCGCGGCGTCCCCCTCGGTCGCCCCGTCGCCGCCCGCGTCGTCGGCCGTCTCGGACGGGGCTCCGTCGCCGTCCGCCGCGTCGGCGCTCCCGTTCGTCTCGTTCGACTGGCTCCCGACCGCGGCGTCGTCCCCCTCCCGGCCCACACCGAGGTCCGTTTCCTCCGACTCCTCCGCCGAACTTCCGCCGTTCGAGTCTCCGTCGTTCAACTCCGACTGGCCCCCCGCGTCCCGGTCGGGACCGCCGCCGGACGTCGCCCCGTCGTCCGCACCGGTTGCCGCGTCGTTCCCGTCGCCGGCCGACGTCCCGGCGTCCCGCTCGTCGTCGCTCCCGGGAGCGCTGTCCCCTCCGTCGCTGCCGCCGGGGTCGCTGTCGACGCTGTCGGTACCGCCGCCGTCCACATCGCGGTTCGGGTCGTCCGCATCGTCGCCGTCGCCGGAACCGCCGCTTTCCCCGTCATCGGACCCGCTGTCGCGTCCCCCCTCGGATCGACCGTCGCCCTCGTTCGGCGGGACCGCGTTCCCCGGACCGCGGTCCGTTTCGTCGGCGTCCCGCGGTCCGTCGTCCGGCGGGCCGGGGTCGTCCAGCCCGGCGTCCGCGGGCGGTCCCGCGTCCTCGGGCGGTCCGGCGCTGTCGGGAGCGCCGCTGTCCGCCGGCGGCCCGGCGTCGTCCGGCGGTCCACGCTGTCCGTCGTCCGGGTCGTCCTCGTCGTCTTCACCGTCCAGGTCGTCATCATCGTCGACGTCAGGGTCGTCGTCGGGGTCGTCTCGATCATCGTCATCTTCCCGGTCATCATCGTCGGCGTCACGGTCGTCAGCATCCTCCCTGTCGTCGCTGTCGTCGTCTTCGGGGTCGTCGTCCTCGTCGTCTTCGTCGTCCCGGTCGGCGTCTCTGCCCCCTTCATCATCATCGTCGTCCTCCTGAGCGAACGCGCCGCTTCCGACGCCGTCGGCGGCGACCGCCGGGACTGCGGCCGCACCGACCAGGAGCACACACAGCAGCAACGCGGCGTTCCGTCCCATCGAGCTACCGGCACTCACGACCCGGCGGGGGATTGTAATGACCGGCCCACGACGGGAAACCCGCGCTTTACTCCCTCACGGCGGCGACAGGAGCGCCCCGGGGCAGCGTTCTTGCCCCGGAGTTGGCAACCCTTAAGAGCGCGACCGGGCTACTCGGCGGTAGCATGAAAGTGGTCGTTTCTATCGGCGGAAGCGTGCTCGCGCCCGACCTCGGGGCCGAGCGGGTCAGCGAGCACGCCGCCGTCATCGAGTCGCTGGCCGACGACGGGTGTTCGGTCGGCGCGGTGGTCGGCGGTGGCGGTGTCGCCCGGGAGTACATCGGGACGGCGCGGGACCTGGGCGCAAACGAGATACAGCTAGACCAGATCGGCATCGACGTGACGCGGCTGAACGCGCGCCTGCTCATCGCGGCGCTGGGCGAGGACGCCGTGCCGGCCCCGGCCGAGGACTACGAGGAGGCCGGCGAGGCGATGCGCCGCGGCGACGTCTGCGTGATGGGCGGCGTGACGCCGGCCCAGACGACCGACGCCGTCAGCGCGGCGCTCGCCGAGTACGTCAACGCCGACCTGCTCGTGTACGCGACGAGCGTCCCCGGCGTGTTCAGCGCCGACCCGAACGAGACCGACGACGCGAAGCGGTTCGACCAACTGTCGGCCGGCGAACTCGTCGACGTGATCGCCGACCTCGACATGAACGCGGGCAGTTCCGCGCCGGTCGACCTGCTCGCCGCGAAGATCATCGAGCGCTCGGGCGTCCGGACGGTCGTCCTCGACGGCACCGACCCGTCCCGGATCGCCGACGCGGTCCGCTACGGCGACCACGACGGGACCGACGTGGTCCCGAAGGGCGCGGGCGACGAGCCGACGTACTGGGCGGACGGATGAGCGACGCGCGCGACCCGTACACGCTGCAGGACGCGGAAGGCCGACACGCGTTCTGGGCCGACGCGGTGGCCGACGAGATAGAAGAGCGGGAGCCCGACGAGCCGATCGTCGTCAAGGGCGGCATCTCGCCCTCGGGCGTGCCCCACTTGGGCAACGTCAACGAGATCATGCGGGGCTACGTCGTCGCCGAGGCGCTCCGCGAGCGCGGCCACGAGGTCCGGCAGGTGTTCACCGCCGACGACCGCGACCCGCTCCGGAAACTTCCCCGGACGCTGGCCGACCTCGACGGGAACCTCGTCGACCTTGGGGAGGTCGACGCCGGCGCGCTCGGCCGCAACCTCGGGAAGCCGTACACCGACATCCCGGACCCGTTCGGCTGCTGTGACTCCTACGGCGACCACTTCTCGTCGCTGATCGCCGAGAGCGCGGACCTGCTCGACGTCCCGCTCGACGTCGTGTCGAACACCGAGATGTACGAGTCCGGCGAGTTCGAGGACGCCACCCGCACCGTCCTCGACCGCGCGGACCGCGCCCGCGAGGTGCTCGGAAAGTACCAGGACAAGGTCGACGGGGAGTACGTCCCGTTCAACCCGATCTGTGCCGACTGCGGGAAGATCACCGAGACGGTGACCGCGGTCGACGTCGAGGCGGGCACCGTCGACTACGTCTGCACCGACATGGAGGCCGGCGACCGGACGATCGAGGGCTGCAGTCACGAGGGCACCGCCACGTTCCGCGAGGGGAAGCTCCCCTGGCGGTTCGAGTGGCCCGCCCAGTGGCGGATCCTCGGCGTCGACTTCGAGCCGTTCGGCAAGGACCACGCGGAGGGCTCCTGGCCCAGCGGCGAGGAGATCGCCCGTGAGGTGTTCGAGTTCGAGCCGCCCGTACCGATGACCTACGAGTGGTTCACCCTGAACGGCGAGCCGTTCTCCTCCTCCGAGGGCAACGTGGTCCTCGTCTCGGACGTGCTGGAGCTGCTCGAACCCGAGGTGCTCCGGTACTTCTTCACCAAGGACCCGACGACCGCCCGCGACTTCGACGTCGAGCGGCTGGACCAGCTGGTCGACGAGTTCGACGCCGTCGAGGCGGCGTACTTCGGCGAGGGCGACGCCGACGAGGACGAGCGCGCGTTCGCCGAGCGCGCCTACCCCATCGCCGTCGATGAGGTCCGCGAGGATCGGATCCGCCTGCCGTACACGTTCGCGGCGGTGCTCGGCATGACCGACGACCCCGACCTGCGTGAGGAGATCGCCCGCCGCGAGGGGCACATCCCGGACAACGCGTCCGAGGCTGCCGTCGAGGACGCGCTGGCCCGCGTCGAGCGCGCCCGCAACTGGGCGCGCCGCACGGACAACGCGTTCAACTACGAACTCAAGCGCCGCGAGATGCCGGACGTCAAGATAGACGACGCGACCGCCGCCGCGCTCGACGACCTCGCGGACTTCGTCGAGCGCGAGGACGACCCCGAGGCGATCCAGGGCGAGATCTACGAGACGGCCAAGCGCCACGACATCCCGGTCGGCGACTTCTTCTCGGTCGGCTACCGGCTGTTCTTCGACGAGGACCAGGGGCCCAAGCTCGGACCGTTCCTGGCGAAACTGGACCGGACGTTCGTGCTGGAGCGGCTCCGCCGCGAGCGGTGACCGCCCCGAATCACGGGGGAACCGCCCCGCCCGCCGGCGACTCGCGGAAACCAAACCCATTTGACTCGGCCGCCCCTGCGCTGTGGTAATGAGTACGCTGACGTGGGTGCTCGCCGGCATCGTCGCCTACTGGCTCGCGGTGTTGCTGGCCCGCCGCCGCGGCCTGCTCCCCGACTACGTCGGCACGCAGGGGCCCATCATGACCCTCCACACGAAGCGCGGTCGCGACTTCCTCAACTGGGCGGCCGGTCCCAAGCGGTTCTGGCGCGCCTGGTCGAACTTCGGGGTCGGCATCGCCCTCGTGTTGATGGTCGGCTCGTTCCTGTTCCTGCTGTTCGGCGCGCTGACGGCGCTCCAGCAAACGGAGACGACCGCGGCCAACCAGCCCCGGAACGTGCTGGTCATCCCGGGCGTCAACGACTTCCTGCCACTGGCCGTCGCCCCGGAGATCATCACCGGGCTGGCGGTCGGCCTGATCGTCCACGAGGGCGGGCACGGCCTGCTCTGTCGCGTCGAGGACATCGAGATAGACTCGATGGGACTGGCACTCCTGGCGGTGATCCCGGTCGGCGCGTTCGTCGACCCGGACGAGGAGAGCCAGCGCGAGGTCGACCGCGGCGGCCGGACGCGGATGTTCGCCGCCGGCGTCACCAACAACTTCGCGGTGACGATCCTCGCGTTCGCGCTCCTCTTTGGCCCCGTGATCGGCTCCATCGGCGTCGCCTCCGGCGCGGCCGTGGGCGGGAGCCTTCAGGGGTCGCCGGCGAAGGCGGCCGGCATCGACTACGGCGACCGCATCACGGCCGTCGAGGGCCAGCCGATCGAGTCCAACGGCGACCTCTCGGCGGTCCTCGACAACGAGAGCGCCCGCGAGGTGTCCGTCGAGGTCAACGGCGATGAGACCCGGACGGTCAACCGCTCGGTGCTCGTCACCGGCGTCGTCCCCGACGGGCCGGTCGACGTCGACCGCGGCGCGACGATACTGGCGGTGAACGGCACCGAGGTACACACGGAGCGGGCGTTCGACGAGGCCGTCGCCGAGCGCGAGGTGGTCCGCGCGACCGTCGAGGAGAACGGCACCGTCCGGAACGTCACGTTCCCGGTCGGCGCGTACGTCCACGTCGCGGACACGGGGCCGCTCCCCGAGACCGAGGCCAGCCCCGGCGACGAACTCGTCGTCGTCCGGATGAACGGCGAGCGGGTCACCTCCCTGTCGGACCTGAGCGACCTGCTCGACGACACCGCGCCCGGCGACGAGGCCCGGATCGTCGCCTACCGCGGCGGCGAGCGCGTGACGTACGAGTTCACGCTCGGCGAGCACCCCCGCGACGACGTCGGCTTCGTCGGCATCACGCGCCAGGCCACCGGGACGACCGGCCTCACGGTCAGCGACTTCGGCATCCGGGAGTACCCGGCCGGGCAGTACCTCGGGCTGCTCGGCGGCGAGGGCGACACGCCCGACCTGCTCGGCCCGGTCGGCTCCTTCTTCGGCAAGATCGTCGTCACGCTGTTCCTGCCGCTTGGGTCGCTTGCCGGCTTCGCGTTCCCCTTCGCGGGCTTTACCTCGCCGGTGACGAACTTCTACGTCGTGGAGGGGCCGCTCGCCTTCCTCGGCGGCGGCGTGTTCGGCCTCGCGAACGTGCTGTTCTGGACCGGCTGGATCAACGTCCAACTGGGCTTTTTCAACTGCATCCCGGCGTTCCCGCTCGACGGCGGCCGGATCCTCCGGACCAGCACGGAGGCCATCGTCTCCCGGCTCCCCTTCGACTCGACGCACGAACTCACCCGGACGGTGACGACGACGGTGGGGATGACGATGTTCGTCGCCTTCCTGCTGCTGGTGTTCGGGCCGCAGCTCATGTCGGGGTAGGCGGGTCGGTCGGCGACCCGGCGCGGCCCCCTCGCCGCGCGCTCACTCCTCGGTGAGCCCGTGGCGCTCGTCGAACTCCTCCGGCGTCTCCTCGATGCGGTCGAAGTCGTCGAAGTAGTGCTCGTGGTGGCGGATCATCTGCTCGACGATCCACGCGCTGAACTCCTCGTCGAACTGCCAGGCGTTCTCGACGTTCGGCACCTCGAACCGCTCGTCGGTGGCGAAGCCGACGTACACGTGGTAGAACCCGAGGATCACGTCGGCGAACTCCTTTGCCTTCTCGGCGCTCTCGGCGCGTTTCTCGACCAGTTCGTCGCGGCCGTCGTCGGTGAGTTCGAAGTACTTCCGGTCGGGTTCGTCCTCGCGTTCGATGCGCTCGGCCCACCCCTTCTCCTCGAACTTGTAGAGGATGGGGTAGACGGAGCCGTACGACGGCTCCCAGTGGCCGCCGCTGATCTCCTCTATCTCCTTCAGTATCTCGTACCCGTACCGTGGCTTCTCGGCCAGCAGTTCGAGCACGACGTACGAGATCAGGCCTTTCGGCGGACCGCTCTTCCGCATTGGCGTGGACTTTCCGGGGTGTCGGTGAAAGGGTTTCGGTCGCCCACGCCGCGCGTCGGGCGATCAGCCGTCGTCCGGCGGCGTTCGCCGGGACTCGTCGTCAGTCCCGTCGCCGCCCCCGCCCTCGTCGTCGGCCAACTGCAGCGCCCGCCGGACGACGTACAGGAGGACGACGCCGCTGCCGACCGCGAGGACGAACTGCGTCGCCAGGACGAACAGGCCGGCGACGGCCGTCGGAGCGGCGAGCGCTGCGAGCGCGAACGGCACCAGTGCGACGCCGCCGACGAGGGTGACGAGTTTGGCGATCGGGACCGCCTCGTACATCACGCGGTCCAGGTCGAGGTCGCCGGTTTCGGGGTCGATGAACGGCGGTGTGGAGGGCATCGGCCGACGGTTCCGTTCGCTGGCACATCAGCTTTGTCACCTGCCGCGATCGCCTACCGCCGCGACGGGCCGACGCGCGAACGGTAAGGTCCTTACTGCAGGCGTCACAACTCCCGCTATGGCACAACGGGACCCGCCGCCGACCGAAGAGGGCTGGTACGTGTTCCACGACCTCCGCACGATCGACTGGGACGCCTGGCGCGAGGCGACCGCCAGGGAGCGGGAACGCGCCGTCGAGGAGGGCGTCGACTACCTGGAGTCGGTCACGGGCGTCGACGACGACGAGGGCGACTCCGCCGTCTTCAGCGTCGTCGGCCACAAGGCCGACCTCATGGTCGTCCACCTGCGGCCGACGCTAGACGACATGAACGCCCTCGAACGGCGCTTCGAGGGGACCGCGTTCGCCGAGTTCACCGAGCGCGCGACCTCGTATGTCTCCGTGACGGAGGCGTCGGGCTACACCGAGCGGGCCCGGGACTACTTCGACGGCGAGGTCGACGAGGACTCCAGCCTCGCACAGTACATCCAAGCCCGGCTCCACCCCGACCTCCCCGACGGGGGCTACGTCTGCTTCTACCCGATGAGCAAGCGCCGCGACCCCGAGTACAACTGGTACGACCTCCCGTTCGACGAGCGCGCCGAACACATGGACCGCCACGGCGACATCGGCCGGAGCTACGGCGGCAAGGTGTCCCAGATCATCTCCGGCAGCGTCGGCCTCGACGACTGGGAGTGGGGCATCACGCTGTTCGGCGACGACCTCACCGACGTGAAGGACCTGCTGTACGAGATGCGATTCGACCCCTCGTCGTCGAAGTTCGCCGAGTTCGGTCAGTTCTACGTCGGCCGGCAGTTCCCGCCGGCTGACCTGGAGGCCCTGCTCGCCGGCGAGCCGGTGCCGACCGACGAGGACGCGGGGGGCGACGACGCCGCGGGCGACTCGGCCGTCGCCGCCGAACTCGACGCGCTCGGCGTGGACGTCGACGCGCCCGCGGGGGCACACGGCCTCGTCCTCCGCTCGGACGCCGACGCCGAGGCCGTCCGCGAGGAGGTCGACGGCCTCCGTGGCAACTTCGAGCACTACGACACCCACGTGCTGACCGAGGTCCGCGAGGACGACGACGGCACGGCCATCGTCTCCGTCTGGGAGACCGGGAGCGCCGCCGACACCGCCCGGGGCTTCCTCGAGGAGCTTCCGGGCGTGACCGGGGCGACGGCCGGGCCCCTCGGTGAGGGGGCCGACGACGGCGACGGCGACGAGGCGACCACGGCGGAGGAGGAAGCCGCGGGGATCCGCGACGAACTCGCGGACCACGACATCTACGCCGGCAAGCCCCACGGCGAGGACGTGTACGCGCTGACGCTGTACTCCGAGGCCGACCCCGAGGAGCTACAGGCCGAGGTCGACGACCTCTCTGACGGGTTCGACCGCTACGACACCCACGTCAAGACGGCCGTCTACGAGGCCGAGGGCACGAACGCGGCCGTCGCCTCCATCTGGGAGACCGAGAGCGCCGCCGACACCGCGAGCGACTTCCTCGCTGACCTGCCCGGCATCGTCCGGCAGGCCGGTGACGACGGCGACGACGCGTTCGGCACGATGGGGATGTTCTACACCGTCAAGCCGGAGCACCGCGAGGAGTTCGTCGAGAAGTTCGGGACGGTCGGCGACGTGCTCGCCGAGATGGACGGCCACCGCGAGACCCACCTCTACGCCAACCGCGAGGACGAGAACGACATGTTCATCGCCTCGCGCTGGGACTCGAAGGAGGACGCGATGGAGTTCTTCCGCAGCGACGCGTTCGGCGACACCGTCGACTGGGGCCGCGACGTGCTCGCCGACCGGCCGCGCCACGTATTCCTGGCGTAGCGGCGCTGCCGGGGGCGCAAACGGACGCTGCACTCTCGTTCAACGCTCCGGCCGGTTCACCGTCGATCGGGTTCGGTATCCACGGTGTAGTACGCGAACACGTCGTCAAGCGTGGGATCGACCGACCGAACCCGGTCCGTACCGAGCATCTTCTGGACTTGCGTCCGGACATCTCCCCGCGTCCGGACGACGACCGTATCCTCGCGCCGTCCGACACCGGTCACTGCGTCGAGAGTAGCCACTCGTTCCGCCTCGGCGGCGGAAACGGTCGTTTCCACCGTCAGCACCGTCTCGACCGGCGCCGCCGACACGAGTTCGTTTGGGGTTCCGGTCGCTCGTAGGGTCCCGTCGACCAGCACGCCGATGCGGTCGCTACCCTCCTCGATCAGTCGCAGGCCGTGACTGGACAGCAGGACGCCCGTTCCGGCGTTTGCCTCCTCGCGGATGATCGACTGGAACCGCCGCCGACCGTTGGGGTCGATACCTGCGAACGGTTCGTCAAGGAGCAGCAGTTCCGGCTCCCCGACCAACGCCATCGCGAGCGCAACCCGTTGGGTCATCCCACGGGAGAAGTCGTCCACGTACTGGCTTCCGTTGCCGTCGAGACCAACCCGTTCGAGCAGTCGGGCCGGGTCGTCGTCGGCTCCCTTCGCGTCGATCGCGTACTCGACGTGCTGGCGGGCGGTTAGCCCGTCGAGTGCATCCAACCCTTGTGGTAGGATCCCGATGTCGTGATGTACGTCGTCGACCTCGTTCTGCGGGTCCATCCCGAGAACGCGAACGGTCCCGTCGCCCGGTCGGGTGTAGCTTGCCAGTACGTCGATGAGTGTCGTCTTTCCGGCACCGTTCGGTCCCACGAGCGCGAACACTTCCCCCGGCTGAACGGAGAGCGAGATGTCACGGAGCGCAGTAACGGAGTCGAACTGCTTGCTGAGACCGGTGATCCGAACGACCGTCATAGGTCCACCTGCTGAAACCGCCGGGTTGCGATACCGAGCGATACGAGAAGCCCTCCGACCAGAACCACGATGCCGACGGCTTGTGAGAGGTAGAGCGGTACGCTGTCGAACGTCGGACCGGCAACGTACACGTCAGCATACACTGCGTCGATCGAGGGATGGAGCTTCCGGACGACGATATCGTACTGCCCCGGTGCGTTGCCAATATCGTAGATCCAGTTCGTCACGAGATAGTACGCGCTCCGCGGGTCGAGTCGCCGGAAGAGGAACAACAGTCCGTTCGCCGGAGGGTCGAGCGGACTTGCCGCAATCCCAGTGAGCAGGGTGTACACTCGGGAAACGAGCGGTCGCCAGAACAGGGTCACGACGAGCACGAGGAGCATCGCCAGCGTCGCACGGAGCGACGACGAGACGACCGCGGAGATGGCGACGCCGATCCCGACACAGAGACACACGTAGAGCCAGGAGACGAGAGCGAAGCCGACCAGCCGGAGCGGCGACGGGAGCCCGTACGTGACGCTGCCGGCTACCGTGACGACTCCAATACAGACACCGACGACGGCGAGGAACGGAACCGTGAGACCGGCAACTTTACCGAGCAAAATGTCCCGTCTCGTGTGTGGCATCGCCGCCGTGAGCCTGATCGCCCCGGTCGTCCGTTCGTCGATAACGGCCCTGTGGCCGAGTATCAACCCCCCGATCAGGACGCTGTTTCCAATAGCTCCCTGCAAAGCCAGGACGGCCGCATCCGGACCAACAACCGCTGGAATCGGTTCGCGTATTCCCCGAAATCCGGAACTCGCCCAGAAAAACAGGAGGACAGCGATCCCCCACACTCCGAGGGTTCGGACACGAACGTACGCTTCGCGGCGAGCGAGTGGAACCCACGTCATGTGCACCCGGTTCGGCATCTGCTATACAGGCATGGCTGATTTGGGAATGATGTCTCCTGCTTGCTGTTATGACTGAGTATTCGGTGTCGTCGAGTGGATAGGTACGACACTGACCCAACCGTAAGCGGGGAGTTGATCATCATGTTCATCACTGTCTCCAAAAGCGAAATGTTTTTCCATAATAAGATTGAAAAAATATAAAATACTGTGTGATTAATATCCGTCGTCCTTATCTATAATACTGGAGTCACCATCCGAGAAGGTGTTCAGTCGGCGGCGAGTGGGAGCGCCACGGTGAACACGCTCCCCTCGGGTTGGTCGTCCGCCACCCATATCTCGCCGTCGTACCCCTCCACCAGCGTCCGGGCGAGGTACAGTCCGAGCCCCGTCCCCGGGCTCTCCAGTCCCTTCTCGCCGCGACCGAAGATGACGTCCTTCCGGGCGTCGGGGACCGACGGGCCGTTGTCCGCGACGCGCACGACGACGTCCTCGTCGACCTCGACGCGCACCTCGATCTCCGGCATGTCCGCGTCGTTGTGGATCACGGCGTTCTGGAGGAGGTTGTGAAACACCGATTCGAGCATGTCGTCGGCGTTGACGCGGGCCTCCTGCCCGATCCCGTAGATGGTGATCGCTACCCCGTCGTGTCTGGTTCGGACCGTCTCGACGGCCGACCGGACCACGTTGGGCACCGACACCGGACGGTGTTCGGGGCCGTCCTCCAGCATCGTCTTCGTGAGGTCCCTGGCGGTCGTCGTCAGTCCGATCGCCTCCTGCACCGAGAGGCGGATGTCGTCGAGGTGTTCCTCCCCGCCGTCGTCGACGTGGTCCTCCAGCAGTTCGGTCCGGCCGCGGACGATCTGCATCTCGTTGCGGAGGTCGTGGCGGACGACCTGGTTCAGCATCTCCAGTTTCTCCCGCTTTCGCTCCTGTTCCTGTCGCCGCCGCCGTTGCTCGGTGATGTCGCGGACGAACCCGCCGACGTTGACGACCTCGCCGTCCTCGCGGATCGGCTCGCCGTACGCCCACACCCACCGCCCGTAGTCCTCGCCCGGGTTGACCCGGTACTGCAGTTCCGAGGATGTCCCGTCGCTCAACTCCGCCATCGACTCCCGGACGCGGTCGCGGTCCTCGGGGTGGATGCCGGCGAGGAAGTCGGTCGGGTCCTCGTACACCGCCTCCCTCGACTGCCCCCAGATGTCCTCGTACGCGGCGCTGACGTACTGCGCCTCGGTCCAGTCGGCCGAGGCGAGAAAGATGCAGTCGGGGCTATTCTGTCCGAGGCGTTCGAGCAGGTGTTTCGCCTCGACGGGGTCCAGTTCTTCCATGTTCGCCATTACCACGGTTGGAATAAATATCCGGCGACGCCCTCACTCCGGGACCAGTTCCACCTCGCCGCCGGCGGCGTTCGCCTTCACGCTCCGGAGGCCGCGCTCGGCGCTTTGCTTCGAGGAGTAGCCCTGCCCGCCGTCCGCGATGACGTTCCCGTTGTCGTGGCGGAGCCGCCACCGCCAGTCGCCGGCTCTGTCGCGGTACAGTTCGAACCGCGCCTTCGACTCGGCGACGGTGGGTTGCTCGTCCGAGAGCGGGTCCTCCGGGAACGGTGTCCCGTCCCCCTCGGCCGCCTCCGTCGTCCTCGTGGCGCTCCCGGCCAGGTCGACGCGCTCGACTGCGCGGTCGACCGCCGGCGGCGATTCGCTCTCGTCTCCGACGGCCTCGTCGACTGCGGTGGCAACGGCGTCGGCGTCGACCCGCAACACGCCCTCGACGCCCGGGGCCGAGAGGTCCGCCGTCGCGGTACCGTTCCCCTCCGACGCCAGTTCGAACTCGCTCCCGTCGACCGTGACCTCCAGCGTCGCCGTGACCGTGACGGTGTCGTCACCCATGCGTCCTACGACATCGGCAGCGGGGTTAACCGTTCGGCCACCGCGAAGTGAAAGTGAAGATCCGGGCGTCAGCCATGCCGGCATCTAGCGGTTTCGATCGGAAACGGAGGGGTTCGGTTCGGCGTGCCGGTGGGGGTTCCGCTCAGTCCCCGGCGCTCACCTTCTCCACGTCGGCTTCCGCGATGTCCTCGCCGTCGACCGACGACCGGAGGGCGTCCATCCCGTCGTCGCGGTCGATCCCGAAGTTGTCCTCGTGGAGGTCGGCGACGCGGGCCATCTCCTCGTCGCTCATCGCCGGCGTGTCGGGCGCGGCCGCCCACTCGTCGATGTCGTCGGTCGTGCGGAACGTCGGCGTCACGCTTGCGACTTCGTCGTGGCCGAGCAGCCACTGGATGGCGGCCTGGCCCATCGTGCGCTCGCCTTTCCGTTCGAGGAACCGCAGCGCGTCGACTTTCTCCCAGCCCGTCTCGTACCACTCGTCGGGGCGGTAGGCGCGGTGGTCGCCCTCCTCCAGTTCGGTCTCGGGCGTGACCTGCTCGTTCAGCAGGCCCGAGGAGTGGGGGACGCGGGCGAGCAGGCTCGTGTCGGCGTCCAGTTCGCGGATCGTGTCGAGGAAGTGCTGGCCCGGGGCCTGTTCGAGGACGTTGAACACGACCTGCACGGCGTCGAACTCCTCCTCGATCGCGCGGTCGCCCTCGGCGAGCCAGCCGATGGAGGGGCCGAGCGCCCAGCCGACGGCGTCGACGACGTCCTCCTCGCGGAGTTCGTCCAGGGTCTCCAGCACGTCGCGGTCGACCTCGTCGACATTCGCGTTGTGGAGCATCAGCAGGTCGAGACGTTCCATCCCGAGGCGGTCGAGGCTGCGGTCGACGGCGGTGCGGATCCACTCGCCGTCCATCCGCTTCGGCAGTTCGCCGTGGCCGGCCTGCGGGTTGTTGTAGAAGTCGTAGCCGACCTTCGTGCCGAGGGTCACCTCGTCGCGGCGGTCGCGGAGCGCCCGGCCGATCAGCTCCTCGCTGTCGCCGTGGCCGTACACGTCGCCGGTGTCGAAGAACGTGACGCCGGCGTCGAGCGCGTGGTGGACCATCTCTATCGCCTGCTCCTCGCTCCGGTCGCCCCACCAGTCGGAGCCGACGACCCACGCGCCGAACCCGACCTCGCTGACCTCGACGTCCGTATCGCCCAGCGTGCGGTAGTTCATGCACGCCCCTTCGGAGCGCGGCCACTTAGCGGGTGCGGATCCGTCGCCGGACCGCGGCACCCGCCGGACGCTACACCCGGTCGAACAGTTCGTCGTGGAGCCGCCGCAGGGCGGCGACCGCGTCGTCGCCCTCGTCGAGGCGGTACGTCGGCCCGCCGTCGATTTCGTCGGTCTCGACGACCAGCCCCTGGCTCCGCAGGCTGGCGACGTGGTCCTCGACGGCCGACTCCTCGACGCCGGTGATGCGGGCTATCTCGTTCGGCGAGAAGTCCGTCGGGGGCTCCGTCTCCGCCGAAAGCAAGGCGACGACGACCCGGGTCCGCGGGTGGTCGCCGAAGGCCGTCACCAGCGGGTCGTACTCCGCGAACCCCTCCGGTCCGTCCGCGTCGTCGGTTCCCATGGTCGGCCGACGACGCCGGCGACCATAAGCGGCGGGCGTCGGTTCGCCACGGGGCGGGCCGTCCCCGCGCCCTCTGGTGCCGACCGCACACATCCGAACCCATTTCAACGCGGCGCGCCAATCGAGGTGTCAATGACGAAGCGACACGTCTCCCTTCCGGCGGAGGCGGACGAGGGGGTCACGGCGTTCATCGAGGAGGTCGACGAGCGGCTGTCCGGCGACGAGGACACCTGCGCCGTCGTACAGGACGTGCTGGTCGACCTCTACGGGGACCGCGAGGCGTACGACCGCTGGCAGGCCGGAAAGCCCGTCTCCAACGCCGAGCGCGTGCGCCTCCAGGGGTACGACCCCTGCAACGCGACGCTGGAGTCGGAGTACTACGCCGAGAAGGACGAGGACCGCTTCGAGCGCTCGAAGCACCTCCAGTGGCTCTGGCGGCAGTTCGACGCGACGCCGATGGCCGACAACGTCGAGTTCGCGCTGCGGTTCCGCCGGATGCTCGCCGACCACCTGTTCGACGACTGCGGGGAGAACTGCCGCTTCTTCAAGGGGATCACGTTCACCTACGGCCACAACATCTCCGTCGGCGACAACGTCGTCGTCCACGACGACGTCCACCTCGACGACCGCGGGAAGCTCACGATAGGCGACCGCGTCTCGATAAGCGACGGCGTCCACGTGTACAGCCACGACCACGACGTGGTCGACCAGACCGAGGTGCACAACTACCACACCGTCATCGAGGACGACGCCCGGGTCACCTACGACGCGATGGTCCGGGCGGGCAACCGGATCGGCCGGAACGCCGTCGTCGGCGCGCGCGGCGTCGTCCAATCCGACGTGCCCGCCCACCACATCGCGGTCGGGATGCCGGCGAAAAGCATCAAGGTAAAGCCCGGCTGGGAGGACGTCGCGGCCCCGGTCGAGGGGGCAAACGAGAACCGCCAGGCGGAGCGCCGCATCGAGTACGACCTCGACGACGGGATCGACGCCTTCGACGAGTTCGACCGGGACCTGTCGCCGCCGAACTGAGGGAGCAGCCGACTCAGCGGGCGTAGCGCCGCCAGCCGACCCGGACGCCCAGCACCGCGAAGTCGACGACGATGGCGAGCGACGCGAGCGCGCCCGCCGACAGCGTCACCAGGTGCGGCCAGCCGATCCAGTTCGGGAGGACGAACCGCGCCCAGGCCTCGACCTGCGCCGCCGTCTCCAGCAGCGTCGACCGGCTCTCGGTTCGGTTCTGCAGCCGCGTCCCGGGCACCGTCTCGCCGCCCTCCTCCGGCACGGAGAGCCGGTCCGCCGAGTACGGCATCGCCACCCCGCCGTACTCCCAGACCACGTCCCCCTCGCGGTCGACCTCTATCACCCGGTTGTTGAACGTGTCGACGATCAGCGTGTTGCCGTTCGGGAGGCGGTCGGCGTCGCGGGGCCACAGCAGCAGGTCGCTCCCGCCGTACTCCCACACCTTCGTGCCGTTGTCCACGTCGTACTCGACGACGCGGTCGTTCTCGCTGTCGGCGACGAGCATCGTTCCCCACTCCTCCAGCCGGCGGGGGTTGTGCTGCTCGTGCATCGTCCCGTGGTCGCCCGGGCGGCCGACCACGTCGACGATTTCGTTCGTTTCGGGGTCGACCTCGATGACGGCGTCGAAGTTGCGGATCGAGAGCTGGAAATTGCCGTTCTCCAGCCGGTCGATGTCGTTCATGTGGGTCCAGTCCGACTCGGGGCCCCCCTTCGCCGGGCCGCCGTACTCCTCGCGGAACGCCGAGCCCTCGCCCAGGTGTTCGGACGCGTTCCACTGCCACGTGATCGTCCCGTTTTCCGCGACGGCGAACGCGCGGTTCTCGCCCATGTCGATGACCGCCGTCTCGCCGTTCTCCAGGCGGTCGACGTCGTGGACCTCGTGGTGGCTGACGAACTCGTCGTACCAGGTGTAGCGCCAGACGACCTCCTTCTCGTCGGTGGTCAGGCTGTCGCCGTCGATCTCCAGCACGCGGTTGTGGACGCACTCGTCGGAGCGCACGCGGAGCGCGTCGGCGGGACACTCCGACGGGGGGAGCTTCGTGGCGACCGCGACGAGCAGGTTGCCGTTGTCCAGCATCTCGGAGTCGAACACCCGCGAGTTCGGCGGGTCGTACACCCACACGCGCTCGCCGTCGGGCGTCACCTCCATGGCCTTCCCGTCGTAGTCGCTCCCGTAGCTCTGGACGCTGATCAGCGTGTTGCCCGGGTACTGCTCGTCGGGGGTCGTCACCGTCGCCTCGCCGGGGCCGCTCCGGTCGGCGAGGGCGACCTGCAGACCGAACAGCGCGGTCAGCGCCAGCACGACCGCGGAGAGGGCCAGCACGCGCGTCCGTCGGTCCATACCCGCGAGTGTCCCGGGGTCGGCCTAACTCTGACGGTCCGCCAGCGGGAACACACAAGTATCCACGTCACGTAGTACCACACGTGAACGTTCCAGGGTGGGCGCTTGCGTACGCGGGGGTGTCCGTGCTCGTCTACCTGGTCCTCTACTACTACCTGCGGGGGGACGACGACGAGTCGGCCCGCGGCCCGCTCTCCGAGGAGAACGGCGGCGACTACTCGGCGGGAGCGCCGGTCGGGCCCGAGGGCGGCGACCCCGGACGGGACCGGCCCGACCCGCACCGAATGGCGCGAGGGGGCGACGGCGACGGCCGGCGCTGTCCGCACTGCGGGGCCCGCAACGACCCCGACCCGACGTACACGTACTGCCACCGCTGCGTCGAGCGCCTCGGCATGGCCCAGTGACGGACCGCCGGTCCGGCCACCGGCCGACGCGCCGCTTTTGTCGGCCCCCTCCGTACTTGGGCGTATGCCAAGCGCAGTCGCGATAAACGTCGGCGCGAACACGACGCTCCCCGGCTTCCGGGGACCGGTGTTCCCCGACGGCTCCTTCGAGTACATCCCCATCCCGGAGCGCGAACCCGCCGGCGAGCAGTTGCCGACGTACGCCGACCTGGACCTGACGACCGACGTGCCCGCCGACGTGCGCGACGCCGCGGTCCACCTTGACCCGGAGTTCGCCGAGTACCCCGAGTGCGAGGCCTACACCTACGGCGACGACCACGCCGTCAAGGCCGGGCCGCTCTCCGAACTCGCGGCCGGCGACTACGCGCTGTTCTACGCGACGCTGTCGACCGCCGGCGACCCCGCCGACTGGGCCGCGCCGGAGTGGGGCGCGTACCTGATCGGCGTGTTCCGCCTCGACCGCGACCCCGTGACCGACTACGCCGCGCTCGCCCCCGCCGACCGCGGCCGGTTCGCGAACAACGCCCACGTCAAGCGCGAGACGGTCGACGCCGCGGTCCTCCTCTCGGGCGACCCCGACGGCTCGCGGCTGCTCGACCGCGCGGTGCCGCTGTCGAGCCGGACGGCCGGCGCGGACCCGAACCGGATCGTCACCGACCTCTCCGCCGACTCGGGGAAGGGGCCGTGGTGGCGGCGGCCGCTCCGGTTCGACGAGCCGGTGACCGCCGAACTGCTCGACGTGGTCGAGTCGGGGACGGTCGACCGCTGTTTCGCGGACTGACGGGCCTGACCGTGCCGCCGGCTCGCCGTCGACGCGGAAGCCGCTGACCCGCCGACCAGCCGCAGCGGCGTCACTCCTCGCTCGCCCGGTTTTCCTCCCGGACCGCCTCGCGCGCCGCTTCCGCCGCGCCGCGGAGTTCGAGGTTCGCGTCCGGCGACGCCGTCTCGACCCGCGGCGCGCCGGTGACGCAGTAGTCGTCGAGCGCGACCGGGTCGGCCAGCCGCGGGTCGTCGTCGTACGCGAGTAGCTCCGACTGGTTCGCCGCGACGCCGCCACCTGCCACGACGACGTCGAGGGCAAACAGGTCCGTGACGGTGCCGATCCCCGCGGCGTTGATCCGCTTGAGCCGGGCGTAGTAGTCGCGGGCGACCGGGTCGCCGTCGTCGACGGCCGCGAAGAACGCCTCGGCGTCCCCGTCGCCCGTCAGGATCGTCTCGCGGTCCTCCCCGTCGAGCCACTCCGCGATGCGCTCGGGGATCCGGTCGCCGGCGGCGTACCCCTCCCATGGGTTCCGGACGCCGTCGTGGACGACGTCCCCGTCCCAGCCGAGGTTGACGAACCCGCCCTCCGCGCCGCGGATCAGCCGGCCGCGGTGGAGGACGCCCAGCCCGATCCCGGTGCTTATCGTGAGGTACGCGGCGTTCTCGTCGGCGCCCACGTCGCCCCGGGCGAGCAGTCCGAGCGCGCTCGCGTCGCCGTCGTTCTCCGCCGCGAGCGGGGCGTCCAGCCGCTCCGCTATCGGCCGCAGGTCCCAGCCGTCGCCGTCCCAGTTCGACGCCGCGTCGACCGTCGTCCGGTCGTCGCCGAGGATGCCCGCGACCGCGACCCCGACGGCGTCGACGGGGCCGTCGAACTCGGCCGCGAGCAGGTCGGCGAGCGCCGCCGGCGACCCCACGTCGGCCGTGGGGGAGCGCCACGGCTCGCCGCGGAGCCCCGACTCGTCCGCGTACGCCCCTCTGACCCACGTGCCGCCGACGTCGACCGCAGCCACTCGGACCATGTGCCACGACGGGGACCGCGGCAAGTAAAGTCTCCGCGAGCGATGCGGTCGCAGCGAGCCGTGCGGATACGGTGGCTCGTGGTCCCCCCTCGGCGGCCCGCCCGATCCGGGTTTCGTGTCCGTCTCCGGCACCTGATATTATACCCGATGAACGTCTTTGGGGGGTATGGGAAGTCCGATTCGGGTCCTCCACGTTGACGACGACCCCGCGTTCGTTGACTTGGTCGCCACGTTTCTCGAACGGGAGAGCGACCTGACGGTGGTCTCGGAGACGAGCGCGGCGGACGGGCTCGAAACGTTCGAACGGGCGGACGTCGAATGCGTCGTGAGCGACTACGACATGCCGCGGACTGACGGTCTGGAGTTCCTGCAGGGGGTCCGCGAGCGGGACCCGGACGTGCCGTTCGTTCTGTTCACCGGCAAGGGGAGCGAGGAGATAGCGAGCGAGGCGATATCGGCGGGTGTCACCGATTACATGCAGAAGGGAGGCGGGACGGACCAGTACACCGTGCTCGCGAACCGGGTCCGGAACGCCGCGCGCCAGTACCGGTCGCAGAGACAGGCCGAGCAGATGCAACAGCGGCTGGAGGAGGTGGCAGAGAGCACCACGGACTGTATCTGGATGTTCACCAGCGACTGGGACGACCTCCTGTTCGTCTCCGGCTACGAGGACGTGTGGGGTCGTCCATCCGAGGCGATACGGGAGAACCCGGAGGACTTCCTGCGGGGCGTCCACCCCGACGACCGCGAGTTCGTCAGGGGGATAATGGAGGACCTGTCGGACGGGGAGTCCATCGACGCCGTCTACAGGATAACGCGGGGCGACGACGAGACCGGCTGGGTTTGGGTGAAGGGGGAGCCGGTGCTGGACGACGACGGGAGCGTCGTCCGCGTCGTCGGCTTCACCCGGGACGTCACCGAGCGCAAGCGTCGCGAGCGAACGCTCCAGGAGGAGCGGGAGTTCATCGAGCAGGCGATAAACGCGCTCGACGACGTGTTCTACGTCGTCGGCACGGACGGCACGCTCCGGCGCTGGAACGACAGCCTGGAGGCGACAACGGGCTACGACGGGTCGGAGATAGCCGAGATGGACGTCGTCGAGTTCTTCGCCGAGGACCACCGGGCCCGGATCTCCGACGCGGTCCGGGAGTCGTTCGACGGCGGCGAGGTCACCGTCGAGGCGGAGTTCGAGACCGCACGGGGCAGGCGGATCCCCCACGAGTTTACCGGTGCCCGGCTGACCGACCCCGAGGGCGAACTGATCGGGCTCGTGGGCGTGGGCCGGGACATCTCCGAGCGGAAGGAGCGGGAACGGGAACTGAAGCGACAGAACGAGCGGTTCGACGAGCTCGCCGGCGTCATCTCGCACGACCTGGAGACGCCGATCCAGACGGTCCGGGGACGCTTGGAACTGGCCGCTGAGACGGGCGACCCCGCCCAGATCGACGAGGCGCTGGACGCGCTGCAGCGCGTGGACGAACTCAGGGAGGACATCGTCGACATGGTGCGCTCGCGGGAGGTCGTCGGGGAGACCGAAACCGTCGAGGTGGCGGAGACCGCGCGGTCGGCCTGGCGAGCGGTCACCGTCCGGTCCGACGCGTCGCTGGAGGTCGAAGATACGGTGCGGCTGGACGCCGACCCCGACGCACTACGCCGCCTGCTACAGAACCTGCTGTCGAACTCCGTCGAACACGCCTCCGGGGCCGTGTCGATCAGAATCGGGGCGCTCGACCACGGGTTCTACCTGGCGGATTCCGGTTCGGGCATCCCCGAGGAACACCGCGAAGACGTGTTCACTCCGGGGTTCACCACGAAAGCCGGCGGGAGCGGGATGGGCATGGCGAGCGTTCGGCAGATCCTCGACGCCCACGGGTGGCGGATCGAGGTCACGGACAGCGAGGCGCTGGGCGGGGTCAGGTTCGAGGTGCTGGCACAGGACGGCAACGAGACGAACTAGTCGCCGCTTGCTCGCTTCGGGCGGCGATTTCACTGCTCACGTCCGTTCGCAGTAGAAATGCGCCGGCCGGGATTCCCGCGAGCGCAGCGAGCGGGAAGTCGGGCGGCAAAGGACCGCAGGGAGTGCGCCGGCCGGGAATTGAACCCGACTGCGAACGTTTCGCTACCGCTCACGTTCGCGTGGTTCAATACCCGCAGACGCATTCGCTCCTCGCGTCCGCTCGTCGCAGAAATGCGCCGGCCGGGAATTGAACCCGGGCTATGAGCTTGGGAAGCTCATGTCCTACCACTAGACCACCGGCGCTCGCTTCGATCGCCCCGGGGCTCGCAAACCCGACGGGTTCGCGCACCACCGGCGCTTGCCCCCAACTTCCCCGTCGGCACACTTGAACGTAGCGCTTCGATCCGCACGCCGCGGCCGCCGCGGCGGCGTGAACGCACGTCCACTTCTGCGGCGTGACAGGTGGCTATTAGGACCGCCGGCCCCTATGGGTATCCATGATCGATCTCCGATTCTCGGAGTCGGAACTGGAGGCCCGGCGGGAGAACATCACGTCGTTCATCGCCGACACCGTCGACGCGGCGGGCGCTGACGGCGCGGTGCTGGGGCTGTCCGGCGGCGTCGACAGCTCGCTGGTCGCACATCTGACCGTCGAGGCGCTTGGCACCGACGCGCTGTACGGGCTCGTCATGCCGGGGACGGTGAGCAGCGAGGACAACATGAGCGACGCCGAGCGCGTCGCCGAGAAGCTCGGCATCGAGTACGGCGTGGTCGAGATCGAACCCATCGTCGACAGCCTCCTCGAGGCGTACCCCGACGCGGCCGGCGACGAGGTCGCGGTCGGGAACAGCCGGGCGCGTACCCGGGCCGTGCTGAACTACCTCGTCGCGAACCACGAGAACCGGATCGTGCTGGGGACGGGGAACCGAAGCGAGGCGATGGCCGGGTACTACACGAAGTACGGCGACGGGGCCGTCGACTGCCACCCGATCGGCAACCTCTACAAGGCGCAGGTGCGCCAGCTCGCCACCGCGGTCGGCGTCCCGGAGGGGATCGTGACGAAGCCGCCGACGGCCGGCCTGTGGAAGGACCAGACCGACGAGGGCGAGATGGGCGTGGGCTACGACACGCTCGACGCGATCCTGGCGCTGCATATCGAGGGGCCGCTGTCGGCCGACGCGACCCAGCGGGAGCTGGACGTCGAGGCCGAAACGGTCGAACGCGTCGAGGAACTGCACCGGGCGAGCGCGCACAAGCGGTCGATGCCGCCCGCGCCGGACGAACCGGAGGTGTAGGGACCACGCCGGAGCCGGCGGCACCGGACGGCTCCGTCACTCCGTCGTGACGATCACTCGGACCTGGTCGCCCTGCTCCAGGACGTACTGCTTGGGGTCGACCGACTCGCCGTTTACCGTCACCGTGACGTTCGTCCCCTCGTCACCGTCCTCGTAGGTCGTCCCGTCGAACGTCACCGAACTCCCGGTCACCTCGATACCGAGCGTCGCGAGGCCGTACTCCAGGGTCACGTCCTCGCCGTGGACGTGCCAGCGATCGCCGTTGCCCCTCTCGTAGTGGAAGAAGTCGTCCTGCAGCTGGTACTGGTCCCGGCTGAAGTCGAGCGTCTGCCCGTCGATGGTGACGTTCATCGTCCCGTGGTAGTGGACGCTGCCCTGGGAGTGGGGCGTGATCTGGGCGTCGGCGCTCGGGCCGCCGCCGGCGAGCAGGACGTACGCGAGCGCGGCGGCGACCAGCACGCCGACGGCGGCCACGCCGACCACCGCCAGCGTCGGGATCCCTCCGTCCCCGCCGTCGAGTTCGTCGACCCGCCGCCGCTCGATGCGGGTCAGGTCGTCGGGGTGTTCGTCCCGGAGGTGCCGGAGGTAGGCGTCCTCCTCCTCGAACGACGCCCCGCAGTGGTCGCACTCGTCCATGGTTCCCGTCAGGGACAAGGCGTACCTAACCCTTGCGACTCCGGCGGTCGGCGGCGAGGTCGGCGAACGCCGCGGCCTCCCGCTCCTCGCGGGTCTCGGGGTCGGCGTCGTCCCGCAACCGCTCCTTGACGACCGACAGCGCCGCGGGGTCGTTGTCGGCGATCTGCTCGGCGACCGCCCGCGGGTCCTCGACCACGCGGGAGACGAGGCCCATCCGGCGCGCCTCCGCGGCGTCGACGACCCGACCGGAGAGCGCGAGATCCATCGCCTCGCCCTCGCCGACGACGCGGGGGAGGCGGACGGTCCCGCCCCACGCGCCGAACAGGCCGAACTCGACGCCCGGCTCGGCGAACGTCGCGGCCGGCGTCGCCACGCGGAGATCGCAGGCCAGCGCCAGTTCCAGCCCGCCGCCGCGGGCCGCCCCGTCGACCCCCGCGACGACGACGCTGTCGCTCTCGGCGATCGCGGTCGCTGTCCGCTGGCCGCGGCGGGCCAGATCCGCCGCGGCGTCGCCGTCCAGCCCGTCGACCACGTCCAGGTCCGCGCCGGCACAGAACGCCTCGCCGGCTCCGCGGAGGGAAACGACGGACGTCTCGGCGTCGGCGACCGCCGCTCGCAGCGCGTCCAGCCCGGCCGGCGTGAGGGCGTTTCGCCGCTCCGGGCGGGCGAGCGTGACGGTGGTGATCCGCCCGTCGGCAGCCGCTTCGATCATGGGCCAGCGTGGGGGCTCGTTTCCAAAGGTCTTTGCCCCTGCCACCGCTAGCTTCGCCCGATGGAAGAGGCCGCCACGTGCCGGCGCGCGGCCCGCGAGGCGGTCCGGGACATCGAGCCCGACCGCCTCCGGACCGTCATCGACGACCTGCTCGCCGACGCCTCGATGGCTCCCGGCGCGCTCGCCCTGTTGAGCGCCCGCGGCGCCGACGAGGGCGTCGAACTCGACAGCGTCGCCGACCGCGCCGCCGGCGTCCAGCTGATCTACGACGGTCTCAGGCTCACCCGGTCGCTCTCCCACGGCGAACCGTGGGCCGACCGCGAGGACCACACCGACCCGAACCTCGACGTGCTCGCCGCGGACGTACTGGTCGCCCGCGGCTTCTACCTGCTCGCCCGGACCGAGGCCGCCGAGAAGGCCGTCGAGACCGTACAGGCGTTCGGCCGGGACCAGACCGCCCGCCGGGCACCCGGAGCCGACACCGTTGCACTCGACGGCTCGCTCGAACGCAACGTCCTCGAACTGGCGGTCACCGCCGGCGCGACGGCCGTCGGCGTCGTCCCCTCGGCCGCCGCGCTGGAGACCGCGTCGTCGCTGTTCGAGGGCCGCGAACCGCCGCTCCCGCCCGCCGAGGACGCGCTCCCCGGCTCCCCGGGCGACCTCGGCATCGGCGCGACCGCGACCGAACGCGGCGGCTCCGACGGCGTCCCGCAGTCGGCCTCGGATCGGTGACGGCGGCGGGACGAATCGAAACGCCTAAAGACAAACCCGGACAAGGAAGGGACGCGAACGCGCCTGGGTAGCTTAGCGGTAAAGCGCGTCCTTGGTAAGGACGAGAGCCCGGGTTCAAATCCCGGCCTAGGCTCTTTCTGCCGTACACTCCTTGTACGCACACTTTACGGAATTATTCGTCCCGAACACAACACGGTCAAAATAGCCTCGTCTCACTAAATAGAGGCTGTCTCGCTGTCCTGCGATTCGTTTAACTGTCAGGACACACAAACAAACTCGCAGACTGCGGCGGGTTAGACCCAAAATTGACCGGGGGCGCATCCCTCAGGGACACACCTGATTTCGCTAATTCGCACTCACAGAGGAATGAGTGAAGCGTAGTCAGGAATGTGATAGAACATCCCTCGATGCGGTGATCAACTGCTAACTACAGGAGAAGATGTTCCCGGAGCCGCTATTCATCTTTCTGATGGTTGTCAGAAATGGGGGAGTGATCAGTAACTATCGGGAGCTGTAACTGGTACTCTCACTCAAGGTATTGACTAATGAGTTGCTCCGACCCCTGTTGAAGCTGTTCCGAAAGCGATTCCTCACTCATATCCAGTTCATCGGCCAGCTCTTGAACCGTGATTTCTTGCGAGGGGTCGTAATAGCCGTGTTCATACGCAGCCACGGTCGTTTGGAGTGCTGCTAACCGTGTCCGAGCCTCGCTCGCCGTCATCGGTTCGGTATAGATGGGCGACCCCGGCTCTATGTGGCGGCCCCCCTCAGTAAGTGGGCCTGCGTCCACGGGAGCGAAGCCAATATCTTTGATGAGGCCTGCCACGACCTCCTTCGCTTCCTCATCATCTCCCGCGAGAAAGATCGCAAGCCGGTCATCTAAATCGGCATCTGGCCGTTGTCCGTCCCGGAGCGTCTCCCAATACGTCTCATTGAATGCCTTGACGACGCGGGAGTCTTCGAGATGGTTTGCGATGGTATCCGTATGTGTCTCCGCTAAGTCCATCATTCCATCCCGTGCCGGGTAGTAGTTTGCCGCACTGATCACGATTTTGCCGCTAAGGGCGTCCGCAGGGAGGGATTCATACGCACTGAAGGGAATTGCCTCCATGGCGATGTCTCCAAAGTCGGCGGCCTCGGAGACTGTGCCTGCTTGCGCGTTCGGGCCAAGTTCGTCAACAAGGTCGGTGAGTGTTTCTGGCCCCCGAGAATTACTGATTATGACTTCATTCCCTGCGTCAACGAAGTGCTGAGCGACTGTTCCTCCAATATTGCCTGCGCCGATAATTCCAATTTTCATCGAAGGTTTCTCGTTCGAGTCCTACGAGCGGCGGTGTGAAAAGCGACCAAGTTAGAAATGTGGTTGCTACTACCGAGGGTGGAAGTGAGGGGCTGAATCACCAGCTCGCTCTCTTGAATTAGACCTTGAGATACGTGGCTGGCTTCACCTGAGAGTCCACGGTTGTGGATGCTCGTTTCCGGAACAACCATTACTACGAATTCCGTAGTGATTGTATGAGCAAGTCTGGTGTAAATCAGGAGCCAACACGGAGTACAGCGGTTGATGAGAGTACGCTCTTTTCACTTCTCGGACGGGCACATACCTTAGCAATCCTCAACGAGTTCGTCACCAAAGACGGGCAGTCAATTCGTTTCGGCGAACTTCAAGACACGCTCGAACTGTCGCCGAATACACTCTCCCGACGACTTGACGAACTTGTCGAAGCTGAGTTCCTTGAACGGACACAGCACGACGAGATTCCCCCACGAGTGGAATACGAGGAAACGGAGATGGTAGACGATCTCGCCCCCGTTTTTCAGGAATTAGAGACATGGATGGAACGGCATGGTTCAGATCAACTGGAGTGTTTCTGAGAATCAATAGTTCCCACAGCCGTTAGCTGAAACCTGTTCGGAAGTCAATAATGATGGAGTCGCACACCTACTTATCGGATGTTTCAGTCGAAAAGGCATCAAACTAATAGAATTTCAGTAGAGCCACTCGCCTCGATGAAAGGAGCTATTCAGCTGAACCACTCGACCCCACACAATTCTGATGTGACGAGTAGGGCAACGCTCACCCGAACACGTTTGTCGATTTCTTGCGTCCACAGACGGCATACGGGGCCGAATACCCAATTCTTTTATAAGTAGAGTTGCTAATAGAGAGATGAGAAGCACGCAAAGTGGGAATTCGCGGCAAAGGTAGCCGCTTTCAGGGCCGAAGGCCACCTCGGTAAAGCAAGTCCTTGGTAAGGACGAGAGCCCGGGTTCAAATCCCGGCCTAGGCTTACGCCTGCGGTACAGACTGTAATTCGCAGATAGCGTCTTTCTTATCTAGTATTCCCCCGATCAGCAACGAGAGTCTTATCCCTCTCACAGAGTATTTTGCCGGTGATAGTTGATTGAACATTCACCCTTCCGCTCGGTTGATGCACTCTCAGTGACTGCGCTTCCCAAAGTTCTCCGTTATCTGGACCGGTTAGTATGGATGGCTAGTGAGAAGTTTGAACCAAGCCGCTAAAATTGACATGGATGTTTTTTAATATCCATCTCATCTGGCAGGATAATGAGTGGAGACGCGGGGAAGGTAGACCGACTAAGTGAGGAGACTAATGAGTTAGTGTCGGAGATTGAGGAAATAAATAGCATTCTGTACGACCTTGCTCAGAATTCGACTTCGCGCGGCAAAATCAAAACGGACCGTGTAGACTGGGGGACAGTTGACCGAGTAGATAAGCAATATGAGGTTTGGTACAATCGGGCCTTCACGCTTGTCTCAGAGTATCTTCCTGAGAGGAAAACCGACTTCAAAAGCGCGTATTCAGATATGGATGAACTCATCCATTTTGATGGGATGGAATACACAAAGGCGGACAAATACTGCGGGATTCTACGCCGAATTATTTCTCGCCAAAAGAATCTTCTGCTCTCTATTCCACCGAAGTTGGAAACGACACGGCTGAAAGTACGAAGGGGAATTTCGGATGAAATCCTTTTAGAAGAACTGTATCAGGCCAAAGAACTGTGGGACGACGACAATATCAGAGCTGCTGGCGTAGTTACAGGCGTGGCATTAGAACGCCATCTTCTGACTCTCTGTGAGTTGACCGAGCAGGACCTTGATTATAGCCACTCCGACGGGATACGCTCTCTTGCTGAAACACTATATAATGCCAGTCAAATCACGGATACTAAGAAAAGTCAATTAGAATATCTTGCTGACATTCGTAATGATTGCGCCCATGCAAATGAGAAAGAACCAGATAGGCGGGAAGTTGAACGACTAATCAAACAGTCAGAGGATATCATTCAGGAGAGTTGACTTTCTCTGTGGTCGTACGAAAATGGACAGCAATCCTTCTCATGCAAACGCTTGCAACTCTGTGATTGATTCCTAATTTAGACTTTCCTCAAGATGTACTCCTGCCGTCGTCCCGCCTTTTGCGCGTTGGTACCCAACCCGTTTTCCTGCCGGACCGTTCAGGACTGGATGATGAACGGCCCGGCGCCGGCGGTTCGTCGGGCCACCGTCGCCACCCGGAGCATGTACGCGGTCAGCACGAGGAACGGGGCCAGCGCGATCGTCATCGAGAGGCTCACGAACGTCAACAGCGGCGGCAGGCCAAAGACCCAGACGTCCGGCAGGAGGCCGGCGTTGATCGCGAGGATCGTCGACGCCGTCACCACGATCGCCGGCAGCGAGACGACCAACAGCGTCCGCGAAAGCTCCGAGATCTCCAGCGTGTAGTACAGCGTTTTGAAGTACTCCCGACCGGTGGCGAACAGCTCCAGCGCTTCGATCAGGTTGTCGAAATGCTCCTTCCGACTCTCGGGGATGTCGTCTTCGTACTTCGAAGTGATCTCGCGGGACTGGTTTACCATCGGGCCGTAGTCCGTCTCCAGCCCGCGCCACAGGACGCCGAACCTGCCGTTGCCGCCATCGCTGATCGATCTTTCGAGGTGGTCGGTGGTCTCGATGATCCGATCGATGTACTTCTGAACGTCCTCGTCGCTGTCCTCGGTGTCGGCCGCTAGCTCGTTTGCCTCCTGTCGGATGGTTTCGGCCATCGCGTTGAGGAAGCTGTTCGGATCCGTCGGACTCACCTCGGTCCCCGTGGTCCGACCGACCCTGTCCCGGAACTGCATCATGCCCTCGACGCGGTCCTCCTGCGTGTCGATGTGGGTGATATCGTAGGAGAGAACGATCGAATTGATCGAGACGACGATAGACACCAGGAGGATGATCCCGCTCAGGAAGCTGTTGAGTACCGTCTGGACGGCCTGGGTTTCGGTGAGAATCAGGCTCATTTTGAAGGTCCACAGCGACCCGATACCGATGATCGAGACGAGCGTCATCGTGAGGAGCGCCCCGGTGACGGCGTAGCGGTTTCCTTCGAGCAGCAGCCATCGGGTCAGGTCGATCCCGCCATCACTGGTTGGGATGGGGAACCAGCTCCGCCAGCTCTCGATGTAATCCGGGACGGTCATGCTGTTCGGCGGCGAGGCACGTTTTGAACGCTTCCGGATCGGCCGAATTCGAACATACGATGACTATGACGGTGAGAAACTTGAACAATGAGTGTGTCCGTTCTTATATCTCGGTTTACGGACCTCTCGACGGGGTTAGAACTGGACGGGGAGTGTAAGAACGCCACAGGGGAACTGGTTATACCGTCAACGCCCTTCGGAAGGACGAGCGCCCGGGGTCGAATCCGGCCTCTGCTTCCTTCGCTTCGCCGAACCGGCCCGTACACCGCTCCGACCGCGATGTTTCGCCGTTTCCCGACGGACGCGGGGACTTTCCGACCTCACCCCTCGTGACCGGACTCGGACTCGACCAGCTCCGCCATGTGGACGTCCTGGTCGGTGATCCCACCTTCCTCGTGACTGGTGAAGCGGACCTCGACCTCCTCGTAGCCGATGCGGATCTCGGGGTGGTGGAACTCGGCCTCGGCTATCTCGCCGACGAGCTGGGCGAAGTTGACGCCCCGGAGGTAGTCGTCGAACTCGTAGGTGCGAACGATCTCGTCGTCCTCGCGGTGCCACTCGTCGGGGATCTGTGCCTCGACCTCGTCGTCGGAAAGCAGGTCCGCCATGCCCGGAGTAACCGAACCCAGCGTCAAAACGGTTGTCCCCTCGGCCGCTCAGTCGTCGTCGAGGGTGCCGATCGGGGGGTCAACGGTCCGCTCCTCGGGGAACTCGTCCGGCAGTTCGCCGGCCATCGCGTCGGCGACCGCCGCCGGCGGGCCGTCCATCTCGCCCCCGAACTCGGGGTCGAACAGCTGGAGGGCGGTGTGGATCGTCGTCCAGTCGTCCTCGGCGGCGGCCTCCCGGAGGCTCCGCGTCGGCGCGGCGAGCAACTGGCCGACGAGCGCGTCGGCCAGCGACTCGACTATCTCCCGCTGTTCGGCCGAGAGGTCGCCCTCGCCGGCGGCCTCCAGCCGGGACACCGCCGTCGACACCTCGCGGGACTTCACCCGCTCGGCGCTCTCGTACATGGCGGCGATGACCTCGTCCGCGCGCTTGCGCTTGTACTGGTCGAGCAGGCGGTCGAACTCCTCGTCTATCATCGCCTCGACGCGGTCGGCGGCCGCCCGGCGCTGCTGTCGCGTCTCGTCGGTCACCGTCTCCAGCGCGTCGAGGTCGTACACCGCGACGTCGTCGACGTCGCCGGCCGCCGGCGCGACGTCGCGGGGCTGTGCGAGGTCGACGACGACCGTCTCGCCGGCGTCGTCTAGGTCGGCCGCGTCGAGCACCCGGTCCTCGCCGGCGGTCGCCGTGACGACCACGTCGGCGCGGGCCGCCGCCGCGGAGACGGCGGGCAGCGCGATGGCCCGCGCGTCGGCGTCGACCTCCTTGGCGACGTGTTCGGCGTGGGGAACGGTGCGGTTGGCGACGATGATCTCCGGCGCGCCGTGGGCCGCCAGCGAGCGGGCCGAGAGCGTCCCCATCTCGCCCGCACCGACGACGAGCACCGTCGCGGTCGACAGGTCCGTCTCCCCGTCTGCGAGGCGGGCCGCGGCGGTGCCAAGCGACACCGCGCCCTCGTTTATCCCCGTCTCCGTGCGGACGCGCTCGCCGACGTGGATCGCCTTCGTCACGGCGTCCTCCAGCATCGGGCCGATGCCGCCCGCGCCGCGGGCCTCCTCGTAGGCGGTGCGGATCTGGCCCAGGATCTGGTCCTCGCCGAGCACGAGCGATTCGAGGCCGGCGGCGACCCGGAGGAGGTGTCGCAGGCTGTCCTCGTGGTCCAAGTCGACGACGGCGTCGTCGGGGACGCCGGCGAGGAACTCGTCGAGGACGGCCCGCCCGGTCGCCGGGTCGTCCGTGACGACGTACGCCTCGACGCGGTTGCACGTCTGGAGGGCGAACGCCTCCGAGACGCCGTCCCGGCGCACCAGGTCGGCGACGACCGTCGGCTGGTCCCGGCCGCTCGCCTCCGCGAGCGTGTCGACGTCCGCGTGCTCGTGCGAGACGCTCGAACCCGCGATAACGCCGTCGCTAGGCATCACGATGTATCACCCGTTGGGTCCGTTTCGTCGTTGATCACGTCCCGAGCCACTTGGCGAGCGTTGGTGTCCCCCCTACGTAAACCCTTCCAAACGGCCGACGAATCAACGACGGCCCGGACCGCGTCGCGGCGCTCGGCCGGGGGGACGCCCGCCGCCCGTAGCTCCTCGCGGAACTCGGCGGTCAGGTCGGCCATCTCGCCGGCACCGTCGACCTCCCGCTCGATCCGCTCGCGGAGGTGCTTGCTCAGCGCCGGCGCGGTCCCGCCCGTCGCGACGGCGGCGACGACGGGGTCGTCCCGGACCGTCGCGGGCACGACGACGCTCCCGACGTCGCGGCCGCCGTGGCGGTCGGTCCGGTTGACCAGCGCGCCGGCGTCCCGGGCGGCCTCGGCGGCCGCCGCGTTGACGGCCTCGTCGTCGGTCGCGGCGACGACCAGCGCCGGGTCGACCCGGTCGACCCACGCCCGGACGTCGTCGGGAGCGGGGGCCGCCCGGACCCGCTCCGCGCCGGCGAAGTCGCGGGCCACGAACTCGGGGCTCACGACGACGACGCTGGCCTCGCGGGCGAACCGGCGGGCCTTCCGCGCGCCGACGGGGCCGCCGCCGAACACGAGCACGGTCGCGCCGGAGAAGTCGTGGAGTAGCGGTATCATGTGGTATCGGGGTTACTCGCTCGTGTTCGCGGTCGCGCGCTCCTCGATGCGGATGCCCGTCTTCTTGAGAATGCGCGTCGAGAACAGCGTGTCCCAGTCGTCCTCGCCCACGTCCCAGAACTCGGCCATCCGGTCCCGGACCTGCTCGATCCGGCGCTCGCTCTCCGCCTCGCTGCGGCCGTGGGTCATCGCGAAGAAGTTGTACGGCCAGACGCCCTCGTGGCGCGGCCGCCGGTAGCAGTGCGTGACGAACGGGAGTGCGGCGATCTCGGGGCCGACCTCGTCGACGACGTCGTCGGGCACGTCCCACACCGTCATCCCGTTCTCGGTGTAGCCGAGCGCGTAGTGGGTCGGGATGACGCCGACCCGCCGGATCTTCCCCTCCGCGTCGAACCGCTTGATCGTCTCCAGCACCCAGTCGACGTCCGCGCCCAGCGTCTCGGCGACGTCGCGGTACGGCGTCGCGCTGACGGGGAGGCCGTCCTGTACCTCGACCACGAGGTCGCGCTCGGCGGGCGTCAGCGTCTCCGCGTCGGTCGGCGTCACGTCCGGCCCCAGGTCGGAGAGGTCGACGTCGCCCTCGGGGATCGGCCCGTCGACGTGGAACTTCGCCTCGACGCGGAACTCCCGCCGCTTGGGGAGGTTGTACGTCTCCTGGCCCGTCTCGGCCTCGATCTCGGCCAGCACCTCGTCGACGCGGCCCTCGTCGGCGACCGAGACGACGAACCACATGTTGAGGTGGGGGTGTTCGCGCTCGTAGTTGTGGGCCACCTCGCGGTGGGCGTTGACCGTCTCCGCGACCGCCTCGTACCGGTCCTCGGGCGCGTGCATCGCCACCAGCGTCGCCGCCCCGCCGATCTCCTGGGCGTTGATCAGCGGGCCGAACCGCGTCAGTATGCCGCGCTCGTCGAGGTCCCGGACCCGCGCCAGCAGTTCGTCGGCGTCCAGGTCGACGCCCCGCTCCCGCAGCGCCGCGGCCGCCGGCTCGAACGGGTCCCAGACGACGGGGAAGCCGCCCTGAAAGGCGTTGACGACGGCGCGGTCCCGCTCGTCCAGGTCGAGGTCCGTCTCGCTCATGGTCGGAACTGGGAACCGGGCGCGTATAAGCGATGCGAGGCAGCCCCGGCCGGGCGACGGCTCCGCCCCGGTTTACGGCCGGGTCAGTCCCCGCGGACGCCCGTCACGTCGAACCCCTCCTCGCGGACGTCGTCGAGGATCGCCTCGTGGTCGGCGCTCGCCTCGTAGTAAAACACCACGTCGTACGTCCCCTCGCGCAGGAGCTGCTGGCACTCCCAGACGAACTCGTCGCCGTCCAGCGTGCGCCCCTGGTGCTGGTTCGACGCGAACTCGGGGTCGTCGGAGCCGGAGTAGACGTACGTGTCCGCGTCGGTCGCGTGCTCGGCGATGATCTCCCCGACGTCGATCGTTGCCTGCGTCATCGCGATGTCGTCCTGTGACTCGATGCCGGTGTGGACGACCGCGCCGTTGAGTTCGATCTCGCCGGGTTCGAGCAGCTGTTTCGTCCGCCGGTACAGGTCGTCGTCCAGAGCTTCGGCCATTGTCCGAACCGACGGCTCGGGGTCCCTTATGTTACTTGCTTCGTCGCCGCTGTCGCGTCGCTCGCGGCGTCGAAAGAATGAAGAAACGATGCACGGGCGGACTGCGAGAGGGTCACCCCCCGTAGATGCGCGTCACCGCACCGCCTGACAGCGCCCGGATTCGTGTGGGCTTCGTAGCCGGTTTACAGACGCTCGAGGTTCGTCGCGCGCGGGCCCTTGTCGGCCTGCTCGATGTCGAACTCGACCTCCTGCCCCTCCTCGAGGTCAGGACCGCCGACGTCCTCCATGTGGAAGAACACGTCCTCCTCGGAGTCGTCGCTGTCAATGAAACCGTAACCGCCCGTGTCGTTGAAGAAGTCAACCGTACCTTTCGCCATTGCAACTCTCCAGAATCGCCGCGTGCATATAAGCCATGCGACTCGGCCCGACGAGCGCTCGCCCCGCCGGCGCCACCGCGGGGAGAGGTGACACACAAGACACATGGTGACCGACATAGTGGTCGTATTTGAGCATGCTGTCCCGCCTCCGCGAGCGCGTCGACGCCGCCTACGAGCGGCTGCTGGAGCGCGAGATATCCGGGACGCCGTCCCACGTCGCCGTCATCCAGGACGGCAACCGCCGGTACGCCGAAAAGCGGGGCGGCGACGCCCACGACGGCCACCGCGCCGGCGCGCAGACGACCGAACAGATCCTCGACTGGTGCGGGGAGCTCGGCATCGACGAGCTCACGCTGTACACCTTCTCGACCGAGAACTTCAACCGCCCCGCCGAGGAGCGGGAGGCGCTGTTCGACCTGCTGGTGGAGAAGCTGTACGACTTCGCCGACGCCGACCGCATCCACGACGAGGGCGTCTGTATCCGCGCGCTCGGCGACGTCGACCGGCTGCCGGAGCGCGTGCGGGAGGCGGTCGCGTACGCGGAGGACCGGACCCGCGGCTACGACGGCTTCGTCCTGAACATCGCGCTGGCCTACGGCGGCCGCGCCGAACTGCTGTCGGCCGCCCGGAGCGTCGCCGCGGACGTCGACGCCGGCGAACTCGACCCCGACGACGTCGACGTGGAGACCGTCGAGGAGCGCCTGTACGACCGCCCGGTCCGCGACGTGGACCTCATCATCCGCCCCGGCGGCGACGAGCGCACCAGCAACTTCCTCCCGTGGCACGCGAACGGCAACGAGGCCGCGGTGTACTTCTGTGCCCCCTACTGGCCGGAGTTCTCCCGCGTCGACTTCCTCCGGGGGATCCGGACGTACGAACACCGCGAGCGCTCGTGGCGGCGCACGCGTGCGCGCCGCGGCCTCGCGCTCCTGCGGGCGCTGGGCGGCGTCGAACTCGACGAGGCCCGCAGCGTCGTCCGCCGATTCCGCGACTCCCTGCCGAGCGGCGAGCGCTCGACCGCCGACGAGATAGCCGCCGACGAACTCGCCGTCGAGGACGACGAGGTCAGGGCGGCCGACTGACGCCTCGGGGTACCGTCCCAGTCGTCGCCCTCTATCGCCCGAACCGCCTGTTCCGCTCGCCGAACTCCCGGAGCGCCCGCAGGTAGTCGCGCTTCCGGAAGTCCCGCCAGTTCACGTCGGTGAAGTACAGTTCCGAGTAGACGGACTGCCAGATCATGAAATCGGAGAGGCGTTCGGCCCCGGTCTTGATCACGAGGTCGGGTTCCTCGGGGAAGACGAGGCGGTCCTCGATGTCCGCGGCCTCGATCTCCGACGGGGAGAGGTCGCCCGCGTCGACCTCCTCGGCCAGCCCGCGCACGGCGTGCGTGAACTCGTGTTTCCCGCCGAGGCCGATGCTCACCTGTATCGGCGCGTCGGCCGGCTCGTCGTCGGCCGGGCCGCGGACGTCGACGGGACGGGGGGCGTCGATGTCGTCGAACTGCCGCTTCAGCGTCGGGACGGCGGCCTCGTCGAGGACGCTGACGGGCACGGTGACGCGCTCGGCCCCGTACTCGAACGCCCAGGCGAAGGCGTCCTCCAGCGTGTCGTAGGCGCCCTGCTCCAGCAGGTCGCGCTCGGTGATGACGACGGCGACGTGGTCGGGCCGCTCGTAGTCGGCCGTCCGGAGGCGAGCGGCGAGATACCGGTCGTACAGTCCCACGCCACGACGTTGCCGGCCGGCCGCCTAAAGCTCACGGGTCGACGCCGTCGCCCGTTGCCTTCGGGAAGGTTAAGTGACCAACCTACAAACGGACGCGGTAGCGTGACATCGACAGTCCGGCGAGCGGGCGGGTTCGCGGCCGTGGGCAGCCTCGCGCTGGCCGCGCCCCTGCTCGGGACGGCGGCCGCGCTCCCGTTCGCGGCCGTCGCGGCCGTCGCCGCCGTCGTCGACGACGGCCCGCTGTTCGAACTGTTCGCACGGCCGGGCGACCGCGAGGACGGGCGGCTCAACGGCCTGCTCGGCTTCTCGCTCGCCGCGACCGGCCTCGGGATCCTCTCGGCGGTCACCGCGATCCCGGCGCTCGCGTTCGTCGGGGCGGTGCTCTGCCTGAGCTACGGCAACCTCGGGGCGCGGGTCGTCCACCGCCGCTGGCCCGACCCCTTCGCCGACGCGGTCGGCTTCGTCGTCGCCGGCACCGCCGGCGCGGCCGGCGGGGTCGTCGCGGCGGCGGCGCTCGGCGGGACCCCGTCGCCGACGCCGCCTACCGTCGCCTTCCTCGCCGCCAGCGCCGCGCTGCTCGGCGGCCTGCTCCGGGCGGTCTTCTTCGAGCGCGACGACCCGCTCGTCCTCCTGTCGGTCGGCCTGCTGCTGTGGTTCCTTCAGACGCTGACCGACCCCGTGACGGCGACGGAGGTCGGCGTCGCCATCGCCGTGACGGTCGCGGTCGGCTACGCGTCGTACGCCCTCGACACCGCGTCGGTGTCGGGGATGCTCTCGGGCGTCTTTCTCGGCCTGCTGACGGTCGTGCTCGGCGGCATCGGCTGGTTCGCCGTCATCATCGCCTTCTTCGGGGTCGGCGGCCTCTCGACGAAGTTCCGGTACGAGGAGAAGGAACAGCGGGGCGTCGCCGAGGAGAACGAGGGCGCACGCGGGAGCGCAAACGTGTTCAGCAACGCCACCGTGGCGCTGGCGGCCGTCCTCGGCTACGCCGCCGCGCCGGTCGAGTTCACCGTCGCCGGCGGGCTCCGGGTCGAGGGGCTCGTTTTCCTGTACGCGTTCGCCGGCTCCGTCTCGACCGCGATGAGCGACACCCTCTCCAGCGAGATCGGCGGCGTGTTCGACCGCCCGCGGCTGATCACGACGCTCGAGACGGTCGAACCCGGCACCGACGGCGGCGTCACCTGGCAGGGCGAGGTGGCCGGCTTCGCCGGCGCGTCGCTGATCGCGCTCATCGCCGTCGCCCTGTTCGACGCGGTCGGCACCGCCGGCGGCGGCGTCGTCCTGCTCGCCGGCGTCGCGGGGATGACCGTCGACAGCCTGCTGGGCGCGACGATCGAGGGCGGCCGGCTCGGCAACCAGGGGGTCAACTTCTTGGCGACGCTCTCGGGCGCCGTCGTCGGCGCGGGGATGGCCGTCGTCGCCGGCGTTCCGGGGATCGCGTGATCCGCCCGGTGTCCCCCGACGACCTGCCCGCGCTCCTCGCGCTCCAGTCCCTCCTGCCCGAGTCCTCGCCGCCGCTGTTGACGACGGTCATCGACGGCCCCGGCGTCGTCCTCGTCTCGGTCCCGGCCGACCCCGCGGCGGCCGCGAACGCGACCGCGACCCCGGTCGGGTACGTCCTCGCGACGACGGGGTCGGACCCGGCCCACGTCGCGGAACTGGTCGTCGCGCCGGCGTATCGCCGACAGGGGCGGGGGCGGCGGCTCCTCGCCGCCGCGCTCGCGCGGCTGCGGGACGCGGGGTGCGACGTCGCCGAGATCGCCGTCGAGCCGGACAACGATGCGGCGCGCGACCTGTACGCCGAGTTCGGCTTCGAGCAACGCGAACGGGTCGAGGACCACTACGACGGCGGCGGGGCGGCGCTCCTGCTCCGGCGGTCGCTGTGAGCGTCGGGGTCGCAGTAATAGCCGTTGCGCGTCGCCGTCACAGTACGTAGCCGCGCGCATTGCCGCCGGCGGTGCCCGGGAGGGCAGGCCGCGCGGTTACAGCGCGACGTCGGCGGCCGCGTGGACGCGGACGCCGGTGGGGCGTTTCGTGAACTCGCCCAGTTCGCGGCCGACGACGGTGTCGACGCCGCGGTCGGCCGCCACGTCCGCGACCTTCTGCGTGACGACGCCGTCGACGACGACGGCGTCGGGCACCCGCTCGGCCCCGTCGATGGCGTCCCGGGCCTCGTCGGCCGGCGCTTCGGCGAGAACTGCGGCGTCGCCGTCCAGCAGGCGAACGACGCCCAGTCCTCCGTCGATCACGGCTGCGATGTGGTCCCGGAGCGTTTCCGGGCCGGCGTCCTCGTCGCCCGCCGACTCGGCGGCTTCCGTCGGGGCCGTTGCCTCGGCGGGCTCCGTGGCCGCGCTTTCCGGCTCCGCCGTGGCGCTCTCGTCCGCCGCGCCGCGTCGGAGCGGCTCGGCGGCGTCCGCGGCGTCCGACCCGACGCCATCCGGCGAGTCGGGGGTCGCGGGCGACGGGGCGCTCCCCGGCCCCTCGTCGGCCGGCGGGGAGGGCGACCGGCTGCCGTCGGTGGCGACGGCCTCGCCGGGGTCGGCCCGGTTCGCGACCGAGCCGTACGGCGTCTTCTCGCGGAGGGCGGCGAAGACCTCCTCCCGGGAGAGGTCCTCGACGCACTTCCCCTCGGGGGCGAAGGCGACGTAGTCGACGTCGCCGACCTGCGCCAGTTCGCGCAGGATGAGGTGGCCGCCGCGGTCCCCGTCGAGGAAGGCGGTGACCGTCCGGTCGGCCGTGAGTTCGCCGACGGCCTCGGGAACGTCCGTCCCCTCGACCGCGACGGCGTTTTTGATGCCGTAGCGCAGCAGCGTCAGCACGTCCGCCCGCCCCTCGACGACGACGACGGCGTCGCTCTCGGCGACGTTGGGGCCGGCGGGCTGGCCCTCGTACTCCGTGATGTCGGCGACGCGGATGCTCCCCCTGACCTCGTCGAGTATCTCCTCGCTGGTCATCACCCCGTCGTCGAACGACTCGCGGAGCAGCTCCTGGGCGCGCTCGACGACCCAGCGGCGCTTGGCCGCGCGCACGTCCTCGATGTCGGTGACTTCGAGTTCGGCCTTGCACGGTCCGATGCGGGAGAGGGTCTCCAGGGCGGCCGCGAGCGTCGCCGTCTCGACCTTGTCGAGGCTCGTCGCGATGGTGGCCGTCCCGGTCGACCGGCCGTTCTCGCTACGTATCTCTACCTCGATGCGGCCGACCTTCGAGGACTGCTGGAGCCCGCGGAGGTCGAGCTCGTCGCCGAGGAGGCCTTCGGTCTGCCCGTAGATGGCGCCGACGACGTCACTCCGCTCTACCACCCCGTCGGCGGAGACGTCTGCGTGGATGAGATATTTGGCTGTATCGTCCATTGGTGATCTGCCCGGATGTCGGGCTGGATTGGGATGCCATGAGTATCCATGGACCGCGTATAATTCGCGGTCGACGCTTCAAATAGTTGTCGTCGTTTCCGGCGCTAACGAAAGTCAGCGAGCGTCCCCGCGCCGCGTGACAGCGCCGACAGCGGGTCCGCGGGGTCGTCGTGTTCGTACACCAGCCACTCGACGCCGGCGTCCCGGGCCGCGGCCACGCAGCCGTCGACGTCGAGGTCGCCCTCGCCGAGCGCGACCGGCGTCCCCGTCGCCGCGTCCACGTCCTTCAGGTGGACCAGCGGGACGGTGCCGAGCCGGGAGAGCAGGGCGGCGGGGTCCTGGCCCGCGGCGAGCGCCCAGCCCAGGTCCAGTTCGACGGCCACGGTGTCGCCGAGCTTCTCGACCAGCAGGTCGAACGCGGTCCCGTCGCCGAGGTCGGTGAACTCGTGGTCGTGGTTGTGGTAGGCGAGCCGCAGGCCGCGGTCGGCGAGCGCGTCCCCGGCGGCGGTGAGCCGGCTGGCGGTCGCCTCGACCGCCCGCTCGGACTCGAAGTCGGACTCGTCGAGGTAGGGTACGACGACCGTGTTACAGCCCGCGGCGTCGCAGGTGGCGGCGACCGACTGGACGTCGGCCTCCAGCGCCTCGATATCGACGTGGGCGGCGGCGGCCGACAGCCCGGCGTCGGCGAGCGCCCCCTGAACGTCGCCGCCGGGCGCGTCCGCGAACTCGACGCCGTCGAGGGCCGTGTCGCCGACGCGGTCGAGGAGGGCCGGGGTCGACTCGTCGACGTGACGGAGCGTGTGCAGCTGAATGGCCGTCTGCATAGCAACGGCGTCGGACGCGGGCGGCAAATAACCACGGCCCGACCGCGTCAGTCGTCGGTTTCCGGTGCGTGACGCTCGTCGCCGTCCGTCGCCGCGGGCGGGTCGTCGACGTCGTGGAACCCGACCGGCGGCAGGTTCGCCTCGGCCGCCGGCGAGTCCGCGAGGTCGGTGTCGTCCGCGATCGACGCCATCTCGCCGTCGGCGTCCCTGGCGTCCTGGTCGATCCGCATCGAGCAGAACTCGACGCCGCACATCGAGCAAAAGCGCGCCTCCTTGTAGTTGTCGCCGGGGAGGGTCTGGTCGTGGTACTCGCGGGCGCGCTCGGGGTCCAGCGAGAGTTCGAACTGCTCGGACCAGTCGAACTCGTAGCGGGCCTCCGAGAGCGCGTCGTCCCAGTCGCGGGCCCCCTCGCGGCCGTTCGCCACGTCGGCGGCGTGGGCGGCGATGCGGTAGGCGGCCAGCCCGTCGCGCACGTCCTCGCGCTTGGGGAGGCCGAGGTGCTCCTTGGGCGTGACGTAACACAGCATTGCCGCGCCGGCCCGGGCGGCCTCCGTCGCGCCGATGGCGCTGGTGATGTGGTCGTAGCCCGGCGCGATGTCGGTCACGAGCGGGCCGAGCACGTAGAACGGCGCGCCGTCGCAGACCTCCTGCTGGCGGCGGACGTTGTCGGCCACCTCGTCCATCGGGACGTGGCCCGGCCCCTCGACCATCACCTGCACGCCGCGGTCCTGGGCGGTCCGGGTGAGTTCGCCGAGCGTCTCCAGTTCGGCGAACTGGGCCTCGTCGCTCGCGTCGGCGAGACAGCCCGGCCGCAGGCCGTCGCCGAGGCTGAACGTCACGTCGTGCTCGGCGAATATCTCGCAGATCGCCTCGAACTCCGTGTAGAGGGGGTTCTGCTCGCCGTTCTCCTCCATCCACTGGGCGAGCAGCGACCCGCCCCGCGAGACGATCCCGGTCTTCCGGCCGTCGGTCAGCGGGAGGTGTTCCATGAGCACCCCTGCGTGGACCGTCATGTAGTCGACGCCCTGCTCGGCCTGCTTCTCGATGACGTCCAGCAGGAGGTCGGGCGTCAGGTCCGCGACGTCGTCGACCGCCGTGACCGCCTCGTAGATCGGGACGGTGCCGACGGGCACCGGCGAGCGCGCGAGGTTCGCCTCGCGGATCCGGTCGAGGTCACCGCCCGTGCTCAGGTCCATCACGGTGTCCGCGCCGTGGTGGACGGCCGCGTGGAGCTTCTCCAGTTCGCCCTCGACGTCGCTCGTCGTCTCGCTGTTGCCGATGTTGGCGTTGACCTTCGTCGCGAACTCGCGCCCGATGATCATCGGGTCGAGCCGGTCGTGGTGCTCGTTGTTGGGGATCACCGCCTGCCCCTCGGCGACCTGTTCGCGGACGAACTCGGGGTCGACGTTCTCGCGTTCGGCGACTCGCTCCATGGCGTCGGTGACGACCCCGTCCCGCGCTCGACGTAGCTGCGTCATAATAACCCAGTTGTACCACTAGGTAATAAAATTCGGGGATGGTCCGCTGGGAGTCAACTGTACGCTCCAACCGCCACGTTTGAAGAAAAATCCTGTTCGGAACGACCATGCGAAAGACAACGTTTATTGGTGGCGGGGTATGAACGACGATAGACATGGTATCGAGGGCCGAGCGGTACGGCTGGGCGGGGGTGTTTCTCACCCTCGTCGCGCTCGCGATCCCCTGGTTCCTGTGGGGAAACAGCACCGTCGTCGCCGGGCTCCCGGTGTGGGTCTGGTGGCACGTCGGCTGGCTCGTGCTGTCCTCGCTGGCGTTCGCGCTGTTCGCCGACCGCGCGTGGGGCGTCTGGGTGGGTGATCCGGCGTGAGCACGGCGCTCCAGCTCGGCATCGTCGCCGGCTACCTGCTGATCGCGCTCGGCGTCGGCCTGTTCGCCTACCGGCTCACCGACCGGACGGCCGAGGACTACTACCTCGCCAGCCGCACGCTCGGCACCGTCGTATTGCTGTTCACGACGTTCGCGACGCTGCTGTCGGCGTTCACGTTCTTCGCCGGGCCGAACATCGCGTACGGCAACGGCCCCGAGTGGATCCTCGTGATGGGGCTGATGGACGGCGTGCTGTTCGGGATCCTCTGGTACGTGATCGGCTACAAGCAGTGGCTCGTCGGGCGCGCCCGCGGCTACGTCACGCTCGGCGAGATGCTGGGCGACCGCTTCGGGTCGCGGACGCTGCGCGGCCTCGTCGCCGGCGTCAGCCTGTTCTGGCTGTTCCCGTACGTGATGCTCCAGCAGGTCGGCGCGGGCACCGCGCTGGCGGCGTTGACCGACGGCGCGGTGTCGTACGCCGCGGGTGCCGGCATCATCACCGCGTTCATGATCGCCTACGTCGTCCTCGCGGGGATGCGCGGCATCGCTTGGACGGACACGCTTCAGGGCGTGTTCATGCTGACGGTCGTGTGGGCGGCGACGCTGTGGGTGCTGTCGGCGGTCGGCGGGGTGGGCGAGGCGACCGGCGCGCTCGCCGCGAACGAGCCCGGTTTCCTCTCGCTCGGCGGGGGGCTCTACTCGCCCGAGTGGATGATATCGCAGGCGGTCACCATCGCGTTCGGGGTGACGATGTTCCCGCAGGTGAACCAGCGCTTCTTCGTGGCGCGCTCGGAGGCCGTGCTCAAGCGCTCGTTCGCGCTGTGGCCCGTGCTCGTCATCCTGCTGTTCGTCCCCGCGTTCATGCTCGGCGCGTGGGCGGCCGGCCTCGGCGTCGCCATGCCGGAGAGCGGCAATATCCTGCCGGCGCTCCTGACCGAGTACACGCCCGGCTGGTTCGCCGCGCTGGTGGTCGCCGGCGCGATGGCCGCGATGATGAGTTCCTCGGACTCGATGCTGCTATCGGGGTCCTCCTATTTCACCCGCGACCTCTACCGCCCGTTCGCCGGCGGCGACGTCGACGAGCGCAGGGAGGACCTGATCGCCCGCGTCGGCGTCGTCGCCTTCGCGGTCGCGGCCTTCCTCGTCAGCCTGACGCGGCCGGCCACGCTGTTTGCCATCGGCGACGCCGCGTTCAGCGGCTTCGCCCAACTGGCGCTGCCGGTCGCCGTCGCGCTGTACTGGCGGCGGACGACCCGGACGGGGATCGCCGCCGGGATTCTCGGGAGCCAGGGGTTCTACGCGCTCCACCTGTTCTGGATCGGCACCAGCCCCGCCGCCTACGGCGGCTGGACCGCCGGCGTCGTCGGCATGGTCGTCGGCCTCGTCCTGACGGTGGGCGTCTCTGCGGTCACGGCCGCCGCGCCCGACGAGGACGAGAGCGTCTACTTCGGCAGCGCGGGCGCGGACTGACCGCGGTCGCCCCGCGCCGAGGGCCATTTGCGTGCCTTCCCCCCGACCCCGAACCGGGGCCTACCGCTCGGCCCTGATCGTGAGGACGCCGCCGTTGGTCGTGACCTCGTCGGCGTCCGGCGGCACGTCGAACTCGTACTGCGCGTCGTCCACCACGACGATTGCCGTCCCCCCGACGACGTCGACCGACGGCTCCCCGGCGGCCGGACCGAAGTCGACGGCGACGACGCTCTCCCCGTCGTACTCCCGTTCGGCGATCGTCACCGCTTCCCGTTCCCCGGCGACGCTTTCGAGTTCTGACGGCGTTTTCATGTCCCGGCCTTGCCGCTCCACAGGGGTAAGGGGCGGGCCTAATCACCGGGGTAGCCGGGCCGCGACCGGTTCCGAGTCTGACCGTTTTTATACCTCACGGGCGACTGTCCGGGTATGCAGACCCACATCGTCCCGGTCGGCTTCGACTACGACCGGCTGATCGCGCCGCTGGTGCGCGACCAGTTGGACGTCGACCACGTCATCCTGCTGGAGGGGGCGGTCGGGAGCGAGGCGAACGTCGAGTACTCCCGGAACCTCTCCGAGAAGCTCGAGAAGGACTTCCGCAACCTGCTGGGCGCGTCGACCGAGCGGTTCGTCATCGAGGACGTGTACGACTACGACGCCGCGTTCACGCAGGCGTACGACCTGATCAACGCCGAACTGGACGACGGCAACGAGGTGTGGGTCAACGTCAGCGCGATGCCCCGCACCGTCAGCTTCGCGTTCGCGACGGCGGCCCACTCGATCATGGTCGAGCGGGAGGGCGACCGCGACCAGATCCACACCTACTACACGGTCCCCGAGAAGTACCTCGAAACCGAACTGGCCGAGGAGCTCCGGAAGCAGATCGACCTGCTCTCGGACGCCGGCGGGGGCGGGATGGACGACGAGCGCGTCGCCGAGCGCCTGGAGAGCGCCCGGGAACTGCTCGCGGAGTTCGACGAGCGCGGCACGACGATCGGCGCGAAGGAGATAGACGGCGACCACATCGTCGAACTGCCGGTCGCCTCGTTCTCGAACGTGAAGCCGTTCGAGGAGCTGATCCTCTACAAGCTCGGCGAGCACGGCGAGTTCGAGTCCGTCTCCGAACTGGCGGAGGCGCTGGCCGCCGAGTTGAACGAGGAGTACACCGACAGCTTCCGCTCGAAGGTGATCTACAACGTCGACCGCCTCGGCCCCGGCGGGAAGGGGTACATCGAGCAGGAGGCCGGCGGGAAGTCCTACCGGACGCGGCTCTCCCGCATCGGGGAGCTGTGGGTGAACTCCCACTCCGACGGCGGGGACGGGTTGGGCGAGTAACCGGCCGGAACGGCGGCCGTCGGCCGGTCAGGCGAACCGCGCCAGCGCCCGCTCCCGGAGGATGAGCAGGCAGGGCAGCACCGTCAGGCAGGCGATGAACGCGTAGACGATGGACAGCCCGGTCACGATGCCGAAGCGCTGGAGCGGCGGCGCGAGCGCGAGCGAGAGGACGCCGAAGCCGGCGGCGGTCGTCGCGGCGCTGCCCAGCAGCGCGCCGCCGGTGCCGGTCACCGCCGCCGACAGCGCGTCGGCGAACTCGTCGCGTCGCTTCCGCTCCTCGACGACGCGTTCGCCGAGGTGGATGCTGTAGTCGACGCCCAGCCCGATGGCGAGACTGGTGATCACCGCCGTTTCGCTGTTGAACGCGATGCCGAACGCCCGCATCGTCCCGAGCAGCCACGCCAGCGCGACCAGCACGGGGACGAGCGTGACGACGCCCAGGCCGGGCGCGCCGTGTCGCCGCCAGTACAGCGCCGTCAGGAACGCGAGGACGACGAGAAGCGTTACGGCGAACGCCTCCACCAGCGTCTCCAGCAGCGCGTCCTGCAGGACCGCGGTGGTCACCGGGCCGCCGGTCGCGACCGCCGTCACCGGCGCGTCCGACGCGACCGCGGCCGCGAACGCCCGTACGTCCCCGGCGACGGTCTGGGCGGCGGCGTCGCCCTGCACCCCGACGACGAGGCGCGCGGAGGCGTACTCGCCGCCGTCTGTCCGGGCGAGGTGCTCGGCGGCCCGGTCGGGCGCGGCGTCGTAGAGGAGGTCGTACACCGCGGCCACGTCCCGGTCGGGCAGGCCGTCGCCGTCGGCGTCCCGCTCGCCGACGGCTGCCGCGACGGTGTCGTTCTCGGCGGCCACCTCGCGGAGCAGCGTGTGGGGTCCCTCGACCGCGGCCGTCCCGTCCGAGCGGACGACGACCGCCCCGCCCCGCTCGGGGTCGTTCGTCGCGGCGTCCAGCGAACGCAGGGTTGCGGGGTCGGTCACGTTCCCGCGTAACAGCACCTGCGCCTCCGACCCCTGGCCGCGCTGGCGGAAGTTGTCGCCGAGGTAGGCGGCGTGCTCGCGCACGTCGTAGTCGCCGGGCGCGAGCGGGCCGGGCAGGGAGTCGGCCCACGCCGGCGCGTCCTCCGGCAGGAAGTCTGCCCGGTTGAACTCCGTGTCGATGCCGGTCGCGCCGTACGCCCCGGCCGAGGCCAGCAGGAGCGAGAGGACGACGACCCCGACCGGCGCGCGCCGCGCGAGCGCCACGGCTCCCGAGAGCCCGCGGTTGATCGGCCCGGCTTCGAGGCCGACCGCGGGTTTGCGGCGCTCGAAGCCTAGGCGGTCGAACGCGTTCTCCACGCCCAGTTTGACCGCGGGCACCAGCGCGCCGAACACGACGAACGTGGCGAGGATGCCGCCGGCCGACAGCACGGCGAAGTCCCGGATCGCGGCCAGCGGGCTGACGTAGTTCGAGAGGAAGCCGATGCCCGTCGAGAACGTCGCCGCGCCGAGCGCGAAGACGACGCCGGCGACGCCGAGCCGCGTCGCCTGGGCGGGGGACCGGCGGCCGACCGCGTCGTCGTCGGCCCGGAGCGTCCCCTCGCGGGCCTCGCGGTAGCGCATCACGACGTGCAGCGAGTAGTCGATGGACAGCCCGATCAGCAGGAACGGGACGGCGATCAGCAACTGGCTCGACGGGACGCCGAGCCACCCTTGGATCCCCGCGAGCCACGCCAGAACCGTGGCGATGCCGAACACGCCGACGAGCACGTCCGCGACGTCGCGGTAGGCGACGCCCAGCACCAGCAGGACGAGCACGAGCGCGACGGGCGTGATGATCGCGAAGCTGTCGCCGACCGCCCGCGACGACGCGTCGTCGGTGATCCCCTGCCCGAACGCGAAGGCGTCGTCGAACCGCTCCTCGACGAGCGACTCGATCGCCAACTGGGCGTCGTAGGCGGCCGTCGGGTCCGCGTCCGGGCCGCTGTCGTCGGCCTGGAACACGAACGTGATCCGCGCGTCGGCGGTCGTCGCGCCGGGCCGGTACGACGACGGCAGGAACTGGTACGGGTCGCCGCCGGGCGTCTCCGCGTCGGGGTCAAGCACCCGGCCGACGAGGGCCTCGACCTCGCTCGCGTTACGCGATTCGAGGGCGGCGACCTGCTCGTCCAGCGTCGGGGCGGTCGGTCGCTGCTGGCCGGCGGCGGACGCGTTCCCGCTACTCCCGCCGGGCGGGCCGCCGGTCGCGTTCCCGCCGGCACTCCGGTCCTCGTAGTACGCGGCCGTCGCGATCACGTTTTCCAGGCCGACGGTCCCCTGCTCCTCGCGGAGCGTCGGGCCGACGGTGTCGTTCGCCCGCAGGTCCCGCTGGAGGCGGAGGCTCGAAAGCAGGGAATCCCGCGAGAGGACGTTCCCGTCGCGCACGACCACCTGCGTCACGACGGCGTCGTCGCTCGGGTAGTCGGCCTCGATCTCCTCCAACGCCGCCCGCTCCGGCGTGTCGGTCTCGAACTGGCCGATGCCGCCGTCCGCCGTCTCGCCGACGACCGCCCCGGCGGCGACGACGGCGGTCAGGAGGAGTACCGCGACGGCGACGAGGCGGTAGCGGTCGGCGAGGAAGGCGGCGTACCGGTCGGCGAGTCCGTCGGTCATCGTCCGTCGCTGCGGCCCGTGCATTCATATAGGTTCGGCAGGAACGAGCTACTGTATAATCCGATATCGATTATGAACACCGACACGGACCGGGACCGCGGGGTCCTGACGACGGCCGACCGCGAGTACCTCCTCGGGGAGCGGGAGCTGAGCCACGCGCAGTCCGAGCGCAACGCGGAGGCGCGCATCCGGCGGCGGATCGAGAACGGGATCCTCGATTTCGACCTGCTCACGCATTATCTCGACGGGTCTGACCGGCGGCAGGTGTTCGACGGCGCGACGGACGACGAGGCGCTGATCGACGGGCTGACGGCGATGCTCTCCTTCGCGTACATCGGCCTCAAGGAGCAGGGCGTCGACTTCGAGCGCGTCCTCGAACCGGCCGTCCGCGGGGCCGAGACGGCGTACGCCGTCGACCAACTCGCCGCCAACGTCGACGTGACGGTGACGTTCGAAGTCGAGACGGAGGTCGAGTCCTCGCTGGACGGCGTCGAGGCGCGGCTCGACGAGGGCACGCCGGTCGCGCCGCGGGAGCTGTTCTCGCTGGTGATGGAGCGGGAGACCGACCTCGCCGGCTACGACCGGATCACGCTCCGCGTCGAGGACGGCGCGGCCGACGAGAACGACCACGTCGACCGGCTGGCGGACTACCTCGACGCCGACGTGCGGTTCCCGACGGATTCGCTGGCCGTGCTCTCCTGGTCGGAATGACGTAAGCGTTAAATCCGAACGGGGAGCACAGTTACGACGATGAGCCGGAACGGCGCAGTCGGCCGGCGGTTCGCCGCCGCTGCGGGAGTACGTGTAGGGGCGTCCTAGCCCCACCTACCCACTTCTTCGTCCGGCGACGCAGCGCCCACAGCGCCACTGCGAGGAACCGACCGGTACAGACGACAGCGACACCCCACACATGAGCGCAGACACCGAACCCCGAGACCGCCTCGACGGCGACTACGACGCCGAGGCGACCGAATCGAAGTGGCAGGAGCACTGGGTCGAAAACGACACGTACGCCTACGAGGGCGACGCGGAGACGGACCCCAACACCGTCTACTCCATCGACACCCCCCCACCGACCGTGTCCGGGAGCCTCCACATGGGCCACATGTACGGCCAGGCTCTCCAGGACTTCGCCGCCCGGTTCCACCGGATGCACGACGGCGACGCGATGTTCCCGTTCGGCTACGACGACAACGGGATCGCCTCCGAACGGCTCACCGAGCAGGAACTGGGCATCCGCCATGGCGAGTACTCCCGCCGGGAGTTCCAGGAGAAGTGCCGCGAGGTGTGCCGCGAGTACGAGGCCGAGTTCACCGAGAAGATGCAGGGCCTCGGGATCTCGATCGACTGGAACCGGACGTACAAGACGATCAGCCCGGAGGTCCAGCGGACCTCCCAGCTGTCCTTCCTCGACCTCTACGAGCAGGGCCGCGAGTACCGCAAGCAGGCCCCCGCGATCTGGTGTCCCGACTGCGAGACGGCCATCTCGCAGGTCGAACAGGAGGACGCCGAGCGCCACACCCACTTCAACGACGTGCGGTTCGACCTGACGGAGCCGACCGAGAGCGGCCGGGACTCGTTCGTCATCGGGACGACCCGCCCCGAACTGCTTCCGGCCTGCGTCGCCGTCTTCGTCCACCCGGACGACGACGAGAACCGGGAGCTGATCGGGCGGGAGGCCGAGGTGCCGCTGTTCGGCCACAGCGTCCCGATCATCGAGGACGACCGCGTCGACCTGGAGACGGGGACGGGCGTCGTCATGTGCTGTACGTTCGGCGACCAGAACGACATCGAGTGGTACCAGGCTCACGACCTCCCCCTGCGCGTCGCCATCGACGAGTCCGCGACGATGACCGACCTCGCCGGCGACTACGAGGGCATGAGCACCCACGAGGCCCGCGAGGCCATCGCCGAGGACCTCGACGAGGCTGGCCACCTCGTCGACCGCGAGGAGCACACCCACACCGTGCAGGTCCACGAGCGCTGCGAGACCGACGTCGAGTTCCGCGTCTCCGAGCAGTGGTACGTCGAGATACTCGACCACAAGGAGGAGTACCTGGAGGCCGGCCGCGAGATGGACTGGTACCCCGAGAAGATGTTCACGCGGTACGAACACTGGATCGAGGGGCTGGAGTGGGACTGGCTCATCTCGCGCCAGCGCGACTCCGGCATCCCGTTCCCGGTGTGGTACTGCGAGGACTGCGGCGAGGAGGTCGTCGCGGACCGTGAGGCCCTGCCCGTCGACCCGCTCGCGGACGACCCGCCGGTCGACGCCTGCCCCGAGTGTGGACACGATTCGTTCGAGCCGGAGGACGACGTGTTCGACACGTGGGCGACCTCCAGCCTGACGCCGCTGATCAACGCCGGCTGGGACCCCGAGACGCTCGGCGACGGTGACCTCGCCGCCGGCGACCTCGACCATCCCGAACTGTACCCGTTCGACCTGCGCCCGCAGGCCCACGACATCATCAGCTTCTGGCTGTTCCACACGGTCGTCAAGTGCTACGAGCACACCGGCGAGGTGCCGTTCGACACCGTCATGATCCACGGCCACGTGCTGGACGAGAACCGCGAGAAGATGTCCAAGTCCAAGGGCAACATCGTCGCGCCGAAGGACGTCGTCGCCGAGTACCCCGTCGACGCCATCCGCTACTGGGCGGCCTCGACGGCGGTCGGCGACGACTTCCCCTTCCTCGACAAGGACATCGTCGCCGGCGAGAAGCTGCTCCGGAAGCTCTGGAACGCCTCGAAGCTCGTCGACCAGCTCACCCCCGAGACCGTCGACGAGCCGGCCGAGTTAGACCCCATCGACGAGTGGATCCTCGCGGAACTCGACGCGGTCGTCGAGGACCTGACCGACCACTTCGAGGCGTACGAGTTCGCGAAGGCCCGCGACCGCCTGCGGACGTTCTTCTGGAACACGTTCTGCGACGACTACCTCGAAATCGCGAAGAACCGCGACACCGACTCGACGGCGTACGCGCTCCGGACGGCCCACCGGACGTTCTGCAAGCTGTTCGCCCCGCTGCTTCCCCACGTCACCGAGGAGCTGTGGCGGGCGATGCACGGCGACGACAGCGTCCACACGACCGACTGGCCCGAACCGCGCGGCTACGAGGCCGACCTCGCCGCCGGCGAGACGGCGATGGAGGTCGTCTCCGCGCTCCGCAAGTACAAGACGGAACACCAGCTCGCGCTCAACGCCGACGTCGACGCGGTCGAGGTGTACGGCGACCTGGGCGGCATGGCCGACGCCGTCGCCGAGGTGATGCACGTCGGGAAACTGGAGACGTTCGACGCCGAGCCCGACACCACCACTGAGATCACCAGCATCGACCTGGACTACTCCACCGTCGGCCCGCAGTACGGCGAGAAGGTCGGCGACATCGACGCCGCCATCGAGGCCGGCGAGTTCGAGGTCGCCGACGACGGCCTGCGCGTCGCCGGCGAGACGCTCGGCCCCGACCTGTTCGAGGTCGAGCGCGAGCGCACCTACTCCGGCGAGGGCGAGATGATCGAGACGGAGTCTGCGGTCGTCGTCGTGCGGAACTGAGCGGCGGGCCGTTTTCAGGGCCCTTGTTCGAGTTCGAGCTTCTTCACCCGCGTCGCGAGCGCCAGGAACGTCGCCAGCAGCGTCAGCACGACTGCGCCGGCGGCAGCGTACTCGTGGGCGGGCGAAGTGTGGACGACGGCGCTGCCGGTCAGGTCCTCGGCGGGGACGAACGTGTGGTGGGGCGTCCCGACGATGGGGACGAAGTAGTCGACCACGTCGTTGAACCCGTACCACAGCAGGGCGACGGCGACGCCACCGACCCGGAAGTCCGCGATGCGGTAGAGGACGAATCCCTGGACGACCATCGCCAGGTGGCTCCAGAACAGGAAGTTGTACATCGCGGGGTGGAGGTAGGAGAAGTCGGACTTGAACACGAGCAGGACGTACGGCGTCCAGAGCCCGAGCTTGAGACAGCCGAAGAAGGCGAGCGCGGTGAGCCACTCGCGCTGGCGGCCGAGCTTCCACGAGGCGACGGCGGCGGCGATAAACAGCGTCGCCACGGGGCTGTCGGGGACGAACGGCCACATCGCGGTCGGCTCGGTCGCCAGTTGACCGGTTATCAGCGACCCCGAGAGCATGAGCGGGTCGAAACCGTAGTACCAGAAGCCGAAGGCGGTGCCGAGCAGGTTGATGGCGACCACGATCCACGCGAGTCGGAGGCCAAGGTCCTCCAGCTTCCGCGGGACGGGCGCGACGTACCGCGGCAGCGACGGCCGCGCCGGGAGCGTTGACATCGACGGTGACCACGGAGGGCGGGCGCAAAACCGTAGCGGTTTCGGCACGAACGAGGGGGGCCGGAAAGGACAGCGGTAAGTGCGACCGGTCCGAACGGTTTGCCATGGCCGAAGAGACCGATCTGGAGGAGCTCAAACGCGGGACGGAACTGGTCAAGCGGGGCTTCGCCCGCATGCAGAAAGGCGGCGTCATCATGGACGTCGTCAACCGCGAACAGGCCCGGATCGCCGAGGACGCCGGCGCGGTGGCGGTGATGGCTCTGGAGGCCGTCCCGGCCGACATCCGCAAGCGCGGCGGCGTCGCCCGCATGCCCGACCCCGTCGACGTCGAAGCGATCATCGACGAGGTGTCGATCCCCGTCATGGGCAAGTCCCGGATCGGCCACACGAAGGAGGCCCAGATCCTGGAGTCGATCGGCGTCGACATGATAGACGAGAGCGAGGTGCTGACGCCCGCCGACGACCGCTACCACATCGACAAGCGCGAGTTCACCTCGCCGTTCGTCTGCGGCGCGCGCAACCTCGGCGAGGCGCTGCGCCGCATCGACGAGGGCGCGGCGATGATCCGCACCAAGGGCGAGGCCGGCACCGGCGACGTCAACCAGGCCGTCCACCACCAGCGCAACATCAAGGGCTCGATCCGCAAGCTCGAGGGGATGAGCTACCAGGAGCGCGAGAAGTGGGCCCGCGAGCACGAAGCGCCCGCCGACCTCGTCCACGAGACGGCCGACCAGGGCCGACTGCCGGTCGTCAACTTCGCCGCCGGCGGCATCGCGACGCCTGCGGACGCCGCCCTGATGATGCACCACGGCTGCGACGGCATCTTCGTCGGCAGCGGCATCTTCGGCGCGGAGGACCCCGAGGCGATGGGCGAGGCCATCGTGCAGGCGACGAACAACTGGGACGACCCCGCCGAACTCGCCGAGATCAGCAAGGACATCGGCAGCGGCATGCGCGGCGACGCCAACGCCGACCTCCCCGAGGAGGAGAAGCTCCAGGACCGCGGCGTCTAGGCCGCCGACCGCCGCTTTTCCACGGTCGCCGCGACCAGCAGCGTCAGGTAGCCACAGACCCCGCCGAGCAGCGCCCACAGCGCCCAAGCGGGGGCGAACGGGCCGACGGCGACGGCCGCCGCGCCGCCGACGAGCGTCGCGCCCCAGCGCACTCGCGGGCGCTCCCAGAGCCGCCGCACCCGCTCGCGGTGCCGGAGCAGAAGGGCCTCCAGCAGCGCCGCGCCGACGGCTCCGGCGGCGACGGCTACGGGAGCAAGCGCGGCGTCACGGCGCGCGAGGAGGACGGCGAGAACGGCACCGACGGCCAGCGCAGAGAGCGCGTCGGCCGCCCGGTCACGGGTCACGGAACAGTTCCGCGCCGTCGGCGATCCGGGTCCGGTAGGCGCGGCTGTCGATGCCGGCGTCGTCGAACGCCTCGACCATCGCGGCGGCGACGCGGCGGCGGCCGTCGTCGTGGCAGGCGGCGATGACGCCCGGCCCGGCCCCGCTGACGGTGACGCCGGTCGCGCCGGCGTCGAGCGCGGCGTCGCGGACGGCGTCGTAGCCTTCGATGAGCGCGGCGCGGGCGGGGGTGACGATGTCGTCCTCCATCCCCACGCCGACGAGGGCGGGGTCGTCGCGGGCCATGCCGATCGTGAGCGTGGCGGCGCGGCCGACGGTGTCGACCACGTCCTCCACGTCGGCGGATTCGGGGACGACGCGGCGGGCGTCGCGGGTCGAGACGACGATGTCGGGGAGACAGACGACGAGGGGCACGTCGGCGTCGATCTGCGCGACGCCGTCGCCGCGGGCGACGGTGAAGCCGCCGAGCAGGGCGGGCGCGACGTTGTCCTCGTGGGCCTCGCCGGACACCAGCGCCTCGCCCTCTGCGGCGACGGGCACGAGTTCCTCCCGGGTGAGGCCGCGGTCGTACAGTTCGTTCAGGGCCAGCGCCGCGCCCGCGGCGCTGGCGGCCGAGGAGCCGAGTCCCGACGCGGGCCGGACGCCCTTGTCGATGCGGATCCGGGCGGGGGCGTCGAGCGCCTCCGCGACGGCCCCGGCGGTGTTTTTCTCCGGGTCCTCCGGGATGAACTCGCTGCCGGCCCCCGTGACCTCGATGGTCGTCTCCGACGCGCGCTCGACGCGGATCACGTCCGCGGGGCGGTCTAGCGCGGCCCCGAACACGTCGAAGCCGCTCCCGAGGTTCGCGCTGGTCGCGGGAGCGCGGACGGTGAGCATGCCAGTCAGTTACCTGACCCCACGCAAAAAGGTAGCGAACCCGCGGCTCCATGGAAAGACCCATCCCGGGCACGGCCGAACCCCCCGCCATGATCGGCATCGTTGGCGGCGGGATCGCCGGGCTCGCGGCGGCTCACCGCCTGCAGGAGCGCGGCCGCGAGGTGCAGGTGTTCGAGGCGAGCGACGCGCTGGGCGGCCTCGCGGCGACGTACGAGACGGCCGGTGACCCGATAGAGCGCTACTACCACCACCTCTCGAAGTCCGAGGAGACCATCGTCGAGGTGATCGAGGAACTCGGCCTCGGCGACCGCCTGGAGTGGCGCTACTCCACGACGGCGAACTACGTCGACGGCGTCGTCCACCCGCTGGACAAGCCCTGGGAGATACTCGCCTTTCCCCACCTCTCGCTGTACGACACGTTCCGGCTCGGCCTCCTGACGATGGACGTCGACGTGCGGGGCGGCGTCCCGAAGTTCGACACGTACGAGCGCCTAGAGGACTTCGAGGACGTGCCCATCCGGGAGTTCGTCGTCGAGCACACGACCGAGGGCGTGTACGAGAACTTCTTCGAGCCGCTTTTGGACGCGAAGTTCGGCGACCGCAAGGACGACGTCAGCGCCGCCTGGCTGCTCGGCCGGATCAAGTTCCGCGGCGAGCGGGACCTGCTCCGCGGCGAAATCCTGGGCTACCTCGACGGCGGCTTCGGCGTCCTGCTGGACGCCATGGTCGACGACGTCGGTCGGGAGAACATCACGACGGGCGCGCGGGTCACCGACCTCGGGATGGCGGACGGAACCGTCGAGACGCTGACCGCCGAGACGGCCGACGGCGTCGAGACTCACGACGTCGACGGCGTCGTCGTCGCGGCGATGCCGAACGTGCTGGAGTCGCTCTCGGGCTACGAGTGCGACATCGATTTCCAGGCGACGGTCTGCTCGGTGATATCGATGGAGGAGCCGCTGCTCGACACGTACTGGCTCAACGTCGCCGACGACGCGCCCTTTGGCGCGCTCATCGAGCACACGAACTTCGTCGAACCCGAGCGGTACGGCGGCGAACACCTGCTGTACGTCGCCCGCTACGTGCAGGACCCCTCGGAGGAGATCTGGGGGCTGGACGACGACGCCGTCGAGGAGCGGTGGTTCGAGGGGATCGAGTCGCTGTTCCCCGAGTTCGACCGCGACGCGGTCAACTGGGTCCGCACGTCGCGTAACCCCCGCACTGCGCCGGTGTACGAGCGGGGCTACCTCGACATGGTGATCCCGTACGACCTCGGCGACGAGGTGGCCGACGGGCTGTACTACGCGGGGATGGCGAGCCGCGCTCAGTACCCCGAGCGCAGCCTCAACGGCGGCATCGTCGCCGGGTTCGAGGCGGCCGACCGCGCCGCCGAGCGCCCGCGGACCGAGACGCCCGCGCGGCGCTGACGGCTCCGAAACCCGGCCGGCCACGATACGGGTCACCCAAACGTTTAGTTCCGCCGTACGAGGGTTCGGGGTATGGACGATCCCGAACGCGAACTCGACCCCCCGGAGGGCGAGGAGGCGGTACGCGAGGCGGTCGAACGGTCCCGGAGCGGCGCGCCGGCGGTCGGACGCGTCGTCCGCGACCGCTTCTCGTCGGACGAGGTGTTCCAGCGGATCGTCGCGGCCGCCGACGAGGAGATCACGGCGGGGAACCGCGAACTGTTCTTCGGCGGGCTGGCCGCGGGCTTTGCGATCACGATCACGTTCCTGCTGTACGTCTCCCTGTACGCCTCCACGGGCGGTGACCCGGTCCTCAGCGCCATGCTGTACCCGCTCGGGTTCGTCTACATCATCATCGGCGGCTACCAGCTGTACACCGAGCAGACGCTCCCGCCGGTCGCGCTGACGCTGGAGCGGCTGGCGAGCGTCCCGGCGCTGTTGCGCAACTGGGGGGTCGTGCTCGCCGGGAACTTCACCGGCGGCGCGCTCGGCGCGGCGGCGCTCGCGTTCGGCGGCGTGCTGTCGCCGGAGGCGGCCACCGCGGCGGCGAGCATCGCCCAGAAGGGGATCGACACGGGCTGGTGGCCCCTGTTCTCGAAGGCCGCCTTCGCCGGGCTGATCGTCGCCGGCGTCGTCTGGGTGGAGTACGCCGCCCGCGACACCATCTCCCGGCTCGTCGTCGTCTACATCGCGTTCCTCTCGATCCCGATCGGCGGCCTCTTTCACTCGGTCGTCTCGTTCACCGAGATGATCTACCTGGTGTATCTCGGCGACCTGTCGCCGGTGGTCGGCATGACCGAGTTCGTCCTCCCGGTGTTGCTCGGCAACACCCTGGGCGGGGTCGTGCTCGTCACCGCCGTCAACTACTTCCAGACGACCGAGGAGCGCCTCGAATCGGCCCGCTTCGAGGGCGCGGACCGCCAGCTCTCCGTCGGCGAGTGGCTGTTCGGGGACCTGGTCGGGCGCTCCTACGTCCCGCTCGTCGACACCGCCGAACGGATCGCCGACGACGAGAACGGCCCGTACCGCGTCGTCGTGCCCATCTCGAACCCGCGGACGGAGACGCGGCTCGTCGAGTTCGCCTGCCGGCTCGCCAGCGACCGCGAGGACGCGGTCGTCGACGTCGTCCACGTCGTCCAAAAGCCCGCGCGGACGTACGGCGTCGGCCAGACCCAGCGGATCGTCGACGAGTCCGAGTCGCTGCTCGCGGACGTCGGGGGGACGGTCGGCGACTACGACGTCGACTGGCGGACGTCGACGGTCATCACTCACCGCTCGTTCGAGGAGGTGTTCGGCATCGCCGACCGCAAGCGCGCCGACCTGGTCGTGATGGGCTGGGGCGAGGACGGGCTGTGGGACGCCGCGCGGGCCGACCGGCCGATCGGCGAGCTGACGAACCAGCTCCCCTGTGACTTCCTCGTGCTCAAGGACCGCGATCTGGACCCGTCGCGGGTGCTCTTGCCCGTCGTGGACGGCCCGAACGCCGACCTGAACGGGGAGGTCGCCCGCGCGCTGCGCGCCCGAACCGGGGCCGAGGTGTCGCTGCTCCACGTCGTCGACGGTCCGGACGAGCGCGACGCCGGCGAGCGGTTCCTCGCGGACTGGGCGGCCGAGCACGGCCTCGACGACGCGCCGCGGACGGTGTACGAGGGCGGCGACGTCGAGGCGGTCATCGAGCGCGAGGCTGTCGACCACACGCTGTTGCTGGTCGGGGCGACCGAGCGCGGCCTGCTGTCGCGGCTCGTGCGGGGGTCGCTCCACTACGACATCGTCGGAAACGTCGACTGCTCCGTGCTGCTGGCCGAGCGGCCGACCGCGCGGAGCTTCCGGGAGCGGCTGTTCGGCCGCCGGTAGCCGACAGCCGGCGCTACTCGTCGACGCCGGGGGCCTTGCTCACGTCCACGTCGCCCGGCTCGTCGCGGCCGCCGACGACGAGGTTCCCCTCGCCGTCCTCGACGTACACGTCGTCGGCGAACCCGCCCTCCGCGTGGGGGTGTTCGGGGTCGTCAAGCTTCTCCGGCGTCGACGGCGCGTCGGGGATCCCCGCGGCCGGGAAGAAGTCGCCGAGCGGGTCGTCGATGGTGATCCCGTGGCGGTCGAAGAAGTCGGCGTGGCGGTCGTAGTGGTCGGTCAGTTCGTCGCTCGGGAACTCCATCATCTCCGTCCAGCCGTGGTTGTAGAAGTCGAAGTTGGCCTGCACGTGGGTGATCTCGCGGGCCTTGGCCTCGGTGAAGCCGGCGTCCAGCGCGGCGACGTACGTGTCGAACGTGGCGTCGAAGAAGGCGTCGAGGTGCTCGCGGCGCTCCTCGCGGCGGTCCTCGTCGGCCCGGTCGAGGAAGACGGACGTGTGGAGGTCGACCAGCTTGCTCCGCACGACGCCGCCGACGACCGGCGTCGTGAGCGACTTCTTGGCGGCCCAGTGGCGGACGTTCTGCCGGATCTTCATACGGGTCGCTTGGGCCGGGAGCCTATTGAACCCCGTGACGACGCCAGCCCGCCCCGGCGGGGGCGGAACGAGCGAGATAGCAATCCACTTCAACCCCCGTTCCGAAGTAGGCGAGCATGGACCAGTCGTACGTCATCATCGGTGACGGCATCGCGGGCAGTTCCGCGGCCGAGACGATCCGGGAGGAGGCCCCGGAGGCGTCGATCACCGTCATCACCGATGAAGGAGAAGCCCTGTACAACCGCATTCTCATCAAGGAGTTCGCCAAGGGGAAGCTCCCGGAAGCCCCCATCTCCATCCACGAGGAGGACTGGTACGCCGAGCGCGACATCGACCTCGAACTGAACACGCACGTCACGGAGATCGCCCCAGACGCCCACGAGGTCCACACCCACGACGGCGACGTTCACGAGTACGACAAACTGCTCGTCGCGACGGGCGGCACGCCGACGCAGCTGCCGGTCGAGAACAGCGACGCCGACGGGATCCACCACTTCTGGACGTTCCAGGACGCCCGGCGGATCGCCGAGCACGCCGAGGAGGCCGAGACGGGCGCGGTCGTCGGGGCCGGCCTGCTGGGCATCGACCTCGCGGCGATCTGCGGCGCACAGGACATCGACGCCAACTACTTCATGCGCGGCAACCGCTGGTGGCGCTACGCCCTCTCGGAGGAGGGCGCGGAGATCATCCACGAGGGGCTGCGCGAGGTGGGCGTGACGCCCGTCTTCGAGAGCGGCGTCGACCGCTTCGTCACGGACGACGACGGCCACGTCACCGCGACCGTGACGCCGGACGGCGAGGAGCACGACAGCGACTTCGTCGGCGTCGCCATCGGGCTGGACTTCAACACCGAGGTCCTGCGCGGCACCGGCGTCGAACTGGACGACGGCGTCGTCGTCGACGAGTACATGCAGACCGACGTCGACGACATCTACGCGGCGGGCGACCTGACACGCTTCTACGACACGATCCTCAACGAGCACGGCCAGAACGGCTCGTGGGGCAGCGCGAAAGAGCAGGGCCAGGTCGCCGCCAAGAACATGGTCGCCGACGACGAGGCCGAGGCGTTCCGCTGGGTCTCCTCGTACTCCATCACGCACTTCGACTTCCCGTTCCTCTCCTTCGGCCACCCGACGATCGGCGACGACCACGTCGAGCGCAAGTACAGCGACACCGAGTGGCGGCGGCTGGCGCTGAAAGACGGCAAGATCGTCGGCGGCGTCCTCATCGGCGACCTGGCCCCCCAGAGCGCGTTCAAGAAGCTCGTCCGCGAGGAGCGCGACGTGAGCGGCCAGACCGACGTGTTGCTGGAGAAGGAAGTCGACCTCGACAAGCTCGACGCGCCCGCACAGGAGCAGTAAGCGCACCGCCGGAGCCGACTTTTTCCCGCGACCGACCCCCGTCGCGTCCCAGCGAGACTCGCCGACATGGGAACGTTTATCACTAGCCGTGACATTCGTTGGCACGCAACGATGGCTGGTTCCTCGACCTCCGACGCCTACACGCGACACCTCAGAGTACGACACACGGACTCCGTGCCGGCGGACGCCCGGGTCCGCCACGTCGACGAACTGTCCGACGACGCCCAGCAGCGGCTGTTCTCGGTCGTCGGCGGCGACGCGACCGGCGCGCGCCTCGACGGGGCGACCGCCGGGGAGTTCGACGACGGCGACGTGGTCGTGTTCACCGGCTACTACGAGGTCGACCTGGCCTGAGACGGAGCGCCCGACCCGTTTTCCCGCGTATCCACGTCCCGGAGCGGTCGCGCCGGCCGTGACCGACAGCGGTCCGCACGGCAGGCCGTCGCCGCCGCGCCCCGGAGACCGAAGGCGTTTTGCACGCGCCACGCCGACGGACACCCATGGATGGCGGCGGAGACGGCGAGATGACCCTCGCGTTCGAACTCGCGGCACTGCAGGAGCTGGCGGACCCGTCGGCCGTGTTCGACGGGGCGCGCCGGTGGAGCAAGTACGTCGGCGTCGTCTCGGAGAAGCCGACCTACGTCGTCACGAACTTCACGCGCAAGGAGCGCATCAGACAGGACTTCTTCTCCGGGCCGCGCGGGAAAGCCGAGAGCTTGGAGAGCGTGCGCGACCAGTTCGACACCGACCGACACGTGTTCGTCGGCACGAGCGACGCGGACCGCGACCTGGCCGACGAGGTCGGCTGGGAGTACCTCCCGGTCGAGGAGGCCGCCGAGGCCGCCGAGTGGGAGCTGGCCGACGAGGCCGAGGAGACGGCGGACGACGACGGGCACGAGCGCGACGACTGGCCGTAGGATGAACGTCCTCGAGACGCTCCGGGACGGCTACGCCCGCGCAGGCTCCCCCACGGGCGTCGCGCTGACCGGCCTCGCCTTCCTCTTCCAGCTCGCGAGCACGGTGGGCCTCCAGAGCCAGCCGGCCGAGGCCACCGCCGCGCTCCGGGAGCAGTTCCCCGAACTCGCGCCGCCGGCCGACGGGCCGCTCGCGCTCCCCCTGTCGGCGGGCGGGGCGTCGGCGCTGTCGCTGCTGGCGACGCTCGGGACGGTCGCCGTGTTCGTCGTCGGCTTCCGGCTGCTGTCGACCGACGGGGTGCCCGCCCCCGGCACGGTGACGCGGAACCTCGGGCGCGCGATACTGCACGGGCTGGCCGGCTACCTCCTCCTGCTCGTCCTGCTCGCGGTCGGGACCGCGCTGTTCGTCCTCCCCGGGCTGTTCGCCCTGGTCAGCTTCGCCTTCTTCGTCGGCTTCGTCGCGCTGGAGGACGAGGGCGTCGTGAGCGCGTACCGCCACAGCTGGGAGCTCGCCGGCGGCCGCCGGCTCCGGATCGGTCTGCTGTTTCTCGGCCTCGCGCTCGCGGCCCTGCTGTTTACCGCCGTCGCCGGGATGGCGCTGTCCCCGCTGCTCGGCGTCTCCGAACTGGGCTGGTGGCTCGGCAACGTCGCGGCCAGCGCCGTCGTCCTCGTCTACGCGGTGGCGGTGCTGTCGGCGGGGTTCGAGCGGCTCCGCGACGACGCGGCGACGGCCGAGGCCGACGACGAGTTCGCCGACATCGACGACGAACTGCTCCCCTGACGCGGGCCGCCCCCAAGGTTTTGGTGGACGCGACCGTTTCGCAGACCATGACGGACGAACACACGTCGGTCGACGTGGAGGTCGAGGTCGAAGTGGACGGCGACGAACTGGAGATCGAGGCCGGCGAGGCGACGACGGCCGAGGCGGAACTGGAGACCGACGCCGTCGAGATCGAGGTCGAGGTGGAGGTCGAACGCGAGGGCGACGAGGAGGAGGACGAGGAAGAAGAGGAAGAGGAGGAAGAGGAAGAGGAGGAAGAGGAAGCGGCTGAAGACGCGGACGAGGACCCCGAGACGGCGGGGTCCGACGCCTGACCGAGTCGGGGCGCTTTTAGGCCTGACCGCCCAACCCGCGGGCATGGCAGAACCGCGCGTGCCGGGCGAGGCCGGCGGCGACGTCGAGCTTCCCTGCGGCGAGAGCGTCCGGCTCGCCGACCTCGACATGGGGCTGCGGGAGTTCGACTGCGCCTGTGGCGACAGCCACGCCGTCGTGATGGACGTCCACCCGCCGTCGCGGTTCTTTCCGGAGTTCCTCGTGGAGATCCTCCGGGAGACCGTCGAGACCGCCGACGACCTCGGGGAGTTCGGCACGGCCCACCTGATGGGGATCGTCATGGAGGAGTTCCCCGAGTCGGTCGTCAGCGAGGACCTCTCGGAGAACGGGTCGGTCGGCTACTCGCTGCTGTGGGTGACCGACTTCGACTCCCGGCGGCTCCACGAGATAGCGGTCGAACTCGTCGTCGAACTGATGGAACACGCCGTCAGCCACGCCGAGAACGACGACGCGATGACCGCCTTCGAGGAGCAGATGCTCGACTTCGACGTGTCGGAGTTCGTCGACCAGTACCGCGAGCGCCGGGACTTCGCCGACGAACACGACACGGCGGTCTGAGCGGGCCGGCGGCCCCGGCACCGGGCGCGTGGCGGCGTCCGCCGCGCGTCCGACGATCTTTTATTATGAACCCCGTCGAACCCCGGCGTATGCGCTCTCGGGGGGAGACGGAGCGACTCAGGGCGGTGCTCGACGAACTGGACCCGGCGGAGCCGCTGACCGCCGGCGAGATACGCGACCTGCTTGCGGCCCGCGGCGTGGACGTGGACAGCGCCCACCGCGTCGCCACGGACCTCGGCCGGTTGGCCGACCGCGGCGACGTCGACGTGATCCGCGACCGGCCGTACCGGTACCGACTCGACGACCGGCGGTAGGCACCCGTCGACCCGTCCCCGCTCCGACGGGGGGGCCGGAAGACGGGTCGCGCGGGATGTTCCGGCGACGTTTCGGCGGTCAGATAGTTTTAAGCGTCCGACGACGGATCCACGGAGACGTGACAAGGTCTTCACACACGGTCGTCGGGGTCGCGGTGCTGCTCGCGCTCGCGGCGGTCGCGGGCCCGGGCGTCTCCCTCGCGGACGGCGCGGCACCGGACGCGTCGTTCGGGAACAAAGTCGTCACGGAACAGCGCGGTGACGTCGCCGTCGTCACCGTCTTCCTGCAGGACACGAACGCGGCGACGCTGACAGTCGGGTCCCAGGAGGTCTACTACGAGACGCAGGTCCGGGTCCGGGACGGCGACGGCGACGGCCGGGTCCGGGTGCGCATCAACCTCCACCACGCGAACGGGTGGACCGGCGCGTCGGCGAACGAGGTGTACAGCGCCGCCGACGGGAGCGACTCTGTCGACGCCACGCGGCGCACCGAGTCGCTCGACTCGCCGCTGGACGCTGGGGACTACGGGATGGAACTGTCAATCGACGGTAGCCCGACGGACGTCGGCACCCTGCGGCTCGAAGGCCGCTCGACCGGCCCGTCGGACACGTTCGTCGCGCCGTCGGACGTCGACCCGAGCGACAGACAGGCGGTGCTCAGCAGCGCGACCCAGCGGGAGGAGGTCGCGCGGGAGGACCTCGTCGTCGTCGGGGTCCAGGCGAGCGGCGTGTTCGGCTACGTCGACAGCGCCGACGACCTCGCGGACGGGACGCAGGGGGTCTCCCTCGAGATCGTCCAGGCCAACCCGCCGGCGAACCAGGGGGCAAAGCGGATCCCCATCTCCGAGGGGACCGTCCACGCGTTCCCCGAGAACGACCTGCTCCTGTTCGCCGTCGACACCTCCGCGTCGGACGTCGCGCCGGACGAGGAGTACGAGTCCCGCTTCGTCGTGACCGACGACAACCCGTACACGGACAGCACCCAGACGTCGAGCACGACCTTTACCGTCCGCGAGCGGACCGCCTGGTTCCCGGACTCGCCGATACGGGTCGAGCCGGAACGGGGCCAGACGATCCGGGGTGCCTCGACGGTCGCGCCGGGCACGGAACTCACCCTGCGGCTGGAGAGCCAGGACGACCTCGACCCGTTCATCAAGGACCCGACGGTGACCGTCGGCAGCGACGGCCAGTTCTCGACCGCGGTCGACTTCAGCAGCCACGACTCGGGCACCGAGTTCACCGCCGTCGTCCTGGAGAACGACGAGGAGGTGAGCGGGACGGTCGACGGCGTCATCGAGGGCGGCGACGTGTCGACGACGACCACTGCACCACGGACGCCGACGCCCGCCACGACGACGCGGGTCCAGACGCCGACCACGACGGCGCGGCCGACCACGACGACCGCGGCCCCGCGGACCACCACCAGAGTCACGGAGACGCCGACGAGCGTGTCGGAGACGACGCGCCCGACGGACATGCCGGGGACGACGGTGTCGCCGGAGTCGTCGACGCGGTGGCCGACGGCGACCGTCGCGGACACCCAGTTCACGGCGGTCAACACGACGACGACCACCGGGTCGCCGGCGGACGGCGGGTTCAACGGGACCGGCAACGTCTCGTTCGCCTCGGGCGGTCAACCCGGCTTCACCGGCCTGCTGGCCGGCGCGGCGCTGTTGCTCGTCCTCGCGCTGAGCCGCCGGCGGGAGTGACCCGAAACCCGCGCGTCCGCGGGTGCTAACCTTTATAGTGCGAGTATGTCGATCAGTTGGCATGGAATACTGTCCGGAGTGTGGAACGGAGGCGCGAACCGACGTGACGTACTGCCCGGGCTGCGGGACGGATCTCACTGAGTACCGGCAGTGGTCGCCGTCGGCCGACGCCGCCCCCGACGACGGCGGGACGGCGGACGACGGGCCGGCCACGGACCGCAGCACGGGCGACGAGGGCGACACCGACCCCGCGGGGGAGCCGTCGCCGGCCGAGGGGGAGCCGGCGGCGTCGGGCGGGGAGGCGTCCGCGTCCGAACCGGCGTCGGCCGGGCCCGAGACCGGGGTGGACGACCGGGGAGCGGCGCGGCAGGGGGTACGCGACGACGCGCCCGCGGGGGAGCCCGTCGACGGCGGGGACGGCGATACCGCTCCGCCCCGCGGCGGGAGCGACGCTCCGCCCGGTGACGCCACGGGCACCGCTCCGCCCCGCGACACAACGAGCAACGCCCCGCCGCGCGACGCCGACCAGCCCGACGCGCCCGCCGAACGGGGCCACGAAGCCGGAGGCGGCGGTCCGCGCGAGGGGTCGACCGAGGGCGGTTCGGCCGGCGGTCGCGCGGCCGGTGCGGACCAGCCACAGGGCGGCACGCGGCGGAACCCGAACCGGCCCGCGGCGGACCGCGGGCGCGACCCGGAACCACAGGGCGGCCGCGATCCGGAACCACAGGGCGGCCGCGACCGCCGCGGGCAACCCCGGGACCGACAGTCCGGCCGGGAGCGGCAGCCCGGGGCCGGCCAGCCGGGCGGCCGGGGCGGACGGCCCGAACAGGGGGCGAACGCCGGGTCGAACGCGCGGCGCGACCAGCCCGCCCCCCAGGGCGGCCGGCAGGGTGGGCGCGGCGGCCAGCAGGCCCCGAACGCCGCGGGCGGGCAGCCGACCGGCGGCGGTCGCCGTGACGGGCCGCCGGCCGGCCGGCAGGCGGCCGAGCCAGCCGGCGGCGTCGCCGGCGGGCAGGGCGGCGCGAATCAGTGGCAGGGCGAGACGGCGGGCGGGGCAGCCCCCCAGCAGGGGGCGCCCGTCGACACCGGCCCGTCGCTCGCCGACCAGGTCAAGGCGCTGCCGTTCGGCCGGAGCGCGGCGGTCGGCGCGGGGCTGTACGTCCTCACCTACGCCGTCACCTATCTCGCCTTCCTCGCCGACGTGCTCGTGATAAACGGGTCGAAACACGACCTGTCGATGTCGAACCTGATGCCGCTCTCCCCGGTCGAGAACGCCTCGGCCAGCATGTGGCAGTTCGCCGGCTGGCTGCTCTACGAGGGGCAGATGGTGACCATCGAGCGCACGCGCGTCGTCGAGACCCCGGAGGGCCAGCAGTCGACGACGGAGGCGATATCGCTGTTCGACCCGGCGTACTGGACGCGGTTCGGGTTCGGCGAACAGATCGTCACGCCGCTGCTGTACACGGCGGTCCCCGTCGTCGTGTTGGTGGTCGGCGGCGCGCTGTTCGTCCGCTTCCAGAGCGGCCGGGGCGACCCGGACGCCCCCGGCGGCGCGCTGCTGGGCGCGAGCCTCGTCGTCGGCTACACCGCCCTGGCCGCCGTCGGGGCGGTGCTCGTCTCGGCGACCGGCGGCGACTTCGAGTCCGCCGCGACGGTCGAACTCACCACCAGCCCGGTGCTGCCGGAAGCGGTCGCCCTGTCGGCCGGCTTCGCCGTCGTCGCGGCGGCGGTCGGCGGGGCTGTCGCGAGTTCGCTCGGCGGCGACGGCGGCCAGCAAGCGGCCGAAGCGCGGCCGTAGCCGCTCCCGGGTCCTTTTCCGGCGTTCTTTCAGTTCGGCAGATACGTCTCGGGGGGTCTTCGCAATCGTTGCGGCGTTCGAAATTCGAAATCCAGTTTCGCTCCTCGTAATTCATCGTGGGGCTTATTACGATGTGCGAACTTCGGACGGGTAACGCATGAGCCACGGGGAACCCGAAGACAGGACGATACTTCTCATCGGAAGCGGGCCGATCCAGATCGGACAGGCCGCGGAGTTCGACTACTCCGGCGCGCAGGCGTGTCGCGCCCTGCAGGAGGAGGGCGCGCGAGTCGTCCTCGTGAACTCGAACCCGGCGACGATCATGACCGACCCGGAGATGGCCGACGAGGTGTACATCGAGCCGATCACGACGGAGGCCATCGCCGAGATCATCCGGAAGGAACAGCCCGACGGCGTCATCGCCGGGCTGGGCGGTCAGACCGGGCTGAACGTCACCGCCGAACTCGCGGAGGAGGGCGTCCTCGACGAGCACGACGTCGAGATCATGGGGACGCCGCTCGACACCATCTACGCCACCGAGGACCGCGAACTGTTCCGCCAGCGGATGCACGACCTGGGCGAGCCGGTCCCCCAGTCGACGACGATAGCGCTCGACGACGGCGAGGCGGTCACCGACCTCGCGGAGGAGGCCCTGCGGGACCGCGTCGACGAGGCGGTCGAGTCGGTCGGCGGCCTCCCGGTCATCGCCCGCACGACGTACACGCTGGGCGGGTCGGGCTCCGGCGTCGTCGACGACATCGAGGAGCTGTACGAGCGCGTCCGGAAGGGGCTGCGCCTCTCGCGGAACAGCGAGGTGCTCATCACCGAGTCCATCGAGGGCTGGGTCGAACTGGAGTACGAGGTGATGCGGGACGCCGACGACTCCTGTATCATCATCTGCAACATGGAGAACATCGACCCGATGGGCATCCACACGGGGGAGTCCACGGTCGTCACGCCCTCGCAGGTCATCCCGGACGAGGGCCACCAGGACATGCGCGACGTCGCGCTGAAGGTCATCCGCGACCTGGAGATCCACGGCGGCTGTAACATCCAGTTCGCGTGGCGCGACGACGGCACCCCCGGCGGCGAGTACCGCGTCGTCGAGGTCAACCCCCGCGTCTCCCGCTCGTCGGCGCTGGCCTCGAAGGCGACGGGCTACCCGATCGCCCGCGTGACCGCGAAGGTCGCCCTGGGCAAGCGCCTCCACGAGATCGACAACGAGATCACCGGCGAGACGACCGCCGCCTTCGAGCCCGCCATCGACTACATCGTCACGAAGGTGCCCCGGTGGCCCATCGACAAGTTCGACGACGTCGACTTCGAACTGACGACGGCGATGAAATCGACCGGCGAGGCGATGGCGATCGGCCGCACCTTCGAGGAGAGCCTGCTCAAGGCGCTTCGCTCCTCCGAGTACTCGCCGGACGTCGACTGGGACGCGGTCGACGACGACACCCTGGAGGAACACTACCTCGAACGGCCGTCGCCCGACCGCCCGTACGCCATCTTCGAGGCGTTCGAGCGCGGGTACGACGTCGACGAGGTCGTCGACCTGACGGGGATCTACGAGTGGTACGTCGAGCGCTTCGCGAACGTCGCCGACGCGGCCGTCGCGGCCCAGGACGGCGAGTTCGGCGAGGCCGCCGAACTCGGCTTCACGAACGGGCAGGTCGCCGCGGGCATCGACTCCAGCGAGGCCTCGGAGCTGCCGCGGGCCGACGGCGGCGAGATAGACGCCGTCGAGTCCGCCGCGCCCGACCGCTCGTTCAAGCAGGTCGACACCTGTGCGGGCGAGTTCGAGGCGTCTACCCCGTACTACTACTCTGCCCGCGAGCCCGCCGCCAGCGGCGTCGCGACGGGGTACGACGAACTGCAGGTCGACACGGACGCCGAGAGCGTCGTCGTGGTCGGCGGCGGCCCGATCCGCATCGGGCAGGGCGTCGAGTTCGACTACTGCTCGGTCCACGCGGTCCGCGCGCTGCGCGAGCAGGGGATCGACGCCCACGTCGTCAACAACAACCCCGAGACCGTCTCCACGGACTACGACACCTCCGACGGCCTGTTCTTCGAGCCGATCACCGCCGAGGAGGTCGCCGACGTCGTCGAGGCGACCGGGGCCGACGGCGTGATGGTCCAGTTCGGCGGGCAGACGTCCGTCAACGTCGGCGAGCCGCTGGCCGACGAGCTGGCGCGCCGCGGCCTCGACTGCGAGATCATGGGCACCGGCGTCGAGGCGATGGACCTCGCCGAGGACCGCGACCGGTTCAACGAGCTGATGGACGACCTCGGCATCGCCCAGCCGGATGGCGGCTCCGCCACCAGCAAGGAGGGCGCGCTGGAGCTCGCCCACGACATCGGCTACCCCGTGCTCGTGCGCCCGTCGTACGTGCTCGGCGGCCGCGCGATGGACGTCGTCTACGACGACGAGGAACTGGAGGAGTACATCGAGGAGGCCGTCCGGGTCAGCCCGGACAAGCCGATCCTCGTCGACGACTTCCTCGCCGGCGCGATCGAACTCGACGTCGACGCCGTGGCCGACGGCGAGGACGTGGTCATCGGCGGCGTGATGGAACACATCGAGAGCGCGGGCGTCCACTCCGGCGACTCCGCCTGCATGATCCCGCCGCGCTCGCTCGACGACGACACGATGACCCGCGTCCGCGACGTGACCGAGGAAATCGCGACCGCGCTCGACACCGTCGGGCTGCTCAACGTCCAGCTCGCCGTGACGGGCGTCCACGAGCCCGATGAGGACGTCGAGGTGTACGTGCTGGAGGCGAACCCGCGCTCCTCCCGCACCGTCCCGTTCGTCTCGAAGGCGACCGGCGTCCCGATCGCCAAGCTCGCCGCGAAGGTGATGGCCGGCGCGTCGCTCTCGGACCTGGGCGTCCAGGAGCAGGTGCCCGAGCGGACGAGCGTGAAGGAGGTCGTCCTGCCGTTCGACCGCCTGCCGGGCAGCGACCCGCGCCTCGGCCCCGAGATGAAGTCGACGGGCGAGGTGATGGGCACGGCGTCGACGTTCGGCAAGGCCTACGACAAGGCCCAGGACTCCACCGGCAAGCCGATCCCCCGGGAGGGGACCGCCGTTGTCGACCTCTCGGCCGACGAGTTCCCCGACCCCGACACGGAGGCGGGCGAGGCGCTCGTCGAGGGGTACACCGAGCACTTCGACCTCTCGGAGGCGGTCGACCTCGTCTCGGCCGCGCAGGCCGGCGAGATAGACCTCATCGTCTCCCGCAAGCGCGAACTGCTGGAGGTGGCCGTCGAGGAGGAGATCACGTACTTCTCGACGGAGGCCAGCGCCCGCGCGGCCCTGGAGGCGCTCGACGCGGCCGACGAACCGCTCGACGTCGCGCCCGTCGACGAGCGCCCGAAGGCGGCCCGCAACTGGGGCGAGTGACGTAGCCCGCCGCAGGCTTCCGTTCTCCCCGGCCCTGCCGCCGGATCGTAACTACTATCCCGGTGATTAGGCTAACCTAAAACAACATGGGTAGCTCGGAGGCCGTTGCGGCGCGTTCCTCGACTGAGAGCCGGCAGGGGTGGTACAGCCGGACGCTCGTCCTGTTCTGTCTCACTTGTCTCGCCCTCACCGTCGCCGGCGGGCTGGCGCAGGTGAGCTTCGGGACGTACTCGATGACGATCGGCCAGGCGTGGCGCACGGTGTTCGACCCCGGCGTCGTGTTCAACCTCGACGCGTGGAACGCGTTCCTCTTCGGGGCCGAGGCCCCCGAGATGTCGACGCGGAGCGTCGTCGTCTGGAACCTCCGGCTCCCCCGGGTGTTCGTCGGCATGATCGCCGGCGCGGCGCTCGCCGTCTCGGGCGCCATCTTCCAGGCGGTCACGCGCAACGAACTGGCGAGCCCGTTCGTGCTCGGCGTGAGCTCCGGGGCCGGCTTCGCGGTGTTGCTGACGCTGGTCGTGTTCAGCGGGCTCGCGCCGTACCTGCCGTTCCTCGCGGCCGGCGGCGGGGCGCTCGCGTTCTTGGTCGTGTACGCCATCGCGTGGCAGGGCGGGACCAGCCCCGTGCGGCTCGTCCTCGCGGGCGTGATCGTCAACATGGTGTTCCAGTCGCTCCAGCGCGCGATGTTTTTCTTCGCCGACGACCTGGGCGTCGTCCAGACGGCGATCGCCTGGACGACGGGGTCGCTCACCGGCACGGGCTGGGAGGAGGTGCGGATCGCCATCCTGCCGGCCCTCATCGCCATCGTCGTGGCGCTCGCCGGCGCCCGACAGCTCAACGTCCTGCTGCTCGGCGAGCGGACGGCCCAGTCGCTGGGCATGCGCGTCGAGCGCGTCCGGTTCCTGCTCTCGGCCGTCGCCATCCTCGCGGCCAGCGCCGCCATCGCCGTGGCCGGCATCGTCGGCTTCTTCGGCCTCGTCGTGCCACACATCGTGCGGAACGTCGTCGGGAGCGACTACCGCCGGCTGATGGTCGGCTGCCTGTTCGCCGGGCCGGCGCTGATGGTCGTCGCCGACGTGGGCGCGCGGCTGTTCTTCCCGGTCGTGATGAACACGCCGAGGCAGGTGCCGGTGGGCGTCGTCACCGGCCTGGTCGGCGGGCCGTACTTCCTGTACCTGATGCGGAAACAACAGTCGATGGGTGAACTCTGATGCCAACCACGAACGTGGACGCGCGGGCGGACGAACCGGACCACGAGCCGATCACCGACGGCGACGGCGCGGTCGTCGACAGCGCCCTCGTCGGCGACGGGCTCGAACTGAGTTACCCGACGAGCGACGGCACCGTCGTCGACTGCGCCCGCCTCGACATCCCGGAGGGGGCCGTCACCGCGCTCGTGGGGCCGAACGGCAGCGGCAAGAGCACGCTCCTGAAGGCGCTCTCGGACCACCTCACACCGGACGCCGGGACGGTGCGGATCCGCGGCCGGGATCTGGACTCCTTCGGGAAGAAGGAACTCGCCCGGGAAATGGGCGTGCTCTCCCAGGAGAACGACCCGGTCGACGGGATCACCGTCGAGGACCTGGCGTACCACGGGCGCTACCCGCACCGGGGCTTTTTCGACGACGTCTCGGAAGCCGACCGCGAGGCGGTCGAACGCGCGCTGGATCTGGCCGGCGTCGACCACCTCCGGGACGCCGAACTGGGGCAGCTGAGCGGCGGGCAAAAGCAGCTGGCCTGGATCGCGATGGTGCTCGCCCAGGAGACGGACGTCCTGTTGCTCGACGAGCCGACGACCTTCCTCGACCTGTACCACCAGTTCCGCGTGCTGGAGACCGTACGCCAGCTCAACGAGCGCCAGGACGTCACCGTCGCCGTCGTGCTCCACGACATCGCCCAGGCCGCCCGGTTCGCGGACTACCTGGTGGCGATGCGCGACGGCGAACTGTACGACTGGGGCCCCCCGGAGGAGGTCGTGACCGAACAACTGCTCGCGGACGTGTTCGGCGTCGAGGCGACCGTCGAGCACGAGCCGGAACTGCAGGTCCTCCCCCACCACGCGCTGCCCGACGAGAGCGAGTGAATCCGGTCGGGGTTCCGGAACGCTTATGATGTTTTAGGCCGGCCTAAAAAATATGCCAGACGGACGGCGCACGACGAGACGGAACGTCCTCAGAACGACCGCCGCGGCCGCCGGCGTGGGTGCGGTCGCCGGCTGTACGTCCTACGGCGGCTCGGACGAGGAGACGGACGACGGCGGCGACGGCAACGCTTCGAACGACGGGGACTCGGACGACGGATCGAGCGGACCGTACTCCGTGACGATGGAGCCGGTCGGCACCGTCGAGTTCGACGGCGTCCCCGAGACATGGGTCGCCAACAACGGGAGCTGGGCCGACATGGGCGTCGCGCTCGGGCGCGAGCCGCCGGAGGCGGTCTGGCTGCCGAGCCGGTACCACACCCAGTACTACGACGAGATCCCCGGTGTCAGCCCCGACAAGAGCGGCATGGTTCGGCTGTCCGACGACGGCGTCGACCCCGAGAAGTTCTACGAGATCGACGCCGACGTCCACGTCATCGACCCGAACTTCCTGACCGGCCGGTGGTCGGACAGCTGGAGCATGGACGACGTCGAGGAGGTCGAGCGGGTCACGGGCGGCCCCTTCTTCGGCAACAGCATCTTCTCGACGGGCTACGCGTGGCACGAGGACTACCCGTACCTCTCGCTGTACGAGGCGTTCGGGAAGCTCGCGGAGGTGTTCCAGCGGACCGACCGGTACGAGGCGTTCGTCGACCTCCACGACGAGTTCCAGTCGACCCTCGACGACGTCGTCCCGCCCGAGGGCGAGCGCCCGGCGGTCGCGATCATGTGGGCGGCCGGCAACGACCCCGACGAGTTCTCGCCGTACCTCATCGGCGAGGGGACGAGCTTCAAGCAGTGGCGCGACCTGCAGGTCCGCGACGCGTTCGCCGAGACCGACGTGCGGGACTTCCACGAGACCCGGGGCAGAGTCGACTACGAGACGCTGCTCGACATCGACCCCGAGATCATCATGTTCCGCGGCCACGAGGCCCAGACCCGCGAGGAGTTCCGGAACACCCTCGTCGCCAACATGGAGAGCAACGACACCGCAAAGCAACTGACCGCCGTCCAGAACGGCGACGTCTACCGCGGCGGCCCGCTCTACCAGGGGCCGATCACGAACCTCGTCGTCACCGAGCGCGCCGCCCAGCAGGTGTACGGCGTCGAGGAGGAACTGTTCGACCGCGAGCGGGTCGCCGACATCGTCGCCGGCGACGTGTAGCTCAGTACGCCTCGGACTCCTCGACCGGACCCCAGATCACGAACTCGTCGCACTCCGGACACTGGAGCGGCGGCATCTCGTGGACGCTCCCGGCCAACTGTCTGTTGTCGACGACGATGCCGCAGTTCCCGCACTGTTTCGCCATGGGATCGCCAGGTAGCCCGGCGGCTTAGTCCGAGCTTATCGTTGCGCGTCGTTCGGACAGTTTCGGACCGTTCCAGCCGCTTTACGGCCGAAACAGTCGTCGTCGGGCACCGGATCCCGCCCCCGCGCTGGCGACTGCTGGCCGGACGCGTTGCTGGGAGTGTGTCAGAAGGGCGGCGTCGTCGGCCGATCCCAGCCGACGACCGCAGTCTCCCGATGAAACGCTCACCGTCGGACCGAGAGTCCGACGAGCCCACGCTCGCGTCGCTCGCGTGGACGACCGATCAGTCGTCGACCAATCTCAGCCGACGACCGCAGTCTCGCGATGGAACGCTCGACCGATCAGTCGTCGGCTGGAGCCGCCGTCGTCCGGCTCTCCGTCAGCCCCAGCACGTCGTCGAAGAAGTCCAGCGAGTCGTTCGGTCCGGGGTTGGCCTCGGGGTGGTACTGGCGGGTGATGACGCCGAGTTCGTCGCTGTCGAGGCCCTCCGGCGTGTCGTCGTTGACGTTGATCTGCGTCACGTCGAGGACGTCGCCGGGGTCGCCGACCGTGTACCCGTGGTTCTGCGTGGTCATCACCACGCGGTTCGTCTTCAGGTCGCGGACGGGCTGGTTGACGCCGCGGTGGCCGAAGTCCATCTTCTCCGTCGTGCCGCCGAGCGCGCGGGCGACGACCTGCTGGCCGAGGCAGATGCCGGCGATGGGCACCTCGCCGACGAGGGTGTCGACGAGTTCCTCGGCGGCCTCGAAGTTCGCCGGGTCGCCGGGGCCGTTCGAGATGAAGAGGAGATCCGGGTCGACGGCTGCGACGTCGGACTCGGTCGCGTCGTACGGTAGGACGTGGACGTCCGCGCCGCGGGCGACTAGCGAGTCGACGATGGAGCCCTTCGCGCCGCAGTCGACCAAGGCGACGTCGGCGTCGGCGTACGTGCCGTCGGGGTCGCCCTCGTGGACGGTGGGCTCGGCGACGCTGACCTGCGCGCCGATGTCCTCGTGTTCGCTCATGGCCTTGCAGGCCTCCAGTTCGGCCAGCGCGTCCTCCTCGGTCACGTCGTCGCCGACGGCGATGCCGCACTTCATCGCGCCGCCCTCGCGGATGTCGGTCACGAGGTCGCGCGTGTCGATGTGGTCGACCGCGGGGACGCCCTCATCGGCGAGCCACTCGGCGACGTCGTCGGTGAGTTCGCGGGCGACGACGGCTCGGGGGTGGACGCGGTCGGACTCGAAGCGGTCCTCCCGCACGCCGTAGTTCCCGATCAGGGGGTAGGAGAAGGTGAGCACCTGCTCCTCGTAGGAGGGGTCGGTCAGGCTCTCCTCGTACCCGGTGTACGCTGTCGTAAAGACCAGTTCGCCGCGGCTCGTTCCGGGAGCACGGCCACGCGCCGCGACCACGTGCCCGCCCTCGAGCGCTACGTAGGCGTCCATCGTTACGAACTACGTATAGCTCGGCGGTCTATAAACCTTGCTTTCGAAGCGAAGTTACGAATTTCGAAATCGTCAAGTTCCCCCCGCTGGTAGCGTCGCATCTCGATGGACGACCTCGACCAGCAGATCCTGAACATCCTCCGACGGGACGCGCGAACGGCGTACACCGAGATCGCCGACCGGGTCGGAACCTCGGAGGGGACCGTGCGGAACCGCGTCGAACGAATGACCGAGGAGGGGATAATCGAGCGGTTCACCGTCACGACCCGGACGGGCAACGTGAAGGCGATGATAGAGGTGAGCGTCGCGGTCGACGTCGACACCACCGCCGTCTCCGACCGGATGGCCGAGTGGGAGGAGGTCGACTTCGTCTGGCAGGTCAGCGGCGAGGAGGACGTGGTGCTCGTCGTCGACGCCTCGGACACGCAGGGCGTGAACGAACTGATCACGCAGGCCCGCGAACTGGAGGACGTCCAGAGCACGAAGACGCGGCTGATCCTCGACGAGAAACTGGGTTAGCGCTCGCCCTCGCCGGGCGGCGTGCCGACGCCGGGGGTCGCCCAGTCCGGCCGGTCCAGATACCCCTTCCACTCGTGGATCCGCCGGTAGGCAGGCCGGAGCAGCCCGTTTGGGAAGCCGCTGCTCACGTGCGCCTCGACGCGGCCGTCGCGGATCGCCGCGACCACGCTCTCCGGGGTGAGTTCGTCGGCGTCGACGGTGGTGAACGCCCGCCCGACCTCGAAGGGGTAGTGGGCGTCGCTCCCGCCGGTCATCGGCAGGTCGTGGCCCCGCGCGAGGTGTTCGACCCACGGCCGGGTGCGGGGGTGCTTGCCGTTTATCTCGATGGCGTCGAACGGCGCGTCGACGTCCCGGACCGTGCTGTTGCGGTAGGGGTGTGCGATGACCGCGGCGCAGTCGCGCTCGTGGGCCAGCGCGACCGTCTCCTCCGGCGTCAGCGTCCCCGGAGCGGTGTTCCGGGGCGGGTCGGGGCCGACGACGAGCACGTGGCCCCGCGTCGTCGTCACCTCAATGCCGGGCACCACCACGAAGTCGTCGGGCGTCTCGAACGTGCGGTAGTAGTCGTGGTTCGTCGTGGCGAGGCCGTGCAGGCCGCGCCGCCTCGCCGCCCAGACGAGCAGCCGGAACCCCGCCGGGTCGTACGCCTCGCCGAGGCGCGGCCGGCCGTGGAAAAAGCGGGTGTGGGCGTGGAGGTCGATGGCGAACACGCTCGGCGTACCACGGCGACGGCCTTATGCGTCGCCCTCCGGGGCGGCGTCCACCCGGCCAGTTTTGCCCCTCGCCCGCGTCGTTCGACCGGGGGATACCAGTGAGCAACACGACGACCGGGGACGACGAGCGTCGCGTCCTCGTCCTGAACCCGGAGAGCGGCAGCGGGGACCACGCGCCGGAGGTCCACGGCCGGGCGAACGACCACGGGTTCGAGGTGCGCGAGACGGCCGCGGCCGGCGACGCCGTCGAGTTCGCCCGGGAGGCGGCCGTGTCGGGCGCGGACCTGGTCGCCGCGGCGGGCGGCGACGGGACGCTGAACGAGGTCGTTCGGGGGATCGACCGGGCCGAAGCGCTCGACGACGTGACGTTTGGCGTCGTCCCGTCCGGGACGGGCAACAACTTCGCGGGCAACGTCGGGATCCGCGGGATCCGCCACGCCTTCGAGGTGATCGAGTCCGGCGAGCGGCGGACGATAGACCTCGGCTACGCGAACGGCCAGGCGTTTCTCAACTCCTGTGTCGGCGGGCTGACGGCGGACGCGAGCGCCAACACCAGTTCCGAGCTGAAAGAGCGCCTCGGGATCGTCGCCTACGTCGTCAACACGCTGCGGACCGCCGCGGCGTTCGAGGGCATGCCGCTGCACGTCGAGACGAGCGACGAAATCGCCGAGACGTGGCGGGGCGACGCGCTGATCGTGTTGATCGGCAACTGCCGCCGCGCCCCGGAGGGCGACGCCCGGACGCAGGCCAACGTCGAGGACGGCCTGCTGGAGGTGACGATCGTCGAGGAGGCGCCGACCGGCGACCTCGCCCGGGACGCCCTCGTCCATCGCCTCTTCGGGGCCGATTCGACGGGGACGGTCAAGCTTCGCACCCCATCGCTTTCCGTCACCACCCGCGGCGACGAGATCAACTACAGCCTCGACGGCGAGATGATCGCGGCGACCGACCTCCGGGTCGACACGGCGCGCCGGGCGCTCCGACTCCCCGTGGGCGAGGCCTACGAACCCGACCCGGACTGATCCGAAGAGGGTATGGGAGCCCCGGCCGATCCCTGTGCTATGAGTGCCGACGACGGGTCCGCCGAGGGCCTGACGCACGAGAACGCGGGGCAGGACGTGATCGCCGTCGACGCCGACGACAACGCCGAGGGACTCGTCAACCGGCTGGAGGCACACACCGGCGACGGGATCCGCCACCGTGCCTTCACCGCGCTCGTCTTCGACGAGGACGGTAACATCCTGCTCGCCCAGCGCAGCCCGGACAAGCGACTCTGGGACACCCACTGGGACGGCACCGTCGCCTCCCACCCCGTCGAGGGACAGACCCAGAAGGAGGCGACCCGCCAGCGCCTGGAGGAGGAACTCGGCGTCACCCCCGACCAGTACGACGACCTGCACCTGACGGACAAGTTCGAGTACAAGCGCTACTACGAGAACGCCGGCGTCGAGCACGAGGTGTGTGCCGTCCTCCAGTTGACGCTGACCGACACGACGCTCGACCCGGACGCCGAGGAGGTCGCCGGCCTGATGTGGGTCCCCTACGAGCGCCTCCACCGGAACCCGCAGTGGTACCGCCAGCTCCGCCTCTGTCCCTGGTTCGAGATCGCCATGCGCCGCGACGTGGAATAGTCTGGAAGAACGTTCGGGTTTGAACGCTCCTCTCGGTCGTGTGGTCGGTTGAAAGCCGGTAAACTGCGTCGAATTCTCCAAAAAACACCCGAAACTACCCGAAACATTCAGTTCTATGGCAAGGATTGATACGTAGCGAGCACGTAGCCGTATCCGAGCCAATGACCGAGACGACGGCGGACGCCTGTGCCGGAACGCTCGACCTCACCCGGTCGGAACAGTGGGTCCTCCACCACGCGATGCTGCGGGAACTCGAAGCGGCGGCCGACGACGGCGAGACGGAGCCGTGGTGGGCGATCGCCGTCCTCGAACAGGTCGAGTCCCAGGGCACCCTGTCGCTGACGTGCTTCGAGGCGTGGCGGGTCAAGCGGTCGCTCCGGACGTACGCGGACGACGCGCCCGCCCGCGACGTCGACGCGGCCGAGGACGTCGCCGGCCGGCTGTCGGCGGCCTACGAGTCCCCGCCGCTGGCGGCGCCGTGACCGTGTGACCCCCGGAGCGGCGTTCACCCGCACTTACGCCGACACCGCCGGTTCGCTGACGGGTCCGCCGGGAGACAGGCAGCCACGGCGACAGGCGGGCGCGCCGACGGGTATCGCGCCTGAGAACAGAAACCCGACCGTAGCCCCGTAACGGCGAATTTCCGCCGCTGGACGCCCACGAGCGTCGATCCGGCACGCTCGAACGCCCCGTCTCCCTCCGCCGCGGCCGGCAGGTACCGATCCGGTCAAGCCGTTGTCAGGGTTACCGCCGCGTTTCCGCCGCGAGCGGCGCTCTGAACGTTCTGGGGCGTTTATCCCCGGCGTCGTGGTGCGAAACGGCGTCGATGAGAGTAACAACAGGTGCATTCAGCACGGTGTTCGTCGCGGTTCTGATGGTGCTGTCCGGCGGGGTAGCCGCCGTGGCAGCGTCGGACGTGACGACACAGGAAGCGACGACGGACGTATCGATCGACGACCAGACGACTACGGGTAACTCCGCCACCGCCCAGCTCACCGCCCCCGAGGGCGGGTACGTGGTCCTCCACGAGGGATCGCTCGACGGGCCGGTGATCGGCGTCTCCGAGTACGCCGAGTCCGACGAACCCCGGAGCGTCGACGTACGGCTCCGGGAGCCCGTCGACGGCTCCACCGACGTCGTCGCGGTCGTCCACGAGGACTCCAACGACAACCAGGAGTTCGACTCCGCCGAGGACCGTCGGTACCGGACCGACGACGGCGAGTTCGTCACCGACAACGCGACGCTGACCGCGCAGGGTGACGGGGGGCCGAACGAGAACGCCGCCGGGACCGGACAGGACGCGGCGACGGACAACGACACGGCGACGGACAACGACACGACGTTCGGCGACGGTGACGACGTGATGGGGAACGCGACCGACGACAACGTCACGGCCGGCGACCTGTCCGTCGGCGAGACGGGGAACGCCACCGTCGTGTTCATGATGGTCCAGAACCTGACGGTGGAGAACGTCGAGAACCTCACCGTCGAGAACGTCGTCGTCGTGACCGACGCGGACAACCTGACCAACCGGACCGGCGGGATGGACGACGGGCCCGAGGACAACGGGACCGACGACGAGAACGTCTCCGACGACGAGGGCGACGCCGCCCCCACGGCCAACGTCACCTTCGAGAACCAGACGAGCAACGGCACGTCGGTGACCGTCGAATCGGTCAACACCAGCGAGGGCGGCTTCGTCGCGATTCACGACGCCTCGTTGCTCGACGGCAACGTAGTCGGTAGCGTGGTCGGCGTCTCGGAGTACGTCGAACCCGGCGAGCAGGAGAACCTGACGGTCGACCTGTTCGACGTCCCGGGCGCTGACTTCGGTCAGGACGAACTGAGCGGGAACCAGACGTTGATCGCGATGCCGCATCTGGACACGAACGGCAACGAGACGTACGACTTCGTCGCCACGAACGCGTCGGAAGACGGCCCGTACGTGAACGAAACGGGCAGTCCGGTTGTCGACGATGCCTCCGTGACCGTCGAAGCTGAGGCGGACGACGGGAACGAGACCGAGGCGGACGACGGGAATGAGACCGAGGCGGAGCCGAACGCGACGGTGAGCTTCGAGAACCAGACGAGCAACGGCACGTCGGTGACCGTCGACTCGGTCAACACCAGCGAGGGTGGCTTCGTCGCGATTCACGACGCCTCGTTGCTTGACGGCAACGTGATCGGCAGCGTGATCGGCGTCTCGGAGTACGTCGAACCCGGCGAGGAGGAGAACCTGACGGTCGAACTGTTCGACGTGCCGGGAGCCGACTTCGGACAGGACGAACTGTCGGAAAACGGGACGCTGATCGCGATGCCGCACTTGGACACGAACGACAACGAGACGTACGACTTCGTCGCTACGAACGGGACCGCGGACGGCCCGTACGTGAACGACACGGGTAGTCCGGTCGTCGACGACGCCTCCGTGACCGTCGAATCCGAAGGGATGGTCGACGGGAACGAGACCGAGGCGGAGCCGAACGCGACGGTGAACTTCGAGAACCAGAGCACCGACGGCGCGACGGTGACCGTCGAATCGGTGAACACCAGCGACGGCGGCTTCGTCGCCATCCACGACGCCTCGTTGCTCGACGGCAACGTGATCGGCAGCGTGGTCGGCGTCTCGGAGTACGTCGAACCCGGCGAGGAGGAGACCGACCTCGAAATCGACCTGTTCGAGGTCCCGGGCGCTAACTTCACGGAAGACGAACTCGACGAGAACGGGACGCTGATCGCGATGCCGCATCTGGACACGAACGGCAACGAGACGTACGACTTCGTCGCCACGAACGCGTCGGAAGACGGCCCGTACGTGAACGACACGGGGAGCCCGGTCGTCGACGACGCCTTCGTGACCATCGAAGCTGCGGACGAGCCCGGTGACGACGACGCCGCGCCGGACGACGATGGCGTCGTCGACGGGAACGCGACCGATGACAACGCCACTGACGAGAACGTCACCGACGACGAACCCGTCACCGGTGACGACAACCTCACTGACGATGATAACGTAACCGACGGCGAGAACGTCACTGACGACGGGGACGTCGTCGACGGCGACAACGTGACCGACGACGGCGGCGTGACGGACGACAACGTCACCGACGACGGGAACGGGACGGACGACGGGAACGGAACGGACGGTCCGGCGGTGACCCTGATCGACGTCGCGTTCGACCGGGTCGCGGCTGGCCTGTTCGCGTAGCTCACGCCGGTCTCATTTTTCGCTGCCGCGGACCGCGGCCCAGACGGCCGTCGCCCCGAGCAGGAACGCCGGGATGAGGGGGAGTATCAGGAACGCGACCCGGAACGGGAGCGCGGGCGGCCGCCAGAGGACGAGCGCGGGCACCACCAGAAAGCAGAGGACGATGACCCCGACCAGCGTCCAGCCTCGCCAGTCGAACTCGCGGTCCACGGCGTCCTCGCTCGTCGCGGTGCCGTCCGGGTCGTGGACGTAGCCGCCCTCGTCAGAGCTCACTGTCGGGAATTACGACTACCTTCCCAAAGCCCTCACGGTTCTCCAGCATCTCGTGGGCGCGAGCCGTTTCGCTCATCGGCAGGACCGCCCGCGTCCGCGGCTCGAACGTGCCGTCCCAGACGAGTTCCAGCACGTCGTCGACCTGTCCGGGCGTCGCCATCGTCGACCCGATCACCTGGAGCTGGTTCCAGAAGATGCGATTGATATCGGTCTCGGGGCTCGGGCCGGTCGTCGCCCCGCAGGTGAGCAGGCGGCCGCCCTTCGCGAGGCTCGCGAGCGAGTCGGTCCACGTCGCCGCGCCGACGTGGTCGACGACGACGTCGACGCCGCGTTTGCCGGTCAGTTCCCGGACGCGCTCGGCGAAGTTCTCGGCCTCGTAGTCGATGACGTGGTCCGCGCCGCAGTCGCGGGCGTGTTCGAGCTTCTCGTCGCTGCTACCCGTCGCGTACACGGTCGCGCCGGCGTGGTCGGCGATCTGGACCGCCGCGTGACCGACGCCGCCGCTCGCGCCCAGCACGAGCACGTCCTCGCCGGCGGTCACGTCGCCGCGGTCCATCAGCATCCGCCAGGCGGTCTGGAACACCAGCGGCGCGGCCGCCGCCGTCTCCCAGTCGACGCCCTCGGGGACGGGGACGAGGTTCTTCGCGGGGACCGCCGCGTACTCGCTGTGGACGCCGCGGGTGTGCTCGCCGATGACGCCGAAGCGGACGCACATCGACGGGTCGCCGTCGCGGCAGTACTCGCACTCCCCGCAGTACGACCCGGCCGCGAGCGCGACGCGGTCGCCGGGCTCGAACCGCGAGACGCGGTCGCCCACCGCCTCCACGACGCCCGCACCGTCGCTGCCCGGCACGTGGGGCATCTCCAGGTCGATGTGGGGCAGCCCGCGGCGCGTCCACACGTCGAGGTGGTTGAGCGCGCCGGCCTTCACGTCGACCAGCACCTCGTCGGCCGCCGGGTCGGGGTCCGGGAACTCGCCGTACTCGATGACGTCGGTGTCGCCGTGGTCCGTGAACTTGACGGCCTGCATGCCCGGAACGTCGGCGAGCGCGGGCAAAAAGACGACGAAAGACCACGATAGTTCCGGGGGAGACTTTTGTGGCCGCCGCCGGAACGGACGGATATGGTCGACTTCCAGTCACGCGACACGCGGCGGGGGCTAGACGAGGAGGACGAGGGGGACGGCGAGGGGGAGAGCGAGGACCCCGATTCGGCGGCCGAGCCGGAAGACTCCGGCGAGGAGGCGGCCCCGGACGAGCGGGCGGCGTCGGACGCCTCGGCGGACGACCCCGCCGTGACGGAGGCCGACGCCGACGACGGCGCGGCGGCGGAGCGCGACGGTCCGGCCGACAACGGCCACGACCACGGCGGTTCACACGGCTCCGGGGGCGACGCCCACGACGACCACACACACGTGGCTGGCGAGGACCACGCCCACGACGACCACCACCACCACGACGTCGACTCGCTCGGGGTGGCGGTGGTCACGGTCTCCTCGTCGCGGACGCTGTCGGACGACCCCGCGGGCGACACGATCACCGCGACGATGGAGGCCGCGGACGACGAGGTGGTCACCCGCGAACTGATCCCCGACGACTACGACCGCATCGAGGGGACGCTCGACAACCTCGTCGGCCGCGAGGACGTGGACGTGGTGGTGACGACCGGCGGCACCGGCGTCACGCCGGACGACGTGACGATAGAGGCCGCGAAGCGCCTGTTCGACAAGGAACTGCCGGGCTTCGGCGAACTGTTCCGCCTGCTCTCCTACGACGAGATCGGGACGAAGGTGGTCGCCACGCGGGCGACCGCCGGCATCGTCGACGGCGTCCCGGTGTTCTGTCTCCCCGGGAGCGAGAACGCCGCGCTGCTCGGCGCGGAGGCGATCATCTCGGAGCAGGCGGGCCACATCGCCGGCCTGGCGAAGCGTGACGAGTAGCCGGCGCTGTCCGCACCCGTCCGCTGCGCGTCGGTCACCCCGGCATCGGACAGAGGCTGGCGGTCAGCACCGCGACGTCGTCGCCGTCGTTGCGCGCGCCGTGGGCGACCCCACGTTCGTGGAGGACGACCCCCGGCGCGGCGACCTCCTCCTCGTCGCCGTCCTGCAGTACGGTCACGGTCCCCTCGACGACGTGGAAGACGTTGGTCGAGTCGGCGTGTTCGTGCGGGTCCAGTTTCGCCCCGGGGCCCAGGGCGAACGCCTTCACGAGCACGTCGTCGGCGACGACGACCTCCCCGTCGACGACTTCGCCGGGGGAAGGGTCGAGGTCCGGATAGCGGTCGAGCGACATGGCACGGGGTACGGCGTCGTCAGGAATAGTGGTGTCGGCCCGCGGGCGGGGAGCGCTGGCCCGGCGTGCGGCGTTCGATCCGGGGGTCCGGGATCGGTCTCTCCCAACCGCGACGACGTCGCCCGTCGTTCGCCGACACTCACATAAATTATCTTATTAGAATTGAATCGGACGATAACCCCGATTTCACCGGGTATAAAATTTCTCTCGCGGCTTTCAACTCGGGGAGACTACCTAACATAACGGAGGTTATGTCTTTTGAACTCGGGTAAAACGGGTTAATTCCGGCTAACTACGTCTTGGCTTTAATATATCCCCGTCCCATGCTCCGAGTGCGTCATGTTCGACTCCAACCCGACCCGACGAACGATGTTGAAGGCGATCGGTGGAACAGCCGCGGTTGCGGCCGTGCCCGCAAGCGTGCAGGCGAGCGCGGACGGCTGGACCGTCGTCGAGACGCCGACCGGATCCGCGCTGCACGGCGTCGAAGTGACTACGAACGGCTACTACGCCGTCGGCGAGGGGGGGATCGTCCTCCGCCGCGCCCCCGAGGGCTGGGAGAAGGTCCTCGACGGCGGCCCCACAGGCAACGGTAACAGCCTCTTTGGCTCCGACACGACGGACTACGGCTCCGCGCTGTGGTTCGTGGGCGCGAGCGGCGCGATCGGCGAGTACAACGTCAACACCGGCAACCTGCAGGACCACTCCGCGCCCAACGACAACACGAACAACTACAACGACGTCGCGGTCACCGGCGAGGGTGGCGCGGCGAACGTGTACGTCGCCGGCGACTCCGGGAAGATCTACTACAGCTTCGAGAACGGCAAGAGCCAGACCTGGGAGTACGTCACGCCCGGCAGCGGCTCGGCGATCCAGGCGATCGACTTCCACGACGTGCGCTCCGGGCACGCCGTCGACACGAACGGGCGCGTGTTCGAGACGACCGACGGCGTGACGTGGGAGCCGATCGGCCTGCAGGACGCCAACGTCAACTTCTACGGCGTCGACAGCGACGGGACCGACGACGTGTGGGTCTCCGGCGGCGGCGGCATGGTGTTCCACTACGACGGCGCGCAGTGGACCCCGACCGACACGGGCGACGCCGGCCTGAAGGACGTCGAGGTCGCGGCCGACGACGCGAGCGGCCTCACCGTCGGCGGCGGCGGCAAGGTGTACGAGTACGACGGCGAGAAGTGGGCGGCCGTCGACGCGCCGACCGGGTCGAACCTGAACGCCGTCCTCGAGAGCCGGACCGACATCGCCGTCGGTGCGGGCGGCACCGTCCTCGAACGGTGACGTAGCGGTCCCGACGACTGCAGGTCCCGACTCCGTCGTCCCCGGCTCCCGGCATCGTCCGCCGGACTCGGAGGCACCCCACGCCGGGAGCCGACCATGTTTTCATCCCGTTTTCGACGCGTCCGTTCCGAACCGCGTAGCCGCGTCCCTCGGCGGGCTGACCGGTCGCACGACGGGGAGGTCCGAACAACTATTTTCCGTCCCGTTCCGAACCCGGTAGATGGTAGACCACCAGGAGAGTGCGATCGTCCGGGAGGAGCTAGAAACGGACCGCGAGAACCCAGCGGTGGAGATAGCCGAGATAATCGCGGACATGGAGGACAAGGACCACGGGGATCTGACGACCATCTACAGCTGTATCGACCACATGATCGACCACATCTTCTCGGAGCCGCCCGCCCCCGAAGCGCAGTTGAAAGTCGAGTTCAGCTACGAGGGGTACCGCATCACCGTCGAACAGGACGGCCACGCGGAGTTCGTCAAGACGACGTAGCGGTCAGGCCGCCCCGGCCAGTTCCTCTGCGATGGCGTCGGGCCCGAGCAGGTCGGGGTCCACCGCGAAGTCGACCTGCCCGCTTGCGAACTCGGGCAGGGAGTCGCGCGAGTAGACGACGACCCGGAGGTCGTCGGTGAGGTCCCTGGCGATGGGGACGGCGGTCGCCTGTCCGACGTCCGTGAGGACGAACAGGTCGGCGTCGACGATCCCGGCCTCCTCCAGCGCGGGGCGGGTCGCGACGCCGTCGATCCGGGTCACGGCGACGCCCTCTGCTTCGAGTGCGGGGACGATGTCGTCCGCGTCGGAGCCGGCGAAGACAGCGTTCATGGACGACCGGACGTGCCCGGGGGATTTGTGTCTTCCCCGTTCGGCGTCAGGCCACCCAGAGGTACGCCAGCGGCACCAGCCCCACGAGCGCCAGCACCGCGCCGACGACGTAGCCGGCGACGCCGTAGGACTCCGACTCGGCTATCTCCTCCGGGGACGCGTCCGCGACGACGAACTCGCCTTCGTCGCCGGGGCCGAGCGCGACGCCGTTTTCCGTCTTCACGGGGGTACCCATCGCGGTGACGCGCTCGCCCACTTCGATGACGCCCTGCCGGTAGGCGCGGTGTTCGTCCGGGGCGGCGTCGACCGCGTCCGTCTCCGCCAGCCACCGCCGGACCGACTCGGGCGGGCGCTCCCCCGGTTCGGACTCGAACAGTTCCCGGTCGATCTTCACGCCCTCGCCGCCGTCGGGGAACGCCACCTCGACGCTACCGGTGCCGTCGTCGACCGCGAACGGGACGACGTCGAAGTCGCCGTACACCACGTCCCAGTCCGTCCCCGCCTTCTCGCCCACCTGACGGGCCGAGCGCTCCTCCACGCTCGTGAGGACGGCCACGCCGCTCGCGTCGAGCATCGCGGCCGGCAGCGTGTCGTCGCCGAGCGCCCGGGCGGTCCCTTGGACCTGCCTGTAGCCGTCCCCCGGCCGAAGCTCCTCGACGGCGGCCGGTTCGGCTCCGGCCACCGTCGCCGCGCTGCTCCGTCCGGCGTGTGTCTTGTACACCATCGCGACGCCGATGGCGAGGAACATGGCCGGAACGAGCGAGATGGCGAGTCGTCCGACGAGCGCCACGGTCAGCCCGCCCCCGTCGTATCAGCCGCGTTTACGTATCGGTCCACGGTCATGTGTGCGACTATCATGGAAACCCCGCCGGAAATAGCTTGTCGCCGTTCGAGCGGCGCTGGGACGGCGCTACTCGTACTCGATGGTCGCGGGCGGCTTGTGGGTCACGTCGTAGACGACGCGCGCGACGTTCTCGTGGGAGCCGGTGATCCGCGACTGGATGCGCTGGAGCGTCTCCCAGTCAATCTCCTGTGCGCGGGCGGTCATCCCGTCGCGGGACTCGACCGAGCGCACCGAGACGACCCAGCCGTGGACGCGGTTGTCGCCCTTGACGCCCGTCGCCTTGCCGATGACGGCCGCAAGCGCCTGCCAGGGTTCGTACTCCTCCAGTTCCTCCTCGACGACGTGGTTGGCCTCGCGGGCGACCGTCAGTTTCTCCTCGGTCACCTCGCCGATGATCCGCACGGCGAGGCCCGGGCCGGGGAACGGCATGCGCTCGGAGACGACCTCCTCCAGGTCCAGCGCGCGGGCGACCTCGCGGACCTCGTCCTTGTACAGGTCCCGCATCGGCTCGACGATCCCCTCGAAGTCGACGACTTCGGGGAGGCCGCCGACGTTGTGGTGGGACTTGATCGTCCCCTCGCTCTCGATGCGGTCGGGGTAGATCGTCCCCTGGACGAGGTAGTCGGCGTCGACCTCGCGGGCGACCGTCTCGAACTCCCGGATGAACTGCTCGCCGATGACGTGGCGCTTCTCCTCGGGGTCCGTGACGCCCGCCAACTCGTCGAGAAAGCGGTCCCGGGCGTCGACGACCCGCAGGGAGTCCATGTAGTCGAACGTCTCGCGGATCCCGTCGGTCTCGCCTTTCCGCATCAGGCCGGTGTCGACGTAGACGGGGGTGAGCCGGTCGCCAAGCGCCTCGTAGGCCAGCGCGGCGGCCGTCGAGGAGTCGACCCCGCCCGACAGCGCGATGACGGCGTTCTCGTCGCCGACCGCCTCGCCGATCTCGGCGACCTTCTCGTCGATGAACTCCTCGGCGTCGACCATCAGGCCTCCACCCCCTTCACCTCGGCCGCGTCGTCCGCGCCGTCGATCCCGGCGAGTTCCATCGCCGTCTCGACGAGGCCGACGAACGGCGGCGACGCGCGGTCCGGCCGCGAGCGGAACTCGGGGTGGAACTGCGTCCCGAGGAAGTACGGGTGGCCGTCGAGTTCGAGGATCTCCATCCGGTTGCCGGCCCGCCCCGAGAACACGAGGTCGGTCTCGGCGAAGTCCTCGAAGTAGTTCGGATTCACCTCGTAGCGGTGGCGGTGGCGCTCCGTACAGGAGGAGCCGCCGTACACCTCCTCGGCGAGCGTGCCGGGGGTGATGTCGGTCTGGTGTGCGCCCAGTCGCATCGTCCCGCCCATGTCCGACACCTCGTACTGCTCGGGCAGGATGTCGATGACGGGGTTCGACGTCCCGTCGTCCATCTCGGCGCTGTGGGCGTCCTCGTAGCCGAGTACGTTCCGGGCCATCTCGACGACGGCCATCTGGAAGCCCAGACAGAGCCCGAGGAAGGGGACGTCGTTCTCGCGGGCGTAGCGGATGGCGCTGATCTTCCCCTCCGTCCCGCGGGAGCCGAAGCCGCCGGGGACGACGATCCCGTCGGCGGCTTCGAGGCGCTCGCGGTGTTTCCCGCCGTCCGCCACGTCGACCATCTCGTCCGCGTCGACCCACTGGACGTTCACGTTGACGCCTTTCGCCAGCCCGGCGTGTTTCAGCGCCTCGTTGACCGACATGTACGCGTCCTCCAGGTCGTACTTCCCGACCAGCGCGATGTCGACCTCGTCCTCGCGCTCCCGGGTGACGAGCTCGCGCCACTCGTTGTCCCGCTCGGCCTCCGGGATCGCGCGGTCGGCGAGGCCCAGTTCCTGCATCACGTACTCGTCGAGGCCCTCCTCCTCGACCATCAGCGGGACGTGGTAGATGTCCTCGACGTCCGGGTTCGAGAAGACGGCGTCGGTCGGCACGTCACAGAACAGGGCGATCTTCTCCTTCGTGTGCGGTTCGAGTTTGTCGTCGGCGCGGCCGACCAGGATGTCGGGCTGGAGCCCGATGGAGCGAAGCTCCTTCACGCTGTGCTGGGTCGGCTTGGTCTTCTGCTCGCCGTTTTTCGAGTACGGGACGAGCGTGACGTGGGTAAAGAGGATGTCGTCGTCCTCCTCCTCGTGGGCGAACTGGCGGAGCGCCTCCAGGTACGGCATCCCCTCGATGTCGCCGACGGTGCCGCCGACCTCGATGAGACAGACGTCGGTGCCCTCGGCGGCCTCGCGGATCCGGCGCTTGATGTCGTTGGTGATGTGCGGGATGATCTGGACGGTCTTACCCAGGTAGTCGCCGGCCCGCTCCTTCTCGATGACGTGCTGGTAGGTCTTGCCGGTCGTGATGTTGTGGTCGAACGTCATGTCCTCGTCGAGGAACCGCTCGTAGTTCCCCAGGTCGAGGTCGACCTCCCCGCCGTCCTTGAGGACGTACACCTCCCCGTGCTGGTACGGGTTCATCGTCCCGGCGTCGACGTTGAGGTACGGGTCTATCTTCACCGCGGTCACGTCGAACCCGGCGTTCTTGAGCAACCGGCCGGTGCTCGCGGCGGTGATCCCCTTGCCGAGCCCGGACATCACGCCCCCCGTGACGAAGATGAACTTGTTCCCCAGTGTGGGGTCGTATTCGGATTCAGGATCGGTCGGCATACCGATCGTCCGCAACCCCGATTCAAAACGATTTCGGAGCGCGCCACGCCCGGGACGCGGTCGCAAGCCGGCGCGAGGAAACCGCCCTACAGCTCCGGCGCGAGAAAGTCCGCGACGAGGGTTGCGATCCGGCCGTGTTTCCCGACGAAGAAGTGGTCGGCCGACAGTTCGACCACGTCGCCGCCGCGCTCGCGGGCGGCCGCGACGACCGGCCCCGGGTCGGCCGTGTCGTCGCGCGTCCCGTAGACGACCTGCGCGGGGCAGTCGAGGGCCGCCATCGCGGCCGCGGCGTCGAGGTCGTCGGCCAGCCGCGACGCGGGCGCGAGCGTCGAGACGGCGCGCACCTCGCGGTCGACCGACGCCGCCGCCAGCAGCGCCATCGCGCCGCCGAAGCTGTAGCCGAACAGCGCGACGCGCTCGTAGCGGTCGGCGGCCCAGCGGACCGCGTTGCGCGCGTCCTCGCGCTCGCCGTACCCCTCGTCCCAGTCGCCGTAGTCGAACCGGAGGCAAGCGACGCCCCGCTCGGCGAGTTCGTCGCTCACCGCGGTCAGGCGGGGGTCGCCGCGGTGCCCCCGGTGCTGGGGGTGGGGCGGGCAGGCGACGACGCAGGCTGTCGCCTCGCCGCCGTCCGGCTCGTCGAGCGTCGCGCGCACGTCCCGGCCGCCGGGCACGAGGGCGTCCATATCGGCCAGTTGACGGGGTTGGGATTTTAAGGTCGCGGTCCCGTAACAGGGGGTATGGGAATACTCTCGCGGGCCTCCTACGTCATCCGGTCGAAGGTAAACGCGGTGCTCAACCGCGCCGAGGACCCGACGGAGACGCTCGACTACTCCTACGAGCAGCTACGTGACGAGCTACAGGACGTGAAACGCGGGATCGCCGACCTGACGACCCAGAAGAAGCGCCTGGAGATGCAAAAGCGCCGGCTGGAGGAGAACGTCGACAAGCACAACGAGCAGGCCCGCGAGGCCGTCCGGCAGGACCGCGACGACCTCGCGCGCCGGGCCCTGGAGAAGAAGAAGGCGAAGATGACCCAGATCGAGGAGCTGGAGAACCAGATCGCCGACCTCCAGCGGACCCAGGACAACCTCGTCGAGAAGAAGGAGACGCTCCAGCAACGCATCGAGGAGTTCCGCACCAAGAAGGAGACGATGAAGGCGCGCTACGAGGCCGCCGAGGCCAGCGCCCGCGTCTCCGAGGCGATGACCGGCGCGGGCGACGAGATGGAGGACGTGGGCCGGGCCATCGAGCGCGCGGAGGACCGGACCCAGGAGATGGAGGCCCGCTCGGCCGCGATGGACGAGCTACAGGACGAGGGGGTGTTCGAGGACGCCCTCTCGGACAAGGACCAGCTCGACCGCGAACTGGAGGAGGTACGGACGACCGGCGAGGTCGACGCCGAACTCGACACGCTGAAAGCCGAGATGGACGCCGAGGAGGCCGCCGGCGACGCCGACGCGAGCGACGCCGAGGGGGCGAGCGAAACCGAAGAGGACGTCGAGTTCGAGACCGAGGGCGGCGGCGAGGTCGACGTGGACGTCGACGAGTCGGAGGTCGAGGCGGAACTGGAGGACATCAAAAGCGAGGAGGGGTAGCCGCCCCGGCTAATCGACGTCAGTCGTCTCCGACCGGTCGGTTTCCCGCAGGATGAACGAGCCGATGGCGAGGGTCCGCTTTGCGGTCGTGGCGATCCGGAGCACGAACGACACGAGGACCAGGAACGGAAACAGGGCGACGGTCGTCGCGCCGGAGACGACCAGGACGATGTTGTCGACCCCGAGCGTCGCGCCGGGGAACGACGTCGCGTCGAGGTACAGCAGCGACGAGAGCGTCACGGCCAGCGCCGGGACGGCCGCGTAGATGATCGCCCGCGAGAGGTTCACGAGTTCCCACTGGAAGTACAGCGTCTTCACGTGCTCCCTCGCCGGGCCGAACAGCGTCAGCACGTCCAGCAGGTCCTCGGCGGCCTCGCCGGTCGCCCGGTCGAACTCGTCGCCATGCGTCCGCCGGATCCGGTTCAGGTCGTAGATCTTCCACGAGTAGTTGTAGTCCAGCGCGGCGTCTATCACGTCGAACGTGCCGAACTCCGCGCCCTCCAGACGGTCGGACACCGCGTCGGCGTTCTCGACGAGGTCGTCGACGTACCGCGCGACCCGGCCGTGGGCCTCCCCGGACCCTGCCGATACCTGCCGTTCGAACGCCTCCGCCCGGCTTTTCGTTGCCTCGACCAGCGCCTGCAGGAACGACGCGGGCTCCGGCGGCGGCGCGGCCCCGATGACGTCCCCCACGTCGCCGCGGAAGTCCATCGCGCCCTGCATTCGGTTCCGCTGGTCGCCCAGCGGGCCGAGTTCCTGGGACAGCACCACCTGGTTGATCGTGACGACCAGCGTCACGCCCGTGATGATCGAGGTGGTCAGCGCCTGGAACGCGGTGTCGGCCGGGTCGGTCTGTCGCATGCTCGCCCTGAGCGGCGACGCGTCGAGGGTCCCCAGCACGACGAGGACGACGAACACCGCCGCCGCGAGCGCCCCGACGATCACCCAGCGGTTGAGATGCATCAGCGCCCGGAGCCTGATCGCGCTCTCCCCCGCTCGCTCGCTCATCCTGTTCGCGGGCGAGGACTCGTCGGCCATGGCCGGCGTACGACGGCCCGCCTGAAATGGCTACGCCGCCCGGACCGCTAAGTCGGTCGGCGTGGGGCACACCGCCATGCCGGACGCTCGCCACGAGTACGCCACCGAGGTGGTGTCGCTCTACCCGAACTCGCTGGACGCCGACCGGTTCGACCGCCTGCTGAACGACCGCGCGGCCGACGGCTGGGCGCTGGACCGGACGTTCGTCGTCGACTCGTCGACGGTGGTGTTCGTCTTCCGCAGGCCGCCCGCGGAGGCGTAGCGGCGCGGTCCGCCCGCCGTCGGCACCCTTTTGCCCGCCGGACGGGTTGCTCGACTATGCGACTGCTGTACGCCCACGCGGACCGCGCGGCGTTCGAGTCGACGCGCGAGGCGGGCGACGGGGCGGCCCGCGACGACGCGGGCGACGAACTGGCCGACTGCGTCGCGGCGTTCGTCGCCGTCGAACCCGGCGACGCCGCGGCCCCGGACGCCGTCGCGGCCGACGCGGCCGACGAACTCCGGTCCGCCGTGGACCGCCTCGGCGTCGACCGGATCGCCGTCAGCCCGTGTCCGGCCCTGGTCGACGACCCGGCCGACGACGGGGCCGCCGCGACGCTGCTTGACGCCCTCGTCGCCCCGCTCTCGGACTACGAGGTCCTGCGGGCCCCCGTCGGGGGCGTCGCCGGCGAGGTGGCCTGGCGCGGCCACCCGCTCGCGGTCGGCAGCCTGCGGACCGGGCCGGGCGACGGCTCCCCCCGCCCCCCGAGCGACCGGACCGTCGTCACGCCGGCGGGCGAGCGGCGACCGATCGACGCGGCCGCCGACGCGACCCGGGCCGTCGCGGCCGCAGACCGTCCCGGGTCGGCCGCGGCCCCGCCGGGCGAGGACCGCCTGCGCGACTTGGGGTTCGTCGCCGGCGGGGAAGGTGAGGCGGACGCCGACCGGACGTGGCTCCCGCGGGGCGCGTTCGTCGCCGACACGCTGGCCGACTACGCAGACGACCTGCTGGCCGAGGCTGGCGCGGTGCCCGTGGCGACAAGCGGGAATGACGGACGGGGCGCGGCCGGCCGCGCCGCGGCGTCGGCGGGCGACCTCGACGGTTCGGACCTCCCCCTCCGCGTCCGCGAGCGTCGAGGGGCGTCCCCGGCCGCGACGCCGGAGATGACTGTCGTGGCTGCCGACGCGGCGGGCGCGCGGACGGCGTTCGAGCGCGCGGCGACGCTGGCCCGGGACGCTGTCGCCGAGATGGGGGTCGACGCCGTCCCGGTGGTCCGCCACGTAGAGGGGGCGGACGCGGTCCCGCCCGAGGCCGTCGCCGCCGCACTCGGCACGCCGGTGCTCGCGGAGACGCTCCCGCTCCGCCCCGGCCGCTGGTCGGTCGCGCTCGACTTCGTCGTCACCGTCGACGGGCGGGCCGTACGGACCGCCGGCGTCAGGTACGACCCGCCGCGGGCGGCGTCGGCGGACGACGCCGGCGCGCCGTCGCGGCCGGCCGTCCGGTGTTCGCCCGTCGGCCCGCTCGACGCCGCGGTCCGCGCGCTGGCCGCCGGCGACGGCCCCCCGACGTGGCTCGCGCCGACGCAGGTGCGACTCGTCCCCGTCGACCCCGGCCGCGTCGACCGCTGTGAAGCGGCCGTGTCGGCGCTCGCGGAGGCTGGCGTGCGGGCGGACGTCGACGACCGCGAGGCGACCGTCGGCGAGCGCCTCGCGCTGGCCGAGCGCGAGGCGGTCCCGTACTACGCCGTCGTCGGCGACCGGGAAGCCGACGGCGACGCGCTCCCCGTGACCGAGCGGGCCACCGGCCGCGAGACGGCGATGACCGTCGCGGCGCTGGCAGCGGCCGTCGGCGAGGCGACGGCGGGACACCCCTCGCGGCGGCGGCCGCTGCCGGCGCGACTGGGCGACCGGCCGCTGCCGTAGCGACCGCCGTATTTGTCGGTCGCAGCCGTAGGGGACGCATGACAGTCATCGCTGATCTGCGAGTGCCCCCAGCGGAGTTCGTGCTCGCGCACTCGCTGCACTCCGTCGACGATGCGCAGGTCGAGGTGGAGCGCGTCGCGGCGACCGGCGAGGACCACGTGACGCCGTACTTCTGGGTGACCGCGGACGACCTGGACGCGTTCGACGAGGCGCTCCGGGAGGACGGCACGGCGCGGGACCCGCACCTGTTGGAGGACAACGAGCGCGAGCGCCTCTACCGGGTGGACTGGCACGCGCCGGAACACGGGGTGGTCTACGCCATCGCGGAGTCGCTGGCGACCCTGCTGAACGCGTCGGCGGACGAGGAGTGGCACGTCCGGTTGCTGTTTCCCGACGGCGAGGCCCTCTCGACGTTCCACGAGTACGCACAGCGCTGTGGCCTCGCGTTCGACGCCGACCGCCTCTACCGCCCGGGCGACCCCGCGGAGTTCGAACAGTACGGCGTCACCGCCGACCAGCGCGAGGCGCTGCTCGCCGCCCTCCGGGCGGGCTACTTCGCCGTCCCGCGTGAGTCGAACCTCGCGGCCGTGGCGGCGGAACTGGGCATCTCCGACACCGCGCTGTCGACCCGGCTCCGCCGCGGGTACGCGAACCTCGTCCGCGCGACGATCGCCCAGGGGGAGGGGCAGGGGGACTTAAACAGCGTGAATACTCACGGGTAGGCCATACCAACGCGGCGGCCGTACCGACGCCGGGTGGCATGACCGTGAAACGACAGGCGACGAACCGAGGGCGAGGGGAGGATGACCCGGACGAACCGGCAAGCACGGAGCGAGCGCGGATAGGCGACCCGGAGAGCTACGAGACGGCGAGCGCGGCGGTCGTCGCGGCGCTCGCCGAGGCACGGAACGTCGACCCGACGGACCTGCCGCCGCTGTTCGACTGGGTCGACCCGGACGCGCTGGACAGCGTCGTGCGGGCCGCGACGGTACGGTTCCGGTACGCCGAACTGCTGGTGACCGCGTCGGCGGACGCGGTCGTGGTCCGGGACCCCGCCGACTGATCACCGCTCGACCGCGCCGGTCCCCGGGCGGGCGAGGGCGGCGAGGTCGATCACGCCGTCGGGCAGCGACACGCCGTCGAACGGGTCCCGGTCGAGCAGCAGCGAGCCGTCAAGATCCGCGTAGTCGAGCAGCGGCGCGAGGTGGGCGGCCGCCGCGATGGAGGCGTTGCTCTCGACCATGCAGCCGAGCATCACCTCCAGCCCGTGGACGCGTGCGGCGTGGATCATCCGCCGCGCCTCGGCGAGGCCGCCGCATTTCATCAGCTTGATCGTGACGATGTCGGTCCGGTCGGCGACCCGCGGCACGTCGTCGGGCGTCACGCAGGACTCGTCGGCGGCGACCGGCAGCGCCGACCGCTCGTGGACGAACCGCAAGCCCTCCGGGTTCTCGGCCGGCACCGGCTGTTCGATAAACTCCACGCCGTAGTCGGCGAGGGTCTCGGACATCCGCACGGCCTCGCGGGGCGTCCACGCCTCGTTGGCGTCGACGCGGATCCGCGCGTCGGGGGCCGCCGAGCGTACCGCGTCGACGACCGCCTCGTCGCGGTCGGTGCCGAGTTTCACCTTCAGCACCCCGTGGCCGGCGTCGACAGCGTCGGCCGCCTTCTCGCGCATCCGGTCGGGGTCGTCCAGCCCGACGGTGAAGGAGGTGCGGACGGTCCGCTCCGGGTCCAGCCCCCAGTACCGGTACAGCGGCAGGTCCGCGCGCTTGGCGACGAGGTCGTGGAGGGCGACGCTGACGGCACAGCGCGCGGCGGGGTTGTCCCGCACGACCTCCCGCATGCGGCGTTCGATCCGGCGGAGCTGGTGGGGGTCCCCGACCTCCTCGACGACCGCGAGCAGGTCCGGGAGGACCGCCTCGACGGTGTCGGCGGTCTCGCCGTAGTGCCTGGCGGGGGCCGCGCCGCCGACGCCGACGCGGCCGTCGCCGTCCTCGACCCGGACGACCACGTTCTCCGAGACGGTCTGCGTGCCGCGGGCGATGGTAAAGGGCGTCTCCAGCGGCAGTTCAAGCCGCTCGAACGAGGTCGAGAGCGTCACAGCACCGCCTCCAGCACGAGGTCGGGGTCGAACCGGACGAGGTCCGCGACCGGCAGGTCGAGCGCGTCGCCGTACTCACGGACGGCCTCGCGGGCGTCGTCGTCGCCGTCGACGTCCATCGTGTTCAGCGCGCCGGCGACGACGGCCGACCCGTGGACCGGCGCGGCCAGCGACTCGTAGCGCTCGACGTACGACGGCAGCGGCGGGAGCGTGAACTCCTCGTAGCCGTGGATGACGTCGCGGCCGGCGCGGTGACACAGCACCATCGCGTCCGGCATCGCGCCGTGGAGGATGCCGCAGGTCACCGCGGAGTACGCCGGGTGGACGATGCTCGCCTGCCCCTCGACGAACAGGTAGTCGTGCTCGTCGCCCCTCTCGACTATCATCTCCTCGACCGCACCGGCGGTGAAGTCGCTCACCACGCGGTCGACCGGGTTCCCCCACCCCTCGATCATGATCCCGGTCTGGCCCGTCGGGATCACGGCGGCGTCGTGGCCGCGCTCGCGGGCCGCCGCGGCCAGTTCCATCGTCGCGGTCATCTTCCCGACCGAGCAGTCCGTGCCGACGGTGAGGATCACCTCGGCGTCCACCTCGCGGGCGACGCCCTCGGCGACGGACAGGTCGTCGCGTGGCCGCCGCACGTCCCAGATATCACAGCCGTGCTCGGCGGCGAGGGAGGCGAACTCGTCGTCCTCGGCGAGGAAGTCGTGGAGCCCCGAGATCACGTCACAGCCACGTTCCAGGGCGGCGCGGACGTCCGGCCGCCAGGACTCGACGAACTCGCCGCCGATCGGCGCGATCCCGATCAGCAGCGCGTCGACCGCGCCGACGTCGTCCATCGACGCGACGATGGGCGCGTCCGGCACGTCGGCGACGTGGTCGGCGACGCGTTCGCCCGCCCGGTCGCGGTCGAGGACGGCGGCGACGTCGTCGTCGCCGTACCGCATGACGCCGAGCGCCGTCTTGGCGCGCTCGGGGAACTTCCCGTGGGCGAGGATCGCGATAGCCATGCCCGGATCAAGGACAGGGGCCGTCATAAGCGCGGCGCGCTCGGCAATTTGGGCGCTACAGCCGGTACAGCGTCGTCGTCCAGAAGTCGTAGAACGCCTCGTCCAGCGCGTCCTCGGGGTCGCCGGTCGCATCCACGGCGGCGGTCGCCGCCGCCTCGGCGTCGACGTCGTCCAGCACGGTGTGCTCGCCCACGAGTATCAGCCGGTCGGCGTCGCGGTCGGCGAGCGCCGCCTCGCAGCGCTCGACGTGCTCGGCGACCTGCTCGTCCCGCCGGCGCTCGAAGCGGGCCTGCGAGAAGCCGCCCTTCGAGTGGCTCCCCTTCACGTCGCTCTCGAACGCCGTCGTCGCGGTGCGCTCGCGGCCGTCGTACTCGCCCAGCGCGAACAGATCCGAGCGGACGAGCGCGAACGCGAACTCGCCGGTCGGCAGGAACCACTCCCGCTCGACCCGGAAGCCGTCGTCCCACGCCGCGAAGGCGGCCGGCGCGACCGGCGGCGCGAGCGCGGCGCTCACGAGGCCGGCGTCGTCGGTCACCGCGAGGCAGGGGCTGGCCCGGTCGACCAGCGCGGCGCGGTCGCCGAACGCCTCGCGGACGGCCGCCGGTACCTCGTCGCCGACCATCGCCGTCATCGCGCCCTCCTCGCCGGCGTCGACGCTGTCGAGGCGGTCGAGCACGGCGGCGAGGCGGTCGCCACGAAGCTCCTCGACGCCGCGGAACTCGGCGGCCGCCGCGTCGCCGTCGCCGGCCCGCTCGACGCGGTCCTCCAGTTCGGCGATCCGGTCCTCCAGCCGGTTCACCCGCTGTTCGGCGTCCTGCCGGGCGCTGACCGCGTCGGCGCGGCGCTCGGATTCGGCCTCCAGCCGTCGCTCAAGGTGGCGCTTTTCCTCCTCTAGCTCGTCGATGCGGTCCTTCAGCGCCGCCCGACCCAGCAGCTCGTCGAGCATCAGCAGGGACGGGGCGGCGCGGTCACTTCTAAGTTCCGACGAGTGGCGGCGGTGCCGGGCGCGGCCGGACCGCGGCGCGGCCCGCTTTCCCCGGCCTCAGGTGTTGTCCGGTCGGCCGTCGCCCCCCGAGAGCCGCAACAGCTGGGAGGCGCGGTCGGCTTTCGCCAGCAGCACCTCGCGGAGCGCCGGCGGGTCGCGGACGCCGTCGCCGAGGAGCGTTTCGGGGACGGCGAGCGTGTCCGACGGGACGCCCTCCTCCGCGTGGACCGGGAAGTGTCGGTTCCCGAGTTTCATTACGAGCGGTGTGTCGAGGCGCTCGATCCCCTCGCCGCTCGCGTACAACTGCTCGTTGACGCGCTCGTGTTGCGCTCGCTGCATGACTGCGCGCTCCCCGTCGAACGGCTCGACGTAGAGCCGCCCGAAGTAGTAGCCGCTGGAGAACTCCTCGAACATGCTGTGCAATAACATGACATGCTCCCGGCGACAATAAGCCTTCGCCCTAGGGCTTTTGTCGACCGCAATCCGTCCGGGTCGGTCCGAGCGGACCGCCGATCCACCACAGTCGGGCCAGCTCCCGGCGATCCGAATCGAAGGGGAGAGCGGGCGCTTTGAACGCAGCGAACGGTTTTCAGCCAGTTTACCGACCGCGTTGAACGGAGCGAACGAAGGTCCGGCTTTTTACCTTCGGCCCGACAGGGATCGCGTAATGACCGACAGCCGAACGCCGGCGGTCGCCCTCCTCTCCCTGGTCGCGGTCCTCGTCGCGCTCCCGGTCGCCGGCGCGGCGGCCGCGGACGGCGGTGCGACGGCCGCCGGGGACGCCGGTGTGCAAGCGAACAACAGCAGTTCGATGGGCGCGGAGATATCGGCGTTCATGCAGTCGAGCGCCTCGGAGGCCGACGGATCGGTCGAGGACGGGATGTTCGAGGCGCGGTACGACAACGGGAGCGACCGGGCCGCGCTCGTGCGAAACCGAACGGACCGGCTCCGGAGCGAACTCGACCGGCTCCGCGCGGAGAAGCGGGCGCTGCGGGCCGAGAAGGGCAATATGAGCCGGCTGGAGTATCAGGCGCGGATGAGCCGCCTCGTCGGCGAGGTCCGGTCGCTGGAGCGCTCGGCGAACCGGACCGAGCCGCTGGCCGAGTCCGCCGGCGTGAACCGGAGCGCGCTCGCCGAGATACGGGCGAACGCCTCGGCGATGTCCGGCCAGGAGGTCTCCGCGCTCGCACGGACGCTGGCCGTCGTCCCGGACCACGTCGAGCGCGGCCCGCCGGGGAACCGGACCGCCGGGCCGCCCGACGACCGCGGCGGAGCGGGGAACGGGCCGGGAGCTGACGGGAACGGGACTCGGGGACCGCCCGACGACCGCGGGTCCGACGGCGAGGGTGCTGGCGGGCCGCCGGACGACCGCGGGGCGGGCCGGGACGACGGCACGGGGCAGAACGGAACCGCCGACGGCGGGGACGACGTCGACGGCGGCGACGACGGGGATGGCAGCGACGGCGGGAACGGATCCGGCGGGAACGGCGGCGAGCGCGGGAACGGCAACGGCGGCGGTCCCGCGGCGGCCTCCGAGCCCCTGAGGTAAGCAGTCACCCTTTTTACCGCTCGCCGCGAAGCTTCTATCGAATGGATTCTGCCGCGCTGCTGGACCTGCTCGGCAACGAGAACCGCAGGCGCATCCTGCGGCTGCTCGCCCGCAAGCCCTGCTACGTCACCGAGATAAGCGAATACCTCGGCGTCAGCCCGAAGGCGGTCATCGAGCACCTCCGGAAGCTCGAGGAGGCGGGGTTGGTCGAGAGCCACACCGACGACCAGCGGCGCAAGTACTTCCACATCGCGCGGAACCTCCGGCTCGAAGTGAACGTCTCGCCGTACGGCTTCGGGACGAAAAGCGCCTATCCGGCGAGCCGGAGCCTCGACATCACGACCTGGCGCTACCTCTCGCTCGACGTCGACCCCGCCGACGACCCCGACCCGGCCGAGGCCGACGCGGACCCCGAGGAACTGGCGGCGTCGCTGGCCCGGCTGGAGGAACTGGAAAACGAGCTCTCGATGGCTCAGCGGTGGGTACAGGGCCGGATGACCGACCTGCTCGACAGCATCGCCGAGGCGACCGACGAGGAGGTAAACAGCCGGCTCTCGGCGGACGTGCTCCGGGCGCTCGCCGAGCGGCCCCACACGGTCGGCGAACTCGCCGAGGCGGTCGACGCGTCGCCGGAACTGGTCGAGCGGACGCTGGCGGCGATGGCCGACGGCGACTTCGTCCGGCGGACGGGCGACGGCTGGACGCTCGCCTAGAGGTCCCGCGTCAGCCCGTCCCGCAGGTCGCGGCCGAAGTAGACGCCGAGTACGCCGGCCAGCCCGCCGACGACGGCGCTGACGGCGACCAGCGGGACGCCGACGCCGGCGAGCGTCAGGAGGGCGTTCCGGAGCAGCGACGCGCCGCCGCCGACCGCGACGCCGGCCAGCCCGACCTCCGCGTACCGCCGCTCGGAACTCGCCAGCCCGACGGCGAAGGCGACGGCGAACATGCCCAGCGCCCGTCCGAAGAAGGGGATCGTCGCGCCGCCGCCGACCAGCCCGACCGCGAGCAGGACGGCCGACACGAGGAAGGTGCCCGGGTCGAACCAGCGCTCCAGCCCCGAGGCGTCGCCCTCGGGTTCGGTTTCGGCGCTCGACCCGGAGCGGAGGCTCCCGCTGTCGAAGGCGTCGTCGAGCGACTCGTCGACCGTCTCGTCGCTCGACCGGGTGAGCTGGTCCGTGCGCTCGCTCATGGCCGCAGGTAGGGCGGCGACCGGCAAGGTCTTTTCCCCGGGATCAGACCGGGATCAGTACGTACAGCGCGGGGACGAGGAGGGCGACCGCCAGCCCGTACACCGCGGCCGAGACGGTCCACTGGAGCCGGATGCTCCCCGCGCGCTCGGCGTAGTCGGCGAGGCGGCCGGGACCGACCCGCGGCAGGACGACAGCGCCGAACAGGATAGTCACGAAGGCGGCCGCGCCCACCCCGGCGGCGAGCCGCGAGACCGACACCCAGCCGAAGACGAGCAGTTCGACGCCGCGGAGCCCCGCGGTGGCGACGAGGGCGAGTTCGATCCCGATGGCGACGAGGATGCCCGCGAGGTAGTGGACCGTGTGGCCGGCGACGGGGACGACGCTCTCGGGCACGTCCGGCCAGACCGCCGCGAGCGCTATCTCCTTGGGGACCTCGCCCTCCGGGAGCGCGCTCATCGGGAAGTTCGCCACCGCGGCGGCCCCGAACCCCGCCAGCACGGCGACGGCGAGCCTCACCGGCACCGGCCTGAGTTCGGCTCCGGCGGCGTGTGCGACGACGCTCATGCCCGAGCGGAGCGGCGCTCGACGCATAAAGTCACCGAGACGCCAAGCGGCCAGCACGGCGCGTCCCCAGGCGCGCCACCGCCGACCCGGACTGGGCCGCCCGCGAACGCAACGCTTGAAGTGTCCCGGGCCGAACCCACGGCCAAGATGAACGCAGGCGACCGCGTCCGCGTCGAACGCGCGGACCAGACCCACGAGGGCGTGTTGCTCCCCTCCACGACGGCCGACCACCTCGTCGTGAAGTTAGACGGGGGGTACAACGTCGGGATCGAGCGCGAGGACGCCGACGTCGAGGTCGTAGAGTCCGACGCCCACGAGATCGAGGAGGGCGACGACGGCGACGCCTCGGCCGTGGAGTTCGACGAGGACCTCCCGACGGTGTCGCTGATAAGCACCGGCGGCACCATCGCCTCGACCGTCGACTACCGCACGGGCGCGGTGACCGCCCAGTTCGACGCCGAGGACGTGCTTCGGGCCGTTCCGGACCTGGCGGGGCTGGCGAACTACCGCGGCCGGGTCGTCGCCAACATCCTCTCGGAGAACATGACGCCGGACGTGTGGCGCGACCTCGCCGAGGCCGTCCGCGAGGAGATAGAGGCCGGCGCGGACGGCGTCGTCGTGATGCACGGCACGGACACGATGCAGTACAGCGCGTCGGCGCTCTCGTTCATGCTCGACACGCCGGTCCCGGTCGTGTTCACGGGGAGCCAGCGCTCGGCCGACCGGCCGTCCTCGGACAACGTGATGAACGCCGTCTGCGCGGTCGAGGCCGCCAAGAGCGACGCCGCCGAGGTGATGGTCTGCATGCACGCCTCCGAGAGCGACGACGTCTGCGCGCTCCACCGCGGCACCCGGGTGCGGAAGAACCACACCTCCCGCCGGGACGCCTTCGAGACGGTCGGCGCGAAGCCCCTCGGCGAGGTCGACTACGAGGTCGGCGAGACCCCCGACGTCTCCTTCCGCCGCGACTACGCCGAGCGCGGCGCGACGGAGCTCTCGATCGCCCCCGACCTGAACCCCGACGTGGAACTGCTGAAGTTCGCGCCCGGGATGGACCCGGCGTTCCTCGACGTGGCCGAGGGGGCCGACGGCCTCGTGATCGAGGGCACCGGGCTCGGCCACGTCCACACCGACCTCATCCCGCGGATCGAGGCGCTGGTCGACGACGGGACGACCGTCGTCATGACCAGCCAGTGCATCGAGGGGCGGGTCTGTGACCGCGTGTACGACACCGGCCGCGACCTGCTGGACGCCGGCGTCGTCGAGGCCGGCGACACGCTCCCCGGCACCGCCGTGGTGAAGCTGATGTGGGCGCTGGAGAACGCCGCCGACCCCGAGACGGCGATGGCCGAACCGGTCGCCGGCGAACTCACCGAGCGGTCGGTGCCATGGGAGTGAGCGGGGTCGAACTGCGCCCGGCGACGGCCGACGACTACGACGACGTGGTCGCGTTCACCGAGGGGACGTGGGCCGACCGCGGCCGGAGCGACTACATCCCGCGGATCTACCACGACTGGATCGAGGGGCCGGACGGCGGCGAACGCCGGCGCACGCTCGTCGGCGTCGTCGACGGCGACGTCGTCGGGATCGCCCAGGCGGTCATGCTCTCCGAGCACGAGGCGTGGTGTCAGGGGATGCGCGTCGACCCCGACTACCGCGGCGAGCGGGTCGGCGAGGCGGTCACCTACGGCCTGTTCGACTGGGCGCGCGAGCGGGGCGCGGCCGTCGCCCGCAACATGGTGTTCTCGTGGAACGTCGCCGGCCTCGGCCACTCCCGCGCGATGGGGTTCGCGCCGGCGACGGAGTTCCGGTGGGCACACCCCGAACCGGACGCGGACGCCGAGCCGGCGGCGACCGTCACGGGCGACCCGGACGCCGCGTGGTCGTACTGGGCGGACAGCGACGCCCGGGACCACCTGCGGGGGCTGGCGCTCTCCATGGACGAGACGTGGGCGACGCGGGAGCTGACCCGCGGCCTGCTCCGCCGTGCGGCCGACGAGACGGCGACGTTCGCGGTGCAGGACGGCGGCACGCGCGGGATGGCCTACCGCGTGCGCGACTACGAGCGCGAGAACGAGGACGGCGAACTCGAACACCGCGCCGAGTACGGCGTCGGCGCGTGGGACGACCTCGACGCCTGCCGCGACGTGCTGGCCGCGGTCCGGCGGGACGCCGGCGAACTGGGCGCCGACCACGTCCGCGTGCTGGTGCCCGAGACGGCCCGGCACGTCAGCGACGTGGCGGCGACCCGGACGCGGGTCTCCGACGAGCCGGACTTCGTGATGGCGGCCGACCTCACCGACCGCTGACCCGCGACCGTCCTTCCGCCGGGCTACCCGCCGCTGACCGGCGGGAACAGCGCGAGTTCGTCGCCCGCCTCCAGGCGCTCCTCCAGCCCGTCGCCCTCCACGAGCACGTTCGTCCCGTTGCGGAGGACGTTGATGTGGTCCCGGAGCTCGCCGTCGTCGGTCAGCACGCGCTCGGCCAGCGCCGGGCGGTCGGCGAGCAGCGCGTCCAGCGCCTCGCCCACGGTGTCTGCGCCCTCGTCGACGGGGATCTCCTTCGTCCCGGCGTGCTCGGCGAGGTCCGCGAACAGTTTCCACTGCATGGGTGACGCTCGCCCTCGCGTCAGGAAGTAACTTCCGCCTCGGGGGGCTCGACCGCCGCCTCGAACCGGCGCAGGTCGGCGGGGCGGGCGACCACGAACACCGTCTCGCCCGCCGCGAGGGTGCGGCTCCGGGGGGGCAGCGCCTCGACGCGCCCGTCGGCGCTCGTCACCGCGGCGACCGTCACCGCGAGCGCGCCGACGGGCTGGCCGACGATCGGGCTGCCCTCGGCGACCGTCGCGCCGGCCATCGTCTCCGGGGCGGCCCGCAGCAGCGACGCGAACTCGCGGTCCGCCGACGGCTCCGCGGGCAGCGTCACGAGGCGGTAGGTCGCGTCGGGGTCGACGGCGCGGGCGCTGGCCTCGTCCAGCGCCAGCGTGGCGACGTCCCCGACGGCGGCGCGCAGTTCGCCGGTCGCCACCCGCTTGGGCTCTCCGCCGTCCCGCCACACCTCGACGATGTCGCCGGGCGAGGCCGAAAAGGCGGGGTCCGCGCGGACCGCGACGGCCGCGGAGCCGGGGGCCAACGTCGGCCCGAGCCCCGCCGCGCGGCTGCCCAGCGCGAGGTAGTCGACGGTGCCGTCGGCCTCGACCCCGAGGTCGATGTGGCCGACCCCGTAGTCGTCCCGGAGCCGCGCCCGGATCCGGTCCTCAAGCTCCGCGACGGTGAGCCGGCGCGGGAAGAGGAGGACGGTGCCGGCGACCTCCGCCTTCGTCGTGTCGGGCACCGGGTCGTAGCCGTCGATGTCCTGGACCTCCTCGGGGAGTTCGACCCGGACGACCCGGCCGGCGGCCCGCACCAGCTGGCTCACCTCGCGGTCCACGTCGCGCGCGCCGGTGACCGAAAGCGCGTCCGCCGCCAGGCGGTCGCCCCCGCGTCGGCCGAGGTCCGACGCGATCCCGCCGACCACGAACGCGACGACCGTGAACGCGGCCACCTCCGGGTCGAGCAGGTCCGACCGGCCAACGATCGCCTCCCGCAGCGCGGCGTCGGTGTTGAGCCACGCGCCGATCACGGTGATCCCGATCAGTATCGCCAGGCCGTCCGGCACCCCCTCGCGGCCGTACCAGCGGTAGCCGAAGGCGACGAGCCCGGCCAGCGCGCCGGCGAGGACTGCGAACAGCAGGATCTGCGCGCCGGCGGCCGCGACCGCCCCGAGGGCGACGTTCATCGGGCCGCCCCCTCGAAGCGGTCGAGCGCGTCGGCCGCCCCCGCGACGAACAGTTCGTCGCCGGCCGAAAGCGTCGCGGTCCCCTCGGGCGAGAACGCCCAGCCGTCGGTCCCGTCCGGCGCCCGGCCGTCGCCGGCCCGGTCGACCGCCAGCACGGCGACGGCGTCGGCCTCGCGGCCGTTCGCCTCGCCGACCGTCAGGCCGTCGAGGTCGCTCCCGGCCGCGACGGTGAGCCGGCGGATGCGCTTGCCCGCCCGCCGCAGCAGCGAGACGAGTTCGTACTCGCGGCGGACGCCCCGCGAGAGGACGACCACGCGGCCGCGGTCGACCCGCAGCAGCGCCGACGCCCGCGCCTTCGGGACGGCGAGCGTGACCCGCCCTTCGCCGCCAGTCGTCGTCGGGGCGGCCGGCTCGACGTCCGCGTCCGCGGCCGCCTCGTCGGTCCCGCCGTCGGTCGCGACGTCCCCGTTGCCGCCCGCGGGCGGGGCTTTCGGGGCCGACCCCGGGTCCGACTTCGCGCTGAGGACCGTCCCCTCGACCCGCGCCCCGTCGGTCAGGACGCGCACCCGGTCGCCGCGGGCGATCCCCGTCGGGACGAGCGCGGCGACGGAGACGGCGCGGTGGCCCGCCGGCACCCGCCGCGAGAGCCCGCCGCTCGCTGGCGCGGCGCTTATCGTCGCCCGGCCGCGGGAGTCTATCGACGCCGTCGCGTCGGCCAGGTCGTGCTCCGAGCGGAGCCGCTCGGCCAGCCGGCGTTCGATCTCCTCGACCGGCAGGTCGGCCGGGAAGCGCCACGACCCCTGCCGGATCGCCGCCCGCACGTCCTCCGGGAGCGGCGGGTACCCCTCGACTTCACCGACCGGTCCGGCGGCCGTGACCGTCACCTGGCCGATGCCGCCGACGAACTCCACCACGTCCATCGAGAGCGTGGTGCGGCCGAGCGAGCCCAGCGAGAACCGCTTGGGCAGCGTCGCGCCGAGTTTGTCGCCCTGGCTGTGGGCGTACAGCGACAGCATCATCACGACTGTGACGGCGACGATCAGCCGCGGCGACTGCTGGATCGACGGGTCGATGAGGCCAAGCAGGCCGCCGTTGACGCCGGCGACAGCGACCCCGAGGACGACGACCCCGAGCCCCGGCAGCGTGACGCCGGTGAAGTACTTGAACACGAACCCGAGAACGCCGGAGATGAGCGCCGGGAAGATGCCGGTGAGCAGGCCGAGGTAGATGCCGAGAAGAACTTCGACGGGCAGCGATGCCATGGGCCGTGATCGAATGCGAGCGATAAACCAGTTGCCCTCGACGACACGCTCGGCCGGTACGCGGGCCACACCCGACACCGACGGCCTTTTTTCGGGACGCCGCGAGGATTGACCCGCATGGACGTCAGCCGGGACCGTATCGGCGTGCGGACGACGGTGTGGCTAGTGATGGCCGTCGCGGTGCTGTCGGTCGTCACCGGGATCGCCAACATCACCGACACGACGGTGGTGTTCGGCCCGTTCGCCGACCGGATCCCGCCGGAGATACAGCGCCTCGCCGGCTTCACCGGCGCGCTGACCGGCTTCCTGATGCTCGCGAGCGCGCTGGGCCTGCGCCGCGGGCTCCGGGCCGCCTGGTACACCACGGTGGTCCTGCTGCCGGTGACCGCGGGGCAGGGGCTCGCCCAGTCGAGCGAACTGTCGTTCCCGCTGGTCGTCCTCTCGGCGCTCGCGCTCCCGGTCGTCCTCCTCAACCACCGCCGGTTCGACCGCGAGGTGTCGCTGTCGACGCCACAACTCGCCTCCGGCCTGGCCCTGTCGGGCGTGCTGGTGTACGGCACCGTCGGGTCGTACGCGCTCCGCGAGGAGTTCGACGGCGTCTCCACCGCGCTCGACGCGTTCTACTACACCATCGTCACCGCCAGCACCGTCGGCTACGGCGACGTGACGGCGACCTCCCAGCAGGCGAAGCTGTTCTCCATCTCCGTCGTCGTGCTGGGCACCGCGAGCTTCGCCATCGCGCTGGGCGCGCTGCTCGGCCCCGCGATCGAAGCACGACTCACCAAGGCACTCGGAAAGATGACAGAATCAGAGCTCGAACTCCTCGAAAACCACGTGCTCGTCCTCGGGTACGGCGACCTGACCGAACCGCTGCTGAGCGAACTCGCGTCCAGCGACGTCGAGTTCGTCGTCGTCGCGCCGAAGTCCGAACGGGTCGACGGCCTGCGCGAGCGGGGTTTTCTCGTGATCGCCGGCGACCCGAGCGACGACGAGACGCTCCAGCGGGCACAGCTCGAAGACGCCCGCGCCATCGTCGCGGCGACGAACAACGACGCCGAGGACGCGCTCAGCGTCCTCTCCGCCCGGGAACTGCGCCCCGACGGCCGCATCGTCGCGGCCGCCACCGACCGCGAGAACGTCGAGAAGCTCCGCCGGGCGGGCGCGGACGTGGTCATCAGCCCCGCCTCCATCGGCGGCCACCTGCTGATGCAGTCCGCGCTCGGCGAGGACGACAGCGAGGCGATAGCCAACCGGCTGCTGGAGGACGGCTGAGCGGCGTTCAGGCCACGTGGACGACGGCGACGGCCGCGTCGACCTCGTCGATCCGCTCGAACGTCGGCGGCGAGACGAACCGCGAGGCGGCGCTCCGGTCCGTGCTCGCGCCGATCATCGTCAGGTCGAACTGCTTTGCGGTCCGCGCGATGAACGACTCCACGGAGTCGTTGACGACCCGCGTCTCGAACGACGCGTCGAACGTCTCCACCACGTCCGCCAGCCGCTCCTCGGCGGCCCGCCGCTCGCGCTCGTCGTCGATACAGGTCGCGACCGTGACCAGCCCCGCCGGCCCCGCCAGCCGGCAGGCGAAATCGACCTTCGCGTGGGCCCGCTCGCCGGCCGACCGGACGGGGACGAGCACCCGCCGCCAGCGGCGCTCGTCGCCCCGGAGGCGGGCGGCGACCACGTCCACGTCGCCGCGGAACAGCGTCCGCACGAACGACGAGAGGTGGCCGTGGCGCTGCTCGTACGGCGCGACGACCAGGTCGCAGTTCTCCTCGCGGGCGGCCTGTAGCGTCGCGGACGCGGGCGAGTCCGTCGAGACGACGGCGACCTGACAGGGGACGCCGACCCGCGTTCGGACGGTCCCGGCGCGGGATTCGAGGTCGTCGGCCACCGCGTCCGGGTCGGCGCCCTCCTCGGCCAGCCCAAGCAACACCACCTTCCCGGCCTCGTGGGCGGCCGCCAGCCGCGCGGCGAGGCGGGCCGTCGCGTCGCCGGCGTCGCCGCGGACCGGGACGAGCACGTGGTCGTCGCCCTTCGTCGAGCGGTAGAGGTACCGCGCCCGGTTCTCGTAGAACTCGCGCCGCCAGACGACGAAGGCGAGCGCGACGATGGACGACGACGCGGCGACGCTCACCACGTACGCGGCCGGCGAGGCGTCGATGAGCAACACGAGCAGGCCGCAGGCGTACGCCGACGGCTCCTCGACGCGCAACAGCCACGTCGCCAGACCGGTGAGGAACACGGCGAGGGCGGCCCCGACCGCGCTCACCTGAAACCGCCCGCCGGGTTCGGCGAACGCGAGGCCCACGAGTTCGAGCGCGACCCAGCCGCTCGCCGCGCCGGTCGTCAGCCCCAGCACGAACCGCCGGGGCGAGGAGTACTCGCCCTCCGGGTCGGTAAACAGCGTGTACGTCCCGGCCGCCAGCGGCGGGAAGAGGAGGTACGACAGCCCCGGGACGGCGTTCGACAGCGCGGTGACCAGCGCGATGAGCAGCGGCACCGCGACCAGCGCGGAGGCGCGGACGAGGTTCTCCGTGTGCTCGATCCAGCGGCGGAACGACCGGACCTCGCGGCGCTCGACCCGCCGGAGCCGACGGACGAGCGCGCGCCAGCGCGTCCGAACGGCGTCGCGCATGGTCCGACCTGTCGACGCCGGGAGTTAAGGATTTGGCCGACGGCTTACAGCCGCCCGTACTCCGCGGCGAACACGTCGACGGCCGCCTTCAACAGCGCGAGCACGACCGGCCCGAAGAAGATGCCCATCGTCCCGAACACGTAGAGTCCGCCGACGATGCCGAGCAGGATGACGCTCGGGTTCACGTCCGCGCGGCGGTCGACGACGACCGGCCGGAGGTAGTCGTCCGTGATCCCGACGACCACGGTGCCGTAGACGGCGAGCGCGGCCGCCGGGACGGTCTCGCCGTTCGCGAACAGGTACAGCGCGGCCGGCCCCCAGACGAGGAACGCGCCGACGACCGGCAACAGCGCCAGCACCATCATCACGACGGTCCAGAACAGGGCGTTGGGGATTCCGGTCAGGAACAGCCCGACGCCGGCCATCCCGCCCTGGACGGCGGCGACGAACACGTGGCCGGCGAGCACCGCCCACATGATCGAGTCGGTCGCCGCGAACAGGTCGTCGACCACCCGCGGCGGGAGCGGCGTCACCTCGCGGAGCCACGCGACGAACGCCGCGCCGTCCTTCAGGAAGTAGTACAGCAGGAACAGCGTGACGCCGAGGCCGACGACGACGTGGGTCACCAGGTCGAACACGGAGAGCGCGTTCTCCAGCACGGCCGACCCGACCTCCGTCGGGACGGCCCCGACAGCCGACGCCAGGTCCACCCGCACGCCGACGGCGTCGGCGAGCACGTCCTCCGCGAACGCGACGGTCAGGTCGCCCTCGCGGACCGCCTCGTACAGCATCCGCGCCTGGTCGAGCACCGACCGCAACACCAGCGCGGCCGGCACCAGTATCAGGACGAGCGTCAGTGTCACGAGCGCGGCGGCGCTCGGCCCGTCGCCGACCCGCGGAGCCAGCCGCCGGTGGAGCGGGTAAAGGACGTACACCAGCAACGCCGCCAGCAGGACGAACTGGAGGAAGGGGAAAACGAGCAGCGCCGCCAGGACGCCGAGGGCGGCGACGAGGGCGAGCAGGAAGCCGCGGCTGGCGTTCACGGGATCGCTGGCAACGCCGACCGGGAAAAGCGAGGGGCTACGGTTCGGGGGTCGGACCCGCGGCGGGACGGCCGGCGCGTCTCACGCCCACGCCCGGCTTACAGTTCGGTCGTCGCGTCCAGCGTGATCTGGATGGCGCGCTCGACGTTGTTCTTCGCCTTCTCGGGGAGTTCGTCGTCCTCGGTCGCGCCCTTCTGGGTCCCCTCGACGAGGTTGCCGTCGACGGTACAGATCGCGCCGGCGCGCATCCCCTTGCGCCGGGCGAGGGTAAACAGCGCGGCGGCCTCCATCTCGACGGCCAGCACGCCGGCCGCCTCCCAGTTTTCGATGTACTCGTCGGTCTCGGCGTAGAACGCGTCGTCGGTGGCGACGGGGCCGACGTGGACGTCCTCGTCGTTCTCCTCGGCGCTGTCGACCAGCGACGTCAGGACGTCGTAGTCCGGCACCGCCGGGAGTGTGACGCTCTCGTAGCGCTTCGTGGTCCCCTCGTCCTTCGCCGCGCCGGTGGCGACGACCATGTCGCCGATCTCGATGCCCGACTGGAGCGCGCCCGTCGTGCCGACGCGGATCAGCGTCTCGACGCCGACCGCGTGGAGTTCCTCGGCGGCGATGGTGGCCGAGGGGCTGCCGATCCCGGTCGAACAGATCGTCAGTTCCCGGCCGTCGTACTCCGCGTTGACGACCTTGTACTCCCGGTTCTCGGCGACGACCGTGTGGTCGTCACAGAGGCCGGCGATCCGGTCGACCCGACCGGGGTCGCCCGGCACGAGCGCGATGTCCGTCAGGTCTCCCTCCTCGACGAGCAGGTGCGGCTGTTTGGCCATGTGCCAGCGTTCACGGGTCGGCGAGAAAAAGCGTGCGCTTCGCGCGGGGGTTCACTCGCGGACGACGACCTCGCCGTGCTCGCGCACCTCGACGGTGTACTCCTCGATCCGCAGGCGGACGTTCGTGAGGCCGCAGGCGGACCCCCAGTCGTCGAACAGCGCGTCGAGTGCGTCCGGGTCGACGTGGTCGTACAGCCGCGTCGACGTGGCCGTCGGCGGTTCGTTCCGCGCGGCGGCGAGCGCCCGGGCCACCGCGACGCTCGGGCGTTCGCCGTCGTCCGCGCGGTGGCGGTGAACGGGACCGCCACGCGTGAAGGCTGTGCTGTCGCATACCGCGTCGGATAGTTCCCCACTCATTGTTTCCCCCCTCTCGGGTACCTCGCTTCGGGATGATACGTCCCCAAATAAAAAGTTTCGTCAGACAATTATAATTTATCCGATACTGTTTGTCCGACACTGCTCCGGGAAGTTACACGAACCGCGCTCAGCCCGACACGGCGAACAGCAGGAGGTTGTGGACCCCCGGGCCGAGGCCGACCGCGGCCACGAGCCCGAGCAGGACCCGGCCCTGCCGCGGCGAGTCGCGGACGTACTCCTCGAACAGCCAGACGATGAGCAGGGCGAGCGCCACCTTCACGAGCACGAACAGCCAGCCCACGCCGATCGTGTCGGCGACCGGGAGCCGGCCGGCGAGGTCGAGCACGGCCCGCGAGACGGGCGTCCGCTCGCCCGCCCCGAGCACGTCGACGCCGATGGCCGTCGAGACGCCGTCGAGCGAGTGGGCGAACACGACCAGCGCGCCGCTCTTGGCGGTGACGGCGGCCGCCTCGGTGACGGCGAAGCTGAGCAGGACCCAGGCGACCGCGGCGACGACGCCGGCCGCGACCGCGCCGACGACGGGCCAGAACGGGTCGAGCGTCCCGGCCTGCGCGCCCAGGTACAGCGAGAACATGGTGAAGGTGATCGCGACGCCGGTGCCGATCGTCCCCACCTGCCGCGCCGTCGAGGCGTTCCGGCGCATCGCGGTCAGCACCGTCGCGACGATCCAGACGAGGCCGGCGACGACGGCGGTCGTGGCGTACACCGCCCCCGTGCTGAACAGCGGTTCGAGCACCGCGGGGAACGCCCCCTGCTGGTAGAGGACGTGCAGGACCGCGCCGGTCGCCATCCACGGCGCGAACGCGACGACTGTCCAGTCGCTGACGGGCGGGTCGATCGCCCAGAGCAGCGCGACGGTCGCGGCGAGCCCGATCCCCAGCCCCACGAGGTACGGCAGCGGCGGCAGCGCGAACCCTTCCGGCAAGACCATACGAATTCGGCCTCCCGGCATCCCCGAAAATCTTCCGATAGGAGAGGTGAATCCAACCCGACAGGTGCCGCCGGGGTGCTGGCACGGGACTTATTAGCCGAGCGGGAAAGGGCCGGGTATGGACCGCCAGACGCTCGCGAAACGCATCGACCACACGGTACTGGGGCCGGAGACGACGCTCGCCGACGTCCGGCGCGTGCTCGACGAGGCCGACGAGTACGGGATGAACGCCTGCATCCCGCCCTGCTACGTCGGCGAGGCCGCCGAGTACGCCCCCGACGTGACCCTCGCAACGGTCGTCGGCTTCCCCCACGGCCAGCACGGCCCCGGGATCAAGGCGGCGGAGGCCGAGACCGTCTGGGACGCCGGGGCCGACGAGATTGACGTCGTGTTGAACGTCGGCCGACTGCGGGCCGGCGAGGACGACGCCGTCAGCGAGGAACTGGCGGCGGTCGTCGCCGCCGTTCCGGTCCCGGTGAAGGTGATCGTGGAGGCGACGCTGCTGGACGAGGCCGAACTCCGGCGCGCCTGCGAGGCGGCCGTCGAGGCCGACGCCGACTTCGTGAAGACGTCGACCGGCTTCGCCGACGGCGGCGCGCGCGTGGCGGACGTCGAGGTGATGAGCGAGTACCTCCCCGTCAAGGCCAGCGGCGGCGTCGGCGACTACGAGCGGGCGAAGGCGATGTTCGACGCCGGCGCCGAGCGGATCGGCGCGTCGAGCGGCGTCGCTATCGTCGAAAGCTTCGAAAAGTAGGGTGGGGCGTCGCTACGCGGCGCGCCGCCGGGCGATCAGCGCCACCGCGGCGAGCGCGACCAGCGCGACGACCGGACCGAAGCCGGGCAGCGACGAGGACGACTCGTCGTCGTCGTCGCCGCCGTCGTCGCCGTTCCCGCTGTCGTCGTTTTCGATGCCGAGGTAGTTGCGTGCCTCCTCGTTGTCGGGCTGGGGGAAGTCACGCTCGTCCGGGTCCCAGTCGTCGGGCATGTGGACCTCGGTGTCCTCCCCGACCATCGACAGTTCGCGCACGTCGGACTCGCTCGCGTCGGAGCCGACCGCGCCGGGCATCCGGACGTAGGTGACGGAGTCGCCGTCCTCCATCGTGGCGACGGCGCTCTCGATGGCGACGTCCTCGCCGTACGCCTCGCTCATCACGTCGCGGAACGCGGAGACGTTCTCGAAGCTCGCGCCGGCCTCGAACGTGACGGTGCCGTCGCCGACGCTCGCGTCCATCCGCGCCTTCTCGAACTCGGACTGCTGGAACGCGCGGAGGAACGAGCGGGCCTGCTCGTTCTCGGCGGCCGGGCTGTCCTCGGCGTTCTGGAGCGCGCTGTCGATGGCGTTGTCGAGCAGCCCCTCCTGGCTGAACGTGGCCGACCCGCTGGCGGTCAGTTCGCCGTTTTGGGTCTCCGCGTGCATCTCCATGGTGGTGTCGCCCTGCCACTCGACGCCGCGGTCCTCGAGTTCGCTCACGTACGCCTGCCAGTTCTCCGTGCTGGACTCGGCCTCGAACTGGACGGTGGCGGTCTGTGCGTCGGGCACGGACACCGTGCCGTCCCAGGTCACGGTCTGTTGCAGCTCGGCGGCCTGCTGGGCGTCCAGCCGACTGCGGGCCGCGTCGATGTCCATCTGGGACGTGTTCATCTCGGACGCTTCGAGGATGTCGAGCGTCGCGCGGGCGGCCTCGTCGTACTCGTCCAGCCGGACGTTCCAGTTCACCGTCGCGCCGTCGGACTGCACGTCGACGGACGCCGACAGTTCGCTCAGCTCGACCGACTGGATGCGGTCGGCGAGGTCCCTGGCCTCGCTCTCGGAGAGGTCGAGGTCGCGCGCCGAGGACAGCGACGTTGCGAGCTGCTCGGAGACGGCCTCGTCGACGCCGGTGAACTCGACGGTGTACTCGATGTCGAGGCGGTTCTCGGCGTCGTCGTACGAGTAGGAGTCGACGGTGACCTGCGCGTCGCCGTCGAGCTGCTGTGCGACGCCCTCGAACTGCGCTTCGAGGGACCTCGTCGCGTTCTCGCGGGTGTTCCAGCGGTCGGCGGTGTAGGACCCGACGACGTAGTCCTGGGCCGCGGAGAGCGTGTAGCCGTCGTCGGTCTCCTGGATGGAGAACTCCTGGGACATCTGCGAGCTACTCGGGAGCGACTGGCCGTCGGTCGGGGTCACCGTCACGGTGCCGTCCGTGTGGAACGAGGACGCGGTCGTGGTCATCGTCCCCTCGGTCGACACCTCGCCGTACGTCGACGCGCCGGTGCTCGAACTCGACTGGTCGACGAACGTGGCGTCCAGCGACATTGAGCCGGCGGATGTCTCCCGGGTCTGGGTCAGGGACGCGTCGAACGCCAGGTCCTCGATCGACTCGGGCTGGGTCATCGAGAACGCGCCGGAGGCGCTGACCGACTCGGGGTCGAGGATGAACGTCGCGTTCCCGGCGAAGTTCTCCTCGGGCGGCTCCTCGATCGTGTCGTTGAGGAACACGTAGAACAGCCCTTCGGAGAGGTCCGCGCCCAGGTGGCCGTTCGTCGACGAGTCCTCCGAACTGTTACGATACACGAGGACGGCATCGCCGTTCCCGTCGACGTACACCTCGTCGGCCGTATCGGTCGTCTCCTCTTCCTGTGCCGTGCTTGCGGCGCTGCCGTTCGGCCCCATCGCGACCGCCCCCACGGAACTCGTCACGAGGAGGGCTGCTAAGGCGACAGCGAACCAGACTGTTTTTCGCTTTCCCATATGTATACTATAACGTCGATACGCAATGATAACTCCACCGACTAGCTTCTCGCTCTGAAGACGTCGTCGGGGCGCGACGCCCAGGGATCGGTCCGGCGGGCAGCGGTGGGGGCTCGTCCGGCCGCGTCGGGGGTCTCCCCGATCCGTCGTGCTTTTGCCCGCCCGGGCGCAACGTGGGACAAGCGTATGGCCCGCTACCACATCGAGACGTACGGCTGCACGTCGAACCGCGGCGAGAGCCGCGAGATAGAGCGGAAGCTCCGGGACGCGGGCCACAAACCGGTCGACGGCGTCGAGGCGGCGGACGTCGCCATCATGAACACCTGCACCGTCGTCGAGAAGACCGAGCGGAACATGCTCCGCCGGGCCCGCGAACTGGCGGACGCGTCGGCCGACCTCATCGTCACCGGCTGCATGGCGCTGGCCCAGGGCGAGGAGTTCGAGCAGGCGGGTATCGACGCCCGGGTGCTCCACTGGGACGACGTGCCGACCGCGGTGCGCAACGGCGAGTGCCCGACGCCCGTCGGCGGTACGGAGCCGGTGCTGGACGGCGTCGTCGGCATCCTCCCCATCGCCCGGGGCTGCATGAGCGACTGCTCGTACTGCATCACCAAGCAGGCGACGGGGAAGATAGATTCGCCGCCCGTCGCGGAGAACGTCGAGAAGGCCCGCGCGCTGGTCCACGCGGGCGCGAAGGAGATCCGCGTCACCGGCCAGGACACCGGCGTGTACGGCTGGGACGACGGCGAGCGAAAGCTGCACGTCCTGCTGGACCGGATCTGCGACATCGAGGGCGACTTCCGCGTCCGGGTCGGCATGGCGAACCCGAAGGGGGTCCACGGCATCCGCGAGGAACTCGCCGCCGTCTTCGCCGACAACGAGAAGCTGTACAACTTCATCCACGCTCCGGTCCAGAGCGGCTCGAACGACGTGCTCGGCGACATGCGCCGCCAGCACCAGGTCTCGGAGTTCGTCGAGGTCGTCGAGACGTTCGACGACTATCTCGACCACTGGACGCTGTCGACCGACTTCGTCGTCGGCTTCCCGACCGAAACCGAGCGCGACCACGAGCGGAGCATGGCGCTGTTCCGCGAGACCCGCCCGGAGAAGGTCAACGTCACCCGCTTCTCCAAGCGCCCCGGCACGGACGCCGCCGACATGAAGGGGCTGGGCGGGCAGACGAAGAAGGACCGCTCGAAGGAGATGTCCGAACTCAAGCGCGACATCGTCGCCGAGGCGTACGACGAACTCGTCGGCACGACCCGCGAGGTGCTCGTCGCCGAGGAGGGGACCGGCGACTCGGTGAAGTGCCGGGACGCCGCGTACCGCCAGATCATCGTCCAGAACGCCTCCGACTACGAGTTCGAGGTCGGCGACTTCGTCGATGTCGAGGTGACGGGCCACAACACGGTGTACGCGCTCGCCGAGCCCGTGGCGGCGGCCCCGGAGGCCGGCGCGCCGGCGCGCTGAGCGCGCCACGTCCCTCCGGCCGGGGGTCACTCCCTGCCGCGCCCTTCGTCCGTATCCACCGAAACTGCACCGGACAGCTCCCGCCCCGCCGGCGGGCCGATCTGTGCCTCGTGGTCGTCGAGCCGGGCGACGATCCGCGTGGCCAGTTCCGAGCGGACGCGCACGAAGTCGGCGCGGGCGGGGTCGGCGATCCACGCCCGCACCGAAAGCACCGCGCCGTCGTCCGCGAACTCCGTCAGCCGGACGGAGGGCGCGGGCCGGTCGAGGGTCTCTGGGTGCGAGGCCGCCGTCTCCGTCAGCGCGTCCGATACCGCGTCTATGTCGTCCTCGTAGGCGACTTCGACGGGCACCCGTATCCGGAGCCGGTCGTTGAGCACCGGGTTCGTCACCGCAGTCGTCGTCAGTTCCGAGTTCGGCACCGTGACGGTCTCGTTGTCGAACGTCCGGACCCGCGTCGCGCGAAAGGAGATGTCGTGGATGACGCCCTCACGGTCCTTCCACCGGATCCAGTCGCCGATGTTGAACTTCGGGTCCGTGACGATGAACGCGCCGCTGACGAGGTTGCCGACCACGTCCCGCGCCGCGATGCCGAGCGCGACGGTGAGCGCCGCGACGATGACGGCCGACCCGCCGACCGTCCCGCCGAACCCCGCCGCCGACCAGGCCAGCGCGACGGCGACGGCCAGCACCCCGACGCGTGCGACCCGCCCTGCCGCCCCGGCGTAGGTCGGGTCGGCCCCCCGGGCATCGAGCGCCCCCTCAATGGCGGGGACGACGACGTAGCGGCCGACGGCGTAGGCGGCGAGGAACCACGCGACGAACTCCGCGATCCCCGCCAGCAACTCGCCGTACCGGGTCCAGAAGCGGTCGAGCAGCCTGACCTGCACCGGGACGGCGGGGGTCGCTCGGATCACGCGGACGCCGTACCACGCCGCGACAGTCAAACGCTTGGGGCGGGCCGCGGGGCACGGACCGGCCGGGCCCTGCCGCTCACTCGCCGCCGCGGATCTGCCGGAGCAGTTCGTCCGCGACCTCGTCCTCTTTCCACTCCCCTAGTTCCTTCGGGTCGACGTGGACGTACGCGTCGTCGACCTCCGGGAGTTCGCGGATCGACTGGATGATCGCCGTCTCGATGGCGTGGGCCTCGCGGAGCGTGCGGTCGCCCTCCACCTCGACGTGGAGGCTCACGTCTATCTCCGGGCCGACGTAGTGGGCGATCACGTCGTGGACGCCCTCGACGTCGGGATGGGAGAGCGCGCGGGCGACGATCTCGGCCCGGAGGTCCTCGGGCGGCGCGCCCCCGACGAGGTAGTTGACGTTGTCCCGGACGATCTCGACGCCGGTGTAGACGATGCCGACCGAGACGACGCCCGCCGCGAGGGGGTCGAGGACCGGGAAGCCCATCCCGGCCCCGGCGACGCCGACCAGCGCCGCCGCGGCGGTGAGGATGTCGTTGCGGTTGTCGACCGCGGCGGCCCGCACCGCCGGGGAACTGTTCTCCTCGCCGACCCGGAGACAGTACCGGTAGAGGCCGTACTTGACCGCCGCCGTCGCCACGAGGACGACCACCGCGGCCCACCCGTGAGTGACGGCCACCTCCCCGGCGAGGATGTCGGTGACGGCGCTGTAGAACACGACCCCGCCGACGGCGAAGATGGCCAGCGCGATGAAAAGCGAGACGAACGGCTCGATTCGCTCGTGGCCGTGGGGGTGTTCGAAGTCGGGCGGCTGGGTCGTCAGGTAGAGTCCGGCGAGCACGACGACGCTGTACGCGCAGTCGGCGAGGCTGTTGACCGCCTCGGAGCCGACCGCGAGGCTCCCCGTCCAGTACCAGACGCCGCCCTTGGCCAGGGCCAGCGCCAGGTTGGCGACCAGGACGACGATCCCGACCACCCGAAGCGCCGCGCCGCGGTTCATCGACTCGGGGTACGGGAGGCCCCCGTAAGGGCGTATCGACTACGGGTCGGCCGCCCCGCCGTCAGCCGGCGTCCTCGACCCGGACCGCGCCGGTCTCCGCCACCGTCGTGCCGTCCTGCGCGGCGAAGGCCTCGTGCAGGCGGTCGTACGTGTCCGCCAGCGCCTCGACTATCACCTTCGTGTCGCTCAGCACGGGCATGAAGTTGGTGTCGCCCTCCCAGCGCGGGACGACGTGGGTGTGGAGGTGGTCCTCGACCGACCCGCCCGCCCCGTCGCCGAGGTTCAGCCCGGCGTTGAAGCCGTCGGGGTCGAGCGCGTCGCGGAGCGCCGCGAACGTCCGCTGTTTCAGGCGGGCGTGGTCCAGCAGCACCTCGTCCGACAGGTCGCCGTACTCCCCCGTGTGCCGGTCCGGGATCACCATCGCGTGGCCCGGGTTGTACGGGTAGTTGTTGAGCAGGACGAACGCGTGGTCGCTCCGGGCGACGACCAGGTTCTCCACGTCGTCGTCGAACGCCGGCAGTTCGCAGAAGACGCAGTCGTCTATCTCCGGGTTCTTCCCCTCGCGTTCGACCCACTCGATCCGCCACGGTGCGAACACCTGGTCCATAGCGGGTCCGTGGGGTCGCCGGGACGTTATACTGTCGGACGGGTATTCGCGACGCCGGCTGTCGTCCCGGCCGGATTCGAGGGCCGAACCACCGGTCGGGCCGGTGTCAAGGGGCGCTATACGGTTACAGCCGCCCATTGTAGACCGCGAAAACGAGTCCGTAAGCCGTTCATAACCCCGTCAGTAACGTCTCCGGGTTCCGACCGGTACGGCCATCGTTCACCGCGGTCGACCCCCGTCAGAACGGTCAGAACGAAGAAGGGTTTTTATGTCTCCCTCGCTCCGTTTGACGAGTATCGATGGCAACGACTGACGACTCCCTCGACGGGATGACCGAACCCTGCAGCGCGTGTGGCACGGACACGCTCCACGAAGTGTCCGTCCAGATCCGGACCGAGAGCGTGAAGGACGAAAACGCGCAGTTCTCCCGTGAACCGTACCGCGTCGCGGAGTGTCAGCGCTGCGGCGAGCGCTCCAGCCAGCGGATGAACAACGCCTAACGCGTCGTGACCTCGCACCCGTCGGGGGTGACGATGATCGTGTGCTCTTTCTGACTCACCAACGCGCCGTCGTCCTCCTTCAGCACGGGGTAGCCGTGGACGATGTCCTGCGATTTCAGCCGCCGGAGCGCCATCTTCGCCCGCGAGGTGTCGAGCCACCGCGTCGCGAACGGGAGCGTCCGGAACTCCTCGGTGATCTGCTCTAGGGCCTGGCGGGCCTGGCGGTTGCGGATCGACCCCTCGCGCTCCAGGGCGAATATCTCCTCGTCGGCCCCCTCGTTTACCTTCCCCGAGCCGTCCGTGGCGAACGGTTCGACGGCGACCACGTCGCCGACTTCGAGGGTCGTTCCCTGCGAGACGGCGCGGTTCGGGATGTTCGGCGCGGTGTGCTGTTCCCAGTGGCCCAGCCCGTGACCGGTGAGGTTGACGACCGGGTTGAACCCGTACCCGTCGATCACGTCCTCGATCGCCGCGCCGATCTCGCCGGTTTCGACCCCGGGTTCGACGACGTCCAGCGCGGCGTTCAGCGCCTCCTCGCTGGCCTCGGCCAGTTCGTCGTGGCCCGAGAGGTCCACCGTGACCGCGGTGTCGGCGAGCCAGCCGTCGACGTGGACGCCGATGTCGAGGTTGACCATCTCCTCGCCGAACGTCTCCTCGTCGTCGATGCTCGGCGTGGCGTGGGCCGCCTCCTCGTCGATGCTGATGTTGACCGGGAAGGCGGGTTCGCCCCCGAGTTCCCGGATGCGCTCCTCGGCGTACTCCGCGACCGCCAGGTGGGACTCGCCGACCTCGACGCGGTCGGCGGCCTCCTCGCGGACCTGCGCGAGTATCTCGCCGGCCTCCCGGTGTTTCTCGTACTTCTCGGCGTCCAGGTCCACGTCGCTGTCTGCCATGTCCCCTCGTTGGCCCGAGCGCCAAAAAGAGGTTGCGTCTCGTGGGGCCCGCGCGTTCGAGCGCCCGGGCGGCCCGAGGCGGGTCCGTGAACGGGGTTTCACCGGATCGACCCGCCCGTTCCGGAAGCGCGACCGTGTGACACTCCGTGTCGTGATACTATATCTCACAGTATCTCGGCAGGACCACCCTCGGGCCGCGGATCGCCGTTCGGTCTCGCCGCAGTCACGCGGTTCGGTGGCGCACAAAGCGGCGTCTACCGCCGACGGCGCGCCGACGGTATACGCGGTCAAACCGGGTTAAGGCGCGTCAGAGAACGGGAACAGTACGGAACGGCTCCGCTCGTTTATGCAGGGTGTCATCCAATCCTCCGAAGCCACAGTATGAACAAGCAAGCGATTCTGGCCGTGTTTCTCACGGCTATGATGTTGCTCTCCGTCGCACCGGCGGGGGCAGCAGGTACAACAACGACGGAACCGGCAGACGGGGCGACGGCGACCGACGGCGTCCTGCTCCAGAACGTGACCGTCGAGGAGCTCGAACTCGGGAACGTGACGGTCGAGAACGCGACCATCGAGGAGCTGCACGTCGAGCGGCTTCAGACGAACGACCGCGCGTTCACGAACACGACGTTCGAGAACGTGACGTTCGAACAGCTCACGCTGGAGGACGTCACGCTCGAAGACGTCGCCGGCGAGGAGGAGACCCTCAGCGAGGTGTTCGGCGACGACATCGAGACGACGCCGGTCGCCACGAACGAGACGAACGGCACGGACGCGATGAACGAGACGGGCAACGACACCGTCGGCGACAACGAGACGACGATGAACGAGTCGGAGTCGATGAACGAGTCGGACGGTCTCAACGAGACGGACGGGGACAACGCCACGGCCGGCTGGAACCTCGCCCAGGAGGACAACGAGACGACCGACAACGAGACCGGGATGCAGGAGGGTAACGAGACGACCGACAACGAAACGACCGCCGACAACGAGACGGTCGGCGACAACGAAACGACCGACGGTCTCAACGAAACGGACAACGCGACCGACGGGATGAACGAGTCGGACGCGATGAACGAAACCGACGGGATGCAGGCGGCCGACGGCGGTCAGGGACTGGTCGTGCAGAACCTGACCATCGAACGGCTCACCGTCGAGACGCTCGTCGTCGAGGAGCTGACGATCCAGAACGACGAACTCGGCGTCTTCGGTCAGGCCGAGGACGGCGCGATGAACGAGTCGGACATGATGAACGAGTCGGATACGATGAACGAGTCGGACACGATGAATGAGTCCGACGGGATGAACGAGTCGGACGGTCTGAACGGGACCGACAACGCGACCGACGGGATGAACGAGACGGGCAACGACACCGTCGGCGACAACGAGTCGGACACGATGAACGAGTCCGACGGGATGAACGAGACGGACGAGGACAACGCCACGGCCGGCTGGAACCTCGCCCAGGAGGACAACGAGACGACCGACAACGAGACCGGGATGCAGGAGGGCAACGAGACGACCGACAACGAAACCGTCTCCGACGACAACGAGACGACCGACGGTCTCAACGAAACCGACAACGGGACCGACGGGATGAACGAGACGGACGGCATGAACGAAACCGACGCGATGAACGAGACCGACACCCAGGAGGACGCTCGGGTGATCGGCGAACTCGTCATCGAGGAGATGTCCGTCGAGCGGATGACGGTCGAGTCCATGACCGTCGAGTCGGTCTCCTCGCCCGACATCGACCTCGAAAGCGAGGGGATGAACGGGACCAACGCGACGAACGAGTCGGACGACGGGATGCTGGCCGACGACGGGATGGACGACAACGAGACGACGATGAACGAGACGGGCAACGACACCGTCGGCGACAACGAGACGACGATGAACGAGTCCGACGGTCTCAACGAGACGGACGAGGACAACGCCACGGCCGGCTGGAACCTCGCCCAGGAGGACAACGAGACGACGGACAACGAGACCGGGATGCAGGAGGGCAACGAAACGACCGACAACGAAACCGTCTCCGACGACAACGAGACGGTCGGCGACAACGAGACGACCGACGGTCTCAACGAAACCGACAACGCGACCGACGGGATGAACGAGACGGACGGCATGAACGAATCGGACGGCATGAACGAGACCGACGCGATGAACGAGACCGACACCCAGCAGGAGGTCGACGTCGAGCAGGTCACGGTCGGCAACGTGACCGTCGGCAACGCGACGGTATCGCAGGCGTCGGTGGGCGAGGTCGAACTGTCGTTCTCCGACGACTTCGACAGCCTGGTCATCACCGAGGCGAACCTGCCGTCGAACGCGATGATCGGGGACAGCTACAACGTCACGGTGACGGTGCTGAACCCGACTGACGAGCGGGTGTCGGAGTTCGTCCAGTACCGCATCGGCGGGAGCAACTACCAGTCGGAGCGCGCGGGCGTCCCGGCCGGTGAGACCGAGAACGTCACGTTCGAGACCGAGGAACTCCAGTTCCCCGAGGGCGAGTTCACGCAGTCGGTGAACACCAGCAAGCACTCGGTGTTCAACCAGATCGGCATCTCCGCCCCCGAGGACGAGGAACGGCCGCTCGACGCCGTCGGTGACGACCAGGGCGTCACGCCCGACGACAACGGGACGGCCGATAACGGGACGACCGCTGACAACGAAACGACCGCAGACAACGAGACGCTGGCCGGCAACGACACCGTCGGCGAGAACACGACGGCGGACAACGCGACCGCCGGCGACGGGAACGTCTCCGACGACGGCGCGGTCGACGAGGACGGCGCGACCGAGACCAACGCCACGGCCGGCAACGAGACGGAGGCCGACGGGGCGATAGTCGCGTAACGGTTTCTCGGGCTATTTTTTCGCGGTGGCGGTCTGCATCGCGTCGCTGTTGAACGCGGAGCCGACGCTCCCGTCGCGGCCGAGCACGATGACGCCGGCGTCCGAGCCGGTGATCTCGCCGAACGACTCGATCGCCGCGTCGGCGGCGGCCGCGGCGTCGTCGCCGCGTTCGAGCCGCCGGACCGCCCGCCGGGCGAGCGTCACGCGGGCGATGTCCTCGCCGGCACCCGTCGCGCTGGCGCCGCCGGCCGGGGCGCAGTAGAAGCCGCTCCCGACCTGCGGGACGTCACCGACGCGGCCGGCGAGCGCGAGCCAGCGGCCGCCGGTGGACGTCGCCGCGGCGAGGCGGTCCCCTTCGCGGGCGACCGCGCCGACCGTGTCGTGGTCGGTCCCGTCGCCGGTGCCGGCGTCGATCCCGCCGAAGCGCTCGCGGAGCCACGCGAGGTGGTCGGCCGGGCCGCCGTCCGGCGGCTCGACGTCGGCCCACCGCTCGCGGGTGCGCTCGGTCCAGAGGTCGCAGTCGGTCTCGACGCCGTAGTCCGCGGCGAGTTCGACCGCGCGGTCGCCGGCCACGAGGACGTGGGGCGTCTCCTCCAGCACCACCCTGGCGGCCGAGACGGCGTGTTCGACGCCCGGCAGCGACGCGACCGCGCCGACTTCACGCTCGTCGGTCATGAGGCCGGCGTCGGTCCGGATCGCGCCGTCGGACTGGACCGACCCGCCGACGCCCGCGTTGAACCGGGGGTTCGACTCCAGCGCCCGGACCGCGGCCGTCACCGCGTCCAGTGGCGCGTCGGCGTCGGCCCCGGTCGCCGCCGCGTCGTCGAGCACCGCCTGTCGCGCCTCGGGGTCGTCGGGCGACGCGCCCGCGCCGCCGTGGACGATGACCTGCATACGCCTCCCTGGTGCGGCCGGCCCCCTTAGTTCCCCCGTCACCGGGACGGAGGGCGGCGATCCCGGAACGCTCTTTCGGCCCCGCGCCGACGGGCCGCCTGCCCATGTACGCCCGCGAGTCCCCGACCGAACCGCAGGTGATAGACGAGTGGCCGGACGGCGTCGGCTGGGTCGCACACCCCGACGAGGGGGGCCGGCGGGCCAGCCACGCCGTCCGCGCCGACGACGGCGTCTGGCTGTTCGACCCCATCGACGCGCCCGGCGTCGACAACCTCGTGACGGAACTGGGCGACGTGGCGGGCGTCGCCGTGCTGTCGGGCTACCACGCCCGCGACGCCGACGCGTTCGCCCGCCGCTACGACGTGCCGGTCCACGTCCCGGCGTGGATCGACCGCGCGGCGGCGCGTGTCGACGCGCCGGTCGAGCGCGTCGACGGGAGCGTCGCGGGGTTCGACCTGCGGGCGGTCAGCCCGCTCGGCGCCTGGGACGAGGCGGTCGCGTACCGCGAGTCCGACGGGACGCTGTACGTGCCGGACGTGATCTCCGCCGCGCCCGATTTCACGGTCGGCGGGGAACGGATGGCCGTCAGCATCGTCGTTCGGCTCACGCCGCCGCGGGCGCCGTTCGCGGACGCCGACCCCGACCGGGTGCTGTTCGGGCACGGGAGCGGCGTGTTCGACGACGCCGCGGACGCGCTGGCCGCGTCGCTCGACGGCGCACGGCGGCGGTTCCCCCGGGCGCTGGTCTCGACTGCCCCCCGCGAACTCCGGGCGATGCTCGGGGCGCTCCGGTAGCACTGCGCACCGACGAAACACGTTCAGATGGCGTTATTTACCGTCTTACGACAGCTGCGGCCGACGCTCGAAATGGCAGGCCTTTTGTCCCAGTCACGTTTCCGTAGAAACGACCATGAGCTACGACGAGATCGAAGTTCCGGACTCGGGACAGAAGATCGAGGTCGTCGACGAAGAGAACGACGAGATCTCCGTCCCCGAGGACCCGATCATCCCGATCATCCACGGCGACGGCATCGGCAAGGACGTCGCCCCCGCCGCCCAGAAGGTGCTCGGCAAGGCCGCCGAGGCGACCGGCCGCAACGTCAGCTGGATGCGCGTCTACGCGGGGCAGAGCGCCCGCGACCGCTACGGCGAGGACGTGAACCTGCCCGACGAGACCGTCGAGGCGATCAAGGAACACCGCGTCGCGATCAAGGGCCCGCTGACGACCCCGGTCGGGGCCGGCTACCGCTCGCTGAACGTCGCGCTCCGACAGACGCTCGACCTCTTTGCCAACGTCCGACCGACCTACTACCTCGACGGCGTCCCCTCCCCGATGAAAGCGCCCGAGGAGATGGACATGGTCACGTTCCGGGAGAACACCGAGGACGTGTACGCCGGCATTGAGTGGGAGCAGGGCACCGAGGAAGTCGAGCAGGTCAAGGAGTTCGTCGAGGAGGAGATGGGCTTCGACGACGTGATGCACGACGGCCCCATCGGCATCGGCATCAAGCCGATCACCGAGAAGGGCAGCAAGCGCCTCGTCCGCCGCGCGATCGACTACGCCCTCGAACACGACCGCGACAAGGTGACGCTGGTCCACAAGGGCAACATCATGAAGTTCACCGAGGGGCAGTTCGGCTCCTGGGGCATGGAGGTCGCCGACGAGGAGTACCCCGACGACGAGGTGTTCGCCGCGCCCGACTCCCTCTGGGAGGAGGAGGACGAGGTCGACATCCCGGAGGACGCCGTCATGGTCGAGGAGCGCCTCGCCGACGCGATGCTCCAGTGGATGCAGCTGCGCACCGACGAGTTCGACGTGCTCGCCATGCCGAACCTCAACGGCGACTACCTCTCCGACGCCGCCGGCGCGCAGATCGGCGGCCTCGGCATCGCGCCGGGCGGCAACTTCGGCAAAGCCCGCATGCTCGCCGAACCGGTCCACGGCTCCGCGCCCAAGCGCGCCGGCCAGAACATGGCCAACCCGACCGCGATGATCCTCTCCGGCCGCCTGATGTTCGACTACCTCGGCTGGGGCGACGCGGCGGACCTCGTGCGCGACGCCGTCGAGGAGACCATCTCCTCGGGCAAGGTCACGTACGACCTCGAACGCCAGATCGAGGGCGGCGAGAAGCTCGGCACCACGGAGTACGCCGAGGCGATCATCGAGAACATCGAGAAGCTGTCCTGACGTAGCCGTCACACGCTCCGCCCCCGTTTTTTCTCGATTCGCGGCTCCCCGACCCGCGGGACTCGCCGACCGCGTCCGCAACGCTCTCTTGTCCCCGCTTCCAACGCCGACGCGATGGGCCACCACGCCGACCACGACGCGGGTCACGACGGCCTCGACGTGCGGGTCGTCCGGACCGACGCGGCGTACGAGGACGCGCTCGCGGTGCGTTTCGCGGTGTTCGTCGAGGAGCAGGGCGTGCCGGAGGACATGGAGGTCGACGAGCACGAGGACGACGCGGTTCACTTCGTCGCGTACCTCGACGGCGACCCCGTCGGCGCGGCGCGGCTCCGGGGGACGGGCGACGACGCCAAGGTCGAGCGCGTGGCCGTCCTCCCGGGCCACCGCGGCGCGGGCCACGGCGCGGAGATCATGCGCGAGGTCGAGGGCGTCGCGGCGGCCCGCGGGTTCGACCGCGTCGCCCTCCACGCCCAGACCCGCGCGGCCGGCTTCTACGACCGCCTCGGCTACGAGCGCGTCGGCGGGGAGTTCGAGGAGGCCGGCATCCCGCACGTCGAGATGGTCAAGCCGCTGTAGCGGTCGGCCGGCGCTCCGGCCGCGGCGACCCCGATTCGGCCCCGGTCGCGCCGGCTCAGGCGACGGTCCGGTCGGGCGCGAGGTCGAACGCGAACCGCGCGCCGCCGGCACGGCCGTCCCCGACCGTCACCACCCACCCGTGGGCTTCCGCGACGGCGTCGACGACAGCGAGCCCGATCCCGGTGCCGTCCTCGGTGACGCCCCACTCGAACACCGAGTCGCGGTCCTCGGGCGGGATCCCCGGCCCGTCGTCCTCGACGGCGAAGCCGGCGCGGGTCGACTCGACCCGGACGACCGGCCGCTCGCCGCCGTGGTCGGCGACGTTCCGGAACAGGTTCTCGAACAGCGACCGGACCCGGTCGGGGTCGCCCTCGACCGTCCCCAGGTCGGCGTCGATGACGGCGTCGCCGTCCGACGGGCCGGCGGTCGCCCAGGCGGCCTCGGCGACGGCGGCGAGGTCGACCGGCTCCGGGTCCTCGACGGCGGTCCCCTCCCGCGCCACGGCGAGGACCGACTCTATCAGCGCGTCCATCCGGTCGAGCGCGGCCCCGACCGCGTCGAGGGACTCCTCGTCGCCCGCCTCGCGGGCGAGATCGAGGTTGCCGACCGCGACGTTCAGCGGGTTCCGGAGGTCGTGGCTGACGACGTCGGCGAAGCGGTCGAGCCGGTCGTTCCGCCGGCGCAGGTCGCGCTCCAGTTCCTTTCGCTCCGTGATGTCCTTCTGGAACCCGAAGTAGTGGGTGACCTCGCCCTCGGCATCCCGGATGGGCGCGACGTCGAGGTGGTTCCAGAACGGCGTCCCGTCGCGCCGGTAGTTCAGCAGGTCGACCGCGACCCGCTCGCCGCGTTCGATCGCCTCCCGCAGTTCCCCGACGGTCGATTCGTCCGTCTCCGGCCCCTGGAGGAACCGGCAGTTCCGGCCGAGCACGTCCGCCGCCCTGTAGCCGGTCATCGTCTCGAACCCGCTGTTGGCGTACACCAGCGGCTGGTCGCCGTCCGCCTCGGCGATGGTGACGCCGACGGGCGACTGTTCGATCACCCGCCGTTTCAGTTCGTAGTCGCGTCGCTCCCGGGCGCGCTCGACCGCGCGGCGGACCCCGGCGCGGAGCACCCGCCGGTCGCCGTCGTCGGCCGTCGGCGAGAGGTGGTCCCCGTCCGCGTCGAGGACCCGCGCGACCGTCTCGGGGGGCGCGTCGTCGTAGAGGAGGAACGGCACGCCGGCGGCGGCCGCGTCGGCCGCCAGCGCGGCGGCGTCGACCGCGGGCGGGTCGTGGACGGAGACGAGGCAGTCGACGGCGGTCGGGTCGGCCGGCGGCACGTCGTGGACGGCGACGGCGAACCCCTCGCGCGAGAGCGCGTCGGGGACGCCGTCGTCGGCCGGGGCGACGTAGGCGACGGCGACGTCGTCGGGGGACCGTCCCCCGTCCCTCAACTCCGGTGCGGACCGCTGGCGCGGGGAACGAGTCATACATCCTAGACGTGGCCGACGGACCTAACCCTGTCGCCCGTGTGATCGTGCCGGCGGCCGCCCCGCTCGGCGGCCCGGAAACGGGCCAAGCGGGCGGTTTCGGCCTCAGTCCCGCCAGTCGGGGTTCTCCCGGGGCGGGCTGAAGATGTCGACGCCGCGGACCGTTTCGTCGCCGCGGTTCTCGGCGGCGTGGGTCTCGCCGCCGGGGATCGCGTAGGAGTCGTCGGGGCCGACGACGACCTCCTCGTCGTCCACGACGAACGTGAGTTCCCCCTGCACGACGAAGCCGGTCTGCTCGTGGGGGTGGCTGTGGGCCGGCACGGTCGCGCCGGGTTCGATCTCGAAGTGCTGGACGTTCATCTCGTCGCCGCCGGCGAGCACCACCAGGTCGACGCCGTCGACGGCCTCGGTCGGGTCGCGGTCCGCGAGGGAGACGCGTTCCATGCCCCCTCCTTTGCGGGACCGGGACCTAAGCGTTGGCCCCGCGGCACCGCGCCCGTCGCCGAAGCCGGAGCGTTCAACTGGCGGCGACGCCAACGCCTCCCCATGTACGCCGTCGTCGGGTGTAGCGACTGCAGCGCCCTCTGGATCGTCGAGGGCCGGCCGGACACCTCGCAGTGCCCGCGGTGTGGCACGCGCCGGCAGTACGACAAGCGCCGCAAGTTCGTCACCACCGAGGACGAGGACCACGCCCGCGAGGTGCGGGCCTCGATGCTGGCGAACCGCCGGGGCGAGGGCGAGGCGTTCGCGGAACTGGACTCCTTCACGGAACTCGAACGGCAGGCCGCCGACGCCGGGATGGACGACGACGAGTATCTGAACCGTGCGGGGGTCGACGCCGACGAAGTCGCCGCGGCGGGCGAGCGCGCCGAATCGGGACGGGGCGGGAGCAAGTCCCGCAAGGAGACGGTGCTCGCCGCCCTCCGGGAACTCGACCGCCCGACGGAGGACGAGGTCGTCGCGTACGCCGCCGAGCGGGGCGTCCCCGACGGCTACGTCCGGGACGCGCTCGACAAACTCGCCCGCCGGGGCGAGGTGAGCGAACACCGCGGCGAGTACCGCCTGCTGTAGCGTGGCGGCGAGTCGCCCCGACCCGGCCGGTGTCGCCGTCGGGACGGTCGTCGGCCTCGCCGGCCTGCTGTTCCTCGCGGACCCGTACGTCGGCGCGGTCCGCGTCGGCGGCGTGACGGTGCGGCCGTTCGTCCTCTCGGCCGGCGTGCTCGGCGTCGGCTTCGCGCTCGGCGCGGCGCTGTTCGGCCGACAGGGCCGCCGGACGGCGGCGCGGATCCACGCCGTCGGGGCGGTCGCGTGGCTGGCGCTGTTCGCGGGGGCGAGCGTCGGCAGCCCGACGCTCGTCGTCGCCGGCGTCGTACTCGTCGCCGCCGGCGCGCTGACGCTGGGGGCGGAGGCGGCCCGCCGCGGGTCATAGCGCCCCGAGCGTTTCGAGGATACCCAGCAGCATGGCGATCACGGTCAACAGCAACTTACAGACGCGCAACCACCGGCGCGTGCGGCTCACCGGTCGCTGGTCGTCGGGGGTGCGTTCGAACATGGGTGGATGGGGCGCCCGCGGGTGCTCGCCCGACGGACGCGTTCGGACCTACGGCCGTCCGGGGATTAATCGCCAGCCTTGGACGCGCGGTGAAAGTGAAACCGGGTCCGAACCCCGATGAAGTCCCCGATATAGCGGGGGAAACGGTCACTGCGGCCGGATCTACGCCGTCCGGCCCATCCTACCGACGGTGAAAGTGGTCTACCGCCCGAGGTCCTCGTGGGCCGAGGAGAGGTGCCGCGAGGCGAGCGCCGCCAGCAGGGAGAGTTCGCCCGCCAGCGCGCCGGCGGCGATGACCTCGGCGAGCGCGTCGGCGTTCGAGCCGGCCGGGTCGCCGCCGCCGCCGAGGCCGAGCACGTCGAGGCCCTCCGCCTGGGTCGGCAGTTTCGTCCCGCCGCCGACGGTGCCGACTTCGAGGCTGGCGAGGCTGACGCTGGCGTAGAGGCCGTCCTCGCGGGCCTCCGCCGTCGTGATGGCGTTTGCCCCCTCGACGACCTGCGCGGCGTCCTGCCCGGTGGCGAGGAAGACGGCGGCGACGGTGTTCGCGGCGTGGGCGTTGAATCCGAGGCTCCCCGCCTTCGCGCTCCCGACGAGGTTCTTCCGGGTGTTTGCCTCCTCGATGGCCTCGGGCGTGGTGTGCAGGCGCTCCTCGACGGTGTCGCGGGGGATCAGTACGTCGGCGGTCACGGTCCGCCCGCGCCCCTCGACGGCGTTTATCGCCGCGGGCTTCTTGTCCGAGCAGAGGTTGCCCGACAGCGCGACCAGGGACGCCGGCGTCTCCGCCTCCACGACCTCCGCCGCCTCGCGGGTGGCGATGGTGGCCATGTTCATCCCCATCGCGTCCTTCGTGTCGTACACGAACCGGAGGTAGACGGAGTCGCCGACGACGTACGGGTCGACCTCCAGCAGTTCGCCGTGGCTCGTCGTCGACTCGGCGGCCTCGCGGAGGGCGTCGGCGTTGTCGCCGACCCACTCCACCACTTCGCTCGCCTCGGCGACGCCGTCCACGCTGAACACCGGCGCGCGGGTCATCCCGGACTTCGTGACGCGGGCCGTCGCGCCGCCGGCCCCGCGGATCACCGAGAGGCCGCGGTTGACGCTGGCGACGAGCGCCCCCTCCGTCGTCGCCATCGGGAGGTAGTAGTCGCCGTCGGCCGCGCCGCCGTCGACCGGGACCGGCCCGGCGACGCCCATCGGCACCTGCGTGCCGCCGACCAGGTTCTCGACCGCCGACTCCGACGCCTGCGCGGCGTCGAAGGCGTAGTCGGCGACGGCGTCGAACTCCGCCCCCGTCTCGCGTGCGACGACCGCGCGGCGGGCGGCGGCGGCCGTCTCGGGGTCCGCGTGGTCGTCGAGTTCGTGCAGGCGCAGGTCTCCCGCTCGGACGCGCTCGGCGAGCGTCTCGGGGTCGTCCATGCCCGGCCTTGGTCGCGGGGGCGGCCTAACGTTTTCTACTCGGGGCGGCGGGGGTCAGTCGCGGCGCAGTCGGCCCACGAGGTCGGTGAGCCGGTCGAACGAACTGCCCGTCAGCGCGTCGATCATCGTCTCGCTGCGGTCGTACATCCGCCGCAGCCGCCGGACCTTCTCCAGGTCGCGGGCGGCCCGCTCCGTGTCGGCGGCCTCCAGTTCGGCCTCGGCCTCCGACAGCGCGCGGCTCATGACCGTCACCTCGCGCAGCACCTCGTTGCGGAGGAACTCCTGGAACACGCGCCAGAAGTCGGTCTCGGCCTCGAAGTACGCGCGCTTGCCCTCCCCGGGCATCGAGCGCCGGTGAACGAGGTGGTAGCGCTCCAGCGCGCTCATCGCGGTGCTCACGGTCGATTTCGCGTAGTCGCTCTCCTCGACGAGGTCGTCGAGCGAGCGCGGCTCCTCGGCGAAAAAGAGGAGGCCGTAGAGCCGGCCGTAGCTCCGCTTGAACCCGTACACCTCCGCGCTGCGCTCCATGGCCGCGATCACCCGCTCCCGCGCGGCCTCGACGCCGCCGTCGTCGGTGTCGCTCATCGGCGGGAGTTCGCACCGTAACGGCTAATACGTTTCGTTCGAAATATTCGGTAAACACCGAATATGTCGAACCAGACCACGGCCGCCGGCGAGGAGCCGGCGCTGCGTGCGACCGGACTGACGAAGACGTACGGCTCGGCCCTCCCGTTCGTCGGCCGTACCGTCGAGGTGCTCGACGGGGCGGACGTCTCGCTGTACCCCGGCGAAGTCGTCGGCATCGTGGGGGCGAACGGCTCCGGGAAGTCGACGCTGATGAAGATACTCGTCGGCGCGCTGGAGCCCGACGACGGCGCAGTCTCCCGGGACACGGTGGTCGGCTGGTGCCCGCAGGAGACGCTGCTGTACGACCGGCTCAGCGTCCGGGAGACGTTCGAGCTGTTCGGCGAGGCCTACGACCTCGCCGACGACCGGGTCGCAACGCGCCGCGACGAACTCGCGGCACAGCTCGGCTTCGAGGAGTTCCTCGACTACCGGGTCGACCACCTCTCGGGGGGCAACCGCCAGAAGGTGAACCTCGGGGTGGCGCTGCTGCACGACCCGGACGTCCTCCTGCTCGACGAGCCCTACACCGGCTTCGACTGGGAGACGTACCTCGCGTTCTGGGACCTCACGGAGGAGCTGCGCGAGCGTGGGACGGCGGTGGCCATCATCTCGCATCTCATCAGCGAGCGCGAGCGCTTCGACCGCATCCTCGAACTGAAAGACGGCGTCCTCACCGAGCAGGACGAGGCCCCCCAGCAGGCCCGTTCGGCCGCCCACGGGGACGACGCGACCGCAGCGGCGGACCTGGACGGGACGCCGGACGCGGGGGGTGAGTGACGTGGGCCGGATCGCGACCGGAACGCGGTCGCGGCTGGCGGAGCTCGTCCGGCAGCCGACGACGCTGGCGATGCTGGTCCTCCTCCCGCCGGTCGTCATCGAGATGTACGGCGTCGCGATGGAGTCGTTCCCGCAGGTGCTGGGCGCGTCGGCCGACCCGGCGACCGTCGGCCGCGTGACCGGGACGCTGTTCGCCGTCGCGTTCCTCGCGGGGCTGGTCGGCCTGTTCCAGGTCATCAGCGCCGCCAGCGGCGACGAGCGCCTCGCGGTGGCCGGCTTTCCCCGGTCGGCGCTGCTGGCCTCCCGGCTCGTCACCATGGTCGTCGTCGCCGCCGTCGCGGCGGTCGTCGCCTTCGCCGCCTTCGCCGTCCGGGTCGAGGTGGCCGCGCCCGCCCTCGCGTTCGGCGTGCTCGGGCTGGCGGGGCTGGTGTACGGCCTGCTCGGCGTCGTCGTCGGGAGCCTGCTCCCCCGCGAGCTCGAGGGCTCCATCGTCCTGGTGTTCCTCGCCGACGTCGACAACGCGCTCTCCTCGGGGCTGTTTCCGGTCGACGCGTCGGCGTCGCTGCCGGTCGTCGGCGAGCTGTCGGCGACCGACTTCGTGCCGCTGTACCACCCCCACGAGCTGTTCACGGCGGCGGTGCTCGACGGCGAACTCGCGGACGGCCACCTCGCCCCGGCGCTGGGGTGGGTCGCCGTTCTGCTTGCCGCGGCCTTTCTCGCGTACGTGCGCTCGACCGGCGACGGCGCGTTCGGGGGGTGGGGCGCGTGACCCGCGTCGGCACGGCGCTCCGGCTCGGCGCCCGCGAGTTCCGGCGGACGCCGGTGCTTGTCGCCCTGCTCGTGGTCGCGCCGGCGTACGTCATCGGTCTGTTCACGCTCGTCGCGCCCGACGGCCGGGCGGTGCTCCACCTCGTCGGCGGCGACACCGTCCGGACGACGCTCCCGGAGGCGTTCCCGGCGTTCACGACGCCGATGACCGCCGCGCTGCTCGCGGGCGTCGCCGGGCTGTTCCTGATGCACTCGGCGGCCGACGCCGACGGCCGGCTGGTCGTCGCCGGCTACCGCCCCCGGCAGGTCGTCCTCTCGCGGCTCGGCCTGCTGGTCGTCGTATCAGCCGTCGCGAGCGCCGTCTCCGTCGGGGTGATGCTGACGGCGTTCGAGCCGGAATCGCTCGGGTGGTTCCTCCTCGGCACCGCCCTGACCGCCCTGCTGTACGGGATGGTCGGCGTGCTCGCCGGCGTCCTGCTCGACGAGCTCCCCGGCGTCTACCTCATCCTCTTCGGGTCGATGATCGACCTGTTCGTCTTCCAGAACCCGCTGGCGACGAGCCGGCCCGATCTGGCGACCGCCCTGCCGGGCCACTTCCCGCTGGCGCTGGCGATGAACGCGGGCTTCGGCGGCGGCGTCGACCTCGGACAGCTCGCCGGGGGCCTCGCCTACCTCGCCGCCCTGACCGCGGCCTCGACGCTGGCGTTCTACCGGCAGATGCGGGTCGCGTAGCGGCCGTCCGCGCTCGTCGGCCCGCCCGCTTCCCAAACCGTTTTGCCGCTCCCCCACCCCGTCCGGGACATGACTGAGGCTGCCGACCTGATCCTGACGAACGCGGAGGTACACACGCTCGCCGGGCCGGCCGACTCGGTGGACGACGGGGACGACCAGGTCCACGAGGCCGTCGCCGTCCGCGACGGCGCGGTCGTCCGCGTCGGCGACGCCTACGAGGTCGACTTCCTGGCGGGGGTCGACACGACCGTCCGGGACCTCGGCGGCGCGGTCGTCCTCCCCGGCTTCGTCGACGCCCACACCCACATGGAGCAGGTGGGCCAGTTCCGGCTCCACGCCGACCTCGGCGCGGCGACCGACCGGGACGACGCCGTCGAGCGCCTCGCCGCGGGCGCACGCGACGACCGCGAGTGGGTGCTCGGCTTCGGCTACGATGAGAGCGAGTGGCCCGGCGGCGACTACCTCACCCGCGAGGACTTAGACGCCGTCAGCGAGGCCCGGCCGGTCGCGGCGATCCGGGTCGACATGCACACCGCGTCGCTGAACTCCGTCGCGCTGGAGCGGCTGGATTTCCCGGACGACGACGTCGAGACGGAGGGCGGCGAGCCGACGGGCGTCGTCGTCGAGGACGCCGTGGAGGCGGTCCGGGAGGACTTCGCGCCCGACCCCGCCGAGACGCGGGAGCTGATCGCCGCCGCGCGGGACCGCGCCCACGAACTCGGCGTCACCGCCGTCCACGACATGGTGCGGGACTCCCACGCGCCGCGGGCGTACCGCGAACTCGACCGCGCGGGCGACCTGGGGCTCCGCGTCCGGATCAACTACTGGAGCGACCACCTCGACGCGGTCCGCGAGGTCGGCCTCCGGACGAACCACGGGAGCGACATGGTCCGCGTCGGCGGGATCAAGTCCTTCACCGACGGGAGCCTCGGCGGGCGCACCGCGAAGCTGTTCGAGCCGTACGCCGACGGCGACGGCACCGGCACGTGGGTCGTCGACCCCGACGAGGTCCGGGCGGTGGTCGAGGCGGTCGACGACGCCGGCCTCCAGACGACGCTCCACGCCATCGGCGACGAGGCGATAGAGACGGCGCTGTCGGCGTACGAGTCGACCGACGACCCCGGCGCGGCCCGCCACCGGATCGAGCACGTCGAACTCGCCACCGACGACCAGCTAGCGCGGATGGCCGACGCCGGCGTCGTCGCCTCCGTCCAGCCGAACTTCCACCGCTGGGCCGAGGCGGGCGGCCTGTACGACCGCCGCCTCGGCGACGAGCGCCGGCAGCGCACGAACCGCCTCGCCCGGGTCGTCGAGGCCGGCGTCCCCCTCGCGTTCGGGAGCGACGTGATGCCGTTCGGCCCGCTGGAGGGCGTCCACAGCGCCGTCAACGCGCCGACCGACGCCCAGTCGCTCCCGGTCACCGCGGCGCTCCGGGCGTACACGAGCGGCGCGGCCTACGCCGGGTTCGACGAGGACCGCCTCGGCACGGTCGAATCGGGCACCGCCGCGGACTTCACCGTCCTCGACCGCTCGCCGTGGGAACAGCCGGACGCCATCCGCGACATCGACGTGGTGGCGACGGTCGTCGCCGGCGACCTGGCGTACGACGACCTGTCGTAGGACCGCAACGCGCGCCGTTCGATCCGCTTTTTCGTCCGTTCCGAACCTTGGTTTGTCCTGACTGGCGTTTTCCTTGCCTTCGACTGGCGAGACCGGTTTATCGAACCGGTTCGGTATTCTCTTTCGAACTCGTTCAAAGGTCTGTAGCTGGAACAGCGTATCTTTGAGCACTCCAAATTGCTCTATGAAGAAAAAATCTTTTCACAACCGGTGTCTGAACCTCCACTAGGGACACAACCGTGCCACGAATGGAAACGGCCGACATCGAGACGGACCTCAGCCTGTTCAAGTACGACAACCTGGAGCAGTTACCGCCCGACTACCGCGACCTGGACGCGGACGAGCGGGCGGCGCGCATCGAGGCGGCCCGGGCGGAACTCGGCGACCACGTGGTCGTGCTGGGCCACAACTACCAGCGCCGGGAGATAGTCGAGCACGCCGACTTCGTCGGGGACTCCTACGGCCTGTCGGTCGAGGCCGCCGAGACGGACGCCGACTACGTGGTGTTCGGCGGCGTCACGTTCATGGCCGAGAGCGCGGACGTGATCACCGACGACGACCAGACCGTGATCCTCCCGTCGATGGAGGCGTCCTGCCCGATGGCCGGTATGGCCGAGGCGCTGCAGGTCGACGCCGCGTGGTCGGAGATCACCGCCGCCGCGCCGGACCGCGACATCGTCCCGGTCACGTACATGAACTCCTACGCCGACCTGAAGGCGTTTTGCGCCGAACAGGGCGGCGCGGTCTGTACCTCCTCGAACGCGGCCGACGTGTTCGAGTGGGCGCTGTCGAAGGGCGACGCCGTCCTCTTCCTGCCGGACAAGCACCTCGGGGAGAACACCGCCCACGAACTCGGCCTCGAAGGGGGCGTCGCGGAGTGGGACCCGTGGGACCCAGACGGCGCGGACGCCGCGACGGTCGCCGAGTCCGACGTCGTCCTGTGGGACGGCTACTGCCAGGTCCACGAGCGGTTCCGGCCCGAGCACGTCGAGGCGGTCCGCGAGGAGCACCCGGGCGCGAACGTCATCGTCCACCCCGAGTGCCGCCGGGAGGTCGTCGAGGCGGCCGACGTCGCCGGGAGCACGGCGACGATCCGCGAGACGGTGGCCGAGGCCGACCCCGGCGAGACGTGGGCGATCGGCACCGAGATCCACCTGACGAACCACCTCCAGCGGTGGCACCCCGAGGTGGACGTCGTCCCGCTCTGTGGCGAGGCGTGCATGGACTGCAACGCGATGCGCCAGATAGACCCCAACTACCTGACGTGGGTGCTGGAGGAACTGGTCGCCGGGCGGGAGCGAAACGTCGTTGCCGTGCCGGACGCGGAGGCCGAACTGGCCCGACTGGCCGTCGAACGCATGCTGGAGATAGCATGACGGGCGCGACCACCGCCGACGTGCTCGTCGTCGGCAGCGGCATCGCTGGCTGTAGCGCCGCGCTCGCCGCGGCCCGCGAGGGGGCGGATGTGCTGGTCGTCACCAAGGCGTCCCGCCCCGAGGACGCAAACACCGACTGGGCGCAGGGCGGCGTCGCCACCACGCGGGGCGACCCGGCGTCGTTCAAGCGCGACGTGCTGGCGGCAAGCGACTGGACCGCCGACCCCGACGCCGTCGACACCCTCGTCGAGGACGCCCCCGCGGCGGTCCACGACGTGCTCGTGGAGACGCTGGGCGTGCCGTTCGACGAGGGCGGCGCGGGCTACGACTTCGCCCGCGAGGCGGGCCACTCCCGCGAGCGGATCCTCCACGTCGACGCCAGCACGGGGCGACACCTCCTCCGGCCGTTCCTCGACTACCTCGACGGCCACGGCCGCGTGACGGTCCGGGACGACACCGCCGCGCTCGACCTGATCGCGAGCGAGGGTCGGGTCCACGGCGCGCTACTCGACACGCGTCCGACCGGGGACCCCGTCTTCGCCGGCGCGACGGTGCTCGCCACCGGCGGGATCGGCGCGTGCTACCGCCGGTCGACGAACCCGCAGGCCGCCACCGGCGACGGGGTCGCGATGGCGGCGCTCGCCGGGGCCGACGTGGCCGACATGGAGTACGTGCAGTTCCACCCGACGGCGTACGCGGGCGACGGGGACGGGAGCGACACGTTCCTGCTCTCGGAGGCCGTCCGGGGCGAGGGCGCGCTGCTGCGCAACGGCGCCGACGAGCGGTTCATGCCGGCGTACCACGAGGACGCCGAACTCGCCCCGCGGGACGTGGTCGCCCGCGCCGTCGCCGCCGAGCGCGACGCCACCGGCGGGGTGCGGCTGGACGTGGAACCGCTCGACTTCGCCGCCGACTTCCCGGACCTGGCCGCGAAGTGCGAGGAGCGCGGCGTCGACCCCGCGGCCGGCGTCCCGGTCGCGCCCGCCCAGCACTTCCTCTGTGGCGGCGTCGCGGTCGACGACCGCGGGCGGACGAGCCTCGACCGCCTCTTCGCCGTCGGGGAGTGTGCCCGCACCGGCGTCCACGGCGCGAACCGCCTCGCGAGCACCAGCCTGCTGGAGGGGCTGGTGTGGGGTCGCCGCGCCGGCCGGGCGGCCGCCGGCAACGACGTCGTCGAGTGCGACGTGCCGGCCCTGCGGGACAGCGACCCGGACCTGCCCGAGCGGTTCGCGGCGGAGAAGTTCACCCGGCTGCGCCGCGTGATGGCCGAGCGGGCCGGCATCCGCCGGACGCCCGACGGGCTCGAACGCGCCCGGGCCGTCCTCCGGCGGCTCAAGGGCGAGGTCGACGCCTACGCCCGCACCCGGACCTCGCGGGAGCTGTACGAACTGCGCAACGCCGCGGTGACGGGGCTGCTCGTCGTCCGCGCCGCCGCCGGGAACGACGAGTCCGTCGGCTGCCACTGGGTCGAGCGGCCGGACGCGGCGGCCGCGGGGGACTGACGATGCCCGTCACCGACCGGCAGGTCGAGCGGTGGCTCCGCGAGGACCTGGGCCACCACGACGTGACCAACGACGTGCCCGGCGAGACGACCGGCCGCCTCGTCGCGAAGGAGGCCGGCGTCGCCGCGGGGGTGGAGGCCGCCGCCGCGACCTTCGACTACCTCGGCGTCGACGCCGAACCGCGCGTCGACGCCGGCGACCGCGTCGACGCCGGCGACGTCGTCCTGACCGCCGCGGGTGAGGCGCGGGCGGTCCTCCGGGCGGAGCGCGTCGCGGTCAACCTCGCGGGCCACGCCTCCGGGGTGGCGACGAGGACCCGCGAGGCGGTCGACGCGGCGCGCGAGGCGGCCGACGACGTCGCCGTGGCGGGCACCCGGAAGACGACGCCGGGGCTCCGCGGCGTCGAGAAGCGCGCCGTGGCGGCGGGCGGCGGCGACACCCACCGCCTCGACCTGTCGCACATGGTCATGGTCAAGGAGAACCACGTCGCCGAACTGGGGCTGGAGGCGGCCGTCGAGCGGTTCCGCGAGCGGGCGTCATTCGCCACGAAGGTCGAGGCCGAGGTCGAGGACCCGGCCGACGCGCCCCGGGCCGCCGCGGCGGGCGCGGACGTCGTCCTGCTGGACAACATGTCGCCGTCGGTGACGGCCGAGGCGGTCGACCTGCTCCGCGACGCCGAGGCCGACGCGCTCGCCGAGGCGTCCGGCGGGATCACGGTCGACGACGTGCCCGCGTACGCCCGGACGGGCGTCGACGTCATCTCCATGGGCGCGCTGACCCACTCCGCGCCGTCGCTCGACTACTCGTTCCGGACGGGGTAGCCCGCGGCGGTCACTCCAGCAGGCTCTCGCCGGTCATCGCCGCCGGCTGCTTGACCCCCATCAGCGACAGCACCGTCGGTGCGATGTCGGCGAGCGTGCCGCCCGACCGGACGCGGCGGCCCGCGCCCGTGCCGTCCGGCGAGACGTAGACGAACGGCACGTCGTTGTACGTGTGGGCGGTGTAGGGGTCGTCCTCGGTCCCCATGTCGTCGGCGTTGCCGTGGTCGGCGGTGATCAGGACGTGCGAGCCGCGGTCGGTGAGGTGGTCGACGAGCCGGCCGAGCTGTTCGTCGACGGTTTCGACCGCGACGACGGCGGCGTCGTAGTTGCCGGTGTGGCCGACCATGTCGGGGTTGGCGTAGTTCAACACGAGCACGTCCGGGTCGTCGCTGTCGACGATCCGGACGGCGCTGTCGGTCACGCCCGCGGCGCTCATCTCCGGCTGCATGTCGTAGGTGGCGACCGGCGGCGACTCGACGATCTCTCTGAGTTCGCCCTCGAACTCCACCTCGCGGCCGCCGTTAAGAAAGTAGGTGACGTGGGGGTACTTCTCGGACTCGGCGATCCGCAACTGGGTGTAGCCACGGTCGGCCAGCGTCTCGCCGAGCGTGTCCGCGGGGCGGTGGGGCGGGAAGGCGACGGGCAGGTCGAACGTCTCGTCGTACTGGGTCATCGTCACCACCTCGACGTCGGGCGGCGACGTCTCGAACTCCCAGACGGGGTCGATGTCGGCCAGCATCCGGGTGAGCTGGCGGGCGCGGTCCGCGCGGTAGTTGAAGAAGACGACCGCGTCGCCGTCCTGCAGCGGTGGCTCGTCCCGCACGACCGTCGGCTCGACGAACTCGTCGGTGTCGCCGCGGTCGTACGACTCCTCGACGGCGGCGACCGACGACGCCGAGGCGTGTTCGGCCCGGCGGTTGACGATGGCGTCGTACGCCCGCCGCGTCCGCTCCCAGTTCTGATCGCGGTCCATCGCGTAGTACCGGCCCGAGACGGTCGCCACGTCGCCGGTGCCGTGCTCGTCGAGCACCGACTCCAGTTCGCGGAGGTAGCCGGCCCCGGCGGTCGGGTCCGTGTCGCGGCCGTCCATGAAGGCGTGCGTGACGGCTTCGACCCCCCGCTCGGCGGCCATCTCGACGAGCGCGAACAGGTGCTCGTAGTCGGAGTGGACCCCGCCGTCGCTGACCAGGCCCATGAAGTGGACCCGGCCGCCGTGTTCCTTCGCGTACGTCGACGCCGACTGGAGCGCGTCGTTCGTGTGGAACGAGCCGTCGGCGATGGCGTCGCTGATCCGCGTGTACTCCTGTTTGACGACCCGGCCGGCCCCGATGTTCAGGTGACCGACCTCGCTGTTGCCCATCTGTCCCTCGGGGAGGCCGACGCGCCGGCCCGACACCTCCAGCGTGCCCCACGCGCCGGCGTCGGCGAGGCGGTCGAAGTTGGGCGTGTCCGCCCCCGTCACGGCGTCGCGTCCGCCCGGCTCCCGCCCGTCGTCCGACGCGTCGGCGTCGCTGCGCGGGTTCCCTTCGCTCAGCCCCCAGCCGTCGAGGATGATCACGGCCGCGTCCATACGTCGGTGATCGCCGCGGTGGGGTAACTACCCTTCGCTTCCGGGAACCGCCGCCGGCGCGAGGGCGCGTGCCGGGGGAACTGCGAGTTGGGCGGCCGGGGGTGAACGCGAGTCTGGATCCCGCGGTGTGTGGCCCGTGTCGATCCCGGCACGGAGTTGGCAACCGTGTGGCGATCACCCCTCGGTCTGTGACCGGTGATTTTAAGAGACATACGTTACAGGGTAGGGTATGCCACTCGATAGACGCCAGTTCGTCGGGAGCGTCGGCACCGCAGGTGCCCTCGCTTTCGCGGGCTGTCTCGGCGGCGGCGACGACAACAGCGGCAGCGACACGGCAGCGAACGTCGGCATGGTGTACGCCACCGGCGGCCTCGGCGACGGGTCGTTCAACGACCAGGCCCAGTCGGGCATCCAGCGCGCCGAGGAGGACCTCGGCATCTCCTACAACGAGTCCCAGCCCGAGGAAGTCGCGGAGTTCGGCAACCTCCAGCAGCAGTACGCCCAGTCGACGAGCCCGGACTACGACCTCGTCTCCTGTATCGGCTTCCTGCAGGCCGACGCGCTGAGCGAGACGGCCCCGGAGTACTCCGACCAGGACTTCATGATCGTCGACTCCGTGCCGACGAACGAGGACGGCGAGCAGTTCGGCAACGTCGGCTCGTACGTGTTCTCGGAACACGAGGGATCGTTCCTCATCGGCATGATGGCCGGTCGGCTCACCAGCCAGTCGTTCGAGGCCGGTTCGAACTCGACGTCGACCGACTCGACGAACGTCGGCTTCGTCGGCGGCGTCGAATCCGACCTCATCAAGAAGTTCGAGGCCGGCTATACGGCGGGCGTGAAACACGCAAACGAGGACGTCGACGTCCAGACGTCCTACGTCGGCGGCTTCAGCGACCCCTCCGGCGGCAAGGAGGCGGCGCTGTCGATGTACAACTCCGGGGCGGACCTCATCTTCCACGCGGCGGGCCAGTCGGGCACCGGCGTGTTCCAGGCCGCCCAGGAGCAGGGCCGCTTTGCCTTCGGCGTCGACCGCGACCAGTCGGTGACCCTGCCGGACTACAGCGGCGTCATCCTCGCCAGCATGGTCAAGCGCGTCGACACCGCGGTGTACACCGCCGTCGAACAGGTCGTCAACGACGAGTTCGAGGGCGGTGCGACGACCGCGCTCGGCCTCTCCGACAACGGCGTCGAGGCCGTGTACGGCCAGGACCTCGGGAGCCAGATCCCCCAGGAGATCAAAGACGAGGTCTCGACCGCACGCGACGACATCATCAACGGCGACATCGACGTCCCGCAGTCGCCGTAACCGACCGGTCACCCGTCCGACCGGTCGACGCGCGGTAACAGTCATCAAATATCCTTACTCTTAAGATACCCCCGCCGAAAGCGACGGGTTATGACATTGGCCGTCCACCTCGACGGGATCACGAAACGGTTCCCGGGGGTCGTCGCCAACGACGACGTGACGTTGCGCGTCGAAGAAGGCACGGTCCACGCCCTTCTCGGCGAGAACGGGGCCGGGAAGACGACGCTGATGAACGTGTTGTACGGCCTGTACCAGCCCGAGGCCGGCGACGTGATCGTCGACGGAACGAAGCGGGAGTTCGACTCCCCGCGTGACGCCATCGACGCCGGGGTCGGGATGATCCACCAGCACTTCATGCTGGTCGACCCGATGACCGTCGCCGAGAACATCACGCTCGGCAACGAGCCGACGAAGTGGTTCGGGCGGACCGTCGACCGGGAGCGCGCACGCGAGGAGGTGGTCGAACTCTCCGAGCGCTTCGGCTTCGACGTCGACCCCGACGACCGGATCGACGACGTCTCCGTCGGCGTCCAGCAGCGGGTCGAGATCCTCAAGGCGCTGTACCGCGGGGCGGACGTGCTCATCCTCGACGAGCCGACGGCGGTGCTCACCCCCCAGGAGGTCGAGGAGCTGTTCTCGGTGTTCGAGGAGCTCACCGCCCAGGGCAAGACGATCATCTTCATCACGCACAAGCTCGGCGAGGCGATGACCGCGGCCGACGACGTCACCGTCCTCCGCGACGGGGAGAACGTCGGCACCGTCCCGGCCGACTCGGTCGACCGCAACGACCTGGCCGAGATGATGGTCGGCCGCGAGGTGCTGATGGACGTCGACCGGCCGCCCGCCGACCCGGGCGACCCCGTGCTGGACTGTAACGGCGTCTCGGTCGTCGACGACCGCGGCGTCAGGGTCGTCGACGACGTGTCGCTGCGCGTCCGCGAGGGCGAGGTGTTCGGCATCGCCGGCGTCGACGGGAACGGCCAGACCGAACTCGTCGAGGCGATCACCGGGCTCCGGAACCCCGACGAGGGCCGGATCGAGGCGTTCGGCGAGGAGATCACGACGACGTCGCGCCGCCAGCGCATCGAAAGCGGGATGGCGTACGTCCCGGAGGACCGCCAGGAGCGCGGCCTGGTGATGGACTTCGACCTCGTGAGCAACGGCCTGCTCGGCAGCCAGCACTCCGAGCCCTACGCCAGCCGCGGGCGCATCGACTGGGACCACGCCCGCGACCACGCCGAGGGGATAGTCGAGGAGTACGACGTCCGGCCGCCCGACGCCGACGCGGAGGCCGAGTCGCTGTCGGGCGGGAACCAGCAGAAGTTCGTGGTCGGCCGCGAGTTCGCGCGGGACCCCCGGCTCGTCGTCGCGTCGCATCCCACCCGCGGCGTCGACATCGGGTCGACGGAGTTCATCCACGACCGGATCAACGAGCTCCGGAGCGAGGGGAAGGGCGTGCTGCTGGTCTCCTCGAAGCTGGACGAGGTCCAGTCGCTGTCCGACCGCCTCGCCGTGATGTACGAGGGTGAAGTGATGGCGGTCGTCGACCCGGAGCGCGTGACCGAGGAACAGCTCGGCCTGCTCATGGCCGGCGAGCACCCCGAGTTCGAGGAGGGCGTCGCGTCCGCGGAGGTGACCGGATGAACGGCGACCGCCTTCCGGACCGCGTCCGCACCGCGCTCATCGACCTGTCGCGGACATCGGCCGGCGAGCGGCTGTTGATCGCGCTCGCGTCGCTGGCGCTGGCGATGCTGGTCGGGATGGTGATCATGTTCGTCTCCGGCTTCATCGCGACCTGTCGCAGCCCCGTGCTGACCGTCGGCGGGCAGACGCTGTGTTACGACCCGTTCCTCGTGTACGACCGCCTGTTCCTCGGCGCGCTCGGCGACCCGCTCGCGGGCGGGTGGTCGCCGCTGAACCCGCAGTTCGCCGTCACGCTCCGGGAGACGACGGTGCTCATCTTCACCGGCCTCTCGGTTGCGCTGGCGTTCCGCGCCGGGCTGTTCAACATCGGGACGCAGGGGCAACTCGTCGTCGGCGCGCTGGCGTCGGCGCTGGTCGTGCTGTGGGCCGCCCCCGCGCTGCCCGGCGTCGCCGGGACCGCCGTGCTCATTCCGCTCGGCCTGCTTTCCGGCGCGCTCGGCGGCGGGCTGTACGGGGCCATCCCGGGCGTCCTGAAGGCGTACGCGGACGCCAACGAGGTGATCACCACCATCATGCTCAACTTCGTCGCGGCGCTGGTGGCCCAGTACCTCGTCACCGCCCACTTCGGGGACCCGGAGAGCCAGGCGATCCAGACGCGGACGCTGCCGGACAACGCCCGGTTCCCCTCCCTGCTGTTCGACCCGCGGACGGACTTCGCCCTGCTCGCGTTGCTGATCGCCCTCGTGTTCGTCGGCGGCGTCTACTACCTGCTCGAACACACGTCGTTCGGATACGACCTCCGCACCGCCGGCCTCCAGGCCAAGGCGGCGGAGTACGGCGGGGTGAACTCGGCCCGTACGATCGTCGCCTCGATGACCCTCTCGGGGGCGCTGGGCGGCATCGGCGGCGCGATGTACGTCATGATGATCCTCGGCAAGTTCCAGACCGGCGTGCCCGACTACGGCTTCGACGGGATCACGGTGTCGATCCTCGCGGGCAACAACCCGCTCGGCGCGGCGGCCGCCGCGCTCCTGTTCGGCGTGTTGAAGTCCGGATCGACGGTCGTCTCCTTCGCGACGGACGTGCCGCCGCAACTGGTCGGCGTGCTCCGGGGGCTCATCATCCTGTTCGTGGCGATGCCGGAGTTCTTCCGGCTGATCGGCAAGCGCCTCGCCCGGGCGGAGGACCGTGAACCCGCCGCGGCCGCCGGGGGTGGTGACGATGACTGACGGCGGCCTCGGCGTCCGCGACCTCTCCGGGCGGATGCTCGTCGCCGTCGCCGCGGTGCTTGCCTTCGTCGCGCTCGGCGTGGCGGCGCTCGTCGCGCCGGGGTCGTTCGCGGCGACGCTGTTCGACATCGTCGCCTCGCGGTCCGCGCTCGCGTCGACGCTGCGCCTGTCGGTGCCGATCGTGTTCGCGGCGCTTGGCGGCATCTACGCCGAGAAGTCCGGCGTCATCAACATCGGGCTGGAGGGCCTGCTCATCATCTCCGCGTTCAGCGCCGTCTACGCGGCGGACGTGACGGGGTCGCTCTGGGTCGGCTTCGTCATGGGCGTGCTCGCCTCGACGGCGCTTGCGGGGCTGTTCGCCGTCGTCTGTATCGAGTACCGCGCCGACCAGATCATCGCGGGGCTGGCCGTCTGGCTCATCGCCCTCGGCCTCGCCCCCTTCGCCTCGCAGGTCGTCTACGGCGGTCCCAACACGACCGGCGTCGACTCCTTCAGCACGATCAGCGTGCCGGTCCTCGCGGACCTGCCGTTCATCGGGGCGCTGTTCTCGGCCGCGCCGTCGGTGTACCTGATGTTCCTCGCGGTCGCGGTCTGCTGGTACTCGCTCAACCGGACGACGTTCGGCCGGCGGGTCCGCGCGGCCGGCGAGAACCCCAAGGCGCTCGACACCGCGGGCGTGAACGTCTCCTGGGTGCGGTACCGCGCCGTGTTGCTCTCCGGCGTGCTCTCGGGGATGGGCGGCGCGTCGCTGGCGTTCAACATCGGCCGGTTTACCGGCAACGGCCCGACGATGGTCAACGGCGACGGGTTCATCGCCATCGTCGCCTACCTCTTTGGCAACTACAACCCCATCGGCGCGATGCTGTCGACGATGCTGTTCGCCGGCCTCGACGCCGTCCAGATCCGGCTCCAGACCGTGCAGGCGGTGTCGGTGCCGGACTCGCTGGTCCAGACCATCCCGTTCGTGACGGTGATCCTCGTGCTGGCGCTGGTCGGGAAGACCCAGATCCCGGAGGCCGCCGGCGACCACTACGAGTCCGGCGAGGACTGAGCCGGCACACGCGTTTCACACACCCGAACGGACGGCCCGCCGACCGGGCGCTCCGCTGCCTTTTTCGTCGCGGCCCCGAATCCAGACACGAATGACGCTCGACCCGGTGCACTTCGAGGGGATCGCCCGGCTCGCCCGGCGGATCGGGCGGGACGTCGACGACGGCGACCACGGGGAACTGGCCGAGCAGGTCTGGACCGACTTCCTCGACCCGCTGGTCGACGACGGCCGCGAACTGCTCGTCCCGCTCGGCGAGCGGCGGCGGCGGGCGATAGACGTCGAGGCGGCGGCGCTCCGGGAGCGGCCGTTCCCGTCGACCCACGGGCTGGACTCCGGGACGATCAACCCGACCACGTTCAAGAACGGGCTGGTGCTCGACGTCGCGCAGGCGGCGATGAGCAGTTGCCCCTCGGACCTGGACCTGCACCGGTCGCGGAGCCTCGTCTCGACGGTCCACACGAGCGACGACACCGTCAAACTGCCCGAGGAGTGGGTCGAGTACGACGAGGGGTACGGCCGCCGGCGGGTGCTCCAGGCCCCGCGGGTGAGCCGCTTCACCGAGGGCGTCGTCCACGCGCTGGCGCTGTACCTCGCCGAGAGCGAGCACGCGCTCGAACACGCCGACCGCGTCGACGACCTGCTGATACTCGACGGGCCGCTGTACCCCAAGGAGCTTTTGAACTGGCAGGACCGCGACGCGGAGCTGCGGGAACTGGCCCACGACGCCAAGCCCAACGCGATAGTCGAGAACTACGTCCGCCTCGTCGAGCGGTTCATCGCCGACGGCACGCCCTTGGTCGGCTTCGTCAAGAACCCCTCCTCGAAGCTGATCACCCGGACGGTCGACCGGAAGGGTGCGCCCGCGCCGTGGGTCGACGACACGGCGCTTTTCACCCGCCTGCTGGAGCGCCGGGAGGACGGGGAGCGCCGCACCGACCAACTTACGTTCACCAACTGGTTCGTCTCGCGGGGCGGCTCGGACCGGACGCTCGCCGCCGACGGCGACGCGCTCGGCGTCGAGCGCGAACTCGATCCGGCGGCCTACGAGGTCACCTTCTTCGTCGTCTACGACCCGCGCGAGGACGTGCTGTACAAGGTCGAGGCGCCCTACGCCGTCACCTCGGACCCCGAGACCCGGGAGCGGCTGGAGCGCCACCTGCTCGCCGAGGTCGCCGCCGAGCGCGGCCCGCCGGCGGCCGTCCACAAGGCCGACGCGCTCGCCCGGATCAGCCGCGAGGAGAAGCGGTCGCTCCGCCGCGCGTTCGAGCGCTCGATGGACACCGAGAAACAGCGGACGTACGACGACGTGCGGTGGGACGCCGACCAGTAAGCGGCCCGCGCGGCCGACGGCGGTCCCCCGCTCGTCAGGACAGCGCGGCCCCCAGGACCTCCTTTTCGGCCTTCCGGAGGTGCTGGTGGAAGGTCGCGGGGCTGACCCCCAGCGACTCGGCGACGTCCTCGCCGGAGCTGTCCCGCGGCCACTCGAAGAAGCCCGAGTGGTAAGCGGCTTCGAGCGCGGTCCGCTGGCGCTCGGTCAGTTCGTCCAGCCCGGCCTCGCGGCTTTCGGTCGGGTCGTCCTCCCGGGTTCGCTGTCGCCGCTTCACCATCTCCGCGTCCGGGTAGACCTCCTGGACGGCGTCGATCACCTGCCGGGCGTCCGCGCTCGGCGCGAGGTGGAGCCGCATGTGGTAGTCGCCGTCGTCGATGACGGCCTCGTCGATGGAGCCGCCCATCGACGCGAGGGTGGCGAGCACCGGCGGGTTCGCCAGCCGCGCCTCGAACCCGACCGTCTCGTCGTCCGCCTCCGCGTCGTCCACCGTCACGTCGGCCCAGTGCGGGGCCGCCTCGAGCATGGCGTTCAGGTCCTCGACCGCGTCCGGGGTCACGCTCCCGTACACCAGGAACTCGCCGTCCCCGACCGGAACCGCGCTGTCGAGGCGGATGCGGCCGTCGCCCTCCTGTGTGGCGCCGACCGCCTCGAAGACGTCCGGGATGCGGAACTCCAGTTCGAGCAGTTCGTCGCCCATCAGCGCCCGCTTCCGGTCGGTTGCGGCTATCGCGTGGCCGACGACCTCGCCGAGCTGGCCGATGACCGTCCGCTCGGGCTCGGCGAACGCGTCGGGCCGCTCGGCGTACACGTTCAACACGCCGTAGACGGTGTCCTCGTACACGATCGGGATCGCCGCCGAGGACCGGAACCCGTACTTCTCGGCGGTCTCCCGCCACGGCTCGTACTGCGGGTCGGTCTGGACGTCGCTCGTCGTCTGGACCTCCCCCGTCCGGAGCGCCCGCGCGGTGGGGCCGACCGACCGGTCGTCGTCCGGGTCGAGCGAGATGTCGACCTCGTCGACGTACCCGTCGACGCCGACCTCGACCCGGGGCACGACGGACTGTTTGGCGACGTTCGTCTCGCCGACCCACGCGAAAAGGTACGAGTCCGTCTCGACGAGTCGGTCGCAGACGGTCTCCTCGATCGCCTCGCGCGTGGACTGCTCGATGGCCGCGTCGGTGATCTCGCGGACGACCTCGTTCAGCCCGTTCAGCGCGGCGAGTTGCTCGCGCTGGCGGTGCAGCACCTGCTCGTCCCGGTGCCGGCCGATCGCGGTGGCGAGCACGTTCGCGACGGACTGCACGAAGGTGACATCGTGGTCCGAGAACCCCCGGGCTTCGG